>WYBR01000046.1 GCA_011525805.1 Vicinamibacteraceae bacterium
CCGCTGTTGCTCAGGCCGGTCTGCGTGCCGGCGCAGGCGCCGCCGGGGATGACGAAGTTGCCGGTGCTGTTGGCCAGCGCGATGCCCATGGGCCGGCTCGGCGTGGCGTTGGACCACGAGACGGTGACGCGGCCGGGGCAGGCGCCGGAGATGCGCAGGTTGAGGCGCGCCGTGCCGCCGTGCTGGAACTCGGCGCCGAGAATGGTCGTGCCGAGGCCGCTGATGGTGAGGTCCTGAAGGAGCGTGCCGGTCTTGGAGTACTGGTAGATGTGGCCCGCGGTGCCGAAGGCGCCGGTGAGCCAGAGGGTGTCGTCGGCGGGATCCCAGGCGATGCCGTAGCCGCCGCCGCTCTGCAGGGAGACGTTGAACTCGAAGAGGAGGTTGCCGCTCAAGTCGAACTGCTGGACGCGGTCGCTGCCGCCGACGTTGTTGCTGATCCACAGGGTGTTGGTGTTGGCGTCGTACGTGATGCCGCTGCTTCGCCGGGCGGGGACGAAGGCCACCTGGAGGTTCTGCCAGTCGGCATCGCCCTTGACGACGGCGAAGTTGGTGCCGAAGTCGTTGTGGGCGACGCTCCAGTTGTTCGTGCCGTCGGTCGCGCCGTCGTAGAGGCTCGAGTAGGCGGGATTGAGGTAGGTGCCCGAGAGGGGGCCGCCGTTGAGGTCATACTCGCGCCCGGTCGCGCCGCCATCCTGTCCAATGCACTTGATGGTGCTCTGAACGACCAGACCCGGGCCGTCGTTGGTCGCGGACCGGTTGAACTGGCGCACGATGGCGCCGTTCTGAACGACGTAGGTCGCGGGGCTGCTCCAGTCGGTCAGATAGAGTTCACTGGTCTGCCCGAGGGCGGAAGTCCCCCCCCCAATCGCTACGAAGCCGATGGCGCAGGCGAGCCTGGCCGCAAGCGTGCGACGCCTGATCTGCATGGTCATGACATTCTCTCCTCACAAATCGGGTTTTCGACTTGCCTTCAGGCCGGTCCCGACTGTGGGGAGGGCCGAGGCATTCGCTAATTATGCCTCCGCACCTGAGGAGTTGCAAGAGGGAAAGCCCCTTGAATTCGCGGATGCAGACGCAAGAGCGTTCCGAGCGGGTCGAGCGGCGCCGCGGGTCGGCCCTCGAAAAAGTCGTTCCTGTCCACATGAATGACCGATAACGCGGCGAATGTCTTCGGGTGTTGAGAGGGTGTCTGGTTCGCCCGCGGCGGGGTGCGAAGGGCCGGCAAGTGCTGTCGCAACCGCTCAGCGGCACCTTGAGGCTCGCCGCTGGGCCGAGGCGGCCGAGGCGCTGGCGCCCGTGCGTTCGCAAAGCCCCGGCCTCGAGATGCAGTGGCGCCTGGCGCGCAACTTTGCGGCGCTGGAGCGATGTCGTCGGGAGGTGTATGAGCGGCTGATCGCTTCGAGCGGATCGGGAACGTGCCGGCCCGCGCTCTCGCGCCGCGGGGAGGCGACGCTGATCCACTCGCTTCCGCCGCGCGAGGCGGTGGTGCTCTCGCCCGGCGGCGAGCCGGCCGAGGCGCTGCGGGCCACGCTCGCGGCCTTCGAGGATGACCTCCGCCGCGGGCGGTGCCTGGCGCTGTGCGGCGTGGGCGACGGCTATCTGCTCTCGCATCTCGCCGCGAACCCGCCGCCGCTCCAGCTCGGCCAGCAGCAGTGCATCCACATCATCGAGCCGCACGCGGAGGTGCTGCTTGGCGCGATGATGATCCATCAATGGTGGGAGGAGGGCGGCCCGATCGCAGACCGGCGCTTCCAGTGGTGGGCTGGGCCGCAGTGGGCCGCGAAGATTCATGCCGCGCTCGATCGCGATCCCTACCTGCCCTACCCCGAGCGCCCGGTGAGATTGAGCGTGGTCGGCGAGGAGATTGATGCCGCGCTGCGCGAGGCGCTTGGCGCGCTCATTGAAGGGGAGAAGCGGCTGGCGGAGCGGGTGGAGAAGCGATATGCACAATTCACCCCACGATTCGCAGAGCCTCATCGTGGGCGTGAAGGCATCCCACGACTCGCGGAGCCTCATCGTGGGCGTGGGCCGCGCGTCCTGCTGCTCACCACGCGCTTCTCGACGGTGCTGCAACACTCGACGCGCGACCTCGCGGCCGCGTTCGAGCAACTCGGCTGGTCGGTGCGAGTGCCCATCGAGCCGAGCGACTGGCAGCGCAACTCGCGCCGCAACCTGCTGCGTCACCTTGCCGACTTCCAGCCTGATCTCGTTGTGCAGATCGACCACCTGCGCCACGAGCACCGGGGTCTCTTTCCGCCGCAGTTGCCTTTCGCGTGCTGGATTCAGGATGATCTGCCGAATCTGACGCGTCGCGAGGCGGGCAACCAGATCGGCCCGCGCGATTTTGTGCTCACGACCACGGCGGCGGTGTACGAGCATGACTACGGCTACCCCGCGCGTCAGTGCCTTTACATGCCCAAGTGCACACGGCTGCCCGATCTCGATTCGATTCCCCGCGTCGAGGCGGCGGACGTGGTCTATGTCTCCAATGCGTCGGCGTCGGCCGAAGCGCTCATCGAGCAGGTCGCGGCTGAGCACGCGCGCCAGCCGGTCGTGGCGGAGTTGATCCGGGTCGCGGGCGCTGACCTGGTTGCGCGATACGCGCGCGGCGAGGTGATCTTCACCGTCGGCGAGATCAGCGGCACTCTCAGACAGAGCATGGATCACCTCGGCATCCGGCCGACGGATGACGGCGCGTTTGCGATGCGACTTGCAGCGCGCCTCTTCGCCACGGTGAACAACGCGCTCTATCGCCAGCAGGCGCTGCGGTGGGCGGCGAGCGCCTGCGGGCGCCTCGGCCTGAGTCTCGGAGTCTACGGCGAGGGATGGGAGCAGCATCCGCATCTCGCCCCGTTCGCGCGCGGGCCGGTGAAGTACGGCCGCGATCTCGAAGCGCTCACGCGCAGCGCGCGGATCAACCTCCAGATCGTTCCCTACATGTACCAGCATCAGCGGTGGTTCGACGGCGTCGCGGCGGGAGGGTTCTTCCTCATCCGCGCCCATCCGATGGACACGCTCGCGGGCGAAGTGGCCGAATTCATCGAGCGCTGCGTCGATCCTGCGGTCTCGACGCTCGCTGAGGCGCTTGGATCGCTTGACCCCGCGGCGCGGCAGGAGTTTGAGGCGATTCTGGAGCGCCGCGAGATGTTCGATGATCATCGCGGCGCCGATCCCGTGGCCGTCTACCGCCGGCACCAGCGCGAGGGGCGAAATTTCGTCTATGAACGGCCGGCGTTCCTTGCGGATGTGCGCTTTGACGATGAGGCGACGCTTGGGCGGCTGCTCGAAGCGTTCAGCGGCGACGAGGCGCGGCGGCGCGAGATCACCTTTGCCCAGCGGCGATTCGTCGAGGAGCACTTCACCTACGAGGCGGGGCTTCGCCGCGTGCTCGCCCGCATGACCGACCTGATCCGGAGTGAAATCGACAGTGAGGCGCCGTGCCCGGCGCCCGCGGATGGAGTGAGCCGATGCGCCTGAGTGTCGTCATCGTGACGTGCAACCGCCGGCAGGCGCTCGCGTCTACGCTGGATCGTCTCGCGGAGAACCCCTCGCTTCCGCACGACTCGATGGAGGTCCTCGTCGTTGACAACGGCTCGACGGACGGCACGCGCGAGGCGGCGAAGCGCGATGACCTCGACATCCGCCTCATCGCCAGGCCGCGCAACGAAGGCGTGAGCGCCCGCAATCGCGCCTTCGCGGTGGCGCAGGGTGAGTATCTCCTGCTCGTTGACGATGACAGTTACCCGATCGACGACGCGGCCGCTCGCTCACTGGCGCACCTTGACGCGAATGCGAAATGCGCCGCGGTGGTGGGTCGTATCGAGTTGCCCGACGGGCGGCTCGAGGCCAGCGCCCTGCCGGGCGTCATCGCCAACGGGGCCGTGGTCCTGCGCAAGTCGGTGATTGACGAAGTGGGGGGCTTGCCGGCGGACTTCTTCCGTCAGGCCGAGGAGTACGACCTGAGTTTCCGAATGTGGAACGCGGGATACACCGTCGAGCGCTTCGAGGATCTGCTTTACCGGCACGAGAAGGTGGATGGAAACCGGCCGTCCGCGCTCATCCACCGCCTGGACATGCGCAACAACCTCGTCGTGGCGGACCGGTATCTGCCGCGATCGCTGCGCCGTCCGGTGCGGGGCGACTGGGCGAAGCGCTATGCGCTGCTCGCGCGGCACGCGGGCTGCGGCGCGGCGGCGCTGCTCGGCCGGGCGGGGGCGCGGGCGGCGTGGTGCCGCGAGCGATTCGCACCTCGGCGGCCCCTCACGCCTGCCGCCTTCGAGTCGGTCTTCGGATATGAGGCGCAGGCGCGGGAGGTCGCCGCCTGGGCGCGGAGTCAACACCTGCGGCGCGTAGTCATCGCCGACTTCGGCAAGAACATCCACGCGACGTGGTCAGCGTGCCAAGCCGCTTCAGTGCGCGTGCTCGCGGTGGCGGACGATCATCCGGCGTATGCGGGCGCCTCGTATCGCGGCGTGCCGATCGTCGCCGGCCGGGCGGCGGCGGCGCTGGAGCCGGACGGCGTCGTCCTCGCCAACGTCAATCCGGCGCAGGTTGAGAGGCGGGCGCGGGAGTGCGCGATCGTCTTTGATGCGCCGGTTCTGACCCTCTGGCGGCCGCGCCTGCTCGCCGAGGGAGCGTCGCCGCCGGTGGATTCGGATTCGGGATTGTTCAGGTCGCAGGCCGCGTGATCCGATAATGCACTCCGGATGCCCACTGGGCCGCGCTTGCGCTGCGCCCGCTCCCCGGAGGAACCATGACTCGCGTCCTGCTCGTTCAGCCTTGGAACTTCCACGACGAAGGCGTGCGCGAGCACGACCTCTCGCGGCAGTGGCGCAACGGGCCCTACTCGCTGCTGCTCCTCGCCACGCAACTGCGCACGCACGGCCATGAGGTGCGCATCGTGGACATGATCCGCGATCTCGTCGTGATGCGCGGCGAGGTCGAGGCGTGTCTGGCGTCGCTGCGCGAGCAGATCCACGACTTCAAGCCCGAGATCATCGGCTTCGGATTCTTCTCCATTCACTACTTCGAAGTGCAGCGGGCGGTCGCGGCGGCGCGAGCGGCGTGCGCGGAGATCGGCCTCAAGCCGCTCTTCATCGCCGGCGGCATTCACGCCTCCACCGAGCCGCACAAGACCATCGAGGAACTCGGCTTCGACTATTCCTTCAAGGGTGAAGCGGACCTCGGCATCGTCGAACTCGCCGACGGGGTGAAGCCGATCACGGTGCGCGGCGTCGTCGGGCGCACTTCGCTCATGCCCTCGACCGGCGATGAGGTCAAACCGCTCGACTCGCTGCCCTTCCCCGACTGGTCGCTGTGCGACTACCGCTTCTACGCCCATCCGACGTATGCGCGCATGAGCATCCGCAAGACGAGCAGCCTGGACATGATCATGGGCCGCGGCTGCGTCTACAAGTGCGCTTTCTGCGCCTACAACGCCTTGTCGGCCGTGCGATTCTACAGCGCCGAGTACCTCGTCGAGCAGATGGAGTACATGCACCGGCAGTTCGGCAACTCCGCCGTCTACTTCACCGACAGCACGATCGGCAACAACCGCAAACTCATCCGCGAGATGTGCGAACTGATGCTGCGGCGCGGCACGCACACGCGCGTCGAGTGGTACGCCAACATCCGGCCCAACCAGGTGAGTGAGGAATCGCTCAAACTCATGTGGCGCGCGGGGTGCCGATACCTCTTCTACGGCTTTGAGTCGGGCAGTCAGCGCGTGCTCGACCTGATGGTTAAGAAGTGCCCCGTCGAGGCGAACTACGAGGCGGCGGAGTTGCACAACCGGCTGCACTTCCCGTATCACGCGAGCATGCTCCTGGGCTATCCGGGCGAGCGGGAGGAGGACATTGAGGCGTCGTTCGAGTTTCTCCGCCGCACCCAGCCGCCGAGCATCGGCGTGAACTGGTACGTGCCGCTGCCGGGCAGCCCGGACTACGACAAACTCCGGGCCGAGGGCGTAATCAACACGGACGATCCGCAGGAGTGGCGGCGCATCGGCGAGGTGAACAACTGCCGCGTCTACGCCGATGTGCCCGAGGAGCGGTTCCGGCAACTCTTCAAGCAGATGGAGCGGCTGGCGTACGTCGAGATCGCGCGCTCGCCTTCGCGCGCCGCGTGGGGGTGCATCAGTCCGCCGCAGAGTGAAGCGCCGCAGCCGGGTGAGAACGATCGCGCGGTGGAGGCGATCGTCGAGGCGGCCCGCAGCCGCGCGACCTACGGCACGACGCCCGTCGAACTGCGCCAGAGCGCCTGAACCAGATCAGCACGGAGGCTGAAGACATGATCACCAGAGCAGAGCCGGGCGTTAAAGAGTCGATTGCGATAGCGCCGCATCGCTGGAGTCTGAGCGATCGCGAGTCGCTTGAAGCCCTGCGACAGAAGTGGCAGACCGTCCCCGCGGCCGCGGATGGCCGCGTGAGCACCGCCGATCTCGCGTCGATGACCGATGCACAGGTCGTGCGCTTCTGGGAGGAGCAGGTGCGGCAGAGCACGACCGGCGAGAACTACACCGTGCGCGGCTGGTACCACGACCTCTACAGAGATGCATTGCGCGGCAAGCGCGTGCTTGACGTCGGAGCCGGCATGGGCATCGACGCCCTGACCTTCGCCAGGCACGGGGCCGAGGTGACGCTGCTGGACATCGTGCCCTCGAACGTCGCGCACACGAAGCGCCTCGCGCGGCTGCTGGGCCTGCAAAGCGCCGCGTCCTTCCTGATGGAAGACCTTGATTCGCTCAAAGCGCTGCGGCGCGATTACGACGTGATCTGGTGCCAGGGATCGCTCATCAACGCTCCCTTTGACTTTGTGCGGGCGGAGGTGCAGGCGCTGCTCGATCACTTGCCCGTTGGCGGGCGCTGGATCGAACTGGCGTACCCGAGGCAGCGCTGGGAGCGCGAGGGACGCTTGCCCTTTGAGAAGTGGGGTGAGAAGACGGATGGCGAGGGAACACCTTGGGTCGAGTGGTATGACCTCGAGAAGTTGCGGGCGGCGCTGGCGCCGGCGCGATTCGACGTCGTGCTCCACTTCAACTTTCACAACGACGACTTCAACTGGTTTGACCTTGTGCGCCGCGCGTGAAGGCGAACCACAGAAGCACAGAGAGCACTGAGGGCGCACAGAGTGAGTCATGCTGATCTTCAAAGCGAAGCGCGGATCGCGAACGAACGTCGCTCGAATCCGAGACCGCTTGCGCCTTCGCATTCCGCCGCGCGTCTGCACGAGCGCCTGGGATTTTCCGAAGCGTTCATCCCGCCCTCGTTGGATTGCTCGCGCCCGCTGCATGAATGGCGCATGGAGGAGAACGACTCCCCGATTCTGCGCTACCTCTGGCGCTGCGCCCGCCCGCGGCGGCACCTCGAGTTCGGCACGTGGCAAGGACGCGGCGCGCTGGACTGTCTCGAATCGTGTGATGCGACGGTCTGGACGATCAACCTGCGCGAGGGCGAGGCTGATGCGCAGGGCCGCTGGGCATACGACGCCTGGCTCGATGAGTTTGAAGCACCGGAACCCGCCCACATCCACGATGGGCGAGACTTCGAGCGAATCGTGGCGTGCGTCGGCGATGAGGCTCCGCGAATCGTGGGATGCCCTCCCGCATCCCCCTCCCTCATCACCCGCACCGCGCGCAACGGCCGGACCGTCGTCCGCACCGATGCGCTCGGCGCCATCGGCCGCCTCGTTCACGAAGCGGGCCTTGGACACCGCCTCTGCCAGATCTATTGCGACAGCCGCGCGTGGGACGGCTCCAACTTTCCCGCCGGCTTCTTTGACAGCGCCCTGATCGACGGCGGGCACGCGGCCGATGTGGTGCGCAGCGACACGCTCAACGCGCTGCGGCTCGTGCGAAGCGGCGGGCTGATCCTCTGGCACGATTACTGCCCGGATGTGAAAGCGCAGGAACTGTGCCCCTCGATCCGCGGCGTCGTCGAGGCGATGAGCGAACTCGCGCCGGCGATCGATCGCTGCTGCCGCGACTGGTTCTGGATTGAGCCGTCCTGGCTGCTGCTGGGCGTGCGGAATGACCGGGCGCTGAACGAGGCGGAGATGGGCCGATGACTGTTCCATCCCCTTCGAGTCCGTATCTCTCCATCGTCGCCACCGCTCGCAACGACAACCACGGCGGCGACCTCCTGCGCCGCATGCAACTGTTCATCGACGGCCTGATCGAGCAGTG
The DNA here is from genome assembly GCA_011525805.1 of Vicinamibacteraceae bacterium. Classification (GTDB taxonomy): domain Bacteria; phylum Planctomycetota; class Phycisphaerae; order Phycisphaerales; family UBA5793; genus UBA5793. The sequence goes on from WYBR01000046.1 coordinate 8,183, forward strand.
CCATCGCTATTGCCTGCCGGCTGAACTCGTGCTTGTCGAATGGAATCCGCCGGATGATCGGGCGCGACTGGCGGAAGCGCTCGACTGGTCGCGCGCGGGCGGATGTATTGACGTGCGGATCATCGAAGTGCCGCCGGTCGTGCACGGCCGCCTCAAGCACGCCGATCGGCTGCCGCTCTTTCAGATGATCGGCAAGAACGTGGGCATCCGCCGCGCCCGCGGGACGTTCATCCTCGCAACCAACATCGACATTCTTTTCTCGAACGAACTCATTGCGCACCTCGCGCGGCAGCGACTTCGGCCGGATCGGATGTATCGGCTGGACCGATGGGACGTGCAGCCCGACGTGCCTATCGACGCGAGCGTTGATGAGCGACTCGCGTGGTGCCGATCGCACTGCATTCGCCTCGAAGGGCGCGACGGGACGCGCGATCTGCGCACCGGACGGTTTCACCGCATCTACTGGGAACCGACGTGGGGCGTCCGCCTGCTCGAGGCGCTTCAGGAGGCCGGCCTCGTGCCGGTCGTGACGCGAAAGCGCCTCCACCTCAACGCGTGCGGCGATTTCACCCTCATGCACCGGTTGATGTGGGAGCGCGTCCGCGGCTATCCGGAAATGGAGATGTACTCGATGCATCTCGACTCGGTCCTCTGCACCGCGGCACACTTCGCGGGCGCGCGCGAGCGCATCTGGCGCGATCCGCTGAGCATGTTCCACATCGAGCACGGCACGGGCTCGGGCTTCACTCCCGAGGGGCAGGCGGCGCTCGATGCGAGGCTCGCGGCCGCGGGGATTCCCCAGTTGAGCCACACCGAGTTTCACCGGTGGGCGCTGGAGATGCGCCGCACGAGAGCGCCGATGATCTTCAACGATGAGCAGTGGGGGATGCGCGGGGAGGCGCTGCGCGAGACGGTGATCGGGGGGAGGGGACGCGGAAAGGCACCCCACGATTCGCTCGAAGACTCGCTCATCGTGGGCGTGGATCGATCTTCACATGCGGCATGAACGATGCTCACACTCTTCACCATTCCCAAGCCATTTGCCGGTCACATCGGTCTGATCCAGCGCAATGCGATTGCGTCGTGGACCCTGCTGCCCGGCGTGCGCGTGGTGCTCTTCGGCGATGATGAGGGGACCGGCGACAGGGCCCGTGAGTTCGGCATCGAGCACCGGCCGCAGGTCGCGCGCAACGAGTACGGCACGCCCCGGCTCAATGACCTCTTCGAGCAGGCGCGACAGGGCGCTTCCACTTCGCACCTGTGCTACGTCAACGCCGACATCATTCTGATGAGCGACTTCGCACAGGCGGCGGCGCGCGCGATCCGCGCCAAGAAGCGGCTGCTCATGGTCGGCCAGCGCACGGACCTCGATGTGCGCGAAGCCATCGAGTTCACGCCCGGCTGGGAGGCTCGGCTGCGCGCGGAGGCGGCGCAGCGCGGCGTGCTGCACCGTCCGACGGGCATCGACTACTTTGTTTACCATCGCGACCTGTGGGGGCGGATTCCGCCCTTCGCCATCGGCCGCTTCTCGTGGGACAACTGGCTCATTCACCGGGCCCGGCAACTGCGCGTCCCCGTGATCGACGCGACGGCGTGCGTGACGGCGATCCACCAGAACCACGACTACAGCCATGCGCGCGGCGGCGCGAAGGGCGCGCGAAGCGGACCCGAGGCGCGCGAGAACTTCCGCCTCGCCGGAGGCCGCCCGCTCTCGCTGACCATCTGGGACAGCACGCACGTGCTGACGCCCGACGGGCTTGAGCCGCGCCGATTTGAGGCGGCGCTGGGCGGGGGCATCTGGTCCTATCGCCGCGCCGTCGGCGCGTGAGGGGCCGCGTCGGCGACCTTCTTCATGATGAAGAGGTAGTTGAAGCCGCGAAGGAAGAAGTTCTCTTCCTCCGCCGCCTTGTGCCAGTTGCCGCGCTTGAGTTTGCGGTTGTGTCGCACCACGGCGATGATGTCGACGGGCTGGAGCCGGCGGCGCAGAAGGCTGAAGAGTTCAAAGCCAATGGGCATGAAGAGGCCCGCGCCGCTGCCCTTGGGCCCGCCCTTCTTCTTGCGCCACGAGTCGCTCACGTAGAGCGCGAGGTAGCGGCGGTTGCGCAGGACGCGGAAGGACTCGTCGATCACCTGCCTCATCGCGTCGTAGTACGTCTTGCCGCCGTCGGGGCCGCCCGCGTCGAGTCGGCCGATGCACTTCGGATCGTCTGAATAGTCGATGTGCGTCGAGTAGGGGGGATCGATGAAGACGAAATCCACGCTGTGATCCTGGAGCGGCAGGCGGCGCGCATCGGCCCGCTGGATGTCATCACGTCTCGGCGCGAGGTCGAAGCCGACGCCAGTGCGGCCGAGATCGCGCGCGACATCCAGTGTCGTTCCGCTGCCGCACATCGGGTCGAGGATCACGTCGCCGGGACGGGTGTAGCGCTGGAGGAGTTGCCAGATGACCCACGCGGGCGTGGCGCCGACGTACTCCTTGTCTCCCTGCATCGGGCCGACGTTGGGCGAGTCGTAGTGCTGGCTGGGGTACTCCCAGAGCGTGGTGGTCGCCAGGCGCAGGGGCGGCTTGCGCGGTCCGCGCGGCTCGCGGCGCCGCGGGGCCTCGCCTTCGCCCGGCTTGGCGAGCGGCGGCGGCGTGGCGCGGCGATGGTCGGCGCGGCGCTTCAGGGCTGACCCTTCTGCACGTGACCGTCGGCGTAGCACACCCAGCCCCCCGGTTCGATCGCGCCGTTGCGGAGTTCGTAGAGGACCGCCGTCGTCGCCGGCTGGTCCCGCCACGAGCCGTCCGGCTTGACGTATCGAAAGGCGTTCTTCTCGCCGGTCGTCGGATGGGTCAGATAGTCGTCGAGTTGCTCGCGCGTCAGGTAGCCGGCCTTGACCACTTCATCGAGCGTGTCGGGCCACTGGTCGTCGTGATCGTTGGCGTACATGATGAGGGAGACGGCGAGTTGCCGGGAGCGCGAAGCCATCATCGCGTCCTGCGCCCGCTGCTTCTGCATCGCGAGAATCGGGCCGGCGGCGTCGAGAATGGGGCGGAGTTTCGCCTGCCCGATCGAGACGGTTACTTTGCTCCCCGCCTGCACGCAGTTGATCGCGGTGAGCACTTTCGCGGCGAGGGACTCCTCGGGTTCGAGCGGCTCGGCCTGCTCCTCCTCGCCGCGGCTGCTCATCTCGGCCTCGAAGAGACGCGGCATCGACTGGATGATGCCGGCCAGTTTTGCCGCGAGCGTGGCGTCCTGCAGTTCGACGACTCCGGTGACGGAGGGATTGTGCCCGAGGTCGACCCAGCCGTGGATCGCCAGCGCGCCCGCCAGCAGATAGGGGATGGCCGCGGGTGAATCCTGGTTGGCGCCGATCTGCCCGAACTCCTCGCGCGCTTCGCGGTGCATGTCGGCCGTCGGGATCATCACGATGCCGATCGATCGGCCTTCGAGCGCCGCCCAGGCCGTGCGGAAGCGCTCGGCCCGCTCGGGATCGACCGTTGGAATCTCGGGCAGCGGGTCCTTCTCATCGCGGTGGGTGAGTCGACGGCGGTCGGACTTGTAGACGAGCATCCAGTCGGCGTGGCGTTCGAGGATCGGCTCGCCGACGATCTCGGCCGAGTGTTTGCGGATGATGTCGGAGAGCGCCGCCTCATCACAGTTGGCCGCATCGAGGAAGACGCCCGCGACGGGCAGGAAGGCGTAGAGGTCGTCGGTGGCGGCGTCGGCTCCGGCGATGACGACGCACCGGGCGCCGGCCTTCACGAACGCCTCGTGGTCGCCGCGAATGCGCGCGATGACGTCGCCGAACTCCGGCAGGTGCTCGATGACGCCGCGCCCCGTCGCGTCCACCGCTCCGGGATTGGCGAGCACCAGATCGAACGCGCCGAGGAAAACGACTTCGTCGTTGATGAAGTCGTCGGGCAGCGGGGGGAGCGCCACCGCCGCCGAGTGCAGGACCAACATCGAGGCGGCGGCGATACGACGGATGAATGCGGCGGGGCTCATGATCTTCCTTTCGGGTCGGGCCCGGGGGAGAACGCTTTCCGCGGAGGGCGATGCGTGGCACCAGGATGCTAAGAAGCCCGGCGGCCGGACGCCACGCACCCGCCGGGGGCGGATGACCCGCGGTCGGGAGAAGCCTTGAATAGCCGCGTTCCAGCGGAAGGCGGGTTCATGCCCGGACGTGGCTTCGAACAACTGCGCGTGGACGTTCGCGGCGACCGTCGCCGCTTCGTCGGATCGCGCTGGTGGCGGGAGTGGTGCTTTGCGCGCACGGCGCTGGCGCACTTCCGCCTGAGGCTGCTTCTCATGGTGCTGATCGTGGCGACCGGGGCGCTGGTGTTCCGCGTCTTTCACTTTCCGGAGCGGCTCTCGATGTGGGAGTCGGTGTACTACTCGTGGAGCCTGGTTTTCGGCGAGCCGCCGGAGGAGTTCCCCGAGTCGTGGGCGATCCGTCCCCTGTTCTTCCTCATGCCGGTGCTCGGGCTGACCATCATCATCGAGGGGATCGTTGACTTCTCGCTGATGCTGCGCGACCGGAGGCGGTGCGAACGGAGTTGGTGCAGAACCATGGCGACTTCGATGAACGACCACGTCGTGCTGGTCGGCCTCGGCCGGCTGGGCTTTCGCATCTTCAAACTCCTCCGGCAACTCGGCGAAGCGGTGGTCGTCTTCGAGCGCGACGCCGGCAACCAGTTCCTTGACGACGTGCGGCGGGACGGCTCGCCGCTGTTCATCGGCGACGCGCGGCGCGAGGCGCTGCTGGAGGAGGCGAACATCCGCCGCGCCAAGAGCATCATCCTCGCCACCGACGATGATCTCGCCAACCTGGAAATCGCCCTCGACGCCCGCCGCATCGTGCCCGAGATTCCCGTCGTCCTGCGCATGTTCGATCAGAACATCGCCGACAAGGTGGGGAAGGCGTTTGACCTGCATCACGCGATGTCGCAGTCCGCGATCTCGGCGCCCTCCTTTACGATGGCCGCGGTGGACAAATCGATCGCGTACAGTTTCGCCGTCGATGACGAACTGGTCGTCATGAAGAACTGGTGCGTGTGCGAGGGTGGGCCGATGTGCGGCCGCACCGTCGGCGAAGTCATGACGGAGTACGGCGTCGGAGTCGTCCGCCGCAAGACCGCCGACGGCTCGCGGCTCTTTCCCGGCCCGGAGACGCGCCTGGGGGCGGGCGATGAACTGCTCGTCGAAGGCGCGTTCCGCTCGCTGCTCGATCTCAATCGCCCGGCGGCGGCAAAGATCGAGGGCGCGCCGCGCTGACCATCCAGCCCGCGATGAAGCCAACCCGTCGGAGCAAGGAGGGCGCGGCGAAGAAGCGCGTTTGGCGCCTTCTGCGCCGCGCCGGGAACATCATCTCAAACCGCATGAGAACCGCAGCGGCCGTCTACTGAACCGTCCGCTTGATCACATTGGTCACCTGGCCGATCTGGAGCGCCTGGAAGTGGATGACCCGGCCCCGCGCGTTGGCGGGAATGGGCAGCATCCACGTCACGCGGCCGTTCACGTCGGCGCGCTTCGTCGAGCCGGCCTGCAGGGGATTGCGCAGGTTGAGCGTCACGCCGTAGATCGGCAACTGGGTGATGCCCAGCCCGACCGTGCTGTAGACGAGACCGGTCTGGGCGTTTGGATTGCCTCCCGAGACGGCGAAGGTCGCGTTCTGGCCGGCCGTCAGGACGCTCGTCGAGAGGTTGAACCCGACGGTCGTGACGGTCGTGATGGCGACAAGCGGCGAGCCTTGAACCGGCACGCGCACGTTGCGCACCGTGCCGGACCAGTTGTCATGGACGATCAGGTGCGTGACCACCTGGCCGACGGCCGTGTAGCCGACGACGGTGACGGCGTGTCCGAGACCTTCCGGATCGTCGCGCATGTTGTACTGCTCGCCGTAGGGTCCGTTCGGATTCGGCGAACCCCAGACGTAGTCGGAGAAGCCGAACTGCGACTCGGACACTTCATTGCCGACGCCCTCGCCCGGGCCGGGCGGGCCGATGACGGCCCAGTGGAGGAAGTGGGCGACGACGGGTCGATTGCCGTCGATCTCGCCCTTGCACATGTCGGCAAGGACCTGCATCGGGACGCCGCCGAACATCGGATGGACGCCCCAGATAACGATCTGGAACGTCTGCGGCAGAGGGTTGGCGGCGACGAAGTTGATCGTGCCGATGATCGAGTCGAGGATCTGCGTTCCGACGTGCGGCCCGTTGGGCAATCCCGGATCGCCGATGTCATTGGTGTCCATGTACCAGCCGAGGTCGTTGACCTGACGGGCGCCGCGCAGCGGGTGAGGGTTGGGCGAGCCGGCGAACCCGTCGGCGCAGTAGTCGTGCCAGGCCGGACCCGCGCCCCAGAGCGGGCCGCCGTAGCCGCCGGGCATGCACTGAAGGCCGTCGGGGGAGCCGTCGCCGAGCATCACGCGCCCGTGGTAGTCCTCCCAGTAACCCATGAGCATGGCCGTGGAGGTCGGGGCGCACCACGCGCTGAAGGGAGCGCCGGGGAACCACGGCCCCGGTCCGGTGGCGTCAAAGCCGATCGGATCCGGATAGTGGTGAGGCTGGTCCCAGTTGGGCACGAGTCCGGAGGCGTAGTTGGTGACCTGCCCCAGTCCGGTTGCCCCGGTGCCGAGCGACAGCGCCACCACCGCCGCAGAAACTGCCGTGCGTTTCATCTTCCACCTCGATTCTGTGTCTTGGATCGCACCGCTTCGATCGGCGGCGCGGAGCGTGCCGTCCCGCCTGCCGTCGGTCGCGAAGACTCCTCGATCCAAAGAGATGATGCACGGCGAATCGTCGAGGATCAATGGGGATTCACCCTCAATCCCATCCGCGCTGCGCGACAGTCGTCCGGGGTGACCGCGCCATCACTGCGGTTCATCGAGGTCGCGCTCGAGCAGGTGCATCCCTATGTGCGGCGCCTCGCGCCGCCCGCGATCGGTGAGCGGCCGATCGTGGTCGGGGAGCGACTCGTCCGCGTGACTCGACTTGGCGTGTCGAAACACCAGCAGCGTGCGCATGGCGTAGACGGTTCGATTCCGCTCGCCCGGCGGTTCCGGAATGTCGGCGACGGCCGGCCGCTCGGATCGCCGGTTCAATGGGCCTGGGAGGATTCGAACCTCCGACCTCACCGTTATCAGCGGTGCGCTCTGACCAACTGAGCTACAAGCCCGTGCGTCGTCAGGCGACGCGGGAAGGCAAGTATCGGCGCGATCCGCCCCGCCGTCAAGACGTTCCGGCCGTTATGATTGGGCATGCCCAGGGCTGCCCGACGCGCCGAATCGCCGCCCCGCCCCTCGAAACAGGCCGCGGAAGGTGCGCCCGAGGCGGGCGGGAACGGAACGCCGCCGGTCGTTCAACTCCTCTGGCCGGGGAAGGTCGAAGACGGGCGGCGCCGCCGGGCCCGGCGCCTGCCCGTGCGGTCCCGAGAAGTCGTTGAAACGGTCGGATCGACGACGGAGCGCGGCCGCCTGATGCACGCCGACTTTCGCCGCGCGCTCGGGCTGATCGAGCCGCAATCGGTCGACTTCATCTACGCCGATCCCCCCTTTCGCACGGAGCGGGCGCATCGCCTGGCGCCGGCCGGCCGCGGCCGCGCGCGTCGAGGCGGCGCGCCCATCGCCTACGAGGATCGATGGAGCACGCCGGAGTATCTCGACTTCCTCGACGATCTCATCGCCCTCTCGTGCGCGGCGCTGAAGGAGACCGGCTCCATCGCCATTCACGTCGATCACCGGGCTTCGGCCCATGCGCGCTGCCTGCTTGACGAGCACTTCGGCCCGGAGCGGTTCATCAACGAACTGATCTGGAAGTACGGCCTGGGCAACGCGACCGCCTCGCGCCACTTTCTGCGCAAGCACGACACGATTCTGCTTTACGCCCGGTCGCCTCGTTACTTTTTTGACCGCCAGCGCGGCCCGCTCACTGAGGCCCAGCAGCGCAAGTACTGCCACGAGGATGAAGGCGGGCGGTTCATGATGAGTTACGGCAAGCGCTATAACCTCAAGGGCGGCAAGCCGCTCGAGTCGGTTCTCGACATTCCCGCCCTCGCCGCGACGGACGGCGAGCGCTGCGGCTACCCCACGCAGAAGCCGCTGCGTTTGCTTGAGGTGCTCATCGAATCGCTCTGCCCGCCGGGCGGCATGGCGCTCGATCCCTGCTGCGGCAGCGCCACGACTGCCGTCGCCGCGCAGCGGTCCGGACGCCGGTGGATCGCCATCGACGAGTCCGACGCGGCCATCGGCATGTCAACCGCGCGACTGCGAGCCGAGCAGAACGCCGCCTTCGTCGTCGAGCGCATCGGGTAGGCGGGCGCGGGGCGGACGGCCCGGCCCCACGCGCGAGCGCGGCCGATGGTTTCTCGAGAATTCTCGTCGCTTTGCTCCTCGCGTCCTCGCTGGCGCTTCGGCCTGGTTGCGGCGCGTTCGATAGCACACGGTGGCCGACCAGCCCCACGCGCGAGCGTGGTTGAGTCGCCACCGGTCCTCACGCCGTCTGCGGGATGTGAACCCCGATGCGCGAATCGGCGTCGCTTCCGCGCTGCTTGGGGCTCGCGGAGGGAAGGTCGAAGAGGTAGTGCTCGACGTGCTCGCCGGCGCAGCGCACCACGTGCAGGTCCAGGCGATAGGCGAGGTCCACGGTCTCGCAGCGGTCGGCCATCGGGTGGATGTCCCAGTGGCGGCAGTCCATGTCGAGCATCCGGATGGCGGGGCGGCAGGGCTGGAGGCTGTTGCGCCGAACCACCGCGCCGTAGCGGCCGTCGGACGTCCGCACCAGCGAGCCGATCGGGAAGACCGGCAGGCGGCGCAGGGCGATCTCGCGCACGACGGGATCGAACCACGGCTCGAGGCGCTCGTCGGCGAGGTCGCGCATGGCCGCGACGACGGGGCGCGGTCGACCCTGCTCATCCATCATGAGCGCATCGAGCGCGTCCGCGACGGAGACGATGCGGCTGAAGATGTGAATGTCGTGCCCCGCCTGCGGCCCGCGGTGCCGGCCGTTGGTCAGCGGGGCCATGTTCGGCCAGCCGGAGCCGTCGAAGCGCTGATGATGGTTCATCACGACCTGGCGGGCGGAGGCGGCGATGCCCGTGTCGCGAAGCACGTCGTAGCCCAGCGCCGTGTGCTCTTCATATTGCGCAGGTTGAATGGCGCCGCGAATCACCTCGTAGACGCTGTGGTGCGCCTGCACGCACGGCGGCAGACCCGCCTTGCCCAAATCGTGAAACGCCGCGCCGAAGGCGAGCGAAACCATGTCGCGCGCCTCGGAGGCCGTCAGCCGCGGCCGTTCGCGCACGATGTACGCCTCGAGTTCCATGCCGATGAACAGGCTCAGGACCGCGACGTTGAGCGAATGCTCGAAGACGCGGTACCTCGGCTCGAGGCGCCGCCCGACGGGGCGCACGAAGCGCCGCTGACTGACGATCTCGCAGACAAGGCTGATGATCTCGGCCCGGATGTCCAGCGCCTGCGTCGCGGTCATGCGCGGGTTAAAGGGCTCGGCGAAGTCGCCGTGCAGGCGGTGCGCCAGGTCGTGGAGCGTCTGGTCGAGCCCCCAGAGCGGCGCCTCGTCGAGATCGGCCGTGGCGGGATGGTTGATCCACGCCGAGGCGATGCCGGCGTCCTTCATCTCCCCGAGGTGACCCTCCTCGAGGATCGTCCCCGCGGGCAGGAACTCACCCGCCTCCGCCCCGACGCGCATCACGGGAATCCCGACGATCATTCCCGGGCGCAGATCTCGTAGTCCGCACAACAGCATGGCTGGCTCCGACGGAGAATCCTCCGGAGTCAGATCGTCCAGCGCCGCGGTCCGCTCCCGCGTGTTCCGGCGGTTTGCACGATTGGATGGCGCGTGCCAAGGTCTGGGCGAATGAGGCAAAGTCGCCCGATTCCGATAATGACGCTTCCCGCGCAGGCAGTCGTCTCGTCGAGGGTGCGATGCCGACCCGCGGGCGGCTTCGTCGCGGACGCTCAGGGCCGATAGGATGTGGCCGACCGGGCGCCGGTCTCTTCAGAGGAGCGCGAATGCTGAATCATGCCATGTCCCGCCGGTTCTCCACGGCCGTGCTGACGGTCTTCCTGTTCGCGCCGCCGGTCGCGCCGGCCTCGCAGGCGCAAGTGAGTTCGCGCGGGTCGGCGCCGGCCGAGGCGGCGCGGTACCAAGCGCCGCCCATGTCGGACCTCGTCGCGCCCGCCGCGAGCGAACTCGCCCCGTTCATCGAGCGCTACTCGACGGACCGGGGAGCGATGCGACGCAGGGGATACGCCGATATCTCGCCGACCCGCGCCGCGCAGCGCGAGCGATTCCTGAATGAGTGGAAGCGGCGGCTGGAGGAAGTCGAGTTCGACTCGCTCTCGCAGGAGGGGCGCATCGATTACATCCTGATGCGAAACCACCTCGACTACGAGTTGCGGCAGATCGGCATCGATCGCACGTCTCAGGCCGAGATGGCACCGCTCCTTCCCTTTGCCGAGGTGATTCTCCGGCTCGATGAGCGGCGGCTGGCCAAGGAGCGCGTCGATGCAGCGGCAGCGGCGGCGGCGCTGACCGATCTCGTCGGGCAGATCGACGAGACGCGCCGCGCCGTGGAGGCGGGGCTGCGCGACCCTCGAACCTCCGCGGATGAGAATCAGGCCGGAGAGGGGCAAGCGGCTGAGCCGGTCGCGGCTGAGCCGGAGTCCGACGAGCCGCCGGCGGAGAGTCCGGCTGGGCCCGCGGCGCCGGACCGGATCGTCGCCAAGAAGACGGTCGCCAACCGCGCCGCCGGCACGGTGGACGATCTTCGCCGCACGCTCCGCGAGTGGCACGGCTTCTACAACGGCTACGACCCGACCTTCACCTGGTGGCTCGAGGAACCCTGGAAAGCCGCCGACAAGGCGCTGAACGACTATGCGTCGTTTCTCCGCCAACGCGTCGTCGGCATCACGCCCGGCGACGAGACCGCGATCGTCGGCGACCCCATCGGACGCGAAGCGCTGCTCAGCGACCTCGCGATGGAGATGGTCCCTTACAGCCCGGAGGAACTCATCGAGATCGCCAACCGGGAGTTCGCCTGGTGCGAGGCGGAGATGCTCAAGGCCAGCCGCGACCTCGGCTTCGGCGACGACTGGCACGCCGCGCTCGAGCACGTCAAGACGCTGCACGTCGAACCCGGCGGGCAGCCGGAACTGATCCGCGAACTGGCGGTCGAGGCGATCGACTTTCTCGAGGCGCGCGATCTCGTGACGATCGACCAGTTCTGCAAGGACCTGTGGCGCATCGAGATGATGTCGCCGCAGCGTCAACTCATCACGCCCTTCTTCACCGGCGGCGAGGTCATCAGCGTGGCGTTTCCCACCAGCACGATGACGCACGAGCAGAAGATGATGAGCCTGCGCGGCAACAACCGCCACTTCGCCCGCGCGACGGTGCACCACGAACTCATTCCGGGCCATCACCTGCAGGGGTACATGACGGCGCGGCATGCTACGCACCGGTCGGTCTTCGGCACGCCTTTCTGGACCGAGGGCTGGGCGCTCTACTGGGAGATGCTCCTTTGGGACCTGGACTTCCAGCGCTCGCCGGAGGACCGCATCGGCATGCTCTTCTGGCGCAGCCATCGCTGCGCCCGGATCATCTTCTCGCTGAGTTTCCACCTCGAGCGCATGACGCCGCAGGAGTGCATCGACTTCCTGGTGGACCGCGTGGGGCACGAGCGCGAGAACGCGACGGCCGAGGTGCGGCGCAGCGTCGGCGGACTCTACAGCCCGCTCTACCAGTGCGCGTACATGCTCGGCGGCCTCCAGTTCCGCGCCCTGCACCGCGAACTTGTGCAGAGCGGAACGATGACGAGTCGCGAGTTTCACGATGCAATTCTCAGAATGAACCGCATTCCCGTCGAGATGATCCGCGCCCGCCTCGCCGATGTTCCGCTCAGCGCGGACTACCAGCCCAACTGGCGCTTCTACGGCGAGTGAATCGACCGCCGCGCTTGCGACGCGCGGCGATGCGGGGCGCCGAAAGCGGAACAAGCAGGACTGCTTTGGCGTCAATCAGGCGGGCTCGCGACGGCAAGACCCTGGCGCGCCGTTCGTTGTGCGCGCGATGGTGCCGCGCGCTGGCCAGGCGAATCAAGGTGCATTCCCCAGTGATGCGGGGCCCGCTCGGCGGTATACATCGTGACGGGAACTCGAAGCGAACTCGCCGCGGCCGTCGCCGCGGCGGCAAGACCGCAAAGGAGAATCGCCATGACCGTCATCATCGCCAAATCGGACTCGCAGATTCACAAGGACGTGCTGAACGAACTCAAGTGGGACGCGCGCGTGGACGAGACGGACGTTGGGGTGCAGGTTCACGAGGGCATCGTCACGCTCACCGGCAACGTCGACGCCTTCGTCAAGAAGATCGCCGCGCGCGAGGCGGCGCACCGGGTGTACGGCGTGCTCGACGTCGTGGACCAGTTGCAGGTCAAGCCTCCGTCGCGCTGGCAGCGCAGCGACGAGGACCTCGCCCGATCCGTCCGTGAAGCGCTCCGGATGGACGTGCTCGTGCCGGAGGACCGGATCACGACGACCGTCGCCTCGGGCATCATCACGCTCGAGGGCCGCGTGGACTACTGGACGCAGCGGTCCGACGCCGAGCATTCCGTGCGCCGGCTGCCGGGCGTTCGCGGCGTGATCAACCAGATCACCGTCGTGCCCAAGCGACTCGATCCGGGCCAGATCAAGCAGCAGATCGAGCAGGCGCTCGAACGACAGGCGGAGCGCGAGGCCAAGCGCCTCGGCATCTCGGTGGCGGACGGCGTCGTGACGCTGACCGGCGCGGTGCGCTCCTGGGGCGAGCGCAACGCCATCGAACGCGTCGTCGGGTACTCGCCGGGCGTGCGCCAGGTGAACGACCGGACGACCGTGGACCCGTACTTGTGAGTCAAACCGGCGCGGAGGGCGGCGGCCGAAGACGCCGCTGACCGCCGCGCGAAAGGAGGGCGTCATGCCGCTCAAGACACTCAGGGACCTGCTGATCCAGCAACTCAACGAACTCTTCGCCGCGGAGAAGCACATTGGACAGGTGTTGCCGCGGCTTGCCTCGGTCGCCTCCTCCCCCAGGCTGGCCGACGCGTTCGAGGGCTACGGCCTCGAAACGAAGGACCACCTGACGCGGATCGGGTCCGTCTTCGACGAGATGGACCTCAAGCCCCGGCGCACCGAGGCGAAGGGAACGCGCGGCCTGCTCGAAGACTGCATGCGCCTCGCCAATATGGAGAGCGCTGAGGCGCATGTGCGCGACGCCGCGCTCATCGCCGTCGCCCAGCACGTTAAGCACGATGAGATCGCCGGATACGGCTGCGCCAAGACCTGGGCGCGGCTGCTGGGCATGCACGATGCCGCCGACCTCCTCCACAAGTCACTCATGGAGGAGCGCAACGCCGACGTCGAACTCACCCGTATCGCCGAAGAACTCAACCTCGAAGCCGTCGAGGCCGGAACCGATTGATGAGAGGAGTGCGGAGTGAGGGGAAAGGAAGGAGCGGCGCGGGGCGGGCGAGGGCTTGCCCCGCGCCGCGCGGCGTCGGCGTGCGGCGGCGGGGGTGTGGCGTCTGCGGACCAGCCTTCGCTTCCGACGAGGGGAACGAATTGCACGCGGCCGAGCGAGTCGCGCTCGAATGCGTGCTCCGCCGTCCGCCGGAGGCGCAGCAGCGTCTGGGTGCGCGGCTCGGCGCCGACCGGAATGATCAGGCGGCCGCCGATGGCGAGTTGGTCGAGCAGGCTCTCGGGAACTTCCGGCCCGCCGGCAGAGACGATGATCGAGTCGAAGGGGGCGTGCTCTTCCCAGCCCCTCGAGCCGTCCCCCTGCCCCACTGTCACGTTCGCGCAGCCCAGTGAAGCCAGACGCTTGCGGGCGAGATCGGCGAGCGAGGTGTGCCGCTCGATCGCGTAGACCTCCCCGGCGACATGGCTGAGCACGGCCGAGGCATAACCGGAGCCGCAGCCGACCTCGAGCACCCGATCGTGCGGCCCGACCTGGGCCGCTTCAATCATCAGCGCGACAATGTAAGGCTGCGAAATGGTCTGACCTTCCTCAATCGGCAGCGGGGCGTCGTCGTAAGCGTGCTCGCGGAGCCAGTCCGGCACGAAGACCTCTCGCGGCACCGCGCGCATCGCCTCGAGCAGAGCCGGATCCTTCACCCCTCGCGACGCGAGTTGCCGCTGCACCATCCGTTCGCGCTCGGCGGAGAACGACGTCATGACGATGAACGATAGTGGGCGCCAATCCGCCGGCCTTTCGGGAAATCCGCCTTGAAGACGCGCTACGGGCTGCAGGTAACGACACCAGGCCGAAGCGCCAGCGAGGACGAGATTAATAGTGACGGAGAGGCGCGGAGCAGAGCGGCGGGCCGCAGCCTTCTTTCGCGCCTGCACACTCGCACACGGCACGCTGGCGCCATGCCGTGTGGCACCCCCTCGCTCGCTCGCCCACTTGCACGCTCGTCATTGATCTCCGCCCGGAACGGCGGCGATCGATGCCACCCCGCAGCGATACGCTTGATGTGGGAGTGCTCTAAGGGCGGCTCACAGAATGGTGGTGCAGGCTTTCCAGCCTGCACGATCGTACAGGCTCGAAAGCCTGTACCACCGACCCGGACGGCTCATTCTGTGAGGCGTTCTAATTGCGTTGCCCCGGCGTCTGGGGTGGATAGGAGCGATCCGCATGGCAGCCGTGACAGGTCGCCGGCGCCTCGGCGCGGCTTGCGTCGTGGCAGCGGACGCACGCGAATTGGGCATGGCTGCCTTCCAGCGGCACGCCGGTGATGCGATGATCGAACGTCTGCGGGTCCAGTCCGCCATGACAGCCGCGGCAGTTGCTCGAGGGACGAAGAAAGGCCTCGACCCGGCCATGGCAACTCACGCACGGCGTGTGCTGGTGCTGCGGCCCCGGATCCCAACCCGTCGCCACGGCGTGGTCGAAGGGTGGACGCGGCTGCTGGTCGTGGCAGAAGCCGCACGCGTTCACGGCGTGGCACGACCGGCATGAATCCATGCGGTGCATCGACTCCTGCGGGCCCTGCGAGCCGTCGTGACAGCCCGCGCACGAACCCGCACGGTGGCAGTCAACGCACTGGAGGCCGAACGACTGCGCATGATCCCGATGCTGAAAACTCACGAGCGCGGCCGGAGCCTGGGGGGTCTCGTAGCGGTAGGTGGCGCTCGGCTCGAGGCGAGGGAAGCGCGTGTGCGCCAGGGCGCTCGCATCCACGACGCGGGCGCCGCCGGTCGCGGCCTGCTCGGTGTGGCAGAAGCCGCAGGCGTTCTCGTGGCTCCAGTCCCGGTGGCACGAAAGGCACTGCCGGTGGTAGGCCCCCTTGAGGCTCGGATGCGTCGGGGTGCCGGCGCTGCGCTCGGGCGCGTGGCACTCGCGGCAAGCGCTGACCGGACTCCCCTCCGGCGCGTGATGGTGGCAGTTGACGCAGCCGCCGGCGATCTGCGACATGTCGGCGTGAACCCGATGGTCGAACACCACCGCGCCATAGAGATTGGCGAGATCGCCGATGATCACAACGTCCGGCGTCCCGGTGCGTCTGGCGGCGCTTGCGCCGACGCGATCATCGCCGGCGTGCGCGAAGCGGCCGCGGTTGACCGGGACATCCGCGTCGGCGCCGAACGATGCGTGGCAACCGAGACACGTTGGGGAAGCCATCGTCGGCGCTGTGCGGCCGCGATCGACCGGTCGCTCCGCGCTCCGCGGCGCGCCGGCGGCGCCGATCGCCGCAAGGACCGCAATCGCGGCAAGGGCGGCTCTCATGAGCGAACCTCCTTCAGACCCTCGATCACCGGGAAGTTGAGTGCGAGGAAGCGGTAGATGAGCACCATCATCGCGATGAACCCCGCGGTAACGGCATACTCCGCCGGCGAGGGCGCATAGGGCGCCGACTCGATCGGCGGCGTGAACCCGAGCAGGAAGACGTTGAGCCGGTTCAGCACCACCCCGAAGATGACCAGGCACGCCGCGAGGAAGAGCCGGCTCGTCGAGCGGCGCGCCCGCTGGCCCAGCAGCAGCGCGAAGGGCGCGACAACGCCCAGGCCGAACTCCGCCGCGAAGAGCACGCTCGCGGCCGAGCCTTCGAGAACGTGCGGGGCGGCCCCGCGATTGAGCAGGTCGATGACCCGGCCGATCCCGTACACGCCCAGCAGGATCGGAATCAGCCGCGCCAGCCGCCCGAGAATCTCCGTCTCCGGCGCCAGGCGGAACGACCGGGCCGCAAGCAGCGACTCGAAGACCACCATCGCCGGTCCGACGCAGAAGGCGGAGAGAAGGAAGAACATCGGGAGCATCGGCGTCTGCCAGAGTGGATGCAGTTTGGGGCCGGCGATGACCATGAGCGTGCCAAGCGACGACTGATGCATGCACGAGAGCACGACGCCGAGAATGATGAACACGGTCATGACCCGGCCGAGGCCGGCGTCGAGCCGCCGCAGCGCCGAATCTGCAAGTCCGTTGAAGCGAGCGAGCGGCCCCGGCAGGCGCACGCGGCCGATGAACCGCTCGCAGACGATGGGAAGGAACTCGATGTAAAGGACAGTGACGTAGGTCATGACGCAGATGGCGACTTCGAAGAGAACGGAGTTGCCCTGCCACATCCACGGGAGCATGACGTGCCACATGGCCCAGAAGCGGCCCAGGTCCGTCATGACGCCCAGCGCCACGAAGGTGTAGCCGATCATCGCGGTGAGCAGCGCCGGCCGGACCAGCGGGTGAAACTCCTCGCGGTGCACGAGATGGGCGATGAAAGCGGTGGTGAATCCGCCCGCCGCCAGCGCCACGCCGCAGGCGACGTCGATGGCGATCCACAGTCCCCACGGGTAACCGTCGCTCAGGTTGGTCACCGCGCCCAGGCCCAGCACGTACCGCGCCGCCAGCGCCGCGGCGCCCGTCAGCGCGATCGCCGAAACGACCCAGACGCCGGGGGTGAAGTAGCGCGGACGCGTCGGCATGGCGGCAGGTGCGGCGTTCATGGCGACTCCTTTGGAGCGTGCATGAGTTTGCCCACCGCTCCGAGCAATCCGAAGAGCATCACCGGCGCCGCGAAGCCCTTGAAGATCCCGTGCTGAATCGCCTCAGTCAGGGCCGCGGGGCTTGACGAGCCCAGGGTCGGGAAGCCCAGTTCGCTGAAGGGGCGATCGGAGAGGTAGAGCCACGACGTGCCGCCGGCCTCGTGCTCGCCGTAGACGTGGTCAATGTACTGGTCCGGGCAACTTCGGAGGCGCTCGTGCGCGATGCGGAGCAGGTCGTCGCGTCGCCCATAGGTCAGCGCCTCGACGGGACAGATGGCGACGCAGGCGGGCAGTTCCCCTCGCTGCGTGCGGTTCCCGCACAACTGGCACTTCTTCACCTGCGGCGTGAGGGCGTTGTCATACTCGTAGGAGGCGTACTGGAACGGGCACGCCACCATGCAGTAGCGGCAGCCGATGCAGCGCGACGCGTCGTAGATCACCGGGCCTGCCGGAGTCTTGCGCATCGCGCCGACGAGGCACGCCGAAGCGCACGCCGGATGCTCGCAGTGCATGCACTGTGTCTTGACGTGGACAGGACGCCCCCCCGCCGGCCCCGGGGAACGGTTCACCACGGTCAACTGCGTCGAGGTCGGACGGCGCCGCGAGCGGAACACGGACTGGTCGTCGCACTCGTGCAATTCGCCGGCAGGGGGGTTGTTCTCGTTTCGGCACGCCCACTCGCAGCGGCGGCAGCCGATGCACACCGTCAGGTCCACGAGCACGCCGCGGCGGTCGGCGTCGAGGTCTCCGGCCTCGCCGCCCGCCGGGGCGACGCCCGCCGCCGCCAGCGTTGCAGCGCACGCCCCGGTGAGGCGCACGAAGTCGCGCCGGCTCACCGACGCGCCTTCATGGCCGCGCGGATGGCCGGGGCACTCAGCCCGGGCCGAGGTCGTCGCGGCCCGTTCGGAAGGGGCGGCGGACGGAAGTTGTGGCAGGGGGATCGACACGGGATCACTCACTTCCCGAAGGGTGGAAAGGTCCGCTGAACCTCGCGGTGCTACCGCTCTTCACCGAGCCGCTCGCGCGACTCGCGTGACGCTGTTTCAAACATTGGCGTGAGTCGGCGCCAGGCCGCCTCGTCGATTCCGTCGCACAGGGCCGCGGTGGACGCCGCGTTTGATGCGGAGAAGGCAAGCGCCCGATCCACTTCATCGTTGAACCACTCGCGCGCCTGTCGCGCCGGGCGGAGCGAGTCGATCTCATCGACCGTCGCCGCGGACGGCGCCAACCGCACGGCCCAGCCGTGCGTGAACGGCTGCTCGTTCATCAGTCGCGGATGGAGCGGCAGGACCGGATTCGACTCGCAGACCGAGCCGGAGAGCGGCGAGCACACCTCGACGCTGCGCTCTCCATGCCTGACGCGAAAGAGCGGCCGCCCCTGGACGGCGCGCGATCCCGACGCGGGGAGATCGATGGCGTCAACGGGACCGAGCGTCGAGAGCAGCAGGTCGTCGGCGCCGACGGCGATGCGGTCGCCCTCCCATCGCGCCCAACTGTGCGCCGGGTGGAGCAGAACGCCGCGCGCCAGGCGCAGGCCGCGATGCCGGTACTCGACTTCCGCCTGAGTCTTGAGCCACTCGCGGAAGCGCACGCTGACCGGGTAGAGAAGCGCGCACAGCGCCACGGCGCATGCGGCCAGGGCGATCACCGCGCCGCGCGCCATGATCCCGATCACGGCCAGGAGCGGAAGGGCGGCCAGGGCGAGAAGGCAGACGCCGCCCTGCAACGCGATGAACCGGAAGGCCGATCTGTTCATGGTGGCTTCCATGGCATCCTCCAATCGGGGAGCCTCGGATGGCTTCCCGCGCCATGGATTGCAAACGGCGAGCCACGCGCTGCGGCGCCTCGGGTCACGGCCGCATCCACGTTTTGAGGCCGGTTCCGCCTCCAGTGCGCGCGCACGGCGCCACGCGCCCATGGACGGCGATGAAATCCACAACGGCGAAGTTGTCGTTTTCAGCGCGCTCAGAAGATCATCTCGCGCAGCAGCGAGAGCATCGCCTCGCCGCCGATGATCCGGCGCAGGTCGGTGGCGCTTCCCCGGGCGCACAGAGAGGCGAGATCGGCGCCATGATCGAGCAGGAGCAGCCTTCCCGCCTGGCGAAGGAACCGTCGGAAGTCCATCCGGGCGCGATCCGCCGCTCCTGCCGCCGGCGATCCGGCGCGCTCCGCCTCGCGGCCGTCGACGCTCAGTTCCGCCAGCCAGCCGCGTCCGCAGGGATCGGCCGCAAGACGCTGCGGCTCCTCGAAGAGCGGATCATTCCACATGAGCACTTCGGCGTCCATCGGCGCGCCGACGGCCAGTGCGCCCTCCTCGACGTGGATCGTACAGATCGTCTGTCCGCCACGGACGGGGCCGGGTGAAACATGGGCGCGGATGCGGCGTGGCGGCGAGATCAGCAGACCGGCGAACCCGTCAAGACCGAAGCGGAAGCGGTCTTCCGCTCCCGCCGGCCGCAGCCATGTGTGGCCGCGGAAATAGATCCGATCGTCGGGGAACGATGGCTGCGCGCGAGGCGGCGCGATGGCTCCCGGCCGCCGCGCTGCGCACAGCGACGACGCCCCGTGCAGCGCGAGATCAAGCGGGCAGTTCTCGCAGTCCAAGTCGCGATCGCACAGACGGTACGTCAGCACGCCCGCATCCATCCAGACGCACGTCGGCGGCGCTTCACGCTCGAGTGTGAGGGAGGTGAGCATGGTGGGGCCTCCAGGGGCGCCGCGGGCAACGCGGATGCGAGCGCGCCGCGCGGGGCCGCTCCGAACCTCCCCTTGCAGATTCGGTGCCATCGCAGCCGCCCGGGCCGCGCTGACCCGGGCGGGGGAGGTGGACCGCCAGGCGACCCTCTCCGCGGCATGAGGGAGGACACCGAATATGGCCCTGGGCGCTGAGAATCTCAACGCGATGTGGCGCTCCTGAACGCGCCGCGAGCGGACTTCTCTTGACTTCGCCTTACCGTCTGGGTTGGCCGGTCTCTCGTTCAGGAGCGTCGGCATGCGCAAGCGCCTCGGGGCATTGCTCGGATCGCTGGAATTGCGGCTGCTCATCCCGCTGTCGGTCGTGGTCGGGGCCGTGCTCGCGCTGCACTCGCTGCTCAACTTCCACTCGACCAAGGCGCACTTCCTCGGCCTGATGCACGACGAGGTCGTCCGATCGAGCGATCTCATCCGCCGCGCCACGCACGACGGCATGCTCCTCAACCGCCTCGATGAGGTTCAGGCCACAATCGAGCGACTGGCCCAGGCGCCGGAGGTCGCGGCCATTCGCGTCTACGACAAGCGCGGCGCCATCGTGCTCTCGGCGCAGGCGGCGGAGTACGGCCAGACGATCCCGATCGACTCGGGCACTTGCCGGAGTTGCCACAGCAACGGCGTCGCGAAGGACGACGCCGTCCTCGCGCGGAGCAGCCTCACCCAGCCACAAGACGGCCCGGAGGTTCTGCGCCACCTCGTCGTCATCGAGAACGAGCCGGCGTGCTCCTCCGCGGAGTGCCACTTTCACCCGGCGGACCGCCGCGTGCTCGGCGTGCTCGACCTGGAAATGTCGATGGCGCCGTTCGAGGCGGCGATCTCGACTTCGCGGAGGCAATTGCTCACCACGACCATCGCCCTGATCCTCATCAGCGGGCTCGTCGCCGCCCTCTTCGTTCGCCGCGTGATCCACGGCCCCGCGCAGCAGTTGTACGAAGGCACGCAGCGCATCGCCGCCGGCGACCTCGAAACCCGCATCGACGTGCGCGGCGAACATGAACTCGCCCGACTCGCGCAGGCCTTCAACCGCATGGTCGAGGAACTCCGCAGCGCCCGACGTGAGATCACCGAGTGGTCCGCCACCCTCGAGCAGAAGGTCGAGGACAAGAGCCGCGAACTCCAGAAGGCCCAGCGACAGGTCCTGCACATGGAGAAGATGGCCTCGCTGGGCAAACTCTCCGCCACCGTCGCCCACGAACTCAACAACCCCCTCGGCGGCATTCTCACCTACGCGCGGCTCGTCCGCCGCGAACTGGCCGACCTGCGCCTCGACGAGGCCGTCCGCGCCGAACTCGACCGCTACCTGGGCGTGATCGACAAGGAGTCGAGCCGCTGCGGCGCGATCGTCCACAACCTCCTCACCTTCGCCCGCCGCACCGGCGCCGAGATGGAGCGCATCAACCTCAACGAGGTCGTCGACCGCAGCCTCATGCTCATCCGGCACCACCTCGAAATCCGCAACATCCGCCTCGTCAACGAGCCGCTCGATGCCGACCCGCAAATCATCGCGGATCCCGGTCAGATCGAGCAAGCGCTCGTCGCGCTCTTCGTCAACGCTGTCGAGGCGATGCAGGATGGCGCGGAAGAAGTCAACGAGTTGGCCGTCCGTGTCACGGGCGAGGGCGACTGGGTCGAGATCCTGGTGCGCGACACCGGATCGGGCATCGATCCGCTCGATCTCCCGCACATCTTCGAACCCTTCTTCTCGACCAAGGGGCGCAAGGAGGGAGGAGTCGGCCTCGGCCTGGCCGTGGTCTACGGCATCGTCAACCGGCACGGCGGGCAGATCGACGTTTCATCGATCCCGGGAGAGGGAACGACCTTCAGGCTGCGGCTTCCGCGCCGGCCCGCCGATCGCGAGCGGGCGGCCAACCCGGCGCCGGCCGCGGCGCGCGAAGGCGGCGAGGCCTCCGGCGCCCCGCCGCCCTCGGCGCCGCGGCGATCGACGCCCGCAGAGAGGAGCATCGTCCAATGAACCGGTCCTCCGCCAGCATCCTCGTCGTGGACGACGAGTTCTCCATCCGCGACTCGCTCTACAACTGGTTCCGCAAGGACGGCTACATCGTCCGCGCCGTCGCCAACGCCGCGGACGCCCTCGCCGCCATGAAGGAAGCCCCCGCCGACGTCGCGATCATCGACATCAAGATGCCCGGCATGGACGGCATCCAACTCCAGAGCCTCCTTCACGAGTCAAACCCCCGCACCGCCGTCATCATGATCACCGCCTTCGCCACCGTCGAGTCTGCGGTGAAGTCGCTCAAGCAGGGCGCGTTCGACTACGTCACCAAGCCCATCGACCCCGACGAACTGAGCCACCTCGTCCGCCGCGCGGTCGATCAGATGCGGCTCGAGGCGGAGAACCTGCAACTTCGCGAGACGATCGACGGGCTCGTCGCGGTGGACGCCATCGTGGGCGAAAGCCCCGCTATCCGCCGCGTCATGGAACTCGTCCAGCGCGTCGCTCCGACGGACGTGACGGTGCTCATCCAGGGCGAAAGCGGCACGGGCAAGGAACTCATCGCCCGCGCCATCCACGCCAACAGCCGGCGGCGCTACATGCCCATCGTCCCCGTCAACTGCGGCGCGGTGCCCGAGAACCTCCTCGAAAGCGAGCTCTTCGGCCATGAGAAAGGCGCGTTCACCGGCGCCGACCGCAAGCGCCGGGGCAAGATCGAAATGGCGCAAGGCGGCACGCTCTTTCTCGACGAGGTCGGCGCCATCAGCCCCAAGATGCAGGTCGAACTCCTCCGCGCCCTCGAATCCAGGGAGTTCCACCGCGTCGGCGGTATGGAGTCGGTGCACGTCGATTTCCGCGTCATCTGCGCCACCAACGAGGATCTTCAGCAGGCCGTCGCCGAGGGCCGCTTTCGCGAAGACTTCTACTACCGCATCAACGTCTTCACCATCGAGGCGCCGCCCCTGCGGGCGCGGGCCACCGACATCCCGCTTCTCGCCCGGCACTTCCTCCAGCGCTTCGCGCAGCAGATGGACAAGCGCATCACCGAAATCAGCCCCGAGGCGATGAAACTTCTCGTCGAGTACGACTGGCCCGGCAACGTGCGCGAACTGTCCAACGCGATCGAGCGCGCCATGGTGGTCGGCCGCCCCCCGGCGATCCGCGCCGAGGACTTTCCCATGCGCGCCGCCCGGGAGTCCTCGCTCCCCGCCAACGGCAGCGCCGCCCTCGAATCAGTCGAACGTCATCACATCGCCGAGGTCCTCCGGCGAAGCGAGTGGAACGTCACCCAGGCCGCGAGAATCCTCGGCATCGACCGTGTGACGGTGTACAACAAGATCAAGAAGTTCGGCCTGCGCCAATGAAACCTCGTCCGCGCCTGGCGGCACTCCCGTCCACGTCAGCGCCGCGCCGAGGCTTGAACAAGGTCGGAGCCGACGCTACCGTCCGCGGAAAGCCCCACCGGGCGCCGGAGTGGCGGAATGGCAGACGCGGCGGATTCAAAATCCGTTGCCCGATGAGGGCGTGAGGGTTCAAGTCCCTCCTCCGGCATTCTGCAGAAGGCATCAAGCTATCAAAGCATTGAGGGATTGATCGACGCCGGGACGCCGGGGCAGAGCGGGGCCTCCGAGCGCCGCCCCGTATTCGAAGTCAACTCCGGCCGCCGCCACGCCCGAATGCTCAACCTTTGACGATCTCGACCATGATCTTCGCGGCCGCGGTGCGGCCCATGGTTACCGCGGGGAGTTTGCCGGACTGGATCGTCACCGCCTCGGCGGCGTGGTCGTGCGCGAGCACTCGGCCGCGCGTGCCGGGGCGCAGGCGGTGCCGGTCGACGAAGCGGAGGAATTTCTCATCCTGGTCGAGGATGCGCGCGATGCGCACGTCCGCTCCCTCCTCGACGTCGGTGAGTGCGGTGAGCAGCGTCTGGCGGACTTCGCCCGCGGCGGTGGGGATGGGGTCGCCGTGGGGATCGACGCTCGGGAAGCCGAGGAACTCGTCGATGCGGTCGAGGAGTTTGTCCGAGATGGCGTGTTCGAGGCTCTCGGCCTCGTCGTGGACCTCTGACCAGTCCAAGCCGAGCGCCTCGACGAGGAAGCACTCGATGAGGCGGTGCCGGCGGAGGATGCGCAGGGCCAGCGTCCGGCCGCGGGCCGTGAGTTTCACGCCGCCGTACGGCTCGTAGGCGACGAAACGGGAGTCGGCAAGGCTCTTAGCCATCGAAGTGGCGGTGCCGGGTGTAACGCCCATCGCCCCCGCGAGGTTCTTCATCGAGACGACCGCGGCGCCCGGGTCCGCCTGCTCTTCCAGGTAGATTCGCTTGAGGTAGTTCTCGACAGTGCTGCTGGGCATGCGCGGCTCCGCGGCTGGCGGGAGAGGGAGCGAGACTCGTGGTTGAGCCACCAAAGTATACCTCAATATCGGTCGCTTGACTCGTCTTTGATATTGGGGTATCCTTTTTTTGACTAATCAAAATCGCGTCGGCCGTCGATAATCGGCCGATGAAGCATGGAGTGACCCCATGAACTGCTTGACCGCATTGCTGACCGCCCTGCTCGCCTCGTTCTCCGCCGCCGCAGGCGATCGGGCCGTCGCGTCCGCTCCGCCCTCTTATCCCTACCGAATCGTCACGACGTGCGGCATGGTCACCGACATCGTTCGTCGCGTCGCGGGCGACCGCGCCGAGGTCGAGGGGCTGATGGGCGAAGGGGTCGATCCGCACCTCTACAAGCCCACGCGCAACGACGTGGCGAGGATTCAAAGCGCGCACGCCGTCTTCTACAGCGGGCTGATGCTCGAGGGGCGCATGGGCGACACGCTCGTCAAGGCCGCCCGCGACGGACGGGTCGTGCACGCCGTCACCGAACTCATCGATGAGTCCTACCTCCTCGAGCCGCCGGGCCTGCAAGGGCACTGGGATCCGCACGTGTGGATGGACGTCAAGGCGTGGAGCAAGGCGGTCGAGGCGGTCGCCAAAGCGCTGAGCGAATACGACCCCGCCAACGCCTCGACCTACGCCGCCAACGCGCAGGCCTGCCGGGAGGAACTGGAGGCGCTCGACGCCTACGTGCGCCAGGTCATCGCATCGATCCCCGCCGAGCGGCGCGTGTTGATCACGGCCCACGACGCGTTCAACTACTTCGGCCGCGCCTACGGCATCGAAGTTCTCGGCATCCAAGGCATCTCGACGGAGTCGGAGGCGGGGCTGAGCGACATCAACCGCCTCGTCGATCTCATCGTCACGCGCGGAGTCAGCGCCGTTTTCGTCGAATCGAGCGTCTCGGACAAGAACGTGACGGCGCTGGTGGAGGGCGCCAAGGCGCGCGGCCACGCGGTTACGATCGGCGGGCGGCTCTTCTCCGACGCCATGGGCCGGCCGGGAACGTACGAGGGCACCTACGTCGGCATGATCGACCACAACGCCACGACGATCGCGCGGGCGCTGGGCGGTGAAGCGCCGGAGCGCGGCATGAGCGGGAAGTTGAGCGCGTCCAGATGAGCCGCCTCTCCCAAGCCGCGCTTCCATCCGCCGCGCCTTCGGGGAGGGGACCGGAGCACTCGCCCTCGGCGCCGGTTTCGATCCACGACCTGACCGTCGCCTACCATCGCAAGCCGGTGCTGTGGGACGTCGACCTCGACGTTCCGCAGGGGCGCCTGGTGGGGATCATCGGCCCGAACGGCGCGGGCAAGAGCACGCTCATCAAGGCCGCGCTCGATCTCGTGCCCTGCGTCTCGGGCGAAGTGCTCATCTACGGCCTGCCGTTCCGACAGCAGCGCCGGCTCGTCGCGTACGTTCCGCAGCGCGAGAGCGTGGACTGGGACTTTCCCATCAGCGCGGTCGAGGTGGTGATGATGGGTCGCTACGGGATGATGGGCTGGTTCCGGCCTCCGACCCGGGCGCACCGGCGGGCGGCGGTGGAGGCGCTCGAGCGCGTCGGAATGGCTGACTTCGCGGATCGGCAGATCAGCACCCTCTCCGGCGGCCAGCAGCAGCGCATCTTCCTGGCGCGGGCGCTGGCGCAGGAGGCGCAGATCTACTTCATGGATGAGCCGTTCGCCAGCGTCGACGCCGCGACCGAGCGGGCGATCATCGCCGTCCTCACCGAACTCAAGGACGCGGGCCGGACGGTGCTGGTCGTGCACCACGATCTTCAGACGGTGAGCCGCTACTTCGACCACGTCATCATGCTCAACATGCGCGTCGTGGCGCACGGGCCGACACGCGAGGTCTTCACGGAGGAGAACCTGGCGCGGACGTATGGCGGGCGGCTCACGCTTTTGAGCGAGGCCGCCGAAGCGCTGGCGCGCGAAGGGCGCGCGGTGTGAAGCGCAGCGGGCTCATCGCGGGCTTGACGCTCCTGACGGCTCTGGCGATCGCGGCGCCGGCGCTCGGCGCCGCCGCGCTGCCGCCGGGGCTGCTCGAACGCCTCGAGCGCGTCGTCTCGCTGCGCGACTACAACACGCGCATCGTCATCGCGGGCGTCTCGCTTCTGGGCCTCGCGGCCGGGGCGGTCGGGACGTTCCTTCTCCTTCGCAAGCGGTCGCTTACGGCCGACGCGCTGAGCCACGCCACGCTGCCGGGCATCGCGCTGGCCTTCATCCTCGCCACGGCCATGGGCGGCGAGGGGCAGTCGCTCGCCTGGCTGCTGCCCGGGGCCTTCGTCACCGGCGTGGCGGGGGTGGGCGTCATTCTGCTGATCCGACACACCACGCGGATCAAGGAGGACGCCGCGCTGGGGATCGTGCTCAGCGTCTTCTTCGGCGCCGGGGCCGCGCTCGTCAAACTCGCCGAGCAGATGCCCAAGGGCAGCGCGGCCGGGCTTGATCGCTTCATCCTTGGGCGGGCGGCGTCGATGATCGCGGCCGACGTGCTCGCGATCGCGGTGATCGCGGTAATCGTGCTGCTCGTCTGCACGCTGCTGTTCAAGGAACTGCGTCTGCTGTGCTTCGACCAGGCCTTTGCGGCGTCGCAGGGTTGGCCGGTGGTCCTGCTCGACGCGCTGCTCATGGGAATGGTCGTGGCTGTGACGGTGACCGGCCTGCAATCGGTCGGGCTCGTGCTCGTGGTTGCCATGCTTATCACGCCCGCCGCGGCGGCGCGCTTCTGGACGGATCGGCTGGCGTCGATGTTCGGCCTCTCGGCCGCGTTCGGTGCGGCCGGGGGTGCGGTCGGGGCGGTGCTCAGCGCGCTCTTCGACGGTCTCCCGACGGGGCCGATCATCGTCCTGGTCTGCTCGGCCTTCTTCGCGCTGAGCCTGGTGTTCGGCGCGAAGCGCGGCCTGCTGCTGCGCACGGTCCGGCATCTCGGGCTGCAGCGCCGGGTGGCGGAGCAGCACCTGCTCCGGGCGCTGTGGGAGGCGGAGGAAGAGCAAGGCCCGCAGTCCACCGCGACGGCCGCCCGCCTCCAGGCACATCGCTCCTGGTCGGCGCTGGCGCTGCGGCGGCAGATCACGAGGCTGCGCCGCCGCGCGTGGGTCCGGCTCGACGCGCAGGGGGGCGTGGGATTGACCGCGGCCGGTCGCGTCGAGGCGCAGCGCGTCGTACGAAACCACCGCCTGTGGGAGATGTACCTCATCGCCCACGCCGACATCGCGCCGACGCACGTGGACCGCGACGCCGACCGCATCGAGCACGTCCTCGCGCCCGAGATGGTCGAGCGGCTGGAACGCCTCGTCGCGGCGCAGGAGGGGAGCGCGGCCGTGCCCGCGAGTCCGCACGAGTTGGCCACCCCCGCGCCGGGAGGGCGGTCATGACCTGGCTTCCGGCCGACACCTCGATCGTGCTCAGCGGCGCACTCTGCGCGCTGGCGTGCAGCGTTCCCGGCACGCTGCTCGTGCTGCGCAAGATGAGCATGATGGGCGACGCCATCAGCCACACCGTCCTGCCCGGGCTCGCGGCCGCGTTCCTGGTCACACAGACGCGGGCGCCGCTGCCGATGTTTCTCGGGGCCGCGGCGATCGGGCTGGTGACGGCGCTGCTCGTGCAGTGGGTGCGCGACCTGAGCCGCACCGACGGCGGAACGGCGATGGGCATCGTCTTCACCGCGCTGTTCGCGCTCGGCCTTGTGCTGCTGCGTCTGCCGGCGATCGAGCACGTCGACCTCGATCCCTCATGCGTTCTTTACGGCGCGGTCGAGACGGCGGCGATCGATCCGACGACGGTCTTTGGCGTCGAGATGCCGCGCGCGGCGCTCATCAACGGCATCATGTTCGCCGTCAATCTCGCGGTCCTGCTCCTGTGCTTCAAGGAGTTCCGCATCAGCGCCTTCGACCCGGCGCTGGCGACGACGGTGGGCATCAACGCGACGCTCATGCACTACATCCTCATGACGATGACGGCGGTGACGACGGTCGCCGCGTTTGAGACCGTCGGCAGCATCCTCGTCATCGCGATGCTCATCGTTCCTCCGGCCGCGGCGTACCTGCTCACGGATCGCTTCGGCGTCATGTTCATTCTCGCAGGGGTGATCGGCGCGGCGTCGGCGGCGGGGGGGCACATCGCGGCGATCGTCGTGCCCGAGTGGCTCGGAGTCGGGGACACCGTCACCTCCGGAATGATGGCCGTCGCCGCCGGCGCATTCTTCACGCTTGCGTGGCTCGGCTCGCCGCGGCACGGCGTCATTTCCCGCCTCATCCTGCGCTGGCGCCTGAGCCTGCGCGTCATGCGCGAGGACATCCTCGGCATCGCCTATCGCGCGCAGGAGCAGGAAGGCCCCGCGACCCTCCCGCCTGTGGCGGCCACCGACGCGATCGCCCGCCTGCGCCGCCTGCGGCCGATCATCGCGCGCTTCGCCCTGACGCTGCTGCGGCGGCGCGGGCTGGTCCGCGGCCCGCTCGAGCAACTCGCCCTGACCGACCGTGGTCGCGCTGAGGCGGCGCGGCTCGTGCGCTCCCATCGCTTGTGGGAGACGTACTTCTCGCACCAGTTCCCGACGCTGCCCGCCGACCATCTGCACGCGCCGGCCGAGGTGCTCGAACACCTCACCGACGACGCGATGCGCGACCGCCTCGGCGAGCGCACCAGCGAACCGAGCGTCGATCCGCACGGCCGGGCGATCCCCGGCGCGTCGTCGGGCGAGTCGTGAGCGGAGCGGTTACTTTTCCTCGCGCAATCCGATGCCGTACTGCCAGACCAGCGCGGCGAGTGTCGCGCCGATGATCGGCGCGACCCAGTAGAGCCAGTGCGCGTCCCAGTGCCCGCCGATGAGGGCCGGCCCGAAACTGCGCGCGGGATTGACCGAAGCCCCGGTCGCCGGGCCGATGAAGAGAATCACCGCCGTGAGCGTGAGTCCGATGCCGAAGCCGCCGACCATCGGCCCCTTGCCCACGCCGCGCGAATCCACCGCCGTTCCGATCACCGCGAACATGAGCAGAAACGTGCCGACCGTCTCGAGCACAAAGGCCGGGCCAATCAGCGGCTTCTCGCCGATTGTGAAAGACCCGAGCGTGGCCCCGAGTCGGGTTTGATCGGCCAGGCCGCCTTCCATCGCATAGCGGAGCACGCCCGCGCCGACAACGGCCCCGATCACCTGCGCCGCGATGAACACGACCGTCTGCATCGGGCTTTGTTTTCCAATCGCGCACAAGGCGATCGAGACCGCGGGGTTGATCTGCCCGCCGGAAATGTGCATCGTGGCGGTGATGGCGACGCCGAGGATCAAGCCGTGCGCCAGCGCGATGGCGACGAGATTCTCTCCGCCGGTCATGATGATCGCGCCCGCGCCGACGAAGGTCAGCGCGAAGGTGCCGATCAACTCCGCGATCGCCGCAGGCATCAGCCGGTTCATGGTGCTCTCCTTGGCGGGTCTGGGGAAGACAATGGAGACGGGACGAGGCAGCGCGGCGATTGTAGAGCGCGCCGGCGCCGTGTCACTCGCCAGCCTTCAGCGAGCAGGGCAATCGCGCTTTCGAGCACCATCGCGTTGGCCTTCCCCTCCCCCGCAAGGCCGGGGGAGGGGAAGGGGTGGGGGTCATTCGTGCAAGGGTGTTTGAACGCGGCACAGAGAGAGATCGCCATTCCTGAAGACGCCCCCACCCTAGCCCTCTCCCGCAGAGCCGGGGGAGGGAGTGAAGCCCATGCGCATGAAAACGCGATTGCCTTGTCTCAGCGGCACGCAGGCCGGGCGGGCAGCGCCTCTGTCTCCGCGCCCGCGCCGTACCATCGGCGCTGGAAGTACAGCGCCACGTGAACAAGGCCGATGAGCACCGGCACCTCCACGAGGGGGCCGATCACCGTCGCGAACGCCACCATCGAGTCGATCCCGAAGATCGCGATGGCCACCGCGATCGCCAGTTCGAAGTTGTTGCCGGAGGCGGTGAACGCCAGCGTCGCGCTGCGCGAGTAGTCGGCGCCGACCTTCCACGCCATGAAGAAGGACACGAGGAACATGAGCACGAAGTAGCAAGCCAGCGGGATCGCCACGCGCGCCACTTCGAGCGGGAAGTGGATGATCTTCTCGCCCTTGAACGTGAACATGATGACGATGGTGAACAGCAGCGCGATGAGCGTGATCGGGCTGATGCGCGGGAGGAAGAACCGTTCGTACCACTCCCGGCCCTTGAGCGGGATGAGCACGACGCGGCTGAGGATGCCCGCCGCGAAGGGGATGCCGAGGTAGATCATCACGCTCACAAAGATGTCGGCGATGGTGATGTCGGCAACGGTCCGCCCGCCGGCGCCCGCGACGGCGCTGAGGTCCAGGCCGATCCAGGCCGGCACGATCGTGATGAAGATCCACGCGTAGAAGCCGTAGAAAAGAACCTGGAAAACGCTGTTGAGCGCGACGAGGCCCGCGGCATACTCGCTGTTGCCTTTCGCCAGTTCGTTCCACACCAGCACCATCGCGATGCAGCGCGCGATACCCGTGAGAATCAGTCCCACCATGAACTCGGGGCGGTCGGGCAGGAAGGCGGCCGCCAGGGCGAACATCAGAATCGGCCCGACGATCCAGTTCTGTGCGAGCGACAGGCCGAGGATCTTCACGTTGCGAAAGACCCTCGGGAGCATCTCGTACTTCACCTTCGCCAGCGGCGGATACATCATGAGGATCAGGCCGATGGCGAGGGGGATGTTGGTCGTGCCCGCGCTGAAGCGGTCGATGAACGCCGGCGCGGAGGGGAGAAGAAATCCTATGGCCACGCCCGCGCCCATGGCGAGGAAGATCCAGAGCGTGAGCCAGCGGTCGAGGAAGGAAAGGCGGCGGGCGACGTGTTCCGACATTCTGGTCTGCTCCGGGATGGCCGCCGCCCGCGGATGGCGCGGCGTGTCAGAGGTCGGCCATGAGTGACTTCAGCCGCGCGAGGGTCCGCGGCTCGAGGCAGTAGCAGGTTCGCCGGCCGACCGCGCGGGCGCGGATGAGGCCGGACTCCTTGAGAAGGCGCAGGTGCTCCGAGACGGTCGACTGGGCCAGAGGGAGGCGGCCCGCGAGGTCGCCGCAGATGCACGACTGCCGGTCGGCGAGCGTGCGCAGCAGGCGGATGCGCGCGGGATGGGCGATGGCGCGGGCGAGGTCTGCGAGGCGGACGTCGTCGGCCCTGCGCCGCGCCGAGCCGGAGCGGACTGCATCGCGGGCCGGCCGGCAGCGCGGCGCTGAGGATGACATTCGATCGTTCATCGTCGATGGACGATAGACAACCGGCGCGGCGATGTCCAGGGGTCTCCTGGAGCAGCCTCCGGGAAATCGGCGCGCAGGCAGCGCGTGATCGCGTGTTTCGCGCGACCCGAGGCGGCGCTCGGAAGCCTCGCTTTGCCCCGCCGGGGAAGACGTCGAGAGCGCTTGGCGATCGTGCTGCGATCACTTCGTCGCCAGGCGGATCACGCCGTCGAAGAGTTCCTCGGCGTTGGCGCGGAAGCGGGCGATTTCGGCGAGGTAGAGCGCCGCAAGGCGCGACTCGCCGTGCCGCGCGACGAACGCCTTCCAGGCCGCCTCGGCTTCATCGAGGCGCCGGTCGCGGTAGAGCCGCACGGCCTGCGCGGTCTCTTCAATGAGCGCCGCCAGTTCCTCGTCCTCCGTGCCCGGATCGACGGGGAGCACTTCGAACAACTCGACCGGCTTGCTCTGGCCGACGACCGTGACGAGGCCGACGGGACGGCGCAGCACGTCGGGCCCGAGCATCTCGTTCGTTCGCGCATTGATGAGGATCGACGTGCCGAACTGCTTGTTGGCGGATTCGAGCCGGGCGGCGAGGTTGACGGAATCGCCGATGACGGTGAAGTCGCTGAACTCCGGCGGCGCGCCGCAGTCGCCGACGGTCACGAGCCCCGACGAGAGGCCGAAGCGGATGGCCAAGCGGTTCTGTCCGCCGAGAACGGCGTCGAGGTTGAGTTCCTCGACGCGCTGGACGCAGGCGATGGCGGCGCGCACGGCGCGGTCGGCGTGGGCCGGCTCTTCCTCGAACGCGCCCCAGAAAGCCATCAGCCCGTCGCCGAGGAACTTGTTGACGTAGGCGGAATGCTCCGTGAGCAGCGCGTTCATGCTTCCCATGTAGCGGTTGAGCAGCGCGACGGTGGTGCGCGAGTCCATCGATTCGGAGACGCTCGTGAAGCCGGCGAGGTCGCCGAAGAGACAGGTGACTTCGCGCTGGGCGCCGCTCATGTCGATGACGTCGGGATGCTCGAGGAGGTACTCGAAGAGCCGGCGGTGGATGCGGTTGCCGAACTGCCGCGTGAGGCGGGATCGCTCGCTGCGCTCGTAGAGGCTGCGCGCGAACGTCGAGCCGAACAGTCCCAGCCCCGTGCCGGCCAGGGGCGTGGCGAGGGGCACGAACAGCCGCCAGGTGTCGAAGCAGATGTACGCGTTCACGAGGAGATATCCGAGAGTGATGACGCACGCCAGCAGCAGTCCGAAAAGCGGCCGGATCGAGCGCATGCCCGCGACGAACGCGGCGAAAGACCCGAGCGAGAAAGTGAGCAGCGCTCCGACCCAGAGGGGAGACTCGCGGAAGGTCGCGCCCGTGAGCACCATGTTGGCCATCATGGCGTTGACGACGACGCCGGGTGTGAGCGGGCCTGCCGCCGTCGGATACACATCGCTCAGTGAGCCGGTGGTTACCCAGCCGACGAAGACGATCTTGTCGCGGATGCTCTGGCTGAGGCGCTGGCGGGCGGCCAGGAGTTCGGCCTCTTCGGCGGGAAGCGAGATGTGGTGCTGGTGCCAGCGCCACATCGCCTTGTCTTCGGGCAGCGCGTCTTCGCTCGGGCTGGCGACCTGGCCGTCCGCGCCGCCGATGGACCAGGCGACGTGCTCGAGCAGCCGCGCCGCCGCCGCGGGCCGACGCTGCGGATCGTCCCAGTCCTGCGGCGTGAACTCGGCCGGGGAGACGAACCGGGCGATCAGTTCCCGCGCGATCTCGTCGTACTCGCGCTTCTTCGCGTCAAGAAGGCGGAACTTCTGGTGGGTTTCGAGGACGTGGCCGATGGCGATGTGCCCGGCGGTGGCCGAGTCAGTCTCTGCCTGCCGGAGCAGGCTCAGCGATGCGCCTTGCGATCCGGCGCGTTCGTCGCGACCCATGAGTTGGCGCAGCGGCGGGCCATCCTCGAAGCGCGGCCACGCCACCAGCGTCGCACCCTCGCTCAGCGGGAGCGACGCCTGGCCGATGCGGACTCCCTCGGCCTCAAAGCGGATGTCGCCCCGCCCCAGGCCGAGGTGCGCCATGGCGGCCGCGACGCCGAGTTGCGGGTACAGCCGCCCCTCGAAGGCGATGAGCGGGGCGACACGGCGGATGGCGCCGTCCCGATCCGTGTCCGTCGTCACAAAACCCGGAAGGTAGGCGGTCCGCGCAATCTCGATCATCGGCGACTCGAGGCGGTCGCGCAGGCGGACCACGCCGCTGGCGCCGAGTTCCGGCAGGCGCGGCGCGAAGTGCCGCGCCGCATTCATGCGATCGATGACCTTGCGGATCGCCAGTTCAACTCCCTGGAAGCGCCAGGTGCGCTTGGAGGCCGGGAGGAGTCGATCCCGCATGTTCTCGACCGTCAGCGGCCGGTCCGACTGCACCTCCCGCGCCGCCTCCTCGATCGCCCGCTCCCGGAACGACTGCCGCCGGTCGCGCACGCGCTGGGCGCGGAGATCGTCGAGACCGGCGAGTTCGACGAGCGCGGCGGCGTCGAGCGTGATGTCGGACTTGAGCGCGTCGATGACGCGCCGCAGCGCGGCCGCCCCCTGCTCGCCGGTCCACAGCGGGCCGAGGCGGTCGCCGATCTCGGGAAACTTCACCGCGACGACCACTCGGGCCTGCGCGGCGCGGAGCGCTTCGACCAGCGCCGCATCCTCGGCCGGATCGTGCAGGTCCGGTTCGTCAAAGAGAAGGTCCAGCGCGATCACCGTCGGGCCGTACTCGTCGATCGCGGCGACCGCCTCGGCGAAGAGCGATCGCTTCCACGGCCAGCGGCCGAACGTGTCGAGCGAACTGTCATCGATGTCGACGTGGACGAGGCGGCTGCTGGCGCGCGGAGGATTCAGGCGCCCGAATCGGAAGAGAAAGTCGCTCGAAAGCCCTTCCGCCCGGTCGCGCCAGAGGGGAACGGTGAGCGCGTAGGCGGCGACGGCGGCGAGCAGCGAGCCTATGAGCCACGGCAGCAGCGTCCCGCGACCGCCTTCGGTACCCGAAAGTCCAAACCGCACGCGAATCCGAGCCTCCGAGCCGAGCGCACCCTCCGCCGCTTCGACGGCGGCGGTGGAACGATACGATCACATCGGATGATTGAAGTCCGGGCCGATGAGTATTTCCGCCCGGGC
Source organism: Vicinamibacteraceae bacterium (assembly GCA_011525805.1). Taxonomy (GTDB): domain Bacteria; phylum Planctomycetota; class Phycisphaerae; order Phycisphaerales; family UBA5793; genus UBA5793. The sequence continues at coordinate 42,640 of WYBR01000046.1, forward strand.
GCCGCGAACGAACGCGCGAAGGTCACCGGCCGGGCGGCTTTCCGCCGCCGCCGCTGGGCCCTTCGCCGCCGCCGAACTGGCAGCCGCAGCCGCCGCCGCCGCTCTGCCCGTCGCGCTGCTGGAACTGCTCGATCGTGCCCGTGAACCCCTCCCGCCCGAAGGACTCATCCAGTCCGAGGTCGCGCAGCAGGTTCTGGCCGTGCGTGACGATCATCGTGAGGAACTCCATCTCGTCGGGACTTACACCGCCGGCGAGCGGCAGGAAGTACGTCTGCGCGAAGGCCTCGAGGGCCGGCAACTGGTGGCGGTCGGTCGAAGCGTCGTCGGCGGTGAGCGCCACTTTCAGCGCGCTAATGTACTCGATCTCGATGGCGCGCACGCGGTTGGTGGGCACGCCGAAGGCCTGGAACCCGTCGATGGCGTCCCAGACGAGGCGCCAGCCGGTCCCCTTGACCGCCAGTGTCGCGCTCGGCGTCCTGATCTCGAAGTCGTTCGCCAGCCCGACGTGGTCCACCTTGACGTCCATCAGGCCGTAGCGCATCGACACGCGCGTGCGCAGCACGTCGCCTTCCTGGAGAATCTCCGGAATGGCGACGAAGGAGAGGCGGTCGATGAGCATCGAGGCGTTCATGCCGATGCGCAGAGTTACGATGGTGTCCCGGCCGGTGCGGACCTCAGCGCCAACGGGCAGGATGTCGTTGACGGCGGCGCCCTTCCAGGGCGACTGCGCATCGACGCGCCACTGCGCCCGCTCGCCCTCGACCTTCATGACGATCGCCTGGAGGATCTTCACTTCGCCTTCGGCCAGCGGCGCGAGGCGCGCCAGTTGATCGCCGAGGTCGATGCGCGGGAGGATGATCTTCTCGCCGACGACGAGGTTCGCGGGATCGAGACCGGGGTTCGCTTCGCCGATCGCGGATGCGAAATCGCGGCTGCCGTACCACTTCTCCGCGATGCTCTCGAGCGTGTCGCCCTCGCGCAGCGTGTAAGTGATGGGTTGGTCTTCGAGCACGGTTGGCTCGGCGGGCGGCTGCGCCGGCGGGTCCTGCACGAGGCTGGGGCCGGAGGCGGCCGCGGCCGCCAGTGCGAGGCCGATCAGGAAGATGGTGCGTGGTGCATTCATGGCTGGGTCGAGCCTCCTCGTCGCGAGCGCGCGGGTCGGTCAGAAGTCCTGCCGAGGGGCCGAGACGAGGCCGGTGCGGCGGTCCTGCACGCGCCCGATCGTCGCTATCAGTTCGAGCCCCGAAAGCGCCTGGTTCTCTGACTTCGTTCCCATGAGCCGCTCATACGTCAGTTCGCGCAGCGCGTAGCGCGGTATCGGACCGAAGAGGCGCATGCTCAGCCCGCCGTCAATGCCGGCTTCGAGGCAGACGGCCCGCGCCACCCAGCCGACCCGCGCTGTCTCGTTGGCGGTCAGGACCGCGTCCTCGGCAATCCAGCCTCGCTCGCGGGCGAGCGCGACCTTCGTATCGAAGGCGAGGGGCGCCGGCGCGGCCGCCTCCGCCCCGCCTTCATTCTCGTGACCCGCGGCCGCTTCGGACAGCAGGTCAAATGCGAGAATCAGGGCGTGAAGGGCGTCGTGATTCGTCACGGCGTCCTGCATCGCCAGGTCATCCCAGAAGTCGAGTTCGCTCGTCACGTCGAGCGCGCTGCGCGTGTCAGCGACGGACGCCTCGCGCACCGTCCGCCCGCACGCCGGCAGGAGCAGCGCGGCCGCCAGTGCCGCGACCCCGAACGCCTTGAGCCACGCTTCAGAACGCATAGTTCAACCCCGCATAGAAGAAGTGGCGGACATCGTCGTTGCCCTCCGGCATGGCGTCGGAGGGAAGAAAGACGCCGTAGCGCACGTCGAGCGAGAGGTCGCTGAGGATCTGCCAGTCGATGAAGAAATCCAGTTCGCCGCCGAGGAACCGCTCGCCCGGGGCCGTCGTGAAGTTCACGGGTGCGTCGGCGTCGAGTTTGTGCAGAAGGTAGCCGTCCACCCCCAGGCGGAGTTTGTCAAACGTCCCCTGTCCGCGCCAGGGCATCGCGCTGGCGCCCAACCGCAGCGAGAACAGGTTGGAGAAATTCGGCCCGAGGACCAAGCCGGTGTTCGCATAGCCCAGCGCGTTGAAGGCGTTGTCGTCCGTCCCGGCGCGATTGCCGCCGAAGGTGTTGGAGGTGTGCTGGCGGTCGTCATCGCCGGAGGCGAGAAGGACTTCGAAGTCGAAGCGCACGCCGTTGGGCCGCCCCCAGCGCGGCGAGTAGATCAGCCGCCCCATCGCCCCCCAGGCGTCGATGGGCTCGCGGCTCTGCGCCACCGGCGCCCCCGCCGCCGAGATGCTCGTGCTCAGCGAGTGCCCGCTCTGGTGGATGAACTCCGCCTGGTAGTACGTCTCGCTCGTCACCTGGCCGCTGCTGCCCAATCCGAGGTACAGCGAGTCGTAGCGGTAGCGCGTCGGATAGGGCGTGCCGAGAATGAAGATCGTCCGCCCGTCGCGGTCGTTCTGATCATTCTGATCGAGCAGATAGACGTAGGGGCGGTGCTGATCGAAGCCGGTGAACGTGAACATCAGGCCGGCGAAGCGACGGTCGACGTCGGTGTCAAAGCCGGGGCGTGAACTGTCGAAGTCGACCGGACCCGTCGAGGGCGTCTGGCCGAAGAGCCCCCGCACTTCAAGGTTGTGAATCTCCAGCCCCACGAGGGCCGAGTTGAGATCTTCGCTCAGCGCCAGCCCCGAGCCCCAGTTGACGAACTGCCGGCCGACCTGCAGCCACAGGTTGTCGTCGAGGCGCTCGCCGGTGTCGGCGAGGCGCGCGGTGCGCAGGTCGAAGCGGTACCAGTATCGGTCGGCGATCGGCTCTTCAAGGTTGTCGCCGCGCCCGTCGAAACTGTCGCCCGAGTTGAAGTCGAGGTAATTGAGGCGCAGCCGGCCGTAGGCTTCGTGCCCGCCCATGGTGAAATGCGACCAGAGTTTGGTGTCGCTCTGACGCAGGAGTCGGGTCGAGCCGTCCGAGTCGTCGCTCGCGGCGAAGCCGAAAGTCGTGTATCCGCCGAGCAGCAGCCGCGACGACTCCGAGAACTGCAGGTCCGCCGCGCCGACCTGTCGCGTGCGTTCGAGATCGTCGAGGGTGCGCTGGAGTCGTTCGTAGACGTCGGTGTCCTGCGCGGCCGCGCCGGGCGCGGCCGCCCCCACGAGCGCCAGCGTCTTGCCTGCCATCCATGCCCGGGATCGCGTCATGCGGCGGTCTCCTGTCCCTTCCATCGGCCGACGGGCCGGCCGCGGATGACCGCAATGGTATCAGGTCGGATGGTCCGCGTTGCCGCGGCGCGGCGGCTCGCTGGTGCGCCGGCGTCGGTGCTTGTGCCGCCGGGCACGGGCGCATACGCTCATGCCCATGCATCTCTCCGCGCGAGTCAGCCGCCTCAAGCCGTCGAGCACCCTGGCCGCCGCCGCCGCCGCGGGAGAGATGGCCCGGCGGGGCATTGACATCATCAGTTTCGGAGCCGGCGAACCTGATTTCACCACCCCCGCGCACATCCGCGACGCCGCCAAGGACGCCCTCGACGCCGGACACACTCACTATTCCCCCATCGCCGGCGAGCCGGCCGCGCGCGAGGCCGTCGCGCGCAAACTGCAGCGCGACAACCAACTCGGCCACGTGACCGCCGAGAACGTTCTCATCTCCGCCGGCGGCAAGCACTCCTTCTTCCTCCTCGTCCACGCCCTCTTCGATCCCGACGGCGACCTCGAGATGATCCTGCCCACGCCGGCGTGGGTGAGTTACCGCCCGATCGCCGAGATGGCCGGCGCCCGCATCGTCGAGGTTCCGACCCGCGTCGAGGGTGACTTCAAGATGACGCCGGAGCGGTTGCGCGCCGCGCTCACGCCGCGCACGCGCCTGCTGCTCATCAACTCGCCGAGCAATCCCTGCGGGACGATGTACTCGCCCGACGAACTGCGCGCCCTCGCCGCCGTCGTCGCCGAGCACAACGCCGCGGGTGGGCGGGTGATCGTCGCCTCCGACGACATCTACGAGAAGATCGTCTACGCCGACACGCCCTTCGCCACGATCGGCCGCTTCCTGGACCCGAAGTGCTCGATCACGCTCAACGGCCTGAGCAAGGCCTACGCCATGACGGGCTGGCGCATCGGCTACGCGGCCGGCCCGCTCGAACTCATCCGGGCGATGACGCGCCTCCAGGGGCAGATGATCACCTGCATCGCCGCCTTCTGCTTCCCCGCGATCGTCGAAGCGCTCGACCGCGGCGACGCCGACGTCGCCGAGATGCGCGAGCACTACCGCCGACGCGCTTCGCTCATGCACGAGCGCATCAGCGCCCTGCCCGGCGTGCGCTGCCCGAGGCCGACGGGCGCGTTCTACCTCTTCCCCGACGTTTCGGCGTGGTTCGGACGGACCACCGCCGGCGGCGCGTCCATTCGATCAAGCCTCGACCTCGCAACGGCGCTGCTGAGCGAGGCCCACGTCGCGGTCGTCCCCGGAGACGAGTTCGGCGGCTGCGGCCCCAACCACATCCGCCTCAGTTTTGCCTGCTCCACCGAGCGGATTCAAGAGGGAATGGACCGGATCGCCCGCTTCATCGATGGGCTCCGCTGAGCCTTCGAAGTCCGGCCCGGCATCCGACATTGATTCTCATTCCCGCCGATCAAGCGTCAGGCGCAGGACGGCCCCGCGGAGGAAGTTGATGTGCTGGTCGCCGGTGAGGCCGTCGAGTTGCTCGGCGATGAGGACCACGCCATGGTTGGTGCTCGGCGTCGTGGCCCAATCGGCAACGACGCTGAGCAGATCCTGGCTGTGCCCGAAACTGATCGGCGTGGCCTCCGGCAGCGGCAGGACGCGAATCTTCGCCGCTTCGCCCGTGTTGAACGGAATCGCAATGTTGTGCGCCGGTGGATCATACGTTGGGCATCAGATGTATTACGGTTCAGCGTCCAAATTCGTGCGTGACCACGGCCCGCTCGATGCCGAGTGCCAACTTACCGCAGAGACCGCGGAGGACGCGGAGGGATTCAGAGACTGGCGATGATGCGGCTCCCCTCCGCCGCTCTCGGCGCTCGCTGCGATCTCAGCGGTGAGTGATCTTCCTCGACGGCTTGCGTGCCGTATTACGCGAAGGTCAAGGCAAACGCGTATAACGTAACCTGATTGCTCCTGCTCATTCGTGTGTATGTGGACGATCCGACCATCCGATGTTATAGGCGAAACTCTTACCGCGGCGCGGGAAGTTGCCGTGGGGATTGGCGCGGATGGCTTCGGGCGCTTCGATGATATCCGCGATGGTGTCGAAGAAGTCCACGTGACTGATCTGGCGCGTATCGGCCGTGCCTTTCAGCGAGGGTTCAGTCGTGATCCCCTCCCCCATCACGAAGAGAGGCACATTGATTCCGCCCTCGTAGAGCGTGTTCTTCGCACCTTTCCACCCCTGATAACTGTGGCTCGTCACGTCCGGGTCCGTCCCGTTGTCGCTCGTGAAGAAGACGACCGCCTCGCTCTCAGACCGGTAGGGCCAACCGTTGAGTTGGTCGTTTTCGATCACACCGAGATCGAGCAACATCGCCCGAATCACCGAATCCATCGCCTCGACGTTCTGGAGGAAGCGCACGACCTGCCCTCCGTTCGCCGGATCGGTCAGCGTCAGGTTCCTCGTCACCGGGATCAGGTTGACATCATCCTCGATGGCCCACCAGTTGTAGCCCGCCGTGGGATTGTCCGGGTTGTCGCTGTGGCGCCTGTGGGGCGTGATGGTGTGGAAGAAGAGGGCGTACTTCTGCCCCGGCGCCCGCCGCCCCGCGGCCGCGACCGCGAACTCCGCCGCGTCCATCATGTGATGATCCGCGTAGAAAGTGTCGGGATAGCCCTGGCAGATGCGGTACACTCCGGAACCGTTCAGATCCTCCATCCAGTCGAAGACTTCGTTGAAGCCCTGCAACTCCGGCCTCATGCCGCGCTCCTCGTCGAACTCGTCGTAGCCGAGGTGCCACTTGTCCACGAGGATGGTGTAATACCCCATGTTCTGGAGGACTTCCCCGATCGTCCACTCCTGGGTCTGGAACGCGAGGCGGTTGGTCACCTGCGCCGGCGCGCCCGAGAGGGCCTCGGCGCCTTCGTGGCACGGGTTGCCGATCTGCGGGCTGGCGTAGCGCGTCAGCACCCCGTTGACGCCCGTGTCGAGGGCGCTGCGCCCCGTCATGAGGCACGCCCGCGTCGGCGAGCAGTTGGGATTCACCCGGCAGTTCGTGAAACTCACTCCCTGCCGGGCGAGCGCCGCGAGCGTCGGCGTCGTGC
>WYBR01000047.1 GCA_011525805.1 Vicinamibacteraceae bacterium
TCAACGTGGGGGCGCTCAACGTGCCCGTGAATCTCGCCCGGCCGCAACTGGGCCTCGGCCCGCGCACGGCCGACGCCTTCGGCAACGTGTCGTTCACGGCGACGATCCCGCCGCAGTCGCGCGGCCGGCGCGTCTGGTTCCAGGCGATCCAGCGCGAGAACGCGAGCAACGTCGTTGAGGATGTCGTGCAGTAGATCAGTTGGGGGGGCTTGGACTCCCCCCCCCATGGAGTGAACCGTCAGGGTCGGTGGTACAGGCTTGCAGCCTGCAGCATCGTGCAGGCTGGAAGCCCGCACCACCATTCAGCGAGGGGGAGGCTCATGTTCGAGTCAGGTCTGTCCGCGCTCCAGCCGGTTTGCGCACATGTTGCCTTGGCAGCCGCAATGATGCTCGTCCCGCCCGCCGCCTTCGCGCAGCGCGGCGTGCAGATCAACACCGACGCGCAGGGGCGCGACATCGTCGGCGACGCCGCCAACGAACCGACCTTTGCCATCAGCCCCGTCGATCCTGATCGCATCGTCGTCGGCTGGCGCCAGTTCCCCACCATCAACTCCGACTCGCGCTACGCCGGATTCGCGTGGTCCGACGACGGCGGGCTGACGTGGACCAACGGCGGTACGCTCGCCTCCCCTCCGGGCTATCCGGGTGCGGAGCAGACCGACCCGCTCGTCAAGGTCAACGCCCGCGGCGTTTTCTATTACTGGAGCGAGGTCTTCCGACCCAACTACGCCCAGTTCATGTACCGCTCGACGGACGGCGGGCAGACGTGGGAGACCCCCGCCGATATCGAAGACCCCGCCAACGGCGACAAGCCCTGGCTCGCGATCGACAACACCGGCGGCTCAGGCGACGGCCACCTCTACGGCGGGTGGAACAACTTCAACCTCGGCGGATACTGCTACGTCGAGTCCACCGATGGCGGGGCCACCTGGACGCCCAGCAAGCGCATCGCCGACGCCGGCGGCACACAGTGGATGATGCACATGGTCGTCGGACCCGAGGGCGAGGTCTACGCCGCCTGGAAGAACTACCGCGACAACGCCATCTACATCACCAAGTCCATCAACGCGCGCGACCCCAACACCCCCACCACCTTCGACGCTTTCGGCAGCGGCGGACGCGACGGCATCGACCTGCGCATCGACGCCGCCAACGACCCGGGCTTTCTCGACTTCAACCCCACCGGGTTTCACCAGATGTACCTCGGCGTCGACTCCTCCGGCGGGCCGCGCCACGGCTGGGTCTACGCCCTCTGGCCCGACAACCGCCGCGACACGGCCGATCTCATCTTCGCGCGCAGCGCCGACGGCGGCGTTTCCTGGGAGACGGGCATCCGTGTCAACGACGATGGCCCGGGCGCCATCCAGTGGATGCCCGCGATGAGCGTCGCGCCCAACGGCCGCATCGACGTCTTCTGGTTCGACACCCGCAACGACTCGGGACACCAGGTTCCCTGGTCGGAACTCTTCTACTCCTTCTCGACCGACGGCGGCACGACGTGGTCGCCCAACCGCCGCCTCTCCGAGGCCTTCGACACGACCATCGGCTGGCCGCGCCAGAACAAGATCGGCGACTACATGGAGAGCGTCTCCGAGGCGACCAGCGCGAGCGTGGTCCACCCGGCCACATTCAACGGCGGGCAGGATCTCTGGTTCCAGCGCGTCGCCCCCTTCCAGTTGCACGCGGGCGCCCTGCGCGGCGGACAGCCGGGAGAGCTCACCATCCTCGGCGCGCTGCCCAACCAACCCGTCTGGCTCGCCGCGAGCCTCACCGGCCGAGGAAGCACCTACATCCCCGCGCTCAACGTAACGCTGGGCCTCGATCGCCCGGTGCAGGTCGGCCCGATGCTCCGCGCGGATGCGCAGGGCCGGGCGACCTGGATCCTCCCCGTCCCCCGCCAGGTCTCCGGCCGCACCATCTGGCTCCAGGCGGCGCAGCGCGAGAATGCGAGCAACGTCGTCGAGGCTGTGGTTGAGTAGGTCAAGACCACAGCCGCGCCCCGCGACTCAGTCTGGATCGAAACCGAGCCCCACGCGTGAGCACGGGTCCGGATCGGGGCGCTGGAGCCGAGCCCCACGCGAAAGCACGGGTCCCACCCTCGTGCCCGATCCCGATTGGCACTCGTCGCCGCATCACGCGCGCCATCGCGTCCGCAGGTCCAACCGGAGGAAGACGCTCCCGAAGCGGCGCTTCTTCCCTCCGGCCGTCTCACCCCCCGCCGGGATCGTCGCGGAGGAGTCCGAGTCGGCGGGCGACTTTGCGCTGCTGGGCGGCGAGGTCTTCGGGGTGGGCCTCGGGCGGGAGTTCGCGCTCGACGCGATCGAAGATCGCCTCGGCCCGCTCGAGTTCGGCCAGCGTCGTGCCGTCCACGAGCCGCACGGCTTCGCGGTAGAGTTCGAGAAGTTCCGCGTGCAGGGGGTCGAGTTGGGGCTCGGCGGCGGCGACGGGGGGCGGCTGGTCGGATGGGGCCGGCGGCTCAGCGCCTTCGCCGGCTGATTCAGACGGCGGCGTCGTCGAGGCGTCCGGCGACTCATCGCCGGCCGCGGCGCCCGGCGCGAGGTTGCTCGTCGAGTCGGCGGCGCCCTCGCGCGGCCCGGTGCCGGGGACGTGGAAGGGCAGGGCGAGCGCTCCGGCCTTGATGAGCACCCAGAGCAGGACGAGGGCCGTGAGGAGAATCGTCGCGGCGGCGATGCTGCCCTTGACGATTAACATGCGGCGCTCGCGGCGGCGCTGCTCGGCGGCGAGTTGGTCGGTCGTCAGTTCCTCGCGCCGGATGCGGCGGCGGCGCACCTGGCGCGGCGCGACGAGATTGCCGGACTGCTCGACGGCGGCGGCGAGCGAATCAGGGATCGGCGCGGCGACCGGTGCGCCGCCTGGCGCCTCGTGCGGCGGCATGGCCGGCCCCGCCGCCTGCACCGCCGCTCGGAGCCGATCGTAGCCGACCGATTCAAGTCGCCGGTCGCGCTCCGCGGCCGGGGGGGTGCGCAGCGCGCCAGCCATGGCCTCGAGGTCGCGCACCGGCAGGAGGCCGAGTGAGTCGCGCTGCGCTTCGATGCCGAACATGACGCCGCAGAATTCGCAGCACACATCGCCGCGGCCGACGCGCTCGCCGCAGGCGTGGCAGCGGTCCATGAGATGCGCCAGCCCCGGCACGTGATCCGCGCGCATCCAGAACTGGTGCGTGGTCGGCCCGCGGAGGATCGTCTCCGCCGTCACGCGCCCGCGCTCGATGAGGCGAAGGAGCGTGTCGTAAGAGCAACCGGGCCGGAAGGGCTGAGCCTCATCGCGGATGAACCACGGGCCCATGGCGTTCTGCGTCGCCTGGCGGCTGAGCGGCTCGAAGAGGCCGCGGCACGATTCGCAGCGCGGCGACTCCGCCTGCGCGTGTCCGCAATAGGGGCAGATGACCTGCGTTTGCGTTTCGTTCGTCACCGATGCCGACTCCGCCGCCGGACGCGACCGGCCGCTCAATCATTCCCGATGCATTGATCCTACTCTCATGTCACCGTATTCGGAAATCTCTCCCTGGCCAAGGACGTGAATCATGGCTCTCTTTCGCACCCTCGCGGCGGGCGCCGCCGCCTGGCTCCTGCTCGGCCTTTCGCCCGCCTCGGACCAGCCCAAGACGGAGAATCCTCCGGCGCTGGTGAACGGCCAGGCGCTGGCGTGGGGTCCGATCCGCGATCTGCTGGCCGAGACGGCGGGCGGGGCGATCCTCGAAGAGGTCGTGCTCGACCGACTGCTGACGCAGCGACTGGCGCGTGAGGGCGGCGGCATTGACGACCGGGCGGTCGAGCAGGAGCGGGCGCTCCTGCTCGAGGTGCTCGATGCCGACCCGGCGCGTGCGGCGCTGGCCCTTGAGGCGCTGCGGACGCGGCGCTCGTTGGGGGACCGGCGCTTCGACCTGCTGCTGCGCCGCAACGCGATGCTCCGCGCGCTGATTCGAGATGACGTCGAGATCAACGAAACGATGATCCAGAGCCAGTATGCGCAGCAGTTCGGGCCGAAGTATCAGGTGCGCCTCATCACCGCGGCGACGATGAACGAGGCGGCGACGGCGCTCAACCGCATCCGCGGGGGCGAGCCTTTCACCGAAGTCGCGGCCCTCATGAGCACCGACCTCGCCAGCGCCGAGCGCGGCGGACTGCTCGAGCCGATCTCGCCCTACGACGCCTCCTGGCCGGCGGCGCTGCGGCAGGTGCTCGCCGACCTCGAAGAGGGCGACCTCTCGCCGATCATCCCCGTCGAGACGAGTTTCGCGATCGTGCAGATGGTGCGGCGGATTCCGCGGCAGGATGTGCCCTTCGAGATGGTCAAGGAAGACATGCGCCGCGCCGCCCGCCTGGCGCAGGAGCGGCTGCTCATGGACAACCTCGCGCGGCAGATGCTTGCGGGCGCCGAGATCATCGTCCTCGACCCGGCCCTGAGCGACGGCTGGAAGCGCTCCCGGCCGGAGGAGTAGGGCAGGTTCAATTCAGGTGTGGCGGGTGGGCGAAGGTCGGGGGCCACACATCGACCCGCTTGGGACGATGTGGTGTCCCGGGATGGTGCCATGCATCGACCCGCTCTTGGGTCAATGCATGCCGGGCGGGCAAGGGCGATCGTCCTCGCTGGCCCGTCGGCCTGGTAACGACACGCGATGCGGCGTCTGCACTCTCGCATCGATCTCCGCCCAGAGCGGCGGCGATCGATGCCACCCCCGTTCGCGTGCGGGGTGCCACTGCACGCTCGCTGCTCTGAGCGAGAGTGCAGTGCGCTGGGCAGAGGCGGACGCTTGCTCTTGCGCGTTCGCACACAGCACGCTGGCGCGATGCTGTGTGGCACCCTTTGTGGGACTCGCACGCCTGCATGCTCGCCATGATTCGCCCAGAGCGGCGAAGCATGGCGCCGAATCCGGCGGCGCTACTCCATCCGCGGAACGAGGATGATGACCAGACGCGTGTCGCCTTCGGGGCTGATGAGCGTCTCTTCGCCGACGCTGCGGACGCGCGGGCCTTCGGGTCCGAGGGCGGGAGGCGCTTCGGGGGGCTGGGCCGCGCCCACCTCGAGCGCGGGTGCTGCGGCCTCGCCTGGCGGTGACTCGGGTCCGGGGGCGCGCGTCGTCTCGGCGTTCCGGGTTCTGGCGCCTCGGGTCGGCTTTGTCTCGGCGGCCTCGGCCCCAGGCGGCGCTGCTTTCCAATGCGCCTCGGGTCGCTCAGCGGTGATGACGACCGCCCACCGGCCGTCGAGGTCGATGGAAAGTCCCGTGGTGGGAACGAAGACGCCCATGCGCTCTTCGCGCGGCGGGTCGGGGCGCAGCGGATCGCGGCGCGGCTGGTGAAACTGCACGATCAACTCGACGCGCAGCCGCTCGCGCTGTTCCGCGCCGAGGAGGACGGGATAGGCGCGCATGACGAGGCGGAACTGCCCGTCGGCGAAGGGGGCCACTTCGCCATCAACTCGCACGAACTTCGAGCCTTCGATGCGCGCGGCCGTGGCGAGGGGGCGCCACTCGGGGACGACGCCCATGTGGATGCGCTCGATGCGCGGCTCGTGGGCGAGATCGCGGATCAGGTCGGCGAGGGCTTTGTCGTCGAGGGGGACGGCGACGAGGCGCAGCCCCTCGCTCCGCCACCACTCCAACTCCTCGGCCGAGAGGCCCAGCGGCTCGGCGGAGTAGCGCGCCAGGCGCGGACCAAGCGTCTGGCGGAACGGGCGGTCGAGGAGGCGGTGGACCTCGACGCCGCGGGTGAGATTCTCAATGAGATCGCGCCCCGACGGGGGGGGCGATGGTTCGATGCGGGCCGTCTCGTCCGCGCCGCGCGGGGCGTTCTGGGCGCGGCGGTTTGCCGCGCAGCCGCTCGCCAATCCGACGGCCGCGGCCGCGAGCCATGCGATCCAACACCGCCCGCCTGTTCCCCGCATGGGTGCTCCCGCCTGCTTTCCGGACCGCCGGGCCGCTCGACTCGCCCGACCGACCTCCAATGATAACGGATGCCCCGGCCGGCGCTCGCCATGCTCAATGACGTCGATCGCATCCTCATTTCGCACGATCGCATCGCGGCGCGCGTCGCCGAGATCGGCCGCGCCCTCGCCCGCGACCTCGACGCCCTCTCGGAGCACCCGGACGAGATCGTGCTCGTGCCGATCCTGACGGGGGCGATCGTCTTCGTCGCCGACCTCATCCGCTACCTGCCGCACAAACTGCGCATCGGCCTGGTCTCGGTTTCGAGTTATCCCGGCCGCTCGATCGCGAGCAAGGGCGCGCTGATCCGCGGCTCGCTTCCCGACCGCCTCGCGGGCAAGCACGTGCTCATCATCGACGACATCCTCGACACCGGCCAAACGCTGGCGCTGGTCCGGTCGATCGTCATCGAGCACGGGCCGGCGGACGTGCGCACCTGCGTCCTGCTGCGCAAGCAGCGGTCGGGAGCCGCGGCGATCGAGCCGGATTACGTCGGCTTTGACATTCCCGACCGGTTCGTGGTGGGATACGGCCTGGATTACAACGACTACTACCGCAACCTGCCCGACCTCGTCACCCTTCGGGCGGAGGCGATGCGATGACGCGGCGGCCGATGACCTCGACTTGCGCCGGCTGGTGCGCCGGCGACGCACGCGGCCGCCCTCCCGCCGCGCCGCGCGCCGAATTCGCCACGGGCGAGGCGGTGGAGCCGATCGGCCGGCCGATCGATCGGCTGCGCGCGGCGCTTCCGGCGGACCTCCTCGGCGACGAGGAGATCATCATCATGTGGCTCAAGCCTCATCCGCTCTACGTCGTCCTCGCGTCCCTCGGGAGCCTGCTGCTCATCGCGGCTCTGACGTTCGGCCTGGCGTACCTCTCGGCGCTCTCGCTGCCCAAGGCCGCGTGGTCCGACCGCGATGCGTTTCTCTTCGGCGGGTCCGTGGCCGTCGTCCGGCTGGCGTGGCAGGCGCTGGAGTGGTGGAACCAGACCTACGTGCTGACGGATCGGCGGATCATCGCGGCCTACGGCATCCTGCGGCGCCACTTCTTCCACGCTCCGCTCGCGCAGATTCAGCACATCGCGGTGATCCAGACGATCCGCGAGCGACTCTTCGGCTTGGGGAGTCTCGCCTTCGCCACGGCGGGCAGCGACCGCTACGACGCCGCGTGGCTGAGCCTTGCCCACCCCTTCAAGGTCTACCGCCAGGTGAACCAGACCATCGACCGCTACGCGCGGCGGCACTGAGCCTCGCGGGCTCGGCTGCGCGTGTCAGTGGTCTTCAACAGGTTCGCGGAGAGCGTTGTAGATGTAGTCATAGCCCTGGCCGTCGCGCTCATCGCGCAGGGCGTCGATCCGCCGTCGACCGGTCTTCGCGGTCTCAACTCCGCCGTTGTCCTCGCCGTCGAGGCCGATGGAGTAAAGCCAGAAGGGTCTCGGGTCTTGCGCATCGCCTCGGCGAGGGTGATAGACGAATGGCCGCTCCGAAACGGGATCGAGCGGCAATCCCTGAGTGAACCCAGGCGCCAGCGCATCCAGCGATGGAGGAAGTCGGCCGTGCCGGTCTTCGTATGCCTCGATGGCGAGGAGGATGCGCGTGGCGGCCAACTTTGATTCCGTTACATCGCGCATTCCGTTCACCGAAGCGGTCGCCGTGAGCATGAGGCGGGAAAAGGCGTGCCGCGAAGGCAGATTTTCCGAGAATGCACCGAGATTGAGCGAGTGGTGACGTCGCGCACTACGGGACAATTCTGACTGCTCGATCGCCGCATCGAAGTACCTGTCGATCAGTTGAGTCGTCTCCGAACGGCTGGCGTAGCGCAACCCGAGCAGGTTGTAGAGGGGCGGCTGGGCGCCGCCGACGGGAAGCGTCCCGTTCGGCGCGGCGGTGAATCCGAGACACTGCGCGAACGTCTCGACGAGCAGGATCCCGTTGCCTCGGCCGTCATCCGTGTGTGTCCGCTGAATCGTGTCGTAGCAGAAGAGACGCTCCGACTCCCATGTCATGGCGAGCGGAGCAAGTACCGGTTGCCCGGTCAGGGAGTCGAGGATGCTCCGGCACACCGACTCATCGAGGCGATGCTCGGTCAGGGCCAGCGCGAGTTCGTCAAGGCCCATCTCAAGGTCGCGCATCGCGGCAAGCCCGCTCACGAGCAGTGCATCAAACGACTGTGCGCGCGAGAGAAGCAGCAGGTGCTCCCAGGCGCGCGCGAACTGCTCTGCCTCGCCCGAATCCAGCGATACGCGCATCGACGCTCGCCTGGATCGGGCCAGCCAGTAGATGTGGCGCCCCTCCGAAAAGTCGGCTGCAATGAGGCCCGCTTCCGCTCCCGGGAAGTCCGTGCGGACGAAGCGCGGCGCGGTGAGCATGCGATCCAGTTCCTCCAGAACGCCCGATTGTTGGATGTGCTGCAAGTAGGCCAACTCGAACCTCAGTCGGTCGCGGTCGAATGTGCCGCGCCAGACGCCCTCAAGACCTCTGGCCTGCCACGCGGCGTCAGGGTCCGTCGGCCAGTTTTCGCCCTCCGGCACGCCGATCGCGTCGAAGTGTTCAAGCGCCGCTGCCAGCGCGGGCCAGCCGTTCTCGCCCTCAGGCTGGTGAGCCGCGCTGAGGTCGGCGAGGCGCGACGTGTAGTCCACCAGTGGTCCGGGACGGGCTGAGACGATCGCCAGGGCTCTCCACACCAGCCATCCGACGAGAGGCAGGATGATGAGCAGCGCGATGTAGCGCTTGCGGATTCGGCCGGTGAGCCTCGGGCGCCGATCGGGACGGCATCGAGCGAGCACTCTCATGATACATCAGAGGCGTGGAGTCCGGATCCGACCAGTCCCATGGGGGACGATCGGGGACATCCAGCCCAGCGCGATCGGGTCGTGACGGCGCAGGCGGCCGCGATTGGCGATGCCGCGGCAGGCGAGCGCTGCGGATCCGGTCGAGCGAGCGCGGCGGGGCGCCGTCAGGCGGCGTCTACGGTGGTTGGGGCGCAGGCGAAGGACTCGAGGCGGTCGCAGTTCGGATAGGCGGCGAGGAGGGCGTCTTCGAGCGAGTGAGCGCTGTCCGTGAGCCAGATCACCGTCGGCACCTCGATCCGCGCATCAACGAACTGCAGCGCCCGCGCCAGGCGCGGCGGGCAGGTGACCATGATGAGATCACCGTCGTGCCAGCGCAGCGGCAGCAGGCGATGGTTCCAGGCGCGGTCGGGCGTGAGATTGACGAGCGCTTCGCTGCAGCGCGGCTCGGAGGCGAGTTCGACGCGCGGACAGAAGCGGGCGTACTGCTGTGCCCACGCGCTCCAGATCGCCGACTCGCGCACGCCGAAGAGGTGGGACGCGATGCGGCCGAAAGGCTGGTAGGCGTGCTGCTGGGCGGCGAGGATGCGCGCGAGGTCGCCGGGCTTGAGTTCGCCGCATTCCACCAGGAGTTCGCCGATGCGCTTGAACACGGAGGGGCCTTTCTGTCAACCGCGGATTTGACGCACCCCACGATTCGCAGAGCCTCATCGTGGGGGTGGACGCACCCCACGATTCGCTCGAAGACTCGCTCATCGTGGGCGTGGGGCGCCTGGCGCAGCATCGGGTTTTGAAGGGGCGGAGATAACCGCGCCGTCACGCGCCGGCCGCGGGGCGGACGGCTTGTGCGGGCTGGGTTTGGGGCTCGGCGAGCGGCTGCGGCATAACCTGGTTCCGGTAAACCCGGGCGATGCGCGGCGAGAGGCCGCACAGAAGCATGTACGGTTGCACGTTTGCCAGCCGCGCCAGCGTCGGAAGGTGATTGCACGCCGCCGGGTCGTGGCCGATCAGTTCGACCGCCGCCCCCACCGGGGCATCGAGCGGCGCCACGTCGGTGAGGTCGATGGTGAGTTGGTCCATGCTGACGCGGCCGATGACCGGGGCCGCCTGCCAGCCCGCGCTTGTCTGCACGCGGACCGACGCCTTATTGGAGAGGGCGACGGGATAGCCGTCCGCGTACCCCACGGGCACGAGCCCGACGCGGGTGCGGCGGCGGGCGCGCCAGGTGCGGCCGTAGCCGACCGTCGTGCCCGGCTCGATCCACTTGGTGTGGACAAGCCGGCTGGTCCACGTGAGGATGGGCTTGAGGTCGTCGCCGGCGGCGAGATGGACCTGGTCGGCCAGGGCCTCGGGGCCGTAACCCGTCCACGCGAGGCCGATGCGGACCATGTCGAGGTGGTGCCGTGGATCGCGCAGGGCGGCATGCGTGCCGGCCGCGTGAAGGCGACAGGTCTCGGGGATGAGGCGACCCATCTCGTTGATTAGCGCTGTGTACGCGGCGAGTTGCTCGTCGGTGGCGTGATCGTCGCTTTCGGCGCTGGCGTAATGCGTGAAGAAGCCGAAGAGTTCGACCGCCCGCGTCGAGGCGATGCGTTCGAGAATCTCGCGCACGTCGGCGACGTTCGCGCCGCCCCGGCTCATGCCCGTGTCCACCTCGACGTGGACGGGCAGGCGGCAGCCGAAGCCGTCGGCGAGTTGAATGAGGTGGTTGAGGTGGGCCAGGTCGTGGACGACGCAGTGCATCTTGCCCGAGACGAGGGCGCGGTAGATCGGCCCCGAGCGCGGCGCGTCGTGAACAGGCATGAGCACGAGTACGGGAACCGCGATGTTGGCGCGCCAGAGTTGCTCGGCCTGCTCGAGGGTATAGACGGCCAGAAGATCGACGGGCAGGTGATCCATCCACCGCGCTATGCGGGCGGCGCCCAGGCCGTAGGCGTCGGCCTTGATGACGCAGCACAGTTCGCCTCCGCGGCCGATGAGGCGGCGGAGGACGTCGATGTTGTGGGCGAGGTGCTGGAGGTCGACCTGGATTTCGCTGGTGGCGGACAAGGGGGCTTTCGTGGCGGAGGCGTCTGAGCGGGCGCGAGGAGTGACGCTGACTTGTATCGTACAGCGCGGCGTTCTATCATCAAGCATTCTCAGGGCCGCCGGCGCTCGCCCGGCCCTGCCGCCTCGACCAGGCCTGCCCCGCCGCCGAGCGTGGGATCCCGAGCCTCGTCGAGAGTAAAGACGCACAGATGACCGAACCGACTCAGACCGTCCAATCCCCATTCTCGGACCTCGGACTTCGCTCCAGTGTCTGCCGCGGCGTGGCCGAGGCCGGCTTCGAGCAGCCCACCGACATCCAGGCCCGGCTCATCCCCCTCATCCTCAGCGGCCGAGACGTCCTCGGCCAGGCGCGGACGGGCACGGGCAAGACGGCCGCGTTCGGTCTGCCGCTGCTGCACCTGGGTGACCCCGACGTACCCACCGAGGCCCTCATTCTCGTCCCGACGCGCGAACTCGCCATGCAGGTGGACACCGAGATCGGCAAACTCGGCCGCTACACCCCCATCCGCTCCCAGCCGATCTACGGCGGGCAGCGCCTGCGCAGCCAGATCGCCGAGTTCGAGAAGCGCAAGCCCAATCTCATCGTCGGCACGCCCGGCCGCGTCATGGACCTCCACGACCGCCGCGTCCTTTCCTACGCCAACATCAGGCGAGTCGTCCTCGACGAGGTCGATCGCATGCTCGACATCGGCTTCCGCGAGGACATCCGCCGGATTCTCGGGGGGATCAAGCGGCCGGCGCAGTTCATCTTCGTCAGCGCGACCATTACCGACGAGATCGAGACGCTGGCGCGCAAGTTCATGTCCGACCCGGAGAAGATCACGACGAGCGAAGGCGCCCTGACGGTCCGGCAGGTCGAGCAGAAGTACATCACCGTCCAACCGTGGGACAAGCGCTCGCTGCTCATGCACCTGCTCAAGCACGAGGAGCCGGACCTCACGCTGGTCTTCTGCCGCACAAAGGAGACGGTCGACCGCCTGGCGCGGCATCTCGGCAAGCACGGCGTCGAGGTCCATTCGCTGCACGGCGACATGCCGCAGAGCAAGCGCAACGCGATCGTGCGCAAGTTGCGCAGCGGGCACCTGAGCGTCGTCGTGGCGTCGGACCTCGCGGCCCGCGGGCTGGATGTCTCGGGCATCTCGCACGTCATCAACTTCGACCTGCCTGAAGACCCCGAGGTGTACATCCACCGCATCGGCCGCACCGCCCGCGCGGGCAAGAGCGGCATCGCGTGGAGTTTCGTCGCGCCCGACCAGGGCAAACTGCTCACCGCCATCGAGATGCTCGCCAACGTGGAGATCGGCGAACTGGAGTATCCCGACTTCGTGCCCGGCCCGGTGCCGGAGGACAAGCGCGCGGAGATGCCCAAGGCGCCGAAGGCGGAGGGCGCGCCGGCCGGCCGCGCCGCCGGCCCCGAGCCGGTGTGGCAGAAGGAAGAGACCGAAATCGACGCCGAGAAATTCCCCGGCGGCGTCGTCCCCAGCGGCCCGCCGCGCCGCCGACTCGGCGGCCGCATGAAGTCGCGCCGCGGACGTTGAATGCGCCGCTCGCGGCTTCGCGATGCTCTGCCTCGCGTGGGATGGCCTGGCGCTTCGCCTGGCGATGTCGAACGAGCAGGGAGGGATCGTTCACACTCACCCCCCGAGCATAGCGACGCGAAGCGCGACGCCATGCCACCCCGCAACCATACCATCCCCCCATGCACACCTTCGGCCGCGAGGAAGTCCGCGAGGCGCTGCGCTGCGCGCGGCCGGTCGTCGCGCTCGAAACCGCCGTCCTTACGCACGGCCTGCCGCGGCCGGCCAATCTCGAAGCGGTCTGCGGCATGGAGCAGGCGGTGCGCAGCGCCGGCGCCGTTCCCGCGGCAATCGGAATCCTCGCCGGGCAACTCACTGTCGGCCTGAGTGAAACTCAACTTGAACAACTCGCCGGCGCGGAGGATGCCCGCAAAGCCTCGGCGCGCGACCTTGCGACCGTGATCACGCGCGGCGCCTCGGCCGGCCTGACGGTCGCAGGAACCCTTGCCGTCTGCCGCACCCTCGGCCTGCGCGTCCTGGCGACCGGGGGAGTCGGCGGCGTGCACCGCGGCTGGCAGACAACGCTCGACATTTCCGCCGACCTCGGCGCCCTCGCCGACACACCCTGCTGCGTCGTGTGCAGCGGAGCGAAGGCGATCCTTGACCTGCCCGCCACGCTCGAACGCCTCGACACGCTCGGCGTGCCGATGCTCGGCTACCGCACGGATCGGTTCCCGCAGTTCTGGTCTCGCGGCTCGGAGGTGCTGCGGGTGCCGCACCGCGTCGAAAGTGCGGCTGAAGCGGCGCGCGTGTGCCGCGCGCACTGGATCGAGCTTCGCCTCGCGTCGGCGGTGGTGCTCGCCAACCCCGCGCCCGAGGGCGAGGCGCTCGAGCAGGAAGAGATGGAGCGGGCGGTGGCGGAGGCGGTGCGAGAAGCCGAGTCGGCGGGCGTGCGGGGCGCGGCGCTGACGCCTTTCCTCCTCGACGCCGTCGCGCGGATCACGCACGGCCGGTCGCGGCGCGCCAACCTCGCCCTGCTCCGCGCCAACGCCGCCCTCGCCGCGGAGGTGGCGGTGGAGATGAGTGCAATCGCCTCCTAGCGCCGTCTCAATTCAGGCGTGGCGGGTGCCACTGCACGCTCGCGGCTCTGAGCGAGAGTGCGGTGCAGCGGGCAGGGGGCTTTCGCTCGCGCGTGCATGCTCGCAAGCGCACACCAGCACGATGCTGCGTGGCACCGGTTCCAGCACTGGCTCACCTGCACGCTCGCATCGATCTCCGCGCAGAGCGGCGGCGATCGATGCCACCCCGCAGCGGTACGCTTGAAGTGGAAGCGCTCTGAATCGTCCCTCGGGCGACGCATGGACAGGCTCAGCCGATCCCCCACATCACCAACCCCATCAGCAGGCCGAAGCGGACGAGGAAGAGCACAAATCCGAGGATAATCGCGTCCTGCAGGTCGAGTTCGAGCAGCGACATGAGCATCTGGATGTAGATGAGCAGCAGGAGGACGTGCAGGAAACACGATCCGCCGAGGAGTTCATCGATCACCAGGCCGGCGACGTTGACGACGGAGTAGATTCCGGCGAGGCGCAGGGTTGTGAGGTGCCAGGGCGCGTCGAAGCCGAAGATCAGCGCGCTGCACAGGAAGAACGCGAGCAGGCCCGTGATGACCTGGGCGGTGAGGATGATCGCGGCGAGTGGCGCGCCCGCCGGGCCGTGCGCGATCGCGCTGCCGACCACGTAGAGGCCTCCGCCGATGCCGAGCATGAGCAGGGGCATGAGATACGCCTGGCGCGTCGTCTCATCGGCGAACGCCCCGGACCGGGCCTTCTGGTCGGCCCGATGCACGACGGGCTGGCGGCACTCGGGGCAGCGCATCGCCCTCAGGCCGCGCAGGCTGTAGCCGCAGTTGACGCACACCAGCCCCTCCTTGCCCAGCGGCTTGCGGGCCACGAGCGTCTCTTCCGTCAGCCCCGTCGCGGGGTCGTAGTTGCAACTTACGCACAGGCGCTCGCCGGGAAGGATTTCGCGGAGGCACACGGGGCAGTCAATGCGAACGCGCTCCTTCTTCAGTTCCGGCTCGGGCGCGAGGAGGATCTCGGCGTCGATGTCTTCGGCAAGAGGCCCTTGCTGCTCAAAAGTCTTCGAGGCGGACTCCGCGCAGGCGCGGCAGGCGTAGCGGCCCTGCTTGTCGCGCACTCGCGGCCGGTCCGAGCAGTCCGTCTTGCAGTAAATGCAGATCTTCGCTGGCGCGAAAGAAGGTTCGAAGACGTGGTCGGGCATGGGCAATTTCCGCGCGATCCGGGACAATCGAAATATAACATGCGACCGCGGCCGGTGCATGTCTCATCCCGGGATTTTTCGGACAGCATGACGGCGGGCGGAGATTCGGAGTTCAACGAGAGGTCGCCTGCACGTACCCGTTCGCCATGCGTCGCCCAGGGCCGCGAAGCATGGCGTCGATGCGCGAGAGTTCTAGCCCTGCGACGAAGCGGAGCGCGGCTGGTAGAAGTGCACCGCCATGCTGCTGTACTCGTGCGTCTCGGGGCCGAGCAGGCCGGGATGGTCGAGGCGGACGCCGCGCAGCGGCCAGGCGGTGCGGAGGACGAGATAGCCCGCCGGGTCCATCAGTTCCGCGAGCAGCGCCATCCGGTCGAGAAGGCGCGCCCGCGGCGCGTCGTCCTCCATCATGGCGTAGGGCGGATCGAGGAAGATGACGTGCGGCGGCCGGCGAAAGCGCGCGCCCAGCGTGGGGCTGAGCGCATCGCCGATCACGACGTCGCACCGCTCCTCCACCCCGAGCAACCCGACGTTGCCTTTGAGCGTCGCGGCGCACGGCCGGCTCTGCTCGACGAAGAGGCACTGCGCGGCGCCGCGGCTGATCGCCTCGAGACCTATTCCGCCGCTGCCGGCGAAGAGATCGACGACAAACTGATCCTCGAAGTGGCCGCGAAGCAGATTGAAGACCGCCTCCTTGACGCGATCGGTGATCGGCCGCGTTGGCAGGTCTTCCGGCGGCGAAGCGAGGCGGCGGCTGCGAAACTCTCCAGCGATGATGCGCATGATCCTCCACCCGCCTTGACGGGCCGCTCAACTCCTCTCACTCGCCCCGCCGCACCGCGAGGATGCTCAGCATCGGCGGGGTGATGAAGGCGCTGGCCGGGTCGGCGGTGCGCTGCTGCCAGTGGTCGTTCCACTCTTCGGCGTCGGCGGGCGTGATGAGGTTCATCTCGATCAGCACGGGCAGGTAGTTGGCGAAAAAGGTCGCGGGCCAGTTCCACAGCGCCGTGTCCGGCCGGGCGACGCGCACGAGCGGATCGATGCGCTGTACGTCAAAGGCCGCCTCGGCGAGCAAGGTGGGCAGGCGTTGGCCGACGTCGGGGTCGCCGCCGCGCCGCCGCCAACTCTGGTCGACCGCCTCAAAGACCTTGCGCACGACGGGCCGCGTCGGGCAGATCGCCGCGCCGCGGTAGTCGTAGTAATCCTGGATGACGAAGACGCCGCCGGGCTTGAGCGCCGCGGCCACGCCTCGCACGACCCGCGCCGGATCGCTCACGAAGCAGAGCACCCAGCGCGCGTACGCGCCGTCGAAGGCGGCCGGGGGCAGGTCGAGGTTCAGCACGTCGCCGACGCGCGCGTCGACCTGCGGCAGGCTGATCGCCGCGGCGCGGGCGCGGAGGTAGTTGATGAACCGCTCGGAGGCGTCCACGCCGACGACCGCTCCGCCGGGCCCGACGAGTTGGGCGAGTTCCGTCGTGGCGAAGCCGGGGCCGCAGCCGATGTCAAGCAGCCGCTGGCCGGGTCGGAACTGCGCCGCCTCCCACGCCTGAGCCGCCTGCCGCGACCACAGGCGGTGCTGGAAGCCCAGGCGGCGCAACTCGGCATCCTGCGTGCCCAGCACGTACTCGTTGCTTTCGCGCGCAGCGCTCATGTCGCGGCGACCTCGGGCGCCGGCGAAGGCGCGGGGCGCTGCATCTGCTCGCGCCCGCCTTCCATCGTCCACTCGTCGATGAGCGGCCGGCCGTCGAGCAGGCGCTTGAGATTGTCGCAGGCGATGCTGACGGCCCGCTCCCAGTAGCGCGGGCTGACGCTGGCGACCCGCGGCGTGATAAGCACGTTGCTCATCCGCCACAAGGGGGAACTCTCGGGCAGCGGAGCGGTGTCGAACGAATCCAGCCCCGCCCCGGCGAGCCGCTGGCGCGAGAGCATCTCCGCCAGCGCCGCGTCGTCGCACACGCGGTTGTGGCTCACGTTGACGAGGATCGCCGTCTTCTGGCAGTTTTCGAGCATCGAACGATTGATGAGCACGCTGCGCACCGCGGTCGGAGGCACGGCGAGGACGATCACGTCGCTGCGGCTGAGCAGTTCGTCGAGGCGGTCGAGCGGGAGCATCTCCTTGACGCCCGCGAAGGGGTTGTCGGCGTCGCCGAGGGTCGCGATCATCTCGACGTCGAAGGGCTGGAGGCGCCGCGCGATGGCCCGCCCGAGCGGGCCGAGGCCGACGATCCCGACCGTCAGCCCCTCGAGGTCGCGCATCGAGCCGGCGAGTTCGTGGCTCGCCCAGACGTGCTCGAGTTGGGCCGTCAGCGCTTCGCTCAGGCGGCGGACGAGCGCGAGGATGAGCATGACGGCGTGCTCGGCGCGCTGGGGGGCCTGGATCGTCGAGGCCGTGCACAGCCGCACCGCCGACGCGGTCAGGCGCGGCAGTTCGAGGCGCAGGTCGGGCGTCGTCGAGGTCAGTTGAATCCAGCGAAGCGATCGCCCGTGACGGTGAAAGTCCTCGTCGCTGAGGGGAAAGCCGACGAGGTAGTGCGTCTCCGGGAGGAGTTTGAGCAGATCGGCGCGGTTGTGGGCTGCGCGGACGCGCACCGCGTCGCTCACCGCCTCAACCTGCTCGACGAGGCGGCGCGGCAGGCTCCACTTCGAGGATTCGCTGAAGACGGCGAGAGTGAGGTTGGCGGCGTGGCTCATGGCGGCGAGGCGATCGACGTGGCGCAGGGCGCAATCTTAGGCCGCCGCGCCGCCCGCCCCCGCTGCCCCCGCCGCCTCGCTCCGCGCCGCCCGCGACGCCGCGCGTTCGCACCGCAGCCCAAGCCCCGAGGCATTGTCCACGACGCCCCCGCTTCACGAGTTCCTGAGCGAGGCGGATGCCGTCCATCCGCTTCCTGACGGGTCTCTCCGGGCGGCGGTCGTGCGGAGAAGGTCCAGGCTGGATTCATGAAGGAGAACTCCGATGTACCGTCCCCATTTCGCACGGCGCGCGCTGTTCGCCGCCGTTGCCGCGGTTGCGGCCGCAGTCACGGCGCCGGCCCAGGCGCAGAATCTCTTCAGCAACGGCGACTTCTCGTCGGGATTCACCGGCTGGACCCAGCGCAACACGAGCAATGGCGTCGGCGCGCCGGGCTCGATCGTCAACTTCCAGACCAATCCCAACCTGCCCGCTTCGCCGGCCGCGCGCTTCATCGTCGGTCAGCAGGTTTACCGCATCGGCCAGCGCGAGGGCGTCGAACTCGTGCAGTACGTCAATCTCCAGTCGGGGTCCTCGTACCAGATCGCCTTCGACTGGGCCGCCCAGGCCGATCCTCTCTACATCAACGGCGAGGGCGGCATCTTCGAGATTCTCGTTGACGGGCAGTCGATCGCTTACGACGCCGTCGGCATCATCGGCGCCGGCTCGCTCGTGCGCCGTTCGCTCTCCGCCCAGTTCACGGCGCTGCGCAACGGCGTGCACGAGGTCGGAGCGCGCATCTCGCGGCCGCACACCGTCGATCCGGTCTCGCCGCGGCAGTACGTGGACAACTTCTCGATGTCATCCACGGGGCAGCGGGCGCTGCGCCTGGTCATCTCCGGCCCATGCCCGGGCCCGATGACGTTTGACATCAGCGGCGCGACGCCGTCGGGTCTCGTGGGTCTGCTCTGGGCGCGCTCCGCCGGGTCGTTCGTGATCCCGCAGGGCCGCACGTGCGCCGGCACGCCGCTGCGCCTCTCGGGCCAGGGCATCCAGATTGTCGCCACTCCGCGGGCCGATCCATCCGGCAACGTGCGCCTGGTCGCGAACATCTCCTCGGGGATGTGTCTCGGCGCCTGGCAAGCGATCGACGCGACCAC
This sequence comes from Vicinamibacteraceae bacterium, assembly GCA_011525805.1. Lineage (GTDB taxonomy): Bacteria > Planctomycetota > Phycisphaerae > Phycisphaerales > UBA5793 > UBA5793. Next base: position 18,407 of record WYBR01000047.1, read on the forward strand.
CTGCCGCACGAGCAACTGATCCCGCAACCTTCCGTCGCCACACGACGGGCGCGGCCCGGCCACCGCCGGGCTGCGCCCGTTCCTATCGTTATGCGAGATTCGTTGCGACAGGTGGAAGCGACAGCCCGCGCCGGACGCCGCAGTTTGATGAACGATCAGTGCGAGCGATCAGTTCCCATCGGGCGCCTCACAGAATGACCGACAAGGGGTGGTACAGGCTTTCATCCGGTACGACCGTGCAGGCTGAGAGCCTGCACCACCAATCTGTGAGCCATTCTCACTCCACCGTCACGCTCTTGGCGAGGTTGCGCGGCTTGTCGACGTCGTGGCCGCGCAGCACAGCCGCGTGGTAGGCGAGCAGTTGCAGCGGCACGGCCGTCACCAGCGGCTGCATCGGCTCGGGCATGTCGGGGACGTAGAACACTTCGTCGGCGTGCTGGCGGATCGACCGGTCCCCCTCCGTCGCCACGGCGATCACCTTGCCCCCGCGCGACTTTACCTGCTGGATGTTGCTGACGATCTTGTCGTACTGGCTGTTGCGCGTCGCGAGGAAGACGCAAGGCATGCCGTTGTTGATCAGCGCGATCGGGCCGTGCTTCATCTCCGCCGCGGGCATGCCCTCGGCGTGAATGTAACTGATCTCTTTGAGTTTCAGCGCGCCTTCGAGGGCGACGGGATAGTTGTGCCCCCGGCCGAGGAAGAGCCAGTTCTCGCGGTCGATGTACCGGCTCGTCACGTCGCGGATCATCTCCGACTGCGCGAGGATCGACTCGATGCGCTCGGGCACCTGCTCGAGTTCGGCGAGGTGCTGGCTGACCTGCTCGGCGCTGAGGAAGCGCCGCCGGCCGATGAAGAGCGCCAGCAGCGACAAGGCCGTCACCTGACCGAGAAACGCTTTGGTCGAGGCGACGCCGATCTCCGGCCCGACGCGCAGGTATACCCCCGCGTCCGTCTCGCGCGCGATCGATGAGCCGACGACGTTGACGATGCCCAGCGTCAGCGCGCCGCGGTCGCTCGCCTCGCGCAGCGCGGCCAAGGTGTCGGCCGTCTCGCCCGACTGGCTGACGGCGATGACGACCGAGCCGTCTTCGATGATCGGGTTGCGGTAGCGGAATTCGCTGGCGTACTCGACCTCCGCGGGAATCTTGGCCAGGTCTTCGAGGAGGTAGTCGCCGATCATCGCCGCGTGAAGGGCGGTGCCCTGGCCGAGAAGGATAAACCTCCGCGCCTTGACGAGTTCGCGCGCATACTCCGCGATCCCGCCGAGGACGACGCGCCCTTCGCGCGAGTCGGTGCGTCCCCGCAGCGTGTTGCGCAGTGCGTCGGGCTGCTCGAAGATCTCCTTGAGCATGAAGTGCTCGTGCTCGCCGAGTTCGATCTGCTGGAGTTCGATTTCGAGATCGTGGATCTTGGGCGTGACGCGCACGTCGTCGAGGGTCGTGGTGCGGAAGCCCTCGCGGGTGATGCGGGCAATCTGGTAGTCTTCGAGGGCGAAGGCCTGGGTCGTGTGCGCGATGATGGCGTTGCCGTCGGACGCGACGATGTACTCGCCCTGCCCCACGCCGATCATCAGCGGCGAGCCCTTGCGGGCGCAGACGAGCACGCCCGGCTCATCCTCGCAGATGACGGCGATGGCATAGGCGCCGGTAACCTCGCGGAGAGCCGCTTGCACCGCCCGGTCCAGCGTCATGCCCGCGTCCTTGTCGTACAACTCGGAGACGAGCATGCAGAGGACTTCGGTGTCCGTCTCGGAGGTGAAGGTGTGCCCCTGGTCTTCGAGCCACGTGCGCAGACTGGCGTAGTTCTCGATGATGCCGTTGTGGATGAGGGCGATGCCGTGGCCGCGCGGCCTGGGGTCGTCGCGGTGGGGGTGGGCGTTGGAGTCGGAAGGTTCGCCGTGCGTTGCCCAGCGGGTGTGGGCGATGCCGATCGTCCCTTCGAGGCCCTTCTCGCGGGCGATCTTCTCCTCAAGTACGCTGACGCGGCCGACGGAGCGGACGACGCGCAGGCCGCCGTTGATCAACGCGATGCCGGCCGAGTCGTACCCGCGGTATTCGAGGCGCTTGAGCCCTTCCAGGAGGATCGGCAGAGCGGGCTTCGAGCCGATGTACGCGACGATTCCACACACCTCAGGCCGTCCTTTCCGAGACCTGCGCCTCGACGCCGGATGATACGCGAAGCGGTTCAGCCGCACCGCCTGCCCCAGGACGGGGGAGGCGGCGGGTGGAGCGCTATGGCTCGTCCTCTCCCTCCGGTCGGGCGGCGGCGATCGAACCGGACGGCGCGGAGGCGGCGAGATTCTCGAGGGAGTAGACCTTGGCGTACTGCACCGTCGTCCCCGAGGAGCGCAAATGCGAGATCTTCACGTTTACGCGCATCTCGCTCGAAAGGACCGTGCCGGAATCGGCGTGGAGGCGAAGGCGCCCCGAGACCGTGCCCGAGGCGACCGCGTCGGGGCCGATGTGGTGAATCCCTGCCACGGCAACGACGGAGGTACTCGCAAGCGTCGTGTTCCAGCCGACGACGGCGACGTGCGTCTCCTCGTCAAACTCCTCGAAGCGGAAGTCGAGGCGGATGATCTGCGGCTGGCCGAAGACCGAGAGTCGGATCGGCATGCCCGCCTTCCACGTCTGGCCCGTCGCGATGGGGCGCGAAGGCAGTGGGGGGAGGATCGCCGAGACACCCGAGTACATCCAGGCGCAATCGAGCGTGGCGAGCAGCCCCGCGGGCGCCGGCGCCACGAGAAGCGCGCCGTTGGCGAAGCGGATGGTGCTCGGCTTGGCGAGGAGGCTGGCGACGGTGTGTGAGCCGATGTACTTCTCGTGCGGCCCGAGGCGCGTTTCACCGACCAGGGGGCGGTTCTCGACCAGCCCGTCTTCGCCGGCGAGAATGGAGTAGGACCCGCGCCCGGCGCGGCACTGCAGGCGCACCTCGGTGAGGCGCGCGTAGAGATCGACCGTCCCCTCCGGCAGGTCGCCGCTGGACGTCAGCGGCCGCGAAGCCAGCGTGAAGCCGAGCGAGCCGTCGTATTGCATCACCGTTTCGCGCGTGTCGCGGAGGATCGTCTCCGAGCCGCGGATCGTGGTGCGGAAAGCGGCCGGGGCGATTTCGATGTGCTCCTCGGGGAAGCGATAGCGCAGCTCGTGTCGGGCCTCGAAAACGGGGATGTCCGGCTGCCCGAGCGCCGGCGCGGCGGCGGCGAGCCAGCCCGCCAGGCCCAGGGCCAGTCCACAACTCCGTACCGCCCGATCGTGGATCGTGTACCCCGCCATGGTCCGTTCCCTGTGCTTGAGACTGCACCCTTCATCGTCGCACCGGCGGCGCGACTCCGTCGGGAAACGGGCGGAGCGGGGCAAGGCGGCGCGCCTGTGCCGACTGTAGGGAACGGCGCGAAGTCCGCGCGGCGCTACCGATAACCCAGCGACCTCTCGCCGAAGTGCATGCGCATCGCCTTGCGGGCGGCGGCGAGGGTCTGCTCGGCGGCGGTGTTGGCCTTGGCGCAGCCGGCGCGGATGATCTCGAGAATCGCCTGGTCATCGCCTTCGTATCGGGCGCGGCGCTGACGGATGGGATCGAGCAGGGCGTTGATCGCGCTGCCGAGTTCCTTCTTGACTTCGCCGTCGCCGACCCGCCCGCCGGCGTAGCGCTCGCGAAGGTCCGCCACCATCGCCTTGTCTGCGTGGAAGGCGTCGAGGTACTGGAACAGGACGTTGTTCGGATCGCCGGGATCCGTCGGATTCTGCCGTCCCGTGAAGATGCGGTTGACCTTCTTCTGCACTTCCTTGGCGGTGTCGGAGAGATAGATGGCGTTGCCGAGCGACTTGCTCATCTTGTTTACGCCGTCGATTCCGACGAGGCGGCCGACGCGCCCGACCTCGGCGCGCGGTATGGGAAACAGGCCGCCGGCCCGAAGGTGGTCGTCGTCGGGCGTCTGGTCCGAGACGCCGCAGTAGAGTTGGTTGAACCGCCGCGCCACTTCGCGCGTCATCTCGATGTGCGCCACCTGGTCTTCGCCGACGGGCACCGCCTCGGGCCGGAAGGTGAGAATGTCCGCCGTCTGCCCCACCGCGTAGAGCAGGAACCCGAACGAGTAGGTGTCGCCGAGGTTCTTGACGATGATCTCGTCCTTGATCGTCGGGTTGCGCATCACCCGCCCGAAGCCCAGCAGCATCGAGAAGAAGAACGTCAGTTCCGCGATGGCGGGAATCTCGCTCTGCACGAAGAGCGTCGAGCGATCGGGATCGAGGCCGACCGCGAGCCAGTCGCGCATGACTTCAAGCGTGTCGGCGCGGATCTCGTCGGGTTTGTCGCTGCGCGTGGTGAGGGCGTGGACGTTGGCGACGATGAAGTAGCAGTCGTGCGTCTCCTGCATGGCGAGGCGGCGTTCGAGACTGCCGACGTAATGGCCCAGGTGCAGGCGTCCCGTCGGAGTGTCGCCGGTGAGAATGCGCGGCCGTGTTGAATCGCTGGCGGTCATGGTCGCGGCAAGTGTATGAGATCGCGCGGCCGGTTTCTGAACGCGCCGAAGACTCGCCTTCAGCGGGCGGAGTCCGCACAGACACCCGAACCGCCAGACCTGCGTTGACCTTGAGCAAAGTCCGTCGGCGCGACCCACGCCCCGATCACGGCTGAGATGCGGACAATAGCATCAGCACGATGTTGCCCAGGTTGAACAGGGCGTGCATCAGGACCGGCGCCAGCAGCGTGCCCGTCCGCTCGTAGACGACACCGAGCGCAACGCCGAAGACGATCAGTCCGGGCACGGCGGCGGGCTCGACGACGTTGAGGTGCATGACGCCGAAGAGCAGCGACGTCAGGAGGATCCCCGGCCAGGGAGAGGTCGTCAGGCTGCGCAGGCACCCTTGGATCGCGCCTCGAAAGACCACTTCCTCAAGCAGCGGAACGAGAAGCACGACCACCGCGATCAGCGCGAGCATCCAGGCGCCGATCTCCGGCTCCGCGGCCAGTTCGCGCAGGGTGCGGTGCGCCAGCGGCGCCGGCGCCTGCGTGGTGAACCACGCCTGCACGCCCGCGGCGATCTCGGCCGTCAATTGGACGATGGGCCAGGCGAGCAGGAGTCCGAGGATGGCCGCGCCGACCGCCCACCACCACCGAACGGAGCGGCGCGGTCCGGCGTCCGAGCCTCGCGCCTCGTCGAGGCGCCGCGCGGCCCGCTCGGTCCACTCCCGCTCGCCCGGCAGCCGCCCCAACCCCCACCACAGCACGACGACGACGGCCGCGGCGGCCTGAATCGCGATCATCTGGAGCGCCCGCTGGCGCATCGTCATCGACTCGCCCGGCGGCCCCGCGGCGATGAGCCACAGCGCCAGCCGCGCCAGCGCCGGCGTCACGAGCAGGTGCCAGCAGAGCAGGACGAACATGAGCGCGGGCGAGACGGGCCGGGGACGGCCGCGCCGCGCCAGCCACCGCGGCCGGGCGAGCAGAAAAACACCGAATCCGATCGCCGCCGTCGCGCCGATGACGATAATCAGCCAGGCGGGGTCGTGGCGCGGCGGGGCGTGGTCGGTCGCGGACGGGGACGCTATAACGTGCCGCGACGTGAGGAAGAAGATGAGCAACGCGCTGAGCCGCATCGTCGAACGAAAGCGAGGGGAGGTGGACCTGGCGAAAGCCGCCACGCCCGTGGAAGAGGTGGCGCAGCGGGCCCGCGAGGCCGACGCCCCGCGAAACTTCTTCCAGGCCGTGACCGCCAACCGACCGCCGCGCACCGTCTCGGTCATCGCGGAGATCAAGCGCAAGAGCCCGTCGGCCGGCTGGCTGCGCGAGGAGTACCGCGACGAGGATTTTGACCCGGCGCCCATCGCCAAAGCCTACCACCGCGCGGGGGCGGCGGCGATTTCCTGCCTCACCGACCGCGAGGGCTTCGCGGGCGATCTCGACTACATTCGCCGCATCCGCAACCGCGTGCCGCTGCCGGTGATGCGCAAGGACTTCATCATCGACGCCTGGCAGGTGTACGAGGCGCGGGCCGCGTCCGCCGACGCCGTGCTGCTCATCGCCGACATCCTCACCGAGGGGCAGTTCGTCGATCTGCTCATCCTCGCCACCGAACTGAAAATGACCACCGTCGTCGAGGTGCACGACGTCGAAAGCCTGCTGCGCGTGCGCCACCACATCGGCTTTCCACACCCCGGCTACACCCTGCTGGGCATCAACAACCGCGACCTGCGCACCATGCAGACGGATCTCAACCACACCCTGCGCCTCCTCGACATGGTCGAGGACAAGCGCATCCTCATCAGCGAATCGGGGATCCGCACCCACGCCGACGTTGAGCGCCTGCGCAAGGCAGGAGTCGGGATCGTCCTCGTGGGCGAGCACCTCATGCGCCAGGAAGATCCCGGGGCGGCGCTGGCGGAGTTGCTGGGCGACTGACCGCGGCGATCACCATGCGGCTGATTCAATCACTGCGACGCGACCACCCTGCCGGCTGCCCGTTCCGGACGCTGAGCCGTGCCGCGCGACTCCGCCGCTCACTTCGGCGTCGCCGGTGATCGATGGACGGCGCCTCCATCCTTCATCGCGCCGCTTCCGGGGATCGCTCTTACTTCTTCTCGCGAACCGTGTTCACGAGTTGGGCCTCGCCGGCGGGCCAGAGGCGTGAGTGGATAAGCACCAGCGCCGTCTGCAACTGGAGGTCGAGGTTCTCGTCGAGGAGACGCTGCGGATCGCGCTTGGCCGCTTCTTCCTCACTGAGTTGCTCGTGGGCGTCCGGGAGAACGTCGGCGTCGCGGAGAATGGCGAGGGAGTCGCCAACCTGCCGCGGCGTCATGCGGACGGTGAGATGAGGCTCGACGCCCCACTTCGTGGATTCGGGGTTGCGGTGGATCATGTCGCCGCTGGGCAGGAGGTAGTGCTCGCGGGTGAGGCGAAGCAGCGCGTTGCCGCGGTCCACCTGGTCGGAAATCTGCTGGACGCTTCCCTTGCCGTAGGAGCGCGTGCCGACGACGATGGCGCGATCGTGGTCGCGGAGGCAGCCGGCCATGATCTCGCTCGCCGACGCCGAGCCTTCGTTGATGAGGACCACGACGGGAATCTCCGCGAGGCGCTCGCTCGTTCGCAGGGAGGAGGCGCGGTGGACCTTGTTGGTGCGCCGGCCGGGCCCCTCGGTCGAGACGAGAACGCCGCGCGACACGAAGCGGTTGCACAGGTCGATGACCGCCTGCAACTGCCCGCCGGGGTTGAAGCGCAGGTCGATCACCAGGCCGTTGAGGTCGTCGCCCATCCCCGCGATGGCCGCGTCAAAGTCGTCCACGGTCTGGCGCATGAAGCCGCTGAGGCGCAGGTAGCCGATGCCCGCCTGGCGGTCCATGAAGTAGTCCCACTCGTTGCCGTCCTTGAGTCTCCATCCCTTGACCGTTTCGATGGGGATGTCGTCGCGGAAGAGGCGGAAGTCGATCGGCTCTTCCGCGCCCTCGCGGCGGATGGTGAGGGTGACGGGCGTGCCCTTAGGGCCGGTGATCTGGTCGATCGCCTGCGCGGAAGTGATGCCGATTGTCGAGCGGCCGTCCACCGCGATGATGTCGTCGCCGGCGCGGAGGCCGGCGCGATGGGCCGGCGAGTTCTTCAGCGGCGTGACGATCGTCAACTGGTTGCGCTCGTCGATGATGATCTGGATGCCCACGCCGCTGAACGAGCCGTCCAGTTGCCGCTTGAACACCTGCAACTCATCGGGCCACACGATGTCCGTGAATTCGTCGAGTTTCGCAATCGCGCCGTCGCCGAACTCGTGGTAGAGCACCTCCGCGGGGAGGTTCACCGTCTCGCGGTTGCGCTCCTCGATCCGTTCGAGCAGGCGCGTGGCGCGCGAGCGGTCGGCGGTCTTCTGCTCGCTCCAGTATTTCGCCTCTTCAGCGAGGAAGGTCGTGAAGCGGCGCACCGTCGCGGCGTCGTTGAGGCCGGGGAATGTCTCCTTGAGATCCGTGGTCGTCGCCAGCGTCTGGAGCGCCTCGAGGCCGCCGGCGAGAAGCACCGGGTAGCCCGGCTGCGAGAGGTGCATGTTCGCGGCGATGTTGAGCGCATCAATCACCATCGCGCGGTTCACCCCGCGCAGGTGCACGTCCCACGAGTCGATTTCCTGGTGGGCCCAGCGCGGCCGCGGCTCTTCGCCGATCGCCTTGAGATGCGCATCCATCAGATCGTCGAGGCGCGACGGCGCATAGAGCCGCAGCAGGCCAAGGCGGTACGAGACGCGCATCAGATCGGCCTGGAACTGCCGGTCGAGGAGCGTGTTGAGGCGGTAGAAGAGATCCTGCGCCACGATCCACTCGCCGCTTGCTTCGGCGTCGTGGGCGGCCTGCCGGGCGCGGGCGACGAGGTCGACCACGCGCGGGTCCGCCAGCACCGCTTCCTTGAAGGGCAAGTCAGTGTCGGGCTTGAGCGCGAGGAGTTCTCCGGGCTCGAGGCTTGCCTCATGGGCGGCGACGGCGCTGGTCAGCGCCTCGCGGTGGTTGCCCGCGGCGAGACGCTCCTCAAGTTCCTTCATGCTGTCGGTGTACGTCTTGAGGCGCTCCTCCGCCTGCGTCCGCATGAACGCGAGGTAGGACTTCACCTCCCCCGCCACGGCCACGCCCGCGGCGCCATCCGCCCCAGTCTCCCCGACGGTCTGGAGCAGGGTGTAGACGCCCTCGATGTCGCCTTGGAGGGAATCGTCCCACAGGCGGCCGGCGAGCGCGACTTCCGTTTCCGGTCCGGCCGGAGGAGCCTCCTGCACCGCCCACGCAGGCGCTGAAAGCAGCGCGCCGGCCAAGACCAGCGCCGCCATCGCGCGCGTGCGGAATCGAATCGGAAGAAGCGGTCGGGGGTCGGCGGCTGGGGTCGTCATGAGTTCCTCGTTCCCTCTGGATGGATGACCGCCGGGTGGCGTGAGGATTCCCGGCGAAGATGCGAGCGATATCGGATCATACGGGAAGGCTCTGGGCGGACCCAGCGGTCAGGCGTCATCGGCGCGTTTGGCCCCGAGCCTTGGCGCGTGGCGCCTCAACCGAAGAAACCGCAGGGCGATCCACCCTCCTGGGCCGATTCTGCGGCCCGCCGCGCGATTCGCGGACCCGCGCCGGTCCGCCCACTCGGCGGACCGCGGCGAGCCACACCGACCCGCGACGCGGCCACGTGTTATACTGCCTTCGTGGGCCATCGGTTCCTCCATCTCGCCTCATTGGGCGGGGACGCCTCGGCCGCGGCGACTCCCCCGAGCGACTGGACGGCGGCGCTCCTCCTCGCGACGCTGCTGCTGCTCGTGCTCTTCGTGGTCGTCGCGGTGCTGATGCGCGGCATGAGGAGGCGCATGCTCGACGGCGAGTCGGTCCGTCGGCCGCCGCGCGCCGCGGTCGATCCGTGGGCCGAAGCGGGCCGCCGCATAGGCCGGCGCGATGCAGGGCCGTCGGCTGCGCCCGGCGCGGAGCCCGTGGGACCGTCGGACGCGCCCGGAGATGAGCGATGACGCGTCCCCCGCGATCGCTGGCGCTCGTCACCGGCGGCGCGCGGCGAGTCGGGCGCGCCATCTGCCTCGACCTCGCGCAGAGCGGCTGCGACCTGATCCTCACCTACCGCACCAGCGAGACCGAAGCAATTCAGACCGCCGCCGACTGCCGCGCGCTGCGCGCCGACGCCCGGGCCGAGCGACTCGATCTCGATGACCTCGACGCGGTCGAGTCCTTCGGCCGTGAACTGGCCGCGGACCGCCGCCGTTTGGATCTGCTCGTTCACAACGCCTCCGTCTACGAGCGCACTCCATGGGGCGCGATCGGGGCGAAGGAAGCCATGGAGCACTGGCGCATCAACGCGCTCGCCCCGCTCCTGCTGACGCAGGCGCTCGCGCCCGCCCTGCGCGAGGCGGGGGGCGTGGTCGTGGCGATGTGCGACGCCCACACCCTCGGCCGCGCCCGGAGGCGCTACGCGGCCTACTCGATGAGCAAGGCCGCCCTCGCCGAGATGGTTCACACGCTGGCGCGCGAGTTGGCGCCGCAGGTGCGCGTCTGCGGGATCGCGCCGGGCGTCGTCGCCTGGCCCGAGCAGGTCGATCCCGCCGAGATCGAAGCCTACGAGAGCCGCATCCCCCTCAAACGCCCCGGCACGCCCGAAGACGTTGCGCGGCTCGTGCGCTTCCTGTGGCGCGAGGGAACGTACCTTACCGGCGAGATCATCCGTCTCGACGGCGGCCGCACACTGACTTGACTCCGGATCGCGCGCCACCAGGCCCAAGCGCGAGCGAGGACGCGCGGAGCGCCGCGACGAGCGGCGCGCAGGCGTGGTCGTCCTCGCAGGCGCGTCGGCCTCGTAGCGAGCGGCGAAGCATGACACCGCGCGTACGAACCTTGCTCACGCTTCGGGAGTGCTCAGCCGCCCGGCGGCTCGGAGGTGATGAGCGACGCGAGGCGGACCATGAGCGAATCGAATCGCAACTGGTCCGACTCGCTGAGTGTGCCGGCCCGGCCCTGCTGGATTGCCTCGGCGATGCGCCTGGCGCGATCGACGTCGGTTGTTCGCTGGCGCAGCACGAGATCGAGGGCATCAACCCAGTCGGCGGCGCGCCGTGCATCGGCGGCGTCGAAGCGCTCCAGCGCGACGAGCGCGATGGTGCGCAGCGCCGCTTCGCGCTCGACGTCGCTCTCGCCCGGCGGAGCGGCCTGGAGGGCGGTGAGCATGGCCTCGGGCTCGGCGCGCTGCCAGTGGAGTTCGGCCAGGCGCAGGCAGATCCGCCGCCTTGCGTCCGCGCTCAGGGCCGCCGCGCCGTTCGAGCCGTTGTTCGACTGCGGAAGCGTGAGCACGCGGCTGAGCGAAGTGAAGCGCCGCTGCACGTCAACGGCCTCGTTGGCGGCGAGGAGATTATCCGCCTCGAGCCAGTCGGAGGGCGGAAGGCCGGTGAGAACCTGGCCGATCTCCTCACCGAATCGGGCGGCATCGAGTACGGGCCAACTCAGCATGAGGCGCAGGGAGTCGAGGCCGCCGGTCCGCGCGGCCGAGCGAAGCGCGTGGGCGTAGACGAGCGGGTCCCCCGCGTGCGCCAGCAGGACGTCGCGGTGCAGTCCGGAGGCGGCCAGTCCGCGAGCCGCGGCCGCGCGGCGCTCGGCGCCGCCGTCGGCGGGCTGCAGGATGGCGAGCAGCAAGTCCGCCGCCTCGGGCTGGGGGCACCATGCGAGCACCTCGGCCTCGACGGCGGTGAGGGCGGCGTGATCCTGGGCGCGCAGTTGTTGCCAGACCTCCTCCCAGAGTTCGGCATCGAGGTGGCGAGCCTGTGCAGCGGCGAGCAGCGCGGAGGCCGTCCCCTTGGGCCGCTCGGGGCGGATGAATCGGGCCACGATCGCGGGTGCGGCCCTGGCGTCGGCGGTCTGTGCGAGGACGGCGAGCATCGCCGCCTCGAGTTCCGCGTCGGTCGTGTCGGCGAGCATGGCTCCGACGAGGGCCGACGCCCCGGCCGCATCCACCAGCGCGAGGCGGCGCAGCGCCGGCGCGCGAAGCGGTCCGGCCGCGTCGGCCACCATGCGCGCCAGCATCGCCGGAACCTCGGGGCTGAGCGGCTCGGCGTTCAGGACGCGCTGCTCGACGAGGTCCAGTCCGAGACGCCGCACCGGCACACGGGGATGCTGGAGCAGCGTCAGCAGCAGAGCATTGCGCTGATCCGGCTCGGTGAGCGTGTAGTTGCGGTTGATGGCGGTGAGGAGTTCGCTCGTGAGCGCCGCGACGTCGCGCTGGAGGCTCTGGGCCCGCAGGATCGCTTCGTTTCGCTCGCGTTCGAGGCGGAGGAGTTTGCGGCGGACCAGGCCGTCGCGACCCTGAAGGCGGTTGTTGCGCCACCAGGACTGCCAGCGCGTCATCGAGTCGCCGTAGTCCGCGCCGGTGACGCGCGCCAGCGCTTCGACGGCCGCGGCGCGGACGGCTGGATCATCCTGCGGCTCGAGGCAGTGGATGAGGGAGTCGACGACCTCGACTTCGGTGAAGCGGCTCAAGGCGCCGATGAGCGCGACGCGCTCGGCCGGCAGCGCCCCCTGGGCGTCAAGTCGGGCGATGAGCCGCGGCAGCATCGTCGGGGGATAGGTGCCGATGGCGTCGGCGAGATGGCCCTGCAACTCGGGCGGCGCGGCGGCGAGGCGCTCCACCAGCGCATCAAAGAGCGCCTCGGGTGGGTTGTCCATGTCGCGGATGGAGGCGCAGATGACGGAGACGAGTTCGGGCCTGCGGAATTCACCGAGCATCTCACCGAGCAGCGAGAGCGATTCCTGCCAGCCGCTTTCGAGCAGGCGCCGGGCGGCGCTCCGCTGCACCGCGGGATCGCCCGGCGCGTCGCTGAGCACGGTCCGCCAGATCGCCAGGTCCGCCTGCTGCGCTTCGGTGAGTTGGGCGGGCGCCTCGGCCGCGAAGACCGCCGCCAGGCACATCGCGCCGAGCCACTTGAGGAGACGGAAGAGGCGGAAATGGTGCATCAGGACCTTCTTCGGCAAAGATCGACGATTCGACGGGCGTCGGTCGATTTAACGGACGATGCTCCTGCGGAGTATAATCCGTCGCTTTCCCGCCAGCGCGGCGGAATTTCGCCTTGATGGCGCCCCGGCCTGCCGGGGCGCGCGCCTTGCTCTCCCGAGGACCTGATCCGTGAGCGAATGGGACAACAGCGAGGAACACGGCGAGGAGCACGTCGAACGCGCGCACGAACTCTTCGAACTCGGCCGGTGGGAAGAGGCGGAGGCCGAACTGCGCAAGGCCCTCGCCCTCAATCCCGACCAGTCGGACTGGACGTACAACCTCGGCCTGACGCTCGAGGCCGCCGGCCGGCTCGCGGAGGCGATTGAGGCCTTCGCCGCAGTTCACCGACTCGACGCGCATCACTTCCCCGCGCTCGTGAGCCTCGGGATCAATCTCAGCCGGATGGACCGCCCGGCCGAGGCGCTGGCGGCGCTGGAGAAGGCGGCCGCCCTTCAGCCCGACAACGAGGCCGCCTACTGCCCGCAGGTCGGCGCGCTGGCGCAACTGGGCCGGCACGACGAGGCGGAGCAGGTCTATTACCTCGCGCGGCAGATCCGCGACGAGTGCCCGGTGTGCTGCGCCAATCTCGGTGAGAGCCTGCTGCATCGCGGCCTGTATGAGAAGGCGATCTGGTGCTTCAAGGAGGCGGTCCGCCTCGACCCGCGCATGCCCCGCGTTCACGCGAGGCTCGCGGCGGCCTATGCGTCGCTCGGCCAACCCGAGCAGGCGCTGCGCCTGTACCTGCGCGACCTGCGCGAAGACCCGGGCAACATCGACACGCTGCTGGACCTCGGCCTTCACCTGGTGGCGATGGACCGGCTTCCGGAGGCGGCCGAGAAGTTCCGCCGCATCCTCGAACTCGAGCCGACCAACGCCGATGCGCACTTCCGCCTCGGCCAGATCGCGGTCGCGGCGCGCCATTTCGACGCCGCCGCCGTCGAGTTCGAACTGGTGTCCAAACTCAATCCGGAGTATCCGGGCGTCGCGCTCAATACGGCGATCGTGATGCACCACACGGGGCGGCACGACGTGGCGCGGCGGCACCTTGCGACGGTCATGGAGTCGCTCACGCCCCAGGAGCCCGACCTCCTCGGCCTGGCGGACCTGCTCAAGGAAGTCGGGATGAAGGCCCAGGCGGAGCGCGCCCTTACGCTCCTGACGCAGCGCGAACCGCGCAACGCCCAGGCCTGGCACCGCCTCGGCGTGCTGCACCTTCGCAAGGGCGACTACGACGAGGGCATCGAGTACACCCGCCGCGCGCTGCGCCTCGATCCCTCCCATGAGCGAGCCAACCACAACCTCCTGCTCGCCTACATCCGTTCGGGGCAGCACCAGCGGGCGCGAATCATGCTCCGCCGCGCCCTCAAGGCGGCGCCCGACGATCCGATCCTGCGCCGCCTCGCGGTGCGATTCCAGACCTTGTCGCTGATCTATCGGGCCGGGCGGGTGCTGCGGCGGCTGATCGAGCGCCGCCTCGGGCTGGGCGCTTCCTCGGCCGCCTGAGCACGGTCGGCCTCCGAGCGCTTGCTGCGCGCCGGTGCGGCGTCTATCTTGGTGCGCGTGGCGCACCAACCCGGGCGGGACAGATCGCGCGTTTGGGCCGCGGCCGCAGTCATCGGCGCCGGGCTGATGCTGTCGAATGACCCCGCCGCGCTCGGCCAGCCGCCGCGGCGCACGCCGCCTGCGGAGCCGCCCGCTCAAGCGCCTCCCGAAGACGCGCCCGCCGCCGAGACGCCGCAATCGCCCGAGACGCCGACGCTTCTGCCCGCGATCCCCCTTGAACCGCTCGGCCACTCCGGCCCGGCCGGCGGCGGCGAGTGGATCCGCCGCGAAGCCGCCGTCCCCATGCCCGACCGCTGGCGCCTCGGGTGGTTTGACTGGGACCGCTACGGCCGGCGCGGGCCGCACGACGACCTCCTGATGAACGCCGTCGGAGGCGACTCGCCCTACACCCGCGGCCATGCCTTCAACCCCTACGACCGCAACATCCTCAAGGGCGACTACCCGATCGCCGGCGATGATCTCTTCTTCAACTTCACCGCCATCTCCGACACGTTCCTCACCGCGCGCAAACTGCCCACGCCCTCGGGCGCCAGCGCCGGCGATCCGGGGCGATTCGACTTCTTCGGCGACGGCGAGCAGTTCTTCATCAACCAGAACTTCATCTTCTCCTTCGAGTTGTTCCAGGGGTACACGGCTTTCCGGCCCGTGGACTGGCTCCTTCGCGTCACGCCGGTCATCAACTTCAACCGCCTCGAACTCAACGAGCACAACGCCGCGTTCATCGACACGCGCCAGGGCGAGACGCGCGGCGACAACCACGTCGCGCTTGCGGAAACGTTCCTCGAACTTCACCTCGGAGACACCAGCCCCAAGTTTGACATCGCCGCTCTGCGACTCGGGCGCCAGCAGTTCAACTCCGACTTCCGCGGCTTCATCTTCAATGACAATTCCGATGGCGTGCGCCTGCTGGGCAACTTCGACTCGAACCGCATCCAATACAACCTCACCTTCTTCACCCAGACCGAGAAGGACACCAACAGCCAACTCAACGAACTCGACTGGCGCGACCAGCAGGTCGTCATCGCCAACCTGTACCTCCAGGACTTCCTCTGGGACGGCTACACGACGCAGTTCAGTTTCCACTGGAATCACGATCAATCGGACCTGCGCTACGACGAGAACGGCTTTCTCGTGCGACCGAGCCTCGCCGGCAGCGTCTCGCTCCAGAACATTGACGCCTTCTACCTTGGCTGGGCGAGCGACGGGCACATCGGACGGCTCAACGTGAATCACGCGCTGTACTACGTCCTCGGCGAAGATCGGCGCAACCCGATCGCCGGCCGCGACGTGGACATCAGCGCCTACCTCGCCGCGATCGAACTCTCGTACGACATCGACTGGCTGAGGCCGAAGGTCTCGCTGCTCTACCAGAGCGGCGACGACGATCCGGAGGACGGGCGCGGCGAGGGGTTTGACGGCATCTTCGACAACCCCTTCTTCGCCGGCGGCCCCGGCAGTTTCTACCAGGGTCAGGCGGTGCGCCTCTTCGGCGTCGATCTCACCAGCGCCCGCAGTTTCTACAACGACCTCGCGGGGACCAAGGCGGAGGGGCAGGCGAACTACGTCAATCCGGGGCTGCTGCTGCTCAACACCGGCTTCGATGCGGAGATCACGCCGAAACTCCGCACCAGTTTCAACGCCAGCAGCCTCTGGTTCGCTCAGACCGAGACGCTCGAACTCTTCCTGAATCAGAACGGCATCGACCCGCACCTCGGGTACGAACTCAACCTGAGCACGCAGTACCGCCCGGCATTGAACAACAATGTGATTCTCACGCTGGGCGGCTCGCTCTTCTTTCCGGGCGATGGATTCACGGACATCTTCGACACCGACGAGACGCTCTGGCAGATCTTCGCCGGCGTCACGCTGTCCTACTGACGGAGGCGGCATGGAGCGCGATCGAATGCAGTGGCCGCAAAGAGGCACAAGGGGCGCAAAGAGCACCGGAAGAGAGTCGTCACGACGCTCCTCTCTCCCTTCTCATTCTGCGCCTTCTGTGCCTTTTCGTGGCTGGCCCTCTCTGTGCCCTCTGTGCCTCTGTGGTTTGATTTCGATCGTGGTGCTCGCGGCGTGCGAGCACGCCAAGCACTGGCGCGGCGGCGAGCCGTATGACCGCGCCTTCATCACGCGGGTGAGCGATCCGCACGAAGCCAAGCGCGAAATCGACGGCCGCATGACCGCGACGCCTCACCGCAACGACCTGCCCGAGAAGCCCGACGGCAGTGGCCGTTACTCCGTGGATGAGTGGGTGATGCACCAGTCCACCGGCTGCATGTCCTGCCACGGCGAGTACGACAAGGCCGAGCGGACGATGCACCCGGCGCCGATCACCGCGGCAGTGGGGTGCGTCGGCTGCCACGGCGGCGATGCCTCCATCACCTCGCCCCTCGAAGCGCCGGGCCGGCCGGGTGAGCCGGGCACGCCGATCGCCGATGCGGCGTATCTCGACGCCATGCAGCGCGCGCACGTCCAGCCGCGCAACGCCCAGGCGTGGTACGGCCGCCACGACGACGGCCACTTCGGCTCGCACCACGCCGCGCACGATCCGGCGCTGCTGCACGGCTCGCGCAATCCTGAGATCACTGCCGCCCTGCTCAATCAGGAGTCGCCCGAGTTCATCCGCTTCATCAACCCCGGCGACCTGCGCATTGCTGATTACACGTGCGGTTCGTGCCACTACTCCATCACCCAGCGCGTCAAGCGCTCGATGATGGCCCACGGGGCGCAACTCTGGGGCGCGGCGCTCTACAACAACGGCTCCATCCCCAACAAGGTCCCGATCTACGGCGAGAGTTACTCGCCCTTCGGCCTGCCGCAGATGCTCCAGGGCGTCGTCGAAGTCACCAGTGAGCGTGAGCGGATGAGCATCACCCGGCCCGCGACGGAGGCGGAACTGCAGCGCGGCGTCGTGCCCTACCTCCTCTCCCTGCCGACGTGGAACATCAGCCAGCCCGGCAACATTCTGCGCATCTTCGAGCGAGGCACGAAATTGCCCGTGCCCGGCGGCGCCACGCCCAACGCCAATCCCGCCGAGGTCGGCAACCCAAACGCCCTCGTCGAAGGCGGCCGGCCCGACAAGGGCCTCTCGCCGCGCGGCCTCGGCACGCTCAACCGGACCGATCCCGTCTTCATCGGCCTCCAGAAGACCCGCCTGCTCGACCCCACGCTCAACTTCCTCGGCACCAACGATCATCCCGGCGACTATCGATCCTCCGGCTGCACCGCGTGCCACGTGCCCTACGCCAACGACCGCGATCCCTACCACAGCGGCGAGACGCTGGCGAAGTTTGGCCATCTCGGCCTCGCTGCCGACCAGAACGACCCGAACATTCCCAAGGACGAGTCCGGCCATCCGGTAGGGCACGTGATGACCAGCGCCGTACCCAACAGCCAGTGCATCACCTGCCACATCCACCCCGGCACGAGTTACGCGAACACCTACCTGGGCTACATGTGGTGGGACAACGAGTCCGACGGCGAGTTCTTCTATCCCAGCCGCTCGCACAAGCCGACGACCGAGCAGGAGGCGCAGCACCTTCGGCGCAATCCCGAGAGCGCAGCGCTGCGCGGCCTGTGGGGCAATCTGTATCCCGATGCGATCTCCCACGCCGGCGAGCGCAGCGGGCCGGACTTCCTCGAGCGCAGCGGCGAGCCGCGCCAGGGCGACGGCTCGACGCTCAACGATCGCCTGCGCCACAACCAGATCGCCGACTTCCACGGTCACGGCTGGGTCTTCCGCGCCGTACACAAGAAGGACCGCCGCGGCAACCTGCTCGACGCCGGCGGCGAAGTCATCGATCCCGACGATCCGCACAAGTGGGACAAGGCGGTCCACCTGCGCGACGTTCACCTCGAGCGCGGCATGCATTGCATCGACTGCCACTTCACCCAGGACGTCCACGGCGACGGGCGGCTCTACGGCGAAGTGCGCAACGCCATCGAAATCACCTGCGTCGATTGCCACGGCTCCTACACGCAGCGCGCCACGCTCAAGACGAGCGGCCCGGCCGCCCCGCCCGGCGGGACCAACCTCGCCACGCGCACCGTGCTCAACGGGCCGCAGTTTGAACGTCGCGGCGACACCATCATCCAGCGGTCCGCGGTGACGCGCGGCCTCGAATGGGTCATCCCGCAGACGGTGGACACCATCAACCCCGACTCCGACTGGGCGAAAGCGAATCCCGAGGCCGCGGCGCTGAGCCGGCGCGCCAAGACCATGCGCCGCGACGGCGTGACGTGGGGCGATCTGAAGGTCGAGGAGGGGCGCGACCTCGAGTTCGCCCACTCCATGGACAACATGGAGTGCTACACCTGCCACACCTCGTGGATGACTTCCTGCTTCGGCTGCCACCTGCCCATGGAAGCCAACCAGCGGGCTCCCATGCTCCATAACGAGAGCCTCTTCACGCGCAATTACACGCGCTACAACTTCCAGGTCCTCCGCGACGACGTCTTCATGCTCGGCAAGGACTCGACCGTCAAGGGCGGCCGCGTCGTGCCCGTGCGCTCCAGCAGCGCTGTGCTCGTGTCAAGCCAGAACGCCAACCGCGAGTGGGTCTACCACCAGCAGCAGACCATCAGCGGCGAGGGCTACAGCGGGCAGGCGTTCAACCCCCACTTCCCCCACGCTACCGGCGGCCGCGGCACGACGAAGATGTGCACCGACTGCCATCTCTCCAAGAGCAACGACAACAATGCGTGGATGGCGCAGTTGTTTCTTCAAGGAACGAACTTCGTCAACTTCGTCGGCCGCTACGCGTACGTCGCCACCGGGCGCGAGGGGCTGGAGGCCGTCGTCGTCACCGAGCACGATGAGCCGCAGGCGGTGATCGGCTCGCACCTGCACCATCTCGCGTATCCCGATGAGCATACGCGATTCGTCGAGCGCGACCGCCGGCTGCTGCGCGAGGCGCATCACCACGACGCCGGCTGGGGCGGCGAGATTCTCGACGTGCAGTTGCGCGGCGAGTACCTCTACGCGGCCCGGGGCGCCGGCGGCTTCTACGCCTACGACGTCGCCAGCATCGACAACAAGGGCTTCAGCGAACGCATCGTCACCGCGCCCGTCTCGCCCCTGGGGCAGAATCTCGGCTTCAGGACCAGTTACGCCGTCGCCGTCGCCAGCCCGAGCACGCTCGCCGTCGATCCCGCCCGCTCGCGCTTCTCGACCGATCCCGACACGCCCCGCCAGACGATGCTCGACGAGCGATCCGTCGAGGACGCGCATCTCGTCAACGAAGAGCAACCCATCCACCCCCTCTACGCCTACCTCTACATCGCCGACCGCGATGAGGGGCTGATTCTCACCTTCGCCGGCACGCTGCTCGACGGCGATCCGACGAACAACTTCATGGAGCGGGCGGTGTTCGCCGACGGCTCGACAGCCTTCAACCCCGGCGGCGCGCTCACCGGCATGACGCACCTCACGCTGGCGGGGCACTATCTCTACGCGACCGCCGCGGCGGGCCTGGTCGTCATCAACATCGACAAGCCTCTCGAACCGCGCGTCGAGATGGTCGCCGGCAGCGATGTGCTGAGCAATCCGCGCAGCGTGGCCGTGCAGTTCCGCTACGCCTTCATCACCGACGAGCGCGGCCTGCACGTGGCGGACATCACCGATCCCGCGTCGCCGCGCTTCGTTGACGGCGCGAGCGTCGAACTCGAAGACGCCCGGCGCGTCTACATTGCGCGGACGAACGCCTTCGTCGCCGCCGGCTCGCAGGGGCTGGCGATCATCGACATCACGAACCCCGAGCGGCCGCGTCTGGACCAATTGTTCACCGCCGACGGTTCGATCGACGATGCGCGCGATGTGAAGGTCGGCATGACCAACGCCTCGCTCTACGCCTACGTCGCCGATGGCCGCAACGGCCTGCGCGTGATCGAACTCATGGGCCCGCACACGACGCCGCAGTTCCGCGGCTTCTCGCCGCCGCTGTCGCCGCGACTCATCGCGACGTACCGCACGCACGGCCCGGCGCTGGCGGTGAGCAAGGGACTCGACCGCGACCGCGCCGTCGATGAATCCGGCCACCAGGTCGCCGTCTTCGGCCGCCTCGGCTCGCGCCCCCTGCAACTCGAAGAGATGCGCCGCATGTTCGTGCGCGGCGGGGCGGTGTGGAAAGTGAGCGACAAGGCGGAGACCGAGCCCCGCCCCTTCGCCGCGGAAGAGGAAAAGAAAGAAGAGTCCTCGCCCCCCGTCCGCCCACCCCGCCGGCCGGGGCAGCGGTGAATGCGGGGCGCCTCAGACGCGAATCGCAGCGTCATGTTGCCGGCACGATCCGGCGCGAGTATCCGCGGTGCTCGACTTCCCCGGCAACCATGAGTGCGCGTCCGGTGCTACTCCACCAACACTGTGTTACTGGTGGAGCATGCAGTTAGATCCAGGAGCTGGATATAGCCTCCGCAGGCATGGGGGCCGTGTTCGACCTCAATGCGGCCTCGTCCGCGATGGTCGGAGAATCCGGATTCCACGAGTTGAAGGTGCGGTACGCCCAGTCCAAGGCGGGTTCCGACGCAAGGGCCGGAGGGCACTCGGAAACTCCCGGTGGTCATGGCGAAGAGCAAGGCCACTTCACCATTGGGCGACCCGCACGCCCACGACACGGCTCCCGAGCCGCTGCCCGGGCAGGCAGAGTAAAGCGGCGTCATGTGGATCGATCCGCCCGAGCCGCCGAAAGCCCACGTGCTCTCGTCGCTTCCTCCGCCGGCGAGCACGACGCTCCGGCGCGCCACGTCGTAAGCCATGGCATGAGCGGATCGGGCCGGCGGGCCAATGTCGGTAAGCCGAGTCCAGACCGTTCCATCCCACTCCCAGGTGTCTCCAAGC
Organism: Vicinamibacteraceae bacterium; assembly: GCA_011525805.1. Taxonomy (GTDB): domain Bacteria; phylum Planctomycetota; class Phycisphaerae; order Phycisphaerales; family UBA5793; genus UBA5793. The sequence goes on from WYBR01000047.1 coordinate 39,282, forward strand.
CGAGTGGGGTAGTAATCGCTGTATCCGCCGAACAGGATTGAGACCCCGCGCTCAATGTCATACGCCATTGCAGTGCTGAGCCGCTTGCCCGGTCCGACTTCTGCCGCAATCGACCAACTCACTCCGTCCCACTGCCACGTGCGCTCGCGGTCTGACCCCTGAAGCATGCCTCCGAAGAGCACGACCACGCCGCGCGCCTCATCAAAGCACATGGCATGTTGTCGGCGAGAAGCGGGTCCCGGCGCGTCGACTCGCTTCCATCGCACACCGTCCCACTCCCATGTATCGCGTTGATCAAGGTAACCGTCCCAGCCGCCAAAGAGCACCGTTTGACCTCTTGCGCTGTCGAACGCCATCTGATGAAGGAAGCGAGGAGAGGGCCCGGTCGTGCTCACGCGCGTCCAGGTTGCTCCATCCCATTCCCACGTGTCGCCGAAGATCGTTGAGTAGGGATAGGTTCCACCGAAGAGCACGGTCACTCCCCGAACACTGTCGTACACCATGGCGTGTTTGGCGCGCGGTGAGGGTCCACCGGTGGCGACTAGGCGCCAGGTCACACCGTCCCACTCCCATGTGTCTCCGAGAGCGTTGAAGCCGCTTGTGGTTCCACCAAACAGAACTGTCACCCCTCGGGCGCTGTCATAGGCCATTGCAGGGTACGATCGTCGGTTTGGAGCACCCTGCGCGACGACCCCCCACGTCCCACAGTCCTGACCGACGGCCAGCTGCGGCACCGACGCCATGATAGATGCAACCACGGCACTCCAAACGGACCTTGCCCCGCGGAATGCGACTGAGGAGCGCATATCATCCCTCCTTCATTTATTGAATGTTGCGCGACTTCGCGATTCGATCCGAATCAAGCGGCGAAGGTGGTCAACTGGGACAGTCTAACTGGTCGTGAGTGAATCCGCAACGGGGAATCGCCCCCGTTTTGATCCCCCCGCTGCTCGTTGACCAAAGACGCAGCGCTCCCGTCCGCCGTCCGCCGCCGGCCGGGGCAGCGGTAGGGCGCGATACAGTTGTGCGTGAACCTCGCCGACACCATCATTGCCTGCTCCTCGCCGCCGGGGGCTTCGGGTCGCGGGCTGATCCGGCTCTCGGGCGAGCAGGCGTGGGCGATCGTTGACGCGATGAGCGGCGCGGCGCATCGGCCGCTGCCGCGCACGCGCGGCGCGCGGTCGCATCGCCTCGTCAACGGCTGGCCGTGCATGCTGCTGCTCTTTCCCGCGCCGCGAAGTTACACGGGCCAGGATGTGATCGAGATCGCCCTGCCCGGGAACCCGACGATGATCGAGCGGGTGACTCTGCTGGCGCTGGATCGCGGCGCGCGGCGGGCGGAGGCGGGTGAATTCACCGCGCGCGCGTGGTTCAACGGCCGCATGACGCTCACCCAGGCCGAGGGCGTGGCGGCGACGATCGCGGCGGCGTCGGATGCGCAGTTGCGCGCCGCACAAGCGTTGCGCGGCAACCGCCTCGGCCTCGTCGCGGCCGATCTGTGCGAGCGACTCGCCCAAACCCTCGCCCTCGTCGAGGCGGGAATCGACTTCACCGACGAGGAGGATGTCGTCGCGATCGCGCCGGCCGACCTTGCGCAGCGCCTCGAAGAACTGGCGCGGACGATGAACGAGACGCTGAGCCGGTCTATCGGGTCGGAGTCGCTCAGCGCCCTTCCGCGCGTCGTGCTCGTCGGCGGGCCGAACGCGGGCAAGAGCACGCTCTACAACGCGCTTCTCGGTCGGAAGCGGGCCGTGGTGAGCGAGCAGGCGGGGACGACGCGGGACGCGATCGCCGAGCCGATGCATCTCGATGCGGGCGATCCGCTCTCGCCGGAGGTGCTGCTCGTGGACATCGCGGGTCTGGACGATTCGCCGCTGGGGCTCAATCCGCTCATGCAGCGCGCGGCGCGCGAGGCGATCGAGGGGGCGGACCTGCTGCTGCTGCTCACGCCGGCGGATGAACCGGCGCACGGCGGCGGGGCGGCCGAGCAGACGCGATTCGCACCGGCGCGAGCGCCCGTGATTTGGATCCGATCGAAGTCCGACCTCGCCCGTGGCGGCGACGGCGAAGAGGGGATGCTGCGCGTCAGCGCGCAAAGCGGCGAGGGGCTGGCGCTCCTGCGCGCCCGCATTGCCGAGTCCCTCGCGGACCGGGTGTGCCCGGCGGGGGCGGACGCGCTGGCGCTGCTCCCCCGGCACGAGGAGATGCTGCGCCGGGCGCGGGCGCACCTCGGCGCGGCGCTGGACCTTGTCCGGCCGCGGTGCGGCGAGCGGAGCCTGCGCGACTCGGAGTTGATCGCCGCGTCGATGCGCAGCGCGCTCGATGCGCTCGGCTCGCTCGCGGGCGCGGTGACGCCCGACGACGTGCTCGGGCGCATCTTCGCGGGCTTCTGCATCGGCAAGTGAGGCGGCGCGCCAAATGACGCAAAGCCCAGGGATGGCTATCCCTGGGCTTTGCGAGCGATTCGGTGCTGAGGACCCAGTCTTACATTTCACCCTGCGCCAGCAGATCCTCGATCAACTTCTGAATCTTCTGTTCCCCTTCGGGGTCGAAGCCGACGGCGACGTGGGCGATCTTGCCCTTCTTGTCGATGAGGTAGAAGGTGGGGATGCCGCGGACCTTGTAGGCGGTGGCGACTTCATCGCCCTCGACGAGCAGGCCATACGTGAACTTCTGGTCCTTCATGTACTTGATGGGCCCCTCGACCTTGTTGCTGCGCTCCCATGTGCTGATGCCGAGGATCTTCACCTTCTGGTCCTTGAAGTGCTCGTGGAGTTCCTGGATGCCGGGCATGGCCATCTTGCACGGCCCGCACCACGTCGCCCAGAAGTCGAGCAGAACGACGTTGCCGCGCAGGTCGGAGAGTTTGACGGTCTTGCCCTCGCCCGACTGGAGTTCGAAGTCCGGCGCTTGCGTTCCGACGGCGAGCAGTTGCGGCGGCGGGGGCGCGGCGGGGCGCTCGTACTTCTTGGACTCGTAGCCCTCGGGGGCCTTGAGGGCGAAGTCCGCGGCTTTGATCTCCGCCTTCGGATTGAGTTTGTGCAGTTCCAGCGTGTACCCCTGGTTGATGCGCTCGACGCGGCGGGGCAGGTGGTCCTTCTTGCCGAAGTACCAGCGAGCCTCGGCCATCGCGTCCTCGTAGACGACGTGAATCACGTGGCACTCGACGTCATCGATCTTCTCGACGCCCTCGAGTTTGAGCGAATCGGCGTTGATCTCGTCGGTGAAGGGGGTGGGATGGATGAACTCGAACATGAGGCCCAACTGGACGCGCTCCAGGAGGTCTTCCCCGTCGCCGCCCATCGGCGCCCAGAGATGGGTTTTCTTCTCGTGGTCGATCTGGTAGACGTTCGTGCCGTCGAAGGCGACCGCGAGGATGGGGTTGGAGCCGATCGGGCCGTCGGTGGCGGGGTCGTCGAGGGTGAGCCAGGTCGGGCTGTCGCCGAGGTCGGTGCCGCGGATCGCCTTGCCCTGCCCGGTCATGACCTTGTAGCGGTTCTCGTAGCCTTCGAGCGGCGTGACGCGGTAGTCGTAGGTAACCGCCTTGACCTTGAGCGTCGCTTCATCCACCTTCTTCACGATGGCGAGCACATCCTCACCCTTCAGGGGTTCCTGCGCGAGGCACATGGAAGAGGTCAGCACAAGCACGCCCGTCGTCGCCAATGCACGTCTCATCTGATTCTCCTTGTCTGGGGTTCGTTTCATCCGTTCAGGCAGCGCCGTGGAGGCGGGAGCGAGTGAACGCAGCGCTGCGCAGGCGGCCGCTGGGGGGGTGGTCCGCCGGGATGATTCTACCGCGATCATCCCTTTCGAGTTCGTTCCACGCCCACGATGAGGCTCTGCGAATCGTGGGATGCGTTCACGCAAATCGCGGGCGCCTCAACCCCGCGCGCCATGCCCCTCGACCTCCGCCCCGACCACTTCGCGCACAAGTGCAATGTTTCCAGGCGCTTCCGATGCGATCCCCCCGTCGAACTCCAGTTCCCAGAACCCCACATCGTGCCACTGGCCGAACTTCCAGCCGACGCGGAACATCGTGCCGATGTGGCGGAAGCCGAAGTGCTCGTGGAGGCGCACGCTGGCGGGGTTGGGAAGGGTGATTCCGCCGAGCACCTTGCGGTACCCCTGTCGTCGGACGATTGAGAGGACGCGTTCGTAAAGGGAGCGGCCGAGGCCGCGACCGTGCCAGCCGGCGCGGACGTAGACGGAGGTCTCGACGGTCCAGCGATAGGCGCAGCGGGTGCGGAAGGGCGAGGCCTTGGCGAAGCCGACGATCGCGCCGTCCTGCGCCGCGGCGTCGCCGGGCAGCGCCTCCGCCACGAGCCAAGGGTACCACTGGCGCTGCTCGCGCCACGCGCCGAGCCACATTTCAAGCGGCTCGGGCTCGATGGCGAAGTTCGCGGGGGTGTTGGCCGCGTACCAGTTGGCGATGTCCACGATCGCCGCCACGTCGGGCTCATTCGCGAAACGAATGTTCACCATGACACGATCGCTCCCCGTTGACCGGGGAGCATGGTATCCGGGCGACCGGGGGGTCTCTCCCGTGGTTTTCTGCTCCTGCGGCCGGGCGGGTTTCCGACGGCGAGTCTCAAGCCCAATAACCCTTCAGCCGATGACACACGCAGCGCGGCCGCACGGTGGGACGGCGTTGTCCGCGGCGCGCCCCGTCAGGAGGATCAGACATGTCCGCTTCGCCCCTTGCGTTCGCCGGCCCCGACCGCCGCCGCCACGCCCGGTTCCGCACGCCCCCGATGTACCACGCGGTGGCGGTGCGGCCGCTCGACTCGTCCGAGGCCTCGCACGACGGGCATGCGTACGACCTCTCCGAAGGCGGCGCGCAGATCGAACTCGACGAGGCGCTGGCCGTCGGCGCCGAGGTCGCCCTGTGCCTGCACCTGCCCGCGGGCTACGAGACTGGCCCGGGCCGCTCGATTGTCGTGCTCGGCCGGGTCATCTGGGTCGACGAGGATGAGACGCCCGGCCCGGCGCGGATCGCAATCGCGTTCCGCGAGTTCGCGCGCGAGGTCGATGCCGCCCGTCTGCGCCGCTACCTCAACCAGGGCCAGTTGCGCCTCGCCGCCTGACGACTCGCGCGCCGGCACTTGCTCGCTTGCACGATTCGCGGCGTCGCCGCGAACGCGCGGGGCGTCAGCGGCCGGTGAAGAAGCGCTTGATGGAGTGAATGGTTACGGCTCGTCCGATGGCGGCAATGGCCTCGGTGAGCGGGATGTGCTTGGGGCAGACCTTGACGCAGTTTTGTGCGTTGCCGCAGTCGTTGATCCCGCCCCGGCCCATGAGCGCATCGAGGCGGTCGCCCTTGAGCGCGGCGCCGGTCTCGTGTTCGTTGAAGAGTCGCACCTGCGCGATGGCGTTGGCGCCGACGAACTCGTTGTCTTCCAGGTATTGCGGGCACGCTTCGAGGCAGCAGCCGCAGGTCATGCACTCCGAGATGCGGTAGCGCATGTTCTGGTTTTCGGGCGTGGCGCGCGGGCCGGGGCCGAGATCCCACGTGCCGTCGATGGGCACCCACGCCTGGATGCGCTTGAGTTGGTTGAACATGCGCGAGCGATCGACCCACAGGTCGCGGACGACGGGAAACTTGGATATGGGTTCGAGGGTGATGACGTCGCCGTCGTGGGGCGCGTACTCGTCGATGAGGCAGGAGCAGGACTGGCGCACCTTGCCGTTGATGACCATCGTGCAGGCGCCGCAGACTTCCTCGAGGCAGCCGGCATCCCAGACGGGCGGCTGGGTGGACTTGCCTTCGACGGTGCGGGGGTTGGCGCAGATCCACTGGAGGCAACTGATGACGTTGGCGCCGGGCGCGACGGGGACGTCAAACTCCTCCCAGCGAGCAGGCTTGCCGGGGCCGTCCTGGCGGCGGATGCGCATGCGGACCTTGCGCGTGGGGCGCGAGGAGTCGTGGCGTGCGGGGGCGTCGGCGTGCGCGTGCGGCGTGGACATGGCGGTCCTTTGCGGTTGGAGAGCACCCCACGATTCGCAGAGCCTCATCGTGGGTGTCGGCGCATGATATGTGCGGAGCAGGGCGGCGGCGAAGGGGGCAAGTGCATCCAGGCGGCGATTCAGGTCGATAGGGGGGATGCCCGGATCGGCGGCGGCGGCGGGGCTAATCTCTGCCGGGTTCCACGGGCCTGGGCGAGGATCGGGCGTTGAAGGCGGCGGCATACCTGAGGCTGGCGCGGATCGGCGAATGGGCGAAGAACCTCTTCGTCTTTCCCGCCCTCCTCGCATCGGGCAAGACGGCGGAGATCGAGTCGATCGCCGCGTCACTCGTCGCCTTCTTCGCGTTCTCCTTCACCGCCAGCGGGGTCTACTGCATCAACGACGCGATCGACTGGCGAAGCGACCGGCGGCACCCTGTGAAGCGGCGGCGCCCGATCGCCAGCGGCGCCCTGCGGCCGTCCGAGGGTCTGGCCGCGGGCGGACTGTGGATCGGCGCGGGGCTGGCGCTCAGTTTCGCGACCGGCTCGTGGCGCCTGGCGCTGGTGCTCGCCGCGTACATCGCGCTTCAGGCGGCGTATAACGCGGCCCTCAAGCGCATCGCCACCGTCGATGTCATCACCCTCTCGATCGGCTTTGTGCTCCGCGCCTGGGCCGGGGCCGTGGCCATTGGAGTGACGGCGAGCCTCTGGCTGCTGGCGACCGTCTTCTGCATCTGCCTGTTTCTCGCGATGATCAAGCGGCTGTGCGACCTGAGCAGCGTGCGTGGCGAAGCGGGAGGCGACGAAGCCTGGCACGCCGCCGCCGGATACCACAGCGCCGAGGAACTTAACTGGATGCTCGCGGTCAGCGCGGCGTGCTCGGTGATTACTTACCTCATGTACAGCCTCTCGGGGCACGCGACCGAAGCGGCGGGGCCGGGCGTACACGGCCTGGCGCTGCTCACGCCACTGGTCGTCATCGCGATGTTCCGCTTCTATCGCGCCGCTCTGCGCGGGCTGAGCGACAGCCCCTTCGAGATCATGACGCAGGACGGCGTGGTTATCGCGTGCAGCGGACTCTTCGCGATCGCTTCGGCGGCGCTGCTCACCATCGAGCCGCTCGGCCGGGCGGTCGATACCTTCTTCGGCTTCTGATCGGGGCGTCGAGCACGATGGGGACGGTTGGACGAACGGAGCCGGTGCGGCTGTGGGGCGCGTGGGCGGGCGGCGCGATCGCCGCCTTCGCGTTTCTCGCCGCCCTGCGCCTGGCGGTCGGCGCCGGAAACCTCCCGCTCATGTGGGACGAGGACTACGCGCTGCCCATCATCGAGCGCCTCTGGCGCACCGAGTGGTGGATTCGCGCGATGCTCGACTACGACGACACCAAGGGGCCGGTCTTCTTCTGGCTCTACGCCGCCTTCGGCGAGTTTTTCGGCCGCAGCGCGGGAACGCTGCGATGGCTGTCGATCGTTGCGACGGCGGCGTGGGCGGCGACGCTCTGTGGACTGCTCGAACCGCGCGAGCGGACCATCGGGCGGCTGGCGCTCGTCCTGCTCCTCGCGCTGACGCTGCCCTACGCGATGGTGATGAGCCAACTGGTGATGAGCGAGCCGACGTTTCTGCTCGGCTGCGCGCTCATGGCGGCGGTGGTGGTGCAGGCGCTGGGCCAGGATGATGCGCGCCGGCGCCTCGTCGAGGGGCCGATTCTCTTCGGCCTTCTGCTCGTCGTCCTGCTGCATCACCGTATTCACGTCGTCGCGCTCGCCGGGGCGATCGTCCTGCTGGCGCTGTGGCGCGACCGCGGGCGGAGTTGGCCGTGGATCGCCGCGCTGCTGCTGGCGGGGCTGAGCCGCGTGCCGCTGTGGCTGCGCTGGGGCGGGCTGGTCGGCGAATCGTTTCAGCAGCGCTACAGCGTGGGGCTGCGCCTCGACAGCCTCGCCTACCTCCTCGCGGCGCTGGCGCCGACGATCGGCCTGGCGCTGGTCGTGCTGGCGTGGCGTGGCCGCAGCGCCGGCGCGTGGGCGTGGCGCATCGCGGCGGCGGCGGGCGCCGTCGGCGCAGCGCTGGCGCTGCTCGGCCCGCCGGCCATCTCCGGCGACGTGCAGGACCTCCGCTTCGCCGGGCCGGTCGCGACGGTGCTCCGTCCGCTTGCCGACTCGCCGCTTCTCTTTCGCAGCGCGATGACGGCGCTGGCGGCGCTGGGCGCGATGAGCCTCGCGGCGGTGATGTGGCTGGCGTGGCGCGGCGAGGCCGACGCCGCAGAATCGACGCCCGAGCCGCACCACCCGTCGCGGCGACTCCTCGGAACGCGACTGGCGGCGCTGACGATCCTGCTCGGCTGGCTGCTCTCGGCGCTGGCTGGCGGCGACGTCTACGACCGCTACCTCCTCGCGTTCACCTTCCTCTGGCCGCTGTGGTGCGTGCGCCTGATGCCGCCCCCGCTGCTGGCGGCGCAGTTGATCTGGCAGGCTTCGTTCACGGCGCTGCAGGTGTGGAGCGACTTGGCGCCGCATTGAGTCGGTCGGCGCGCCGGTCAGCGAACCCGGCGAGGAGGAGGCTGGTAGAATGTGATCGAGCCGCCCGGCCGGAGGCCGCAGCCGCGGGAAGGCAGGATGCCCCCATGCCCGATCTCAGCACCAGGCCGATGGAAACGCTTCGCGAGCGCTACGAGGACGTGCGCCGCCGGGTGGAGGAGGCGGCGCGGCGGTCCGGACGGCGGAGGAGCGACGTTCTCATCGTCGCCGTCACGAAGTACGCTTCGCCCGAGCAGATCCGCGAACTCATCGAGATGGGCCACGCCGACTTCGGCGAGAACCGCGTCCAGCAACTCATCCGCCGCGTCGCGGTCATCGACGAGTACCTCCAGCGGCACAAGACGATGACGCCCTCCAAGACGGTCCACCTCCCGCCGCGCGTCCGCTGGCACATGATCGGCCACCTCCAGCGCAACAAGGCGAAGAAGGCGATTGAACTGGCCACGCTCATCCACTCGGTGGATACGCTGCGCCTTGCCGAGGAGATTCAGGAGTGCGCCCTGAGGCGCGAGGCGCCGGTGGACGTGCTCATGCAGGTGAACGCCTCGTTCGAGCGGCAGAAGTCCGGGGTGGCGATGCCCGCGGCGCTCCACCTCGCCGAGCAGATCGACTCGATGGTTCACCTGAGATTGCGCGGCCTCATGACGATGGCCCCCCTGACGGACGACCTCGGGGCCGTCCGTGGCGCCTTCGAGCGCAGCGCCGAGTGCTTCAACGACATCCGCGAGCGGGGCATCGGCGGCAAGTCCTTCAACGTCCTTTCGATGGGGATGACGAGCGACTTCGAGATCGCCATCGAGTGCGGGGCGAACATGGTCCGGATCGGGACGGCGATTTTCGGGGACAAGCGGCACGAGGAGCCCGATCCCGACCGGCCCGACGGCGAGCCCGACGAAGATTAATCCGTCCCGCCGCCCGGCCTCGCCCCTACCATCCCTCTTTCACGTGTGGAACCTCGACGGCCCGGGCGCCCGAATCCCGGCGCTTCGGTGTGCCGATGATGCGGTGATGGATCGAGCGCGGGCGTGAGTTTCATGTCGCAGGGAACCGGACAATCGATCGCGGCGGGCCGCCCGCCGCGCGGCGAGTTGAGGCGCAACCTCTGCTCGAGCGTCACCGATGCGCTGGCCTACAGCGTGATGGTCGGGGTGGGCGAGACCTACCTCGCGGCCTTCGCGCTGGCGTTGAGCGTGAGCCAGACGGCGGCGGGGTTGATCGCGACGGTCCCGATTCTCGGCGGGGCGGTGCTGCAACTCGCCGTGCCGCGCCTCGTGCAGGTGCTCGGCTCGTACCGCCGCGCGGTCGTCCTCTGCGCTTCGGTGCAGGCGGCCTCGTTCGTCCCCCTCGCGGTCGGGGCGCTGCTCGGTCGTCTGCCGGTGTGGGCGCTGTTTGCGACGGCGACGGTGTACTGGGGCGCCGGCCTCGCCTGCGGGCCGCCCTGGAACACCTGGATGGAGTCCATCGTGCCCGGCCGCATCCGCGCCCGCTACTTCGCGCGGCGCAGCCGCCTCTCGCAGATGGCCGTCTTCCTCGGCCTCGTCGCCGCGGGGCTGGCGCTGCAGTACGGCCGCGAGACCGAACAACTGCTCAACACCTTCGCCATTCTCTTCGCGCTCGCGGCGGTGATGCGCCTCGTCTCGACGATCTACCTCGCGCGGCAGAGCGAAGGGGAGATTCACCACTCGACGGCGCGCGTGGTCTCGCTGCTCGAGCTCGTCCGGCGGATGTCCCGCCGCGCCGACGGGCAACTCATCGCCTATCTCCTCGCCGTGCAGGTGGCGATCCAGATCTCCGGCCCCTACTTCACTCCCTTCATGCTCGGGCGCCTGCACTTTTCCTACCGTGAGTACCTGCTGCTGCTCGCGGCGTCGTTCGTGGCGAAGTTCGCGGCGTTTCCGCTCTGGGGGCAGGTGGCGCAGAAACTCGGCGCCCGCCGACTCCTGTGGATCGGCGGCATCGGCATCATCCCCATGTCGGCGCTGTGGATGCCCTCCCAGACCGTCCCCTACCTCCTCGTCGTCCAGTTGATCAGCGGCGTCGTCTGGGCCGCCTACGACCTGGGCGTCTTCCTGCTCATCTTCGAGAACATCCCCAAGGAGGAGCGCACCAGCGTGCTCACCTCCTACAACTTCGCCAACGCCGTAGCGATGGTGGGCGGCTCGGTGCTCGGTGGGGCGATGCTCAAGGCCATGGCGGAATCCATGCAGGCGTACATGCTTCTCTTCGGCCTCTCGGGCGGACTGCGCATCTTCACGCTCCTCTTCCTGTGGCGCGTGACCGCGGACCGTACCCGGCCGGTGGCGATGGAGATGCGCCCGCTGGCGGTCCGGCCGCAACTCGGCGGCATCGAACGGCCGCTGCTGGCCGCGCTCGACGGCGAGGAGAACGGCGGCGATGGATCAGCGCACGCCAACGGCGCGCCGGGCATCGCCGGCGCCTCACCCGCGGCTAAGCCGCTCGAGCGTGTCGGTGGTTGAGCGGCCGGGCACGTGATCAAGCACCACCACCTGGCCCCCGCACCGCCGCACGAACTTCTGCCCGACCACCTGCGAGACGCGGTAGTCGCCGCCCTTGACGAGAACATCAGGCCGCACTTCGCGGATGAGCGGCTCGACGCTGTCGGTGTCGAAGGCGACGACGTAGGTGACAAAGGGGAAGGCGGCGAGGATTTCGGCCCGGTCTTCGAGACTGTTGACCGGGCGGCCCGCGCCCTTGAGTCGCCGCACCGATGCGTCCGAGTTCAGCCCCACCACGAGCGCATCCCCCAGCGCCCGGGCGCTGCGCAGGTAGCGCACGTGTCCGACGTGGAGGACGTCGAAGCAGCCGTTCGTGAAGACGATGCGCCGGCCCTTTTCCCGCAGGCGATCGAGCCGGCGCAGCAGGGCCTCGCGCGTGAAGATCTTGCTCGATTCAGCAGCCATCACGCTCCTTCGGGGCCGCGAGGAGGCCCAGCACCCGGCCGAGCAGCGCCTCGCCGCCGCGGACCGGGCGCATTTCGAGGCGCGGGCGATGCATGGCGACCTGGAGGCGGTGTTGCTGCATGAGCGGTTCGATCTTGACCCAGTCCTTGGCGGTCGTGAGCAGGCCCTCGGTTCCCTCGGCGCGCCGCGCCGCCTCGCGGAGAAGTCGGGCGTCGTAGCGAGCGTGGTCCGGCAGGAGAATCGTATCGGCGAGGTGCGCCCCGGCCCGGCCGATCATCGCCAGGAACGCCTCGGGCCGCCCGATGCCGCACAGAGCGACGAACCGCCGCCCGCGCAGCCACGAGGCGTCGCGCGGCTCGGCCGCATCCGTCGAGTCCACGCGCGACCACAACGCGGCGAACTCCGCCAGCGGCTCCGCCCCCGTCAGGCGCCGCAGATGCGAACGCAGGTCCGCCAGGTCTTCCTCGCCGGCCAGGTCGGTGCGCGTCAGCGCGATCGCGTTCGCCCGGCGGAGGTTCTCGACCGGCTCGCGCAGGTAGCCGCGGGGCAGGAGGGCGTCCTCGAAGGGCGATCGCAGCGCATCGACGAGCACGAGGTCAAAGTCGCGGTGCAATTGGCGGTGCTGGAATCCGTCGTCGAGGAGGACGACGTCGATCTCGGGGCGCTTCGGCAGATAGCGGCTCAGGGCGCCAAAGCGATCAGGCTGGGCGACGACGGGCACACGGGGCAGTCGCGATTCGTGTTCGAGTTGCTCATCGCTCTTTCCGCCCCGGCTTGCCTTGTAGCCCCGCATGGCGATGGCGGGGCGATGGCCGGCCCGGAGCAGTTCTCCCGCGAGCCACGCGACGACTGGCGTCTTGCCCGTGCCTCCCGCGCTGAGGTTGCCGACGCTGACGACGGGCCGGCCGACGCGCCGACCCGGCCGGCGGTCGCGCCACGCGTTGCGGACCCCCACCGCGCAACCGTAGCCCAGCGACAGCGGCCCGCCGAGGAACCGCAGCGCCGCGGGCAGCGGCGTGCGCGACGACGCCGCGCCGCGCGCGTCGAACTGCCGGGGCGATGCGTTCACGCGGCGCCCTTTCATCGGGGCGCATCCCGCGTCGGCCCGCGGTGCGACTGGAGCGCCTCGCCCATCTCCTCCATCGCCTCGCGGCGCAGGCGCGACTGGACGCGGCGGTGCAGGCGCATCGTATTGACCGAATCGAGAATGGCCAGGGAGATGGTGAGGATGAGCAGCAGCAGGACGCCAATCCACGCCACGGCGAAGCGGGCGAGGTCGCGGTCGCCGTCCGCGACGCTCAGGGCGTAGACGAGGGCCAGCGTGAGGGTGAAGTGAACGATGGTGTTGGCGCGGCGGATGCGGCGTCGGCTTCGCGGCACGTCGCGCGGCCGCAGGCGCCGCCAGTAGAGCAGCAGAACGCCGAAGATGAGCACCGCCGCCGGCGCCGTCCACGAGAGGGGCACGAGCGGGCCGACGTCGGCGGGAACCTGGGCGAGCGGTTGCATCATGCAATTGAAGGCGCGCCGCGAGCCCCTCCGCCGGCCTCAGTCCGCCCCGCCTGGCGCGGCTCGAGGGTGAATGCCCCAGTTCCGCGCAAGACACCGGGTGAGGCGGCGCATCGGCAGGCCCATGATCGTCGCGGGATCGCCTTCGTATTCAATCGGCCAGCCGGCCTCGAGGCGCTCGGCGAGGTTGTACGCCCCCGCCTTGCCGCGCCATTGCCCCGAGGCGACATACGACTCAATCTCGCGATTCGGAATGCGGCCGACACTCACCCTCGCGGCATCGACGAACAGCACCTCGCGCATTGAAGGTTGGTGAATGAGCGACACGCCGGTGAGAACCTCGTGCTTCCGCTCCGAGAGTTCGAGGATGATGCGCCGGGCGTCGGCGGCGTCGAGGGGCTGGCTGATGATGCGTCCATCCACCTCGACGAGCGTGTCAGCGCCGATGATTATCGCTTCCCCCGGCGCGTTGCTGATCTCCCGCGCGCCCGAATCCGCTTGCGCCCTCGCTTTGATTCCTTCGCGCACGGAGAGGCAGCGCCGCGCCGCCCGCGCCTTGAGATGCGCCAGCGCCACCGTCCACTGGGCGACGGTCACGCGGCCGGGAGCGAGCGTGAGGTCGTCGATGCCGCTGGGGATCGTCCGGACCTCGAACCCCGCCTCGCGCAAGAGCGACAGTCGCCGCGGCGAGCGGCTGGCGAGCAGGAGCACAATCGCGGGCGCGGCGCCGGCCATGGTCATCGGATCACCGCCGGCCCCGGCGCGGCCGCGTCCGGGGCCGCCGCCCGTCGGCGCTCGATCATCGCGGCGACCTGCTCGACGCTGATCTGCTCCATGATGCTCGATCCCAGCGAGGTGTCCTTGTGGTTCAGGCGAGTCGGATCGACCGGGGGCTGGATCACCCACTCGCGCCCGCCGTAGGGGCCGACGAGCGAAGCATCCGTCGGGCCGAAGAGCGCGACGTAGGGCCGGCCCAGGCCGACGGCCATGTGCAGCGCGGCCGAGTCATTGGCGACGAGCAGCGTGGCGCGCTCGATCACCGCCATCAGCCCGCCCACGCTCGTGGCGCCGATGAGATCCACCACGTGGCGGTCGCGGGCGGCCAGGTCGAGCAGGGAGCCGACTTGCCCGCGCTCCTCCCCGCCTCCCACGAGAATAATCGTCTCCGCCCGCCCCGCAAGCAGCCGCTGCGCGAGGGACGCAAAGCGCTCGGCCGGCCAGCGCTTCGACTCCCACCGGCTCGTGGGCGCGAAGACGACGTACGCCCCGGGCCGGAGCGAGAGTTCCGCGCATCGCTCGGCCCACCACGCCTGAGCGTCGGCAGGGGTGTAGAGGCGCATGTCGTGCACGGCGGGGACGCCCTCCGCCTCGACCAGCGCGAGCATGCGATCGACGGTGTGCCTTTCGGCGGCGACGGCGTGGCGCACGGTGTACCCCAGCGCGCCCCCCTCTCGCGCATCGGCAAAGCCGACGCGGCGCGGCGAGCGCGTCAGAAAGGCGATCAACCCGCTGCGGGCGAGGCCCTGAAAGTCGAAAACCACGTCGTAGCGGCGGCGGCGGAGGTCGTTCACCCACGAGAGCCACTCGCGCGTCACCGGCCAACTCCGGCACACACGTGAAAACCTCCGCCTCGCAAACGGAATAACCCTCGTGAGGTCGGGATGCGCCCGTACCGCGTCGGCGAAGGTGTCCTGAACGATCCAGTCGATCTCCGCATCGGGAAAGGCGCGGCGGAGGCTGGCGAGAACCGGCACCGTGCGGCAGACATCCCCCAGCGCGCTGGGGCGGATCAGGGCGATACGATTCACCGGTCTGGGGGGGGCGGCATCCACGCTCATGAAATGTAGTGGTTTGCGTCGCAGCGGGCGAATCGCAGGCCTGGTCGAACGACGGTCAGCGCAAGGAGAGAAGCAATGCAAAGAGGGATCACAAAGGGCCGCCTCGTCGGCCTGATGGTGTTGGCGGCGGCCGCCGCGCCGGTCATGGCGCAGAGCGAACCGCTGCTGGTCGTTCGCGGGCCGGGCATGAAGAAGGTCCTTACTTCACCGGCCGACGCCGGCATGGCCCGCGCCATGGGCATGCTCTCCCAGCGCCTCAAGGAGATCCCGCACGAGATCCAGGCCTTCGCCGGCCATCCCGGCGCCGAGGAAGGCATGGCCGTGCTCACGACCGTCATGCCGCTCATCGGAGGGATGATCGAGCATCCCTGCGAGATCGCGATCATCGACCACGGCGGCATGGCCGGCGTGCTGCCCAACATCGACGCGCGCATCACGGTGCAGACCGGCGGTGCGGACGTGACGGGCCAGATGCACGCCGCCCTCCAGTTCATCGCCCAGATGGCGGCGAACGAAGAGGGACTTACCCTCGCCCCCGAAGAAGGCACCAAGCGCATGAAACTCACCTTGCCGATGGGCCAGGTGCTCTTCGGCCCGGCGAACGAGGCGGGGACGGCCTTCGTCCTCGGATTCGACGCCGCGGGCGACGGTCTGCACCTCGGCGGAGTCGACATCCCCGCTCCTCCCGAGTTCACCGGACTGAGCCTCGACGGCCAACTTTACGTCAACGTCAAGTCAGCCGCGAACCTCCTCGTGCGCGTCATGGAGTCACACGGTCAGCCGCAGGCCGAGCAGGTCCGCCAACTCATCGAGCAGTTCTCGCCCGAGGGCGATCTCGACATCGTCGGCGCTTCGGCCATCAAGGGCGATCGGCGATGGTCGGTCATCCGCGGCCGCGGAATGGTGACGCTGCTCAACAACGTCGCGGCGACCTACGGGGCCATCATCGGCATGACGGAGATCAACACGGAACCGATCAACGTCGAGGCGTTCCGCCTCATCCCCCAGGATGTCACCATGGCCGGCGTGCAGGTCCAGGACCTCGGCGGCCTGGTCGGCGTGGTCCAGATGGCCGCGTTCCAACTCGGTCTGCCCGAACTCGCCGGCGTCGTCGAGGCGCTCGGCAAGACGTGGGTGAGTTACATGTCCGACGAGACCGGCGGAGGCGGGCTGACATCCTTCGTCCTCGTCCAGCCCGACGTGGACGCCGCGGCGATGCGCGACTCCCTCGCCGGACTGATGAACAGCCTCAACCTCCACGCCGCGCCGCTGCACGGCTACGTGCGGATGCGCTCATGGGAGGCGGCGGATGCGGCCGGCGGGGCGGTGAAACTCCACAGCCTCGCCTTCCCCGGTCTGCCCGTGCCGCTGGAAATCTCGCTCGGCGTCGTGGATGAACGGCTCGTGATGGGCGTTACGCCGCAAGGCGTGCTCGCGGCCGTCGATCACTGGCGCAGCCGCCGCCCCACGCTCGCCGACAACCCGCGCTTCAAGGAAGCCAGCGCCGGTCTGCTCGAGAAGGCGCAGAAGGTCTCCTTCATCGACATGCCGCGCACCATCCAGCGCGGATACCCGGTGGCGCAGATGCTCGGCTCGGCGATCGCCAACTTCGTCCGCTCGCCGGTCGACCAGTCGCGCGATCCGGGCGTCATCACGCCCTCGATGCGCACCCTTTCGGCCAACGCCAAGGCGTGGATCGGCGTGACGAGCGTGCAGGGAGGCGACTTCGTCTACGTCTCCAGCGGCGACCCGTCGCTCATGGTCAACGTCGCGGGCGCGGCCGGGTCGATGGGGCTGACGCCCGCGCTCATCGGCGCCGGTGTCGCCGCGGCCGCGATCGCGGAGGAGCACGGCCACGTCCTGGAGGAAATCCGCTGACCGGCGCCGACCGGGTCCGCGCGGCAGCGAAGATGAGTGGTCACCGGGCCGAAGCGCCGGCGAGGACGGGCGGATCGCGCGCATCGCGCTCCACTCGTCCGGAATCAAGGCCTTCCCGCACGAGGAGGCGATCGCAACCTCCGACGCCGCATCGCGCCGCGGAAGTGATCACCGCCCGGGGCTGGCGATCCGCAGGCGCCGACGTCTTGACCCTTCCAGGGGCACAAACGCGATTGAGCGAAACCGCCACGGTCCGCGCTGGTCCCGCGCTATCCTTTGGCCGCTGCGCCGACCTTGGAGTTGTTGGTCGTGAAACGAAACGAAGAAGAGTCAATCGAGAAGGTCGCCGAATCCGGGCAGTTCGCTCGCGTCGAGATCGACAACTGGCGCAACTTTCTGCACGCAAGCGTTGACTTGCGCCCGCGGACGTTTGTCGTCGGTCCGAATGCAAGTGGCAAGTCCAACTTCCTCGACGTGTTTCGATTCCTCCAGGAAGTGGCTTCACCGGGAGCCGGTGGCTTGCGGGCCGCCGTGGACCGCCGTGGAGGCCTGACGAGTCTCCGGTGCCTGGCGGCAAGGAAGAACCCCGATGTCGTTCTTCAAGTTGGGGTCCGTCTTGCGGATCGCGACTGGACCTACAAGTTGCAGATTCGCCAGGAAGCGGTCACGCGGCCACGGGAACAGCGCCCAGTCGTCGGCATCGAGGAGGTCACGCTCCAGGGCGAATTTGTATTGCGGCGGCCGGACGGGGAAGATGAAAACGATCGCGAACGACTGACCCAGACGGCGCTGGAGCAGGTCAATCTCAACCAACGCTTTCGACCGCTCGCCGAGTTCCTTCGCTCGGTCGAGTACCTCCACCTCGTGCCGCAGATCGTTCGTCAACCGGACAAGTGGGCGAGCGCTTCGCTGGATCCTTACGGTGGGGACTTTCTCGAGCGGATCGCCCGCATGCCGGCCAAGAGTCGCGGCGCCATGCTCAAGCGCATTCTGAGGGCGCTCAAGAGCACCGTTCCGCAGATCAAGACGCTGACGTTCGAGCGTGACAAGGAGGGCAAGCCCCACCTTCTCGGGAAGTACGCGCACTGGCGACCGCAGGGAGCGTGGCAGAGAGAGGCGCAGTTTTCCGACGGTACGCTTCGTCTCATCGGGCTGCTGTGGAGCGTCGCCTCCGGCGCGGGGCCGCTTCTCATGGAAGAGCCGGAACTCTCACTCCATCCAGGCCTCGTTCGATACCTCCCCGGCATGTTCGCGCGGATGCAGTCTCAATCGGGGCGACAGGTCATCGTGAGCACCCACTCCGAGGCGTTGCTCGCCGATCAGGGCGTCGGTGCCGATGAGGTGCTGATTGTGCGTCCTGCGGCTGAAGGTTCCCAGATCGCCTCGGCGCATCAGATGAAGGCCATGAAGATTCTGCTTGAAAGCGGCTGGAGCATGGCCGATGTCGTCTTTCCGGAGTCGGCTCCCGAAGGCGCGCAGCAATTGGCGCTCTTTGAGTAGGATGGACCATGCCGCGATCGTCCGACCTACCCATCGATGTTGTCGTGGAGGGGCCGCTCGATCAAGCGGTGTTGCGCGCGCTGGTGACGCGCGCGGGCGGACGCATCGGTCGGGTCTTTGGCCTGAAGGGAAAGGCGGACGTTGAGAGGCGAGTCAGCGGTGCATTCGCCGCGGCACAACTTTCGCGCTGGATTGTCCTGCTCGATCTGGATCACAGCGCGGACTGCGCGCCCGTCTACATTCGATCGCTGGTGAGCCATGAGCCGCCGCATCGCTTGTGCCTTCGCGTCGCCGTTCGCGCCGTCGAAGCATGGCTGCTGGCGGACGCGGAGCGACTCGCCGGATTCCTCGGCGTTTCCAAGTCGTTGCTCCCGGAAGTCCCGGATGGCCTGTCCGACCCCAAACGGGAAATCGTCACCCTGGCGCGCCGATCCCGCGATCGCAGCAAGCGCGAAGCGATGGTTCCCGGTCCGCAGAGTGATCGGGCACAGGGACCAGGATACAACAACGAGATGATCGCCTTCGTCGGCGCTTCGCGCAACGGCTGGCGTCCGCACGTCGCGCGCCGCCGCTCCCCATCGCTTGACTCTTGCATGAAGTGCATTGCGCGGCTGACTCGCCTACGCGAGAAGTGACCGCCCCGTCATCGCGTCTGGCGTTTTCAGCCCCGTCATGTCGAAGGCCGTCGGCATCACGTCGGCCAGGCGGCCTCCCGGGCGCAGC
Source organism: Vicinamibacteraceae bacterium (assembly GCA_011525805.1). Classification (GTDB taxonomy): domain Bacteria; phylum Planctomycetota; class Phycisphaerae; order Phycisphaerales; family UBA5793; genus UBA5793. Next base: position 58,124 of record WYBR01000047.1, read on the forward strand.
GTGCGTCCCCTGAATGCCTCGCCGACGACGATCAGCGGCACGTCGTAGGGCGTGTGGGCGGTGTGCGGGCCGTTGGTCGCGGGGTCGAACATCTGCTCGGCGTTGCCGTGGTCGGCGGTGACGATGAGCGAGCCGCCGCGCTTGAGCGTCGCCTCGACGATCGCGCCGACGCATGCATCGACGACCTCGACCGCCCTGATCGTCGCCTCGAGGCTCCCCGTGTGGCCGACCATGTCGGGGTTGGCGAAGTTGACGATGATGAAATCCTCGCAGTCGGCGGCCGCGAGGCGCTCGAGTACGGCGTCGCGCACGCCGGCGGCGCTCATCTCCGGCTGCTGGTCGTACGTCGGCACCTTCGGGCTCTGAATGATCCGCCGATGCTCGCCCTCGAACGGCTCATCGCGGTAATCGTTGAAGAAGAAGGTGACGTGCGCGTACTTCTCAGTCTCCGCGCAGCGGAACTGCGTCAGGCCGAGGCGCGCGAGATACTCGCCGGTGATGTCCGTGAGTCTCGCCGGCTTGGGAAAGGCGACCTTCACCCACTGGTTGAGTTCCTTCTCGTACTCGCACATGGTGAAGACGTCGTATTTCAGCCCGTGGTCTGTCTCGCCGAATCGGGCGAATCCGCAAGCGCCGGTGTCGGGCGACGGTGCGACGTGTCCCTGAAACTCACTCATCGCGAACGCTCGGACCAGTTGCCTTGGCCGATCGCCGCGGTAGTTGTAGAACAGGACCGCGTCGCCCGGATCGATGCGGTGTGCCAGAGCCTCATCATCGTCTGCGCCGATCATCGACGGCGTGATGTACTCATCGCCTTTCATCTTCTCATTCGCCGGATGATCGTAATAGCGGCGCACCGCCTGCTCGGCGGAGGCGAATCGAAGCGGCGTCTCAGGCAATTCGGGATTGACTTCCGTCTGGGAAAACGTCAGACAATCCCACGCCCTCTTGATCCGCTCCCAGCGGTTGTCGCGGTCCATCGCCCAGTAGCGGCCGATGATTGACGCGATGCGCGCCACGCCGATTTCCTCGATCTTGTTTTCGACCTGGCGCACATAGTCGATGCCGGTGAACGGCCCGGTGTCGCGACCATCGGTGAAGAGGTGGATGCAGACACGGTCGGGCTTGAGGCCTTCACGCCGCGCCATTTCGAGCAGGGCGTAGAGGTGTTCGAGCCGGCCGTGCACCCCCGCGTCCGAGCAGATACCCAGAAAGTGCAGCCGCGCGCCCGCGTGCCTGGCGCTGCTTATCGCTTCGAGGAGGACTTCGTTGTCATAGAACGAGCCGTCGCGGATGGCGTTGCTGATGCGCACCGAGTCCTGGTAGACGATGCGTCCGGCGCCGAGGTTCTGGTGGCCGACTTCGCTGTTGCCCGTCGTGCCCTCGGGCACGCCGACCTCCTCGCCGCTGGTGTGAATGAGCGTCGTCGGATACTCGCGCATGAGGCGCTCGGCCACAGGCGTCTTCGCGAGGCGCACGGCGTTGAAGGCGTCGTGCTCGCGGTTGGGGTTCGTCCCCCAGCCGTCGCGGACGATGAGGACAAAGGGGGTGTGGTGGAGCGGTAGGCGCGGCATGATCGGGAAGGATATGGACCGCCGGAGCGCGGAGCGCCGCGACGAAGGCCGCGAGGGCGGCGTGGGCGGCGCTGCGCTCTCCCATTGTCTGCGCTGGCGCGTGGGGCTGGTGGGGTCTTCCAATGCACGGCGATGCTCACCCAGGCGGCGCGCTTGATGCGATCGCCTCCGCTTCACTACCATCCCTCATGCGCGTCCGGCTCGGCAAGACCTTCACTTTTGAAGCGGCTCACTTCCTGCCGTCGTTCCCGAAAGGGCACAAGTGCCGGCGCCTGCACGGCCATTCGTTCAGCGTGGAGGTGATCGTCGAGGGAGAGATTCCGGCGGGGCAGCACCACCTGGTTGATTACGCCGATCTGGGCGCGGCCGTTGAGCCGCTGCGCCTCCGGCTCGACCACTACTGCCTCAACGAGATCGAGGGCCTCGAGAACCCGACGAGCGAGCGCCTCGCCGCCTGGCTCTGGGACCGGCTCAAGCCCGCGCTGCCGCTGCTTTCCGAGATCGTCGTGCGCGAGACGTGCACGAGCCGCTGCGAGTACCGCGGGCGATAGAGCATTTGAACCGGTGCCATGCTTCGCCGCTTTGGGCGAAGCATGTCGAGAGTGCAAACGCGCCCGTACCTCCCTTCCTCGCACTCGTCATGCATCGATCTCAGAGCGGGTCGATGCATGAAGCCGCGGGTCGGACGACTCGCGCCGATCAACAAGGCGGCCGCGACCCGTGCGGGTCGCGGCCGTGTGATGTCAGCGCCAAGCAAGGCGCGAGCGGATCGGGCCCGTGCTCAGTTGGCGATCGAGCGCAGTTCGACGTTGGACTTGACGGACGCTCCGCCGGAGCGCGGCGCGACGGCCTGGAAGGCGGTCCGCCCGATCGGCGCATCCACCGGCACCATGGCCGTAAGCGTCGCCACGCCGTTCTGGTTGGCGCGGAGCGTGGCGAAGATGACGCCCGGCGTGAGAAGCTCAACATCAAGGCCGAGCGCCGGCAGGCTCGTCGGTCCGAGTCCGATGACGCGGTCCGACAGGATTCCGGCCTGGCTGTAGGCGAGGTAGACCGCTTCGCGCGGGCGCAGGCCGGTGATCGTCCACGTCGCCTGCTGGCCGCGGCGGAGATTGGGCATGGTCATCACGAGACCGGCGGCTTCCGAGTTGGCGGGCCGGCCGGGCGTCACACAGCCCATCGTGATCGTGTCGATGTCGCCGGGCTTGTGCAGGCCGAGCGTCGCGCTGCCCGCGGTCGGGGCGGCGTTGGCCTCGAACCAGAACGTGTAAACCGTGCCGTAGCGCAGCGTGTTGGAGAATTCGTTGGTGTTGAAGTCTTCGACGTTCCAGGTGACGGAGTCGCCGTTGACCGTCATGCTCCACGCCTCGTTCGAGTAGGGCTCCTCATCCTCGGTCGGGGCGTGGAAGCCGGCGTTGCTGACGTTCACTCCGGACCCGAGCGAGACGGAGAACGAATTGACCTGCTGCCAGAGGGTGTGGTTGTAGACGGCGTACTCGAAGCGGAAGTTGCCGCCGCCGAGATCGACGGTGCGCGTGGCGATGATGCCGTCGCCGTGCGTGCGGTCGTTGACGAAGTGGTGGGTGTCGCCCCAGTCCATCACGTACAGGCCGCGGACCATGTTCTCGGGATGGCTGAAACTCCAGGTGTCGCCGGAGCGCGAGGCGGTTGTGCGGCGGTAACTGGCGTTGTTGAGATTGTTGTCGTCGTCGATGACGACGTAGTAGGACTCGTAGTAGAACTGGGCGCCGGAGACGTTGAGGTCGGCGTCGTAGACGCGGAGCATGTGGTCGATGGGTCCGTGGCTGTGGCTGCTCTCGCGGCAGTCGGGCTGCGAGCCGTTGCCGATGTCGAAGTGCGAGCCGCAGGGATCCCACACGCCGCTGAGGGGGTTGACCTCGAAGCGCGGGCCGAGCCAGTTGCGATCCGAGTTGTTCCCGCTGCCGTAGGTGTCCTGGCATCCGATGTTGAGGTGGTTGTCGCCGAAGTCCGGATCGCAGGTGCCGCAGCCGCTGGCGTCGGCCGCGAAGAAGCCGTGCTTGAGCCAGCCGATCCCGATCTGCTCGAGCCGGCCGCCCGAGGTCACTCGATAGAGGTTTTGCGCGATGAAGGGATGGCGCGGGTCCATCTGCCGGAACCACGGCACGTCGACGTTGCCGATGTTGCACGAGGTCGTCGAGGCCGCCGAGCCGATCCGCCCGTTCGGGAACGACCCGACGCGGGCGCGCTGCACCAGGCCGGAGAGCGCCGACACCTCGACGTCGAGCAGTTCACCCTCCGGGCCGGCGAGCGAGCCGTCCAGAAGCGGACGCGCCCAGTCCGGCGCGAGATCATCCGGCTCCTCGAAGGAAGCGGGAAGGATGCGATTGAGCGAGCCCGTAGCCGGCGCCACGGGCGAGATGCGCAGTTGCGTGGCGGCCATGGCCACGACGCCGCCGGTCAGACCCAGCGCGATCAGACGATAGTTCATGGATGGATCCCCTGTCTGCGAGCGAGCATGAAGAAAACCGCGGCCCCGCCCCACCACGGGACGCACCGCCACCCCCAGCCTCAGCCGGGACGTACTCAGAATACCGCATTAATGCACTTCGGGGTACGAATAATCCCCGGTTTTTCAGATGATCGCAAACTTTGCGGCGTCCCGGCCCCAGCCGATAACCGCGCAAGGCGATTCGACGCGACGCTCCCGCCCCAGGGCAGCGAGATTCCTGCGATCGAGTCGCAGTCGCGTCAGGCCGGTGGTTCGGCACGACCGGACTCCGCTCGTGCGGCCGGGCCTGGTTGGTCCTACTTCTTCGCGGCGCCCTTGCCGGCCGGCGCAGCGCCCTTGCCGGCGGGAGCGGCGCCCTTGGCCGCCGCGGGAGCGCTCTTTCCGCCGGCGGCAGGTGCCGGCGCGGTCGCGCCCGGGGCCGCGGCGCCTGGAACACCGACGCCGGCTTCGCCCTCAGCCCCCTCTTCGACCTTTTTCTTGACCTTCTTGCGCACCGTCAGGCGGGGCGCGAGCGTTTTGGGCAGGCCCAGCGGGCTGGCGTCTTCCGCGAACGTGCCGTCGCCCCTCATCTTCGCGATGCGTTCGGCCCGGGTGAGGACGCTGCGGTGCTGCGAGAGGCCGCTGCCCGACTTGAGACTGCGATCGAGACTCATGATGATCCGCCTTACTGGTCGCTTGGCCGACCGGCGGGTCGTTTCCCCGCCGCAACGGCCCTATTCGTGCTTTTTGGCCAGGCGCTGGGAGAAGTCCTTCGACCCCCCTTCGCGGCTCTTCCACTGCCGGCCGAGATCCTCCAGACGCCGGTTGAGCGCCTGGGCTGCGGCGTTGCTGTTCCAGCCCTGGAACCCCTCCGCCGTCACCACCTGCAAAAGAGCGGGATTGTTGTCCTTCAGAACCAGAACGTCAATCCCGTGGCGCTTGAGAAACTCTTTGACCGCCCAGGCCTCGGCCGGCTCGAACCGCTCGACGATGATGTAGTTCAGACCCGGCCGGCGCGTGTCCCGGTCGAGCGATCGCGGCCCGGCGGGGCTCTGGCGCGGGGGTGATTGCGACTCGGCCGTGGCCTCGCCGCCTCGCGTGCCGTCCGTCCCCGTGAAGGTCGGAGCGGGGCTCGCCTCCCGCGGCGCAGCGCCCCCGAGACCGCTGCCGCCGAGGGTCGGATCGTTGATCGACGAGGGGTCGATGCCGACGCCGTCCGACGGCGGGTGCAGCGCCCGCGCCCGTCCGCGATTCACGCCCACGAAATAGGACCCGACGATGAGCAGGACCACGACGGCGAGCGCGACGTAGAGATACCCGACCGGCAGGCGGATGAGCCGCGGCGAAGCGGGGCCTGGCGCTGCGGCCGCCTCCGGCGCGATCGACTCGACGTGGACGCGCGGCGGCGAAAACGTCGGCGCCACTTCCACGGGCCGCGACCGGCCCGGCGCCGGGCCGGTCCGCCCGAAGACTTCGTACAGCGCCGGTGTGTTGCGGTTCCTGGGCATGGCGGGCGGTCGCGAAAGGGCCGGCGCCGGAAGGGCGCGCCGGGCCGGTATGAATCGTCAGACAACCTTATCACCCTGCACCGAAAGAGCAATCGCGCTCGCCATGGCGAGCGCGTCGGTGTGGGTGATGCTCAGGCTCCATGCGCCGATGCCGCGGCTCGCGGCGATCGCCGCCGCCTCGCCGCGCAGCGCGAGCACCGGCCGCCCCTGTGCATCGGGCAGAATCTCCATGTCCGTCCACGCGATGCCGTCGCGCCAGCCCGTGCCGAGGGCCTTGAGCACCGCTTCCTTGGCGGCGAAGCGGCCGGCGAGGCGCTCGAAGCGCTTGCGCGGCGCCGCGTCGGCGTGCTGCGCCTCGCGCGGCGTGAAGCAGCGGTCGAGGAAGCGCGGCCCGTGCTCCTCGAGCATCCGCTCGATTCGCGCGATCTCCACGAGGTCGATGCCGTGCCCGAGGACGTTCATCGCGTGATCGTAGGGAAGCGCGCTGCCCGGCGGGCGCGGCGCGGCCGCCTCGACCTATCATGCCCCATGCCCTCCGCTTCGACGCAGCAGCACCGCGCCGCCGCGCACGCTCAACCCGTCGCCTGCGCCGTCCTCACCGTCTCCGACACTCGCACCGAGGCGACCGACGAGGGCGGGCCGCTCATCCGCCGCATGCTCACGGAGGGCGGGCACGCCATCATCGCCCACGCCATCTGCCGCGATGAACCAGCGCAGATCGCGCGCCGCCTCGACGAATGGATCGGCGACACGCGCATTCAGGTCATCCTCACGACCGGCGGCACGGGCATCGCGCGGCGCGACACGACCATCGAGATCGTCACGAGCCGCCTCACGCATCCGCTGCACGGCTTCGGCGAACTCTTCCGCATGCTCAGTTACGCACAGGTCGGCGCGGCGGCGATGCTCAGCCGCGCCGTCGCCGGACTCGTCGCCGGCGATGCAGGTTGCGATGGGGGCCGCGACACCTTCATCTTCGCCATGCCCGGATCGATCAACGCGATCGAGACCGCGATGAAAGACCTCATCGTGCCGGAGTTGTCGCACCTGGTGTGGGAACGCAAGAAGTGACGTGTGCGGGAGCGCGGAACAGGTTAGCCGCGACGCGATGGTCTCAGAGCGGAGCGCGGCGTAGTGCAACCGCGCCCGACACCAGCCCGAAGCGTCCGCGAGGACGAGACAATTCGCCTCAAAAAGGCACAAAACTCGCAAGAAGGAGTCAGGTCGAAGCCCCAGCGAAGACGGATCAAGCCAACCCGGCCGCAGCGCCAGCGAGAGCGAGCGCGGTTGCTGCGGTGCGGCGCACCACAAACCGTGCGACGGCTTCGGACCCGCGCTGGATCGCTCCGCGCGCCCGCCGCCACGGCCGAAGCCCGTCGGGCGGCGGCCGCACCGGCACCTCGATCGCGCCCGACCAGTACACGTCCGACTCGAACCGCCGCAGCGCCATGCGGGGATCGGGCGTGAAGCGCAGGCGGTAGCGGGTCTCATTCGGGTCAATGCGGCGCGGCGTGATCGGATCAAGGGGTGCATAGTCGCTTCGCGGCACGACCAAGGGCGCAGGCCGGCCGTCGGTGGCAATCGGCCCCGGCGCCACGCACGACCACGCGGCTCGCTGGGCTTACCCTACGGCCATGAGCCGCCGTACAGCGGCTCGGGGCCGTGGGGCTCATCCGTGAGCTGCCCGCTCACGGGAACGTCGATCTGTCCTGCCCAGTATCGGTCCGACTCAAACCGCCGCAGCGCCATGCGCGGGTTGGGCGTCAGGCGCACGCGGAACGGCGCATACTCGCGCCAGGGCGACTCTATTGCGGCAGGTTTCAATTCCGTCAACTCGACGCACTTGCTGAAGGGAAGCACCATCGGTCGCCCGCCCGTCAGTCGTCCGGACCCGAGGCGCCACCAAGCCTCAGACTTGCCCACCACCTCACCCCCGTACAGCAGTTCAATCGTGACCGCAAACGTCGCGCCATCGAGCAGGCTGAAGAGATCGACTACTTCGTCGAACGATACCTCGAGGTGGCTGCCATGCAGGCTCGGTCGCCACCGCTCATTCATGGCGGTCTCGAACTCAGGCGCCTCCATCGGCGAGAGTATGTCATAGGTTGTGCCGTCGATACTGGAGTTGATCCTGGTCACGTATTCCGCGTGCAGCGTTTCGACCCCGAGAATCTCACGCTGCTCGGAAGTCAGTTCACGCTCGATGGACACCTTGAAGTCAAGCGTTAGAGCGCCGCTTGGCGGTTGGCCGAGCGCCACGAGATCGTCTTCCCATAGCCGACACTCCGGCCATCCGATCGCGTGGCCGCCGCCGAGTGGGCTGAACATCATCGAATGGGGGACCGGCCACCACGAGATGTCTCGGGACTTGACGTCGCGAAGTCCGCTCAAGAGGGGCGTCATGCGTGTCTGGAGAGCGGGCCAGTTGCTGCTCTTTCGCGCCAAGAGGGGGTCGACCCAGACGAATCCCCAGACCTCCTCGCCGATTGGCCACCTTGATCGAGTCGAGACTCTGACCACTCCTGTTCGCAGGGCCCGCTTCAATGTCGAGGCGCTGCTCAAGCGTCCGCGTGCTTGAGCAGCGCAAATCACCGCGTTGTTCAAGGGCCCCTTGAAGTCCTCGATCGACTCGGAGGGCGACTCGTGCGTTCGAATGGCGACTTCCACAAGCATGAGCCAATCGAGACGTGTCAAGCAGCCCCGCTCAATGCGATAGAACAACTCACTGCTCATCGCTGCGTTCGGCAAAGGGTATGGCCGGCTTCCATTGAATTTCAGTTCGGAAAGCAAGAGGCCCTGAATCCGGTCCACCCGCTCGCGCGGCCACAGAAACACCAGCACCGTCGTCGGCACGGCCGCGACCCAGCCGCGCTGCTGCATCGCCGGCACGCGGAAGGCGAAGTAACTGCCAATCCACACAAGCAGCGCGACGAGCACCCACCGCTTGCGCCGGCGCGTCCTGAAGAGTTGCCGCTCGCGCCTCGCGGTGTAGCCGCACTCGCTGCACGTCATCCCGGGGGTGTGCGAAAGGTCATACCAGCACTTCGGGCAGCGGCGCACGCGGCGGATGCGCCGCCGCACGACATCGCCGAGGAAGGCGAGCAGCAGGAAGACGACCGCGAGTGCGGCCATCCCCCAGCCGAGCGCACTCCAGATGAGGCTCGTGCCGGTCATCGATTCAAGTGTACGGCCGCTGCTCTCTCCTCACTCGCGGAACTCGATCTCCATCACGTTGGACACGACGGCGCCGCGCTGCGGGTCGGTCGGATCGACGGCCTGGAACCAGACGGAGCCGGTCGGCGCGCGGCTCGCATCGACTTCCAGCGTGGCGAAGCCGTCGGCGTCGGTGACGGCCGTGCCGAGGCGGAGGATCGGCCGCGCGAGGTTGAGGCAGAGGTCGAAGCGGGCGATGTAGGTGCACCGGGCGGATCGCGCCGCCGCGAGGAAGTACACCGTGCGCCCGGCCTGGCCGTGGTGCGCGATGAGGTCGAAGGCGCCCTTGCGTCGGGAGAAGGGAGGCGTTTCGGGTCGCAGGAGAATCGGCGCTCCGGCGCGGGCATCGACGCCGCCGGTGTCGATGAAGTCCTGCGTGATGATGTCTGCGAAGCCGTCGCCGTTCACGTCGCCGACGGCGACCTCGGTGCCGAAGACCCCTCCACGGCCGAGGCGGGAGGGCTTCGAATAGTGCACGGTCCCCGCTGAGCCGGTCTCGAACACGACATCGGCCCAGGTGTCGGTGACTATGGCGTCGACCGAACCGTCGCCGTTGACGTCGGCCAGATTGACGGCATATGCGAAGAGGCCGTTTCGCGGGAAGTCTGCCGGCGGGGTGAGCGGCGTGGTTTTACCGGTCCGGCCGTTGATCACGTAGGCTCGCGGCGCAAGTCCGCCTTGGTGCGCCCCCGACGCCAGCAGGTCGCCCACGCCGTCGCCGGTGAGATCGTGGCCGCCGGCCAGGGTCCAGCCGAACAGACTGTCTCCCAGGTGCGGACGGATGAGGTTGTGAATCACGCCGCCATCGGCTCCGGAGAACACCGTGATGCCCAGACCCCCAATGGGACTGGTCCAGCCTCCCACCGCGACATCGTCTCGACCGTCGTCGTTGACATCGCCCATGCCCGCGATCCGACGCGGCCAATCGCGATCAAGGGTCAGGATCTCAGAGCCATCCCGGCCGGAGTGCACGGCCACCCTGCCGTCGGACAGGTAGCGCGAGACGAAGGCGAAGTCAGGAAGGCCGTCGCCGTCCACGTCGCCGACGCCGGCTACGTCGCGCCCCAGTTTGGCCGCGATCGGTTCGCCGCTGTAGTGATAGAGCAGCGCGCCGGTTCGGCCGGAGTAGACCTCGACGCGCCCGCTGTTGGTTTCGGCGTTCGGCTGGCCGAGAATCAGATCGTCGCCGCCATCACCATCAATGTCGCCGATGAACTCTGCGACGAGGTAGCGCAGGCCAAGATCAAAGTGAAGCGCCTGCGCCCCCGTCACGCGCCACATCTCGCGGCCGGTGCGCCCGGAGTACATGAAGGACCGGCCGAGGACGACGCCGTTCTCTTCGTAGGCATGGTCCATGACGAAGACATCGTCAAAGCCGTCGCCGTCGGCGTCTCCGCCGCTGGCGACCGAGCCGCCGAAGAAGACGCTCCCGGGCGGCGGCTCGATCCGGAAGGGAAGGCCGTTCTGCGCGTTGGCCGGAGCGGACGCAAGCAGGCCGAGCGACGCGGCGGCGAGAGTGGTGGAAAGCGTCTGACGGGTCAGGTTCGTGCGGCGCATGGAAACCTCGCTTTCACTTGTGCGGAGTTCGTGGCGGTCCAGGCAAGCGGCCGGTTGCGGGCCGCGATGGCACATTCGCGGAGGTGAGCGGCCGGGCGGGGCGTGCAGGCCCGGCGCCGAAGTCCCCGGCTGACCACCAGATTACCAGACCCGGCCGCCGTCCGCAAGAGGCAACCGGCGCAATTCCGGAAAAAGTCCGCGCCCTGCCGAGGCGATCCGAAGCGGTCCGAGGAGATTGCACGCCGACACAGGGGCGTTCTGATCGCCTTCTGTCAGGGGGTGATGACGATTTCGAGCACGTTGGAAGTGATCGCCCCGCGGTGCGGGTCGCGCGGATCAAGGGCTTGAAGCCACGCGGAGCCGGTGGGCGTTTCGGGAGAAATGGGCAGTGAGAAGGACGCCATTCCCTCAATGTCCGCGACGGCCTCGGCGACGGTGATGAAGGGCCGGGCGAGGTCGATGCAGATCTGCAGTCGCCCGATGTACGTACAGCTGGAGCCGTGGCGCGTGGCGAGGAGTTGGATGACGCGGCCGGGGTACGCGCCGCTGACGTGGAGATCCATTTCCCTGCCCCGCCGGAAAGAGGCGGTGAAGGGGACCGGGCTGAGCAGCATCGGCGCGCCGGCGTCGAGGATGACATGGCCCGTGATGTCGTTTCGTCCGGCGATAAAATCGGCAAGACCATCGCCGTTGACATCGCCGAGGGCATACTCCGTGCCGTGATACACGCCGCTCTCCACAACGGCCGAGGGCGACCAGTGCAGCAACCTCGCCGAGGGAGGGTCGAAGATCAGTTGGCCCTGATGATCGCCGACGACCACCTCCGGCCGGCCGTCTCCTGTGACATCGGCGATGCCCAGCGTGACGCCGAAGACCTGCGCGTTGTTTGCCTTGATCATCGTGCTGATGACTTCGCCCGTGGCGCCGCTGAACAGGTAGATGCGGCCCTGGCCAAAGCCGACATGGCCCGAGGTGATGAAATCGGGAACCCGGTCGCCGTCGATGTCGTGCCCGCCCGCGATCGACCAGCCGAAATTGGCGTCGGCGGGATCGGGTGGCGGCAGGTCGTAGATGACTTGGCCGGTGCGTCCGGAAAAGACGGCCACGCCGCGGCCGCTGGAGTTCCAGCCGCCGACGGCGAAGTCGGCATGACCATCGCCGTCGAGGTCGCCCACGCCCGCCACGGAGCGCGGCCAAGGCCGCGAGACGTTGTGAATCTCCGAGCCGTCGCGCCCGGAACGGATCGAGACGGTCCCCACTTCGAGCCAGGCGGCAACGAAGGCGAAATCGGGCACGCCGTCGCCATCCACGTCGCCGACGCCGGCCACGTCGCGGCCGAGCCGATCGTTCAACTCGGCGCCGACGAAGAGGAAGAGTTCCTCGCCGGTGCGGCCGGAGCGCACCTCGACGCGGCCGCGCACCTCTTCCGCCGAGGGCCAGCCGGTGATGACATCATCACATCCGTCGTCGTCGATGTCGCCGATGAATTCGGGTGCGATGTAGAGCGGCGTTCGGACGCTGCGGCTGCGGCCGACGCTGCGCCACAACTCGCGGCCGTCCCGGCCGGACAGCATGATGCAGCGGCCCACGGTGACGTCGCTCTCCCGATAATACTTGTCGGAGACGAGGATGTCGTGAAACCCGTCTCCATCGGCATCTCCGCCGCTTGCTACGCCGTGCCCGAAGTACCGGCTCCCTTCCGGGCCCTTGTAGACGGCGGGCAGACCGCGCTGCGCCATCGTTGTCGCCGCAATGCAGCACTGGGCCAGCGCCGTGATGGCCACTCGCGCCGCCGAATGTGAACCTCTGACCGAGTCGCCTCGCATTCCCGTTGCCTCCTCTCCCGCCCGGGCGCGGGGCGCCTCTCGCGAGGATCGCCCGGCGGACCGCAATCATTCCCAGACAATTTACCCGATCTCTTGCCGTCGTGCAAGCCGGCGACACCGAAAAGTCGGAAAGTCGCGCCGGATCACTCGATCGTGATCGACCCGCGAATTGCGGGCTGGCTCGCTGCGTCTCCCGGCTTGCCGGGGTCTCCGCCGGCGCCCGGACCGAAGTCGATGATGTAGCCCACGCCGTCGCGGGTGCGGATCGAGTAGATGACCGTCGTCTCGCCGGTGCCGGGGTTGGCGGCTTCGATGCGCTGGACGCCGGCGATGGACTGGAGGACTTCGCCGCCCGGGCCGAGTTCGACGGTGAGCATGCGGTCGAGCGTCGCGGGATGGTCGGGCGACGGGCCGAAGAACTCGAGGCGGGCGCGGTCCGGCCCGGCGTTGCGCAGGCGGATGGTGCCGGAGGGCGGGATGGGGGCGAAGCGCATCGTCGCCTGGGCTTCGGACGCGAGATGCAGCGAGGCGTCGATCGTGAGGTCGCTGGTGCAGGCGGGGAGGAGGACGAGCGCGGCGGCCAGCGGCGCGACACGGTGGACTCTACGGAGTTGACAAAGTGCGAACATGCAACACCCCTCTGATCGCGGCGCGATGCGGGATTCAGGGGATCATACTCCGGTGTCGCAATCCGATGCCGCGGCCTCGCTCGGGGCTGGGACATCGACCTTGACCGGCGCGTCGATGACGAACTCTGCGGACCGGATGATGCGGTCGCGGCGCGGCGGCTACTCGATGCGCACCAGATTGCTGGCCTGGCACCTGGCGTGGTCGACGACCTGGAGGTATCCACCGCAGGCATTGTGGCTCAGTTCACCGCTGATCACGCCGCGGCCGCCTGGACCGAGGCCGCCGGTGGCGATGATGCGGCGATGGCGATGTCCGATCAGCAGCGTCGTTCCAGCGCATTGAAGATGACGCGGAATGTGGAAGCGGGCGGCGGTTTCGGCGTAGACCAGCGAACCCAGGCCGCCAGGTGTGCCTCCTTTCCACTGGAGCGCTGCCGGCCCCGTCTGCGGGCAGGAGGTGGTTGCGTAGAGGCGAATGCCGTCGTGATACTCCCACATGTCGCCCAGCGGGTCTTTCGACATCCCGCCGTAGAGAACGATGACGTGCCTCGAGGAGTCATAGGCCAGGGGGGAGGACCGCGCGCCCGGCTCGTCGGCCTGATTCCCCTGCCAACGAACGCCGTCCCACTCCCACATGTCGCCAAGCCACCGGCCGTTGTACCCGCCGTAGATGACGGAGACTCCGCGCGCGGAGTCGAAGGTCATGTTCGTTCCACGGCCCGGCGGTCCGGCATCCGCGACCAGGCGCCACGCTTGCCCGTTCCATTCCCACGTATCTTCGAGCCAATTGGAGCCGCCAACCTGGTCGAGGCCGCTGAAGAGGACGCAGACGCCGCGGCGATCGTCAAACGTTATGGCGTGCTCGTTTCGGGAGCCGAAGCCTTCTGTCGCGACGAGGCGCCATTCGTTGCCGTCGTACTCCCACGTGTCGCTTTTGGCTCCGCCGACATCCCGCCCGCCGGTGAGGACGGTCACGCCGCGCCGGCTGTCGTAGGCCATCGCATGCGCCGCTCGCGCGCCGGGGCCGGTGATGTCGCGTCGAGTCCATCTTTCGCCGTCATATTCCCACGTGTCGCCGAAGTAGGACTGGCTGATGTACGGGTCGTTGCCGCCGTAGAGGACGCACATGCCGCGCCGACTGTCATACACCATTGTCTCGTTGTAGCGCGGGTGCGGGACCGGCCCTCGGGGCTCCAGCGGACGCCACGAAAGGCCGTCCCATTCCCAGGTGTCGGAGGTCGGCAGGCCGGACCAGCCGCCGAAGAGCACCGTCACTTCACGCGCCGAGTCATACACGGCCACGGCGCCGCTGCGCAGGCCCGGACTGCCGTCGGGCGAGATCATCCATTCGCCGGGATCGACCTGGGCCGACGCCCCAGCGCCAATCATCGCGGCCAGTGCCGCGGCGCGAAGACCTGATATCACATGGTCCCGGCTCTTCATGATCGGCTCCTTTCGCGCACCGCCCAGCCCCGACATGTTAACGTGCGCCGCAGCGTCGTTGCTTCTCCGAATCTCCTCCGGTGAACGCCGCAACCTGGTCTTCCACCGGCACGTCAATCTCAAACTCCGCGGACCAGATGATGCGGTCGCGGCGTGGCGGCTACTCGATGCGCACCAGATTGCTGGTCTGGCAGGTGGTGTGATCGAGCGCCTGCAGATAGCCTCCGCAAACAAAGGCCGAGAGATACCCATACACCGTCCCGCGCCCGCGGCTGTTCGCCCGGCCGGTGACGACGACGTGCCGGTTGAGGTCGCCAAGCAGCAGCAACGTCCCTGCGCACGGGTATTGTCCGGGAATGCGGAACGGCTCGGCGTTCCCCGCATAGATGAGCGAGACCAGGCCATCGGGGGTGGCGTCCTTCCATGAACCGGTGGCAGGTCCGGATTGGGGGCAGGAGGTCGTGAGCGCCACGCGAATGCCGTCGCGGTACTCCCAGGTGTCGCCGAATGTTCCCTGTCCAAAATCGCCCGCGCCTCCGAAGAGCATCAGGACGCGGCGGGCCGAGTCGTAGGCGAGCGAAGTGGATCGTCTGCCGGGGCCGGTGGCCCGGTTGATCAGCCAGCGCGCGCCATCCCATTCCCACATGTCGCCGAGGCGGCTTCCATTGAACCCACCGTACATGACGGTGAGCCGGCGCGCGGCGTCGTAGGCCATGTCGGTGCCGCGACCTGAAGGACCTGTGGTGGAGGCGAGCCGCCACTGCGCGCCGTCCCACTCCCATGTGTCGCCGAGCCAGTCAAAACCTCCCGGGACGGCCAGGCCGCCGAACATGACGCTGACGCCGCGCTCGGAGTCGTAGGCCATGGCGTGCCCGTAGCGATCGCCGGGACCGTCGAGGGAGACCTGTCGCCACTGCACGCCGTCGTACTCCCAGGTGTCGCGGCGCAATCCGCCAAGGCCCAGCCCCCCGTGGAGCACGGTGACGCCGCGGTTGCTGTCATACGCCATGACGTGATTCTCGCGCGCGTCGGGGCCGGTCAGGTTCCGCTGTGTCCATGAGGATCCGTCGTACTCCCAGGTGTCGTCCAGATACGCGTGGTTGGGCGAGTCGTATCCGCCGAAGAGGACGCACACGCCGCGCCGACTGTCAAAGACCATCGGCGTGAAGAGGCGCCCCGGAGGGCGACGGACCGGTTGGACTTCGCGCCACGCGACGCCGTCATACTCCCACGTCTCCGAGTTGACATAGCCCGAAGTGCCGCCGTACAGGACGGTGACGCCGCGCGCGGCGTCGAACGCCAGGGCCGCAGCGGCGCGCGGGCTCGGTCCGGTCTCCGAGACGAGCATCCACTCGCCGACCTGGGCGCGGGCCGTCGCCGACGCGATCGCCATCACGGAGAGAGCGGCGGTCGTAATTGCGGCTGTGCGTTGACCTGATATCACCTGCCCGCGGTTCGTCATGGCCGACTCCTTCCGAGCGCAGCGCCGCCCCGGCGCGTTAACCGGCGCGGAGGGTTCATCCATTCCCGGAATCGTCTCGGGCGAGTTCCCCAGACTGGTCTTGTGCCCGCACGTCGATCTCGAACTCGGCGGACCAGATGATGCGGTCGCGGCGCGGGCGGCCCTTCGGCACCGGCGGCCCGCACTCGATCAACTCCAGTCGAATCGGCAGGCGCTCGGAGCCACGCGCGTCGATGTTGATCCAGACGGTCTGTGCGGAGCACCAGATGTCCTGGCGATAGCTCTGGGCGGTCGTCCACACCTCACCGGCGCCAACTTGCATCGTCATCCACCGGCCGGGATTTCGCGGCGCGTCCATCCAGATGCAGGGTCTCAGGCCGACCCGTTGCGGCGCGGCTTCGCGCGGGTCGCTCAGAATGACCAGATCACGGGCACATTGATCGCGCATCGGCTTGAGCAGCGAATCCATCAGGCGGTCGTCCCGATAGAGCGACTCCCACGCCACGGCCACGTTCAAGTCTGATTCTCGTTCACGATGCCGCCGAGTGCGATCATCCTCCACGACGATGCCGTTCCACGAGAGATTCCGAACCGCGTTTTCGATGACCCATCGTCGCTGCCATCGCCACATGCGATCAGCGATGAGCCGCCGGCGAAGCAACTCATCGCCGAGCCGCTTGCGCCATGGAAGGGTCTTGACGACGCCGGAGTCGAGGTGGTATTGCTCCGCGTAGGTCATCGGTCTCAATTGCTGCTGCATGAGTGTGAGCGCCGTGGTCGGAACCGCGGCGACCCAGCCGCGCTGAGCGATGTCCGGGGCGCGAAAGGCAAGCGAGGCCATCGGCAGGAGCGCGAGGGCCAGCAGCGCCGAGCGCCATCGCGGGCGGAAGCGGAGCAGTTGCGACTCGTGCTGCGCGGCGAAGCCGCACTCGCTGCATGTCATGCCTGGAGAATGAGAGAGGTCGTAATCGCAACGCGGGCAGGTTCGCGGCGGACGGCGGCGCCATCTTCGCGCGTTGTCGAAGATCGTTCGCAAGACCATGACGGCGGCGATGGCGAGCAGCGTCCAGCCGAGCAACGACCAGACCGAAGCGTGAATCGCGACGGGCATGATCGCAAGGACGCCCAGCCGAGCGCCCGCCGGCGGGAATCGGACCATGCAGGTCGGGTGGGGCGGTCGCCCGGGCCCGAGCGGTCCCGCAGAGCGGCGGGCGCGCGCGAGTCGGCCTCCTCATGGCCGGCGCGGCGGCGCGCCGCTACGGTTGGCCGGAGTGGTGGCGGCGCGTGGCAGCATGAAGGGGGTGGCGCGGACGGCGGCGCTGGCGGCCCCGATACCGGTCGCTTCGCCTGCGCTTCGAATTCACCGCCGAGCCACGTCCCGCAACTCGGAGCGGCGCGATGGGCGTTGAAGGTGCGCTGCGAGCGCCCGCGGCGGCGCCGGCCGGGCCGGCCGTCTCGCGCCGACCCGTCATCGCGCTGGCGCTGCTGAGCCTCGGCCTTCTCGCGGCGCGCGGGCTGATGCTGGAATCACCCTGGCCATGGATCGTGCTGGCGCTGGCGCCCTGCGCGGCAGTGGCGGCGCTGCACGTTCGAGGCGCGCGGCGGCCGCGCCTCGCCGCGGCGCTGGTCGGCGCCGCAATCGTCTCGCTCGGCGCCGCGTGGGCGGTTGTCCGCGATCATCGCGTGAGCGAGTCCTCCCTCGCGGCGATGGTGACCAGCGACGAACATCTCTGGCGCCTCGAAGGACGCATTACGACCGAACCGACGGTGAAGACACCCGGCCGCGGCTCGCTTGGGGCGTACGGCTTTCAGCAGCCCATCACCGTCTTCCGCTTCGAGGCCCTCGCGGCCGTCGACATCGACGAGCAGCGCGTGCCCATCCGCGGCGCGGCGCTGGTGCGGCTCAACGGGCCGGTGCATCACTGGGGTGTGGGCGACCGGCTGCGCGTTACGGGCATGTTCCGCGCCTTTCCGCCGGCGATGAACCCGGGCGAAACCGACCTCTCCAAGATCGCTCGGGCGCAGGGGCTGGCGGGGCTGCTCGACGTCGCCTCGCTCGACGCGGCCGTGGAACTCGGCCCCGACGAGCACTGGGTGTGGCATCTGCGGCGCTGGCAGAGCGACCTGAGGCAGCGTGCGGCCGGATGGATCCGCCAGGACCTGCCCGAGACGGACCAGACGCGGCGCGACGCCCTCCTCGCGGCGCTGATGCTCGGCGAGCGCGGGCCGGGCCTCGACGGATTGGACAAGTCCTTCAAGCGCGTGGGCCTGGCGCACCTGCTGGCGATTTCCGGCATGCACCTGGCGATCCTCGTGCTCACCGGGTTGATGGTCGTTCGCATCTTTGCCTGGCCGCCGGCGATCGAGCGGCTGGCGATCGCGCTGCTCGTGTGCGGCTACCTCGCGATTGTGCCGGCGAGTGTGCCGGTGTGGCGGGCGGGGCTGATGGCGCTGGCGTTTCTCGGCGCCGGACTCTTCGGCCGGCGGCTCGACTACCTCAACGTCTGGGCCATCAGCGCCATCGCGCTGCTTCTGTGGAGGCCGAGCGAACTGGCCGCCCCGGGCGCGCAATTGAGTTTCGGCGTGGTCCTCGCGTTCATCACGCTCACGCCCCACCTGCGGCGGAAGATGTTCGGCGAGCCGCGCGATCCGGAACTCCTCTCGCCGGCCGACGACCTGCTCGAGCAGGGCAAGACGATCGTCGCGGCGACGCTGCTGGCCTGGCTCGTCTCGACGCCGCTGGTGGCGCACCACTTCGGCGTGATCTGCCCGCTGGCGCCGCTGGCGACGCTGCCGGCCATGGCGCTCACGCACGTCGCCCTCGCCGCGGGGTATCTCAAGGCGCTGACCGCGGTCGTCTTTCCCAGCGTGGGTGTCCTGCTGGCCCCCGTGCTCGCCATCGCCACCGACGGGCTCATCGGCCTCGTCGATCGGGTCGATCGACTGCCGCTCTCGAGCGTGCCGGTCGGCCACCCGGGCGCGCTGTGGACGGTCGCGGCAACGGGCGCGGTGGTGTGGTGGATGCGATCACCGGGGCCGAGCGCGTTCGCGCCCGCGTGGCGGCGCAGCGCGCCGATCGCGGTCGCGATCATCCTCTTTGCATGGCTTCTGCGCCCTTACGTCCCCGCGTGGATCGATCCGACGCCGCAGCGATCGCGCCTCATCATGCTCGCCGTCGGCAACGGATCATGTTACATCATTGAGTCGGGAGGCGAGGCGGCGATGTTCGACGCTGGCTCGGGCAACCACCTCGGCATCGGCGAGACGACGATCGTTCCCGCGTTGCGGCGCCTGGGCATTCTCGACGTGCCCACCCTCGCCCTGAGCCACGGCGACGTCGATCACTTCGCCGCCGCCGTCGAACTCATGACGGAAATGCGGACGCGCCGCCTGCTCATCACCTCCGACATGATGCGCCAGGCGCAGGACGATCCCCTCGGGCCCATGGCGCTGGTTGTGAGTGAAGCGCAGCGCCTCGGAGTGCAGGTCGTCGTCGCCGACGCGGGGCACGAAGCGCGCCTCGGGGCCGCGACCTGGCGCTGGCTCCACCCGACGCCGGACGCTGCCTATCGCACCAGCAACGAGGCGTCGATGGTGATCCGCGTCGATCTCGGATCCCACCGCATCCTGCTCACCGGCGATGCGCAGGGGGCGGGGCTGGTCGATCTCATGCAGCGCGAAGCGCCCGAGGCGCTGCGGGCGACCATCCTCGAACTGCCGCACCACGGCAGTTGGTCCGAGATCGCGGCCGAGTTCGTCCGCATCGTCGATCCACGGATCGTCCTCCAGAGCACCGCCGGCGCACGGCTGATCGGCGACCGCTGGGAGAGCGAACTCGCCCGGCGGCAGCGCTATGTCACGGCCGTACACGGTGCGACGATCATCGACCTGCGCGCGGATGGTTCCACGCGCTTCCGCACGCACCGGCCGGGGCGGTAGGGTGTAGTCCAAGATCATGGCACTTGCCACAAACGATGTGCTAACCAAGCGTGGCAGAGGATCATGGCCAACGAGCAGCCGGCGGCAGCCGGTTGCCTTCACGACCCTGGCGGGGTCGCGGAAGGCAGCCACGGGTTCCGCTCGTCAGGCTGCGCCTCGACCGCTGCACCCGTGGCTGCACTCGCGCGCCGCTGCGGGCCGAATCCGCCGCGAGGCATGAGACGTGGAGAGTGCAACTGATCCGGCTCATCGGCCCCCGGGGTGCCATAGTCCTGGATCACGCCCCGAGGCGCAGGCGTCGGGCCTTGTCCACCGCGGCGAACTATCCTCGCATCATGCGATTGTTCCTTGCGCGTATTGCAGCACTTGTTCTAAACGTCGGCCACATCGCGACGGCCGCGGCGGCGTCAGATCATCGCGTGTTGGTCGTTGTCCACGCACCGGACCTGGCCGAGGTGGCGCGGCAATGGGCGGACTATCGGCGCAGCGGCGGCTGGGAGGCGGTCTGCATCAATGCGGCAGCGCTCGGCGCGCCGCACGCGGCCGCAGGGGCAACGGCCGAGGCGATCCGCGCTGAACTGCGCCGCCGCTTCGAAGCGGCCCGGCTTCGCGGTGCCGGTCCGCCTGACTTCGCCGTCCTCCTCCTCGGACCCGTCGCGCACGCCGACGGGCGGCCCGCGATCCCCATGTGGCATCGCCCGCAGCGCGATCCCGATCTCATCGGCCGCGAGGGGCTCGCGGACATTGCGACCGACCTCGACTATCAACTTGCCGATGATCTCGACGACCTGCCGGACTTTGCCCTCGGCCGCGTGCCGGCGCGGAGCGTGGTCGAGGCGCTCGCGGCGCTGGACAAGGTGAAGCGCTACGAGACGGCCGCGCCCTCCGGTCCGTGGCGGCGGCGCATTACGTATCTCGCCGGCGAGGGCGGCTTCGGGCCGATTGACACAGTGCTCGAACGCCTCTTTGTGCGCCTCGTCGATCAGGTTGTGCCGTATGAGTTTGACGTGGGGATGACCTACGCGAATCCTCGTTCGCCCTACTGCGCGCCGCCGACGCGCTTTGGTGAGATCGTGCTCGAGCGGCTCGGCGAGGGCGCTCTAGTGGTGAACTACGTCGGGCACGGGCAGGTGAACATGCTTGATCGCCTGACGCTCGGCGATCAGCGCTACGACGTGTGCAGCATCGAATCGCTGCGCCGCCTGCACAGCAGCGGCAACCGCCTGCCCATCGCGCTGCTCGTCGCGTGCTGGACGGGGCGCATCGACCTGCCCGCCGACCGGCGCGGCCTGGGCGAGATGATGCTCTTCCATCCTCACGCGCCTGTGGCCGTGATCGCCTCCGGTCGCATGACGCATCCTTATGCCAATGCGCTGCTCCAGAAGAACCTCACGCAGCAATTGTGCGTGCGGCGCCCGGCGACGGTGGGGGCGGCGCATCTCGCCGCGCTGCGCGCCCTGGCGAATCCTGATGAGATTGACCGCCAACTGGAGGGCCTGGCGCAGCCGATCGCACTGGCGATGAAGTGGAAGAGCACGCCCGCCGACCTGCGGCTCATGCACATCAGCATGTACGGCCTTCTCGGCGACCCGGCGCTGCGCATCGCCTGGCCGCCGGGCGAGATCATCGACTGGCGCTGCGATGTGCAGGCAGGCCGGGTGAGCGGCGTCGTTGCCGGCGCCGCGCGCGGCGAGGCGGTCATCGCAATTGAGACTATGCGCGAACCGATCCATCGCGCCGCCGAACTGCGCACCACCATCGGCGCGAGCAACGCCGCTCTCGATGCGGCGCTCACTCACAACTACGCGATCGCCAACGACAAGGTGCTCTGGCGGGCCACGGTCGCGCTCGATGCGTCCGGCCGCTTCACCGCCGCCCTCCCGCGAGAAACACTCGCGCACCCGCAGGCGGCGTGGGTGAAGGCGTACGTCTCGGCGATGGATGCGGCGGGGGCGGTGATGGACGCCGCCAGGGCCGAGCGGATCATCGAAAAGTGACCACGCCCGCGGCACGCGAGGTGCCAACGCAGCCCGCCGCGTCAGCAAGGACGCCAACCGCCGCGAGGCGCACGGTCAACTCGCTCGTCCGCACCGGCACGCCCGCCACGCTCCGCTCCGGGGACTCCGCGTCGCGGCTGACCGGTTGTGCATGGCCGCGCCCGCGGGCGCAGAGCCGCCCCGTCCCGGCTAAACTGCGCTCACGTCGGAGACCGCCATGCTTGATCTTCGCTCGCTGATCCGCGACGTGCCGGACTATCCGATTCCCGGCATCCTCTTCAAGGACATCACGCCCCTGCTGCGCGACCCCGGCGGCCTCGCGCTCGCCGTCGAACTCATGGCCAATCCTTTCCGCGGCCGTGGCATCGACGCCGTCGTCGGCACCGAGTCGCGCGGGTTCATCTTCGGCACCGCGATCGCCCAAGCGCTCTCGTGCGGCTTCGTGCCCATTCGCAAGGCCGGCAAACTCCCGCGCGCCACCCACCAGGTCGCCTACGGCCTCGAGTACGGCAAGGACACCGTCGAGGTCCACGTCGATTCGCTGCGGCCCGGCGAGCGCGTCGTCCTCGTCGATGACCTCCTCGCCACCGGCGGCACGCTCAAGGCGTCGTGCGATCTCATCAAGCGACTCGAGGGCGAGATCGTCGGCATCGCGGTCCTTATCGAACTCGTCGATCTCAAGGGGCGCACCCTGCTCGACGATCCGGGCCTGCTGCACGCGGTGCTCGCGATGTAGCGGGCGCGGCGCTAGTTGCCGGGGTTGAGCGGCTGGCCGCGCCTGATTTTGGTGAGGTCGAGCATGAGCCGGGCGATGGCGCCGCGCTGCACCGCGGGGACGTTGGCGGAGACTTCCGTCTCGTAGAAGTTGAAGATCATGTTTACGCCGCGTGGATCGACGGTGGTGCCGGTGCGTTCGACGGCCCGCTCCTGCTCGCGCTGCCCCTGCCGGTTCATGGAGGCGAGGCGCTCCTCGTCGGAGATGTCGCGCTCCCGGCCGGAGAAGCCGTCGCCCATCTTGTCCATCTCGAGCAGGAGGTTGCGCAGGAACGCCTCGCGCTCGCCCGGCGGGACGTTGAGGTAGGCCATCGCCGACTCGGAGAGGTAGTCCACCGCGAGTTGCCGCATGTTCTCCTCGATCTGCTTGCGCAGTTCGTAGTTCATGTCGGCGAGGAACTCCGCCAGCGCGGCGGCGTCCTCTTCGTCGAAGTCGCGGAAGCGCGCGAGGAACTGCTGGAGGAAACTGATGCGCTCGCGCGTCGGCAGGCGGTTGAAGTCCGGGTGCATGACGAAGGAGGCGACCTTGGTCACGTCATCCTGCGCGACGTTCGGCGGGGGCACCGGGAGCATCGCGAGGATGGCGAGCACGATGCCCCCCCCGGCCACCAGCGCGCCGCTGAGGCTCAGCGTCCAGACGGCCCGCGGGTCGCGGAGATGGCGCATCTGCGTCCGCAGCCCTGTGCCCCAGCCGGTGTAGAGGTCGCGCCACTTCATGGGTGCTCCGACGATTGCGCGGTCAGCGGGAAGCGCCTAGCGGCGCCAGCGCGGGTTCGTCCAGTCGCGCAGGGAGGAAACGGACCCGTCCCACCACGACGCGTTCTTGCCCGTCTCGTCGAGGGGCTGGTGCCAGCCTTCGGCGTCGGCCATGACGGGGTACTTGTCGGGGGAGAACTCGTAGAACTTGGTGACGATGCGCGCCACGGCGTGCTTCGGGTCGCCGCGGAACAGTTCGCGCGCCCACATGATCCACCCGGGCCAGTAGTCATAACTCGTGCCCAGTTGTTCGGCGACGCCGGTGTTGTCGTCGGGGCAGGTCCAGACGCCGGCACCGTCCACGTAGCGCTTGAGCGAGGAGAGCAGATCGTCCTCATCTTCCTCACCATGGCGCTTCGTGAGGGGGATGACGTACGGGAGGATGCCCCGGCTGTCGCCGAGATAGTTCGTCAGCCCGATGGCGACCTGATGCAGGTTGGAGGCGCAGGCGGTGCGGCGGGCGCTCTTGCGCACCCACGAGAGGCTGGGCATGAGCATGGCGATCAGCAGGCTGATGATCCCCATGACGACCAGCAGTTCGAGCAGGGTGAAGGCCACGCGCCTCGATCGCATCTTCGCTCTCCTCCGGAGGGGGGCTCGCGGTGCGAGCCTTGGTGCTACCGGCGGGCCGGGTGGGCGTTGCGGCCGCCCGCGCGGCGGGGTGGGGCGGGCTGACTCAGAATGATATCGGCCGGGAGGGCGGGGCGTCCCTTCAACGCGGGCCGGGGACGGTTGCCCGGGGGCTTCGGCATGCGATAATCCTTGTTCCCGAAAGGTCCGGTCGGCGGCCCACGGCGCCGCGGCCTGGCGGGGAGCGCGAGGCGGTTTCGTCTCGCGCCGATTCGTGAACGCCCAGAGGTTTTTTCGACATGGCCAGCACCGTTTCCTCCCGCAAGCGCATCCGCCAGAACCATGCCCACAACGCGCGCAACCGCTGGCGAAAGCGGTTGATCCAGAGCGCCGTCAAGTCGTTCGAGGAGATCGTGGTCCACCACGGCTCCTACGCGGATGCGGAGCAGGCGTTCCGCAAGGCGTCGGCGGTGCTCGACCGCATCGCGGGCAAAGGCACGATCCACCGCAACAAGGCGGCGCGGAAGAAGAGCCGCATGGCTCACCGTCTCGCGTCGCTCAAGAAGGCCTGACGCGCGGCCGCCGGCGATTGAGGGGCGTGGCGCCCGCCTGCGGGGTGGATGAATGCCGCAGCAGAGCAAGAGCAAGCGACGCCCTCCCCCGACCTCCGGCCCGGCGCGCGGCCGCACCTCCCGACGACCTTCACGTGCGCCCGCCGGAGCCGATCCGACCGGCGCGGTGCTGCGCCTCGCAGTCGCCGGGTCGAACCGGCCCGGGCTCGGCTGGTACCTCGAACTCTCGCAGCGACCGCTTCAGATTCTCGTCTTCCTCCTGCCGCTCATCGCGCTCTACGAGATCGGCACTTGGCTCTACGCGAGCGGGGCGGCGATCGGCGCCTC
Organism: Vicinamibacteraceae bacterium; assembly: GCA_011525805.1. Lineage (GTDB taxonomy): Bacteria > Planctomycetota > Phycisphaerae > Phycisphaerales > UBA5793 > UBA5793. The sequence continues at coordinate 82,741 of WYBR01000047.1, forward strand.
GGGCGATGAGGCGATCACGATCAGCGCCTACAAACTGCTCAACGACTTCTTTGGCGCCTTCGGCGTCGGCGGGTTGTACCTGCCCGGCCTCGCGATCATCACCGTTCTGCTGGTGTGGCACGTCCTGGCGCGCGACCCGTGGGAGGTGCATCTCGGCGTGCCGGTCGTCATGCTCGTCGAGTCCTTCCTGCTGGCGATTCCCCTGCTCGTGCTCGACCAGTTGATCCACCGCCTCTTCGCCGGCGGCGCCGGGCCCGCGCTGGCGCTGCTCGCCGGCCCGGCCGTCGAGTCGCTGCCCTGGCAGGCACGCCTCACCCTGAGCATCGGCGCCGGGATTTACGAGGAACTCGTCTTCCGGATGATCATCATCGCCCTCGTCCACATGGTGCTCGTGGACTTCGGGAAGATGAAGTCCGGCCCCGGCGCGATCATCGCCCTGCTCGTCTCGGCCGTCGCCTTCACTTTCTACCACGACGTGAAGATCGAAGGAGTGATCCAGCCCGACCTCGTCGCGTTCTTTCTCCTCTCGGGACTGTTCTTCGCGAGCGTCTACGTCGTGCGCGGCTTCGGCGCGGCGGTGGGGGCGCATGCCATGTACGACGTGCTGGTGATCGTGATCCACCCGCTGCTGGCGGGAGGCCGCGCGTGAAAACGAACGAAGCCCACGTTCACTGAACGCGGGCTTCGGCGTGCGATTCGGGCGGGATGCTCAATCCTCTTCCTCGTGCGGCTTGTACGCGGCGACGACTTCGGCCTGGATGTTGCCGGGGGTCGGCTCGTCGTGGCTGTATTCCATGGTGTACGAGCCGGTGCCCTGCGTCATGGCCTTGAGGGAGGCGGCGTAGGACATCACCTCGGCGAGGGGGGCCTCGGCCGTGATGATCGCCATGCCCCCCGCGAGCATATCGGTTCCCTGGATGCGGCCGCGGCGTCCCATGAGGTCGCTGGTGATGTCGCCCATGTAGTCGGAGGGGGTCGCCACTTCGAGTTTGACGAAGGGTTCGAGGAGGCGCGGCTTGGCCTTGCTCACGGCGTCGATGAACGCGCGCTTCCCCGCGGTGATGAACGCGACTTCCTTCGAGTCCACCGGGTGGTACTTGCCGTCGTAGACGGCGACTCGGATGCCCTGCATCGGATAGCCGGCGACGCAGCCGGTGAGCAGCACCTGGCGCACGCCCTTTTCGATCGCGGGCATGAACTGCTTGGGCACGGAGCCTCCGAAGGTGTCATCGACGAACTCGAACTTCTCCTCGCTGTCGGCGGGGAGGGGTTCGACGCGCAGATAGACCTCGCCGAACTGCCCCGCGCCGCCGGTCTGCTTCTTGTGGCGGTGGTGGCCGTCAGCCTTGACGCTGATCGTCTCTTTGTAGGCGATCTTGGGCGGGGCCGTGTTTACTTCGAGATTGAAGCGGCTCTTGAGGCGTTCGATCACGACGCGCAGGTGCAGTTCGCCCACGCCGCGCATCACCATCTCGTGCGTCGTGGCGTCGCGGGTGAAGGTGAAGGTCGGATCCTCCTCGGCGAGACGGATGAGCGCCTGGCTGATCTTGCCCTCTTCGCCTCGCTTGACGGCGGTGACGGCCAGGCCGAACATCGGCGTCGGCTGCGGAATCGACTGGGCGCGGATGGAGGCGAAACCGAGGTCGCCGTGGACGACCGCGTCGTAATGCATCTCGTCGATCTTGGCGACGGCGACGATGTCGCCCGGGATCGCCTGGGCGCACTCGACGTGGTCCTTGCCCTGCAACTGAAAGATGTGGGCGAGGCGCACGGGCTTGCGGTGCTCGCCGATCGAGATCGAGTCGCCGCTCTTGAGCGTGCCCTGGCGAATGCGGAAGGCGGCGAGTTTGCCGACGAAAGGGTCGGCCGCGATGCGGAAGACGTGTCCGACGAGGGGCTTGGCGGGATCGGCGACCGGATGCCACGGCTGCTCCTCCTCGCCCTCCTTGGCGCGGACGAGGAAGGGGCGCTGATTGGCCTCGGCGGGGTTCGGGCACAGGCGGGTGATGACATCGAGCATGACTTCGACGCCCGTGCCGTGCTTGCCGCTCGCGAAGAGAATGGGGATGAGGTGCGCCTCGCACATGGCCTTCTTGAAGGCGGCGGCGAGTTCTTCCGGCGAGAGTTCCTCACCGCCGAGGTAGCGCTCCATGAGCGTCTCATCCACTTCCACCACCTGGTCGATCAGCGCCTGATGCGCCTCCTCGACGCTGCTGAAGTCCGGCGCGCCACCGTCCGCGGTGCGGTAGAAGCACCGGACGATGTTCGTCGCGCCGCCCGCCGGGAGATTGATGGGCAGGCACTCGCGGCCGAACGTCTCGCGGACCTGCTCGACCAGTTCCTCGAGGTTGTCCTTGCCCAGTTGCATCTTGTTGATGACGACAAAGCGGGGGAGGTTCTCCTCGGCGGCGAGGCGCATCATGCGCCGGGTCATGTTCTCGATGCCGCGCGTCGCGTCGATGACCAGGCAGACGGCGTCGGCGGCGGCGATCGCCGCGTTCGCCTGCCCGATGAAGTCGGGATAGCCCGGCGTGTCAATCAGGTTGATCCGCGTGCCGTTGACCGCGACGTGGACGATGGCCGAGTTGAGGCTGTGCTTGTGGGTCTTCTCTTCCGGTTCGTAGTCGCAGACCGTGTTGCCGTCTTCGACCGTTCCCATGCGGCCGATGGTCTTGGTCACCTCCAGAATCCGCTCGACGAGGGTGGTCTTGCCGGAGGAGGCATGACCCACGACGACAAGGTTGCGGATGTTCGCAGTGGTGTGCTCGGCCATCTTGATCTCCCATGGGGCGGGCGGGTTGCGGTGGGATCGGGATGAGGTTAGGCCCCGCGCCGCGGGGCGAACGATAGTTTACCCCTTCTCCCCGCCGCGGTCGTAGGGGTCAGGGGCTCGTTGCGACGGCCCGCGGGCGGGGCCGTCCCTCCCCTTGGCGGGCTGAGTTGGGGACTTTTCTGGAATAATCCATTTGGACTTCGCTGCTTTCGTGGTAGACTTTATGGGTCAGCCCGGGAGGGGCTGAGAGAGATTCTTCGGGGCGGTTCAGCGCCCCGCCGCAGTCGCGGGTCGTGGGGGACGGACGGTATCCGATTCGGCCGCTCGGCCGTTGCCATCAGCCGTCCGGGGGAGTTTGATCCGATGTGCGGACCGATTCAAGTCGGCGCCGGCGGCGTTGCAAGGGCGATGGGAGGCCGGGCTCGCAGGGGCGGCTACTCACTCGTCGAGATTCTCGTCGCGCTGCTCGTGCTTGGGGTGCTCGTTTCAATCATGTTGCCGGCGCTGCACCGGACCATGCGCTACAGCGCGCCGCTCGTTCGCTGCTCCAACAACCTGCGGCAGTTGCACCAGGCGCTGACGATGTATCTCGGCTCCTCCAACGACCTCCTGCCGCTCTCCGGCTACGAGCCGCTGCGCGACCTGACGTACCCCAGCCTCAACACGACGCTCGGACCGTTCGGCGTGAAGGCGGTGAAGTTCTGGACCTGCCCGGCCGACTCGCGCTCCGCCGCGATCACGAACCGCTGGGGCAGCACGGTCTACCCACCCGGGCGCTTCATGGTCACCTCCCGCCGGCGCGTGCGGATGGAGGACTTCGGCCCCGAGTATCCGCTGTTGGCGGATCGCGGTCCGTTCCACCTGCTCATCGAAAAGGGCGTGCCCCCCGAGACTCCGCTGCGCGTGCTCATCGATCCCGCGACCAACCGGATGCAGTCCGGTTTCTATGAAGGCCACAACTCCGTCTGGATCAGCGGGCGCATCACGCACCGAGCCGCGGGCGGCGGAAAGTAGCCCGCCCGGCGCGCCGCCACTCCTTCGCCTCAGCCGCCCTCGAGAACGCGCTCCGCGGCCGCGACGGCCTGTCGCAGATGCGATTCACTGAGCGTTCCGATCACCGCGCTGCTCACTCCCGCGCATCCCAGGACAAAGCGCAGGCACGTTTCGACCGGGTCGCCTCCGAGCGAGCCGGCGTCGAGGTGGCCGCTGAGCAGCGCCTTCTTCACCAGCACGCCGACGCCGGCATTGGCGGCCGCTTGAGCGACCGTCGCCTCCGCCCGGTCGCGCGGATTGAGCGTAATCATCACCACGTCGCACCGCGCCACGGCGAGCAGCCCGCCTTCGACCGACTTCGTCGAGACGCCCGCGGCCGCCACCAGACCGCGCCGCTTGAGATCCTCGAGCGCCTCGAGCGTGCCGAGCGACTCGATGATCTCGCGGTCGCGCCCGTCGGAATGGACGAGGACAACGTCGAGGAAGTCGGTGCGAAGACGGGCCAGGCTGGCTTGGACGCTGCGAACCGTCGCCTCGGGAGTGAAGTCGTAGGAGGATCGGCCGTCGGCAAAGGTCTCGCCGCACTTGGTGACGATGACCCAGTCATCGCGCCGGCCCGGCCGCAGCGCGCCGAGGCGCTCTTCGCTCGTGCCGTAAGCGGGCGCGGTGTCGAGCAGATTCACTCCCAGGTCGAGGGCGGAGCACAGCAGGGAGCGCAGGCGATCGTCGTCGGGCGGGTCGAAGGGGCGCGGATACTTCAGTTGCTCGGTTCGGCCGAACTTGACCGTCCCCAGCCCGACGGGTGAGACGAGCAGCCCGGCGCCGCCTAGCGGTCGAAGGTGTGCCATGCGCGAGGCTCCTTCCACGGCGGTGGGGCGAGGGGTGCGGCGGGCCAGCCGGGCGGCGGCGCACCGGGCGCGCGTTCGGCGGGCAGGTGCGCCTCGAGTCGCTCGATGATCCGGTCCGCGAGCAGGGGCGCGAAGGCGAGTTTGGTCGGCCAGGCGAAGAGGAGACGGCCGCGCTCAAGGATCGCCGGCTCGTTGGGCCGGGCGCCGCCGCGCTGCGCCCGCTCGGCGCGGTCGATGCGGAAGGCGTCCCATTCGAGCCCTTCGAGGTTCGCCCACGGCAGAACGGACGCGATCTCATCGCGGGCGGCCGCGATCTGTTTGACGCGCTCGCGCTCGACGCCGGTCTCCGCGACTTCGCCGCCGATGTACCACACCCGATGCGAAGGCGAATCCCACTCGTGCGAGGTGATGGTGAATCGCGGCCGCGGACCCGAGCCGAGGCAATGCGCAAAGAGGGGATGCTCGATCGGCCCGCGGGCCATGACCATGTGCAGCGGGCGGTGCTGGGAGAGCGCGGCTTCGAGGCCGGCGCGGGCGAGCAGCGCTTCGTTGCCGCGACCGGCGCAGCAGACGATGGCTGAAGCGCCGATCGCCGCGGCCGCGCCGCCGGCGCCGAAATGCACGCTCACTCGCTCGCGTCCGGAGGCGTCGAGGCGCAGCGACGGGCCGTCCACGAGCAGCGCCGGGGCGCTCAGACGCCGGGCCATCAAGGCCGCGAGCGCCGGGACGTCGAGGACGACTTCGTCGATCTCGTAAACGTTGCCGCGGAACCGCTCGTGCGCGAGAAGGGCGGGTCGGCGCTCGGGCGGCAGCGATCTCACGCGGTCGCGCATGACCCGCGCGGCAAAAAAAGTGGTGATTTTCGCGGCGAGCGCTTCGGCGGAAAAGAGGTGCTGGCGCGGCGCGAGGACCGGCGCGCCGGCCAGGTCGATCTCGCCGCCGCCGCGCAGCGCCTCGCGCCAGCGCGCCGGCATGGCGCGGATGGACTCGCTCGCGCCGGTGAGTCGATTCGTGAGTGCGTACTTCGTTCCGCCGTGGATGATGCCCTGCGAAGCCGCGGTTTGCCCGGCTCCGGCGGCGTGCGCTTCGAGAAGCGCCACGCTCCGTCCGGCGCGCTCGAGCCGCAGCGCGAGCCAGAGTCCGGCGACGCCGGCGCCGATGATGACGACATCGACGGTCGCGTCGAACGAGTCGGACATGAGTGGATCATTCGGGCGCGGCGCGGCGGGGTCAACGCGGCGCCGTCGGAGCGCGCCGGGCGGGACTTGAAATTTTTTGTTTCAAGGGAGTAGTAGAACGCGTCCGATAGTGGTACAAATTATCCGGTGGCTCGACGCGTGTGAGCCCCGGCACCGAGAGTTCGATTCGCGTTCTGCTCCGACACCTCCATCAAAGGAGAACACAGATGGCGAAGAAGAAGACCCGCAAGAAGGCCGGCAAGAAGAAGAAGACCGCCAAGAAGAAGACTGGAAAGAAGCGGGCCAAGAAGGCTCGCCGCAAGAAGGCCACGAAGAAGATGGGTTGAGGCCCAGCGCCTCACGAACCGGGTCGCGGAGCACGCTCCGTCGAGTTCCGCGGCCTCCAACCTCACTCTCGTCTCGGTGCCTTTCCAAAATCGCGAATCACAGTCGAGGACGCCCCGCAAGGCGTCCTCGGTTGTTTTTCCAGGGCGTATCATCCCCGGCGCCGCGCCCGCGACGAGAACCACGCCATGACCCACGTCATCGCCCAGCCCTGCGTCAACACCAAGGACACCTCCTGCGTGAGCGTCTGCCCCGTCGACTGCATTCACCCCACCAAGGACGAGCCGGCGTTCGAGACCGAGAGCCAACTCTACATCGACCCCGCGACGTGCATCGACTGCGGCCTGTGCGTCGTCGAGTGCCCCGTCCAGGCCATCTACCCGCAGGAAGATCTCCCGGCCGAGTGGCGCGGCTACACGCAGATCAACCTCGACTACTACAAGAGGTGACCGCGGCGCCGAACCCGCCCCGAGGCCGTTCCTACCCTTTCGACATGGAGGACTCGTCGCTCGACGCCATCCTGCGCCGCCGGCTCGACGACATGGCCGCGCGCCTCGGCGAACTCGATGCGCTCCTGGCCGATCCGGGCGTGACGGCCGACTACCGCCGGGTGCGCGAGATCAGCGTCGAGCGCGCGGCGCTGGCGCCGGTGTGTGAGCGCTATCGCCGCTGGCAGCGCCTCCAGAGCCAGCATGAGGAGAATCAGACCCTCGCGCAGGGCGGCGCCGACGCCGAACTCGCGGGCCTGGCGCGCGAGGAACTTCCGGCGCTGCAAGCCGAAATCGACTCGCTCTGGGAGCAACTCAAGGCCGACCTCGTGACGTCCGAAGACCGCGCCGTCGGGTCCATCATTCTCGAACTCCGCGCCGGCGTGGGGGGCGACGAGGCGTGCCTGTGGGTCGGCGACCTCCTCGACATGTACCGCCGCTATGCGCAGCGCCGGGGCTGGCGCGTCGAAGACATGGAATTCTCCCCCGGCGACGCCGGCGGTTTCCGCAGCGCTGTGCTCAACGTCAGCGGCGAAGGCGTCTGGGCGCACCTGGGCTACGAAGGCGGCACGCACCAGGTCAAGCGCGTCCCCGCCACCGAAGCGCAGGGGCGCGTGCACACCTCGACCGCCACCGTCGCCGTGCTTCCCGAGCCGGAAGAGATCGAACTGAAGATCGATCCCGAAGAGGTCAAGGTCTCGATCACGACGGCGCAAGGCCCCGGCGGGCAGAACGTCAACAAGGTCGCCACGGCCGTGCACCTCATTCACCTGCCCACCGGCATCGAGGTGCGCATGCAGGAGTCCAAGAGTCAGCAGCAGAACCGCGAGAAGGCGTGGAAACTCCTCCGCGCCCGCCTCTACGAGCGGCAGCGCGAGCAGTTGCACCGGCAGCGCGACGAGCAGCGCCTCGCGATGATCGGCTCGGCGGGGCGGGCGGAGAAAATCCGCACGTACCGCTACAAGGAGAACCTCGCCGTCGATCACCGCATCAACGAGAGTTTCAACCTCGGCCGCATCCTCGAGGGTGAACTCGATTCGCTCGTGAAGTCGCTCATCGAGCGCGACACGGCGCAGCGTTTGGCGAGCCTGGGGAGGGCGTCATGACGGCCGCGCCGGAGAAAGTGCCCGTCCCCCTGCTCATCGTCGCAGCCGTGCGCGAGGAGGTGCGAGCACTGCTGCCCAGCGAGCCGCCGCGTCCCCGTCGCGAGCCGCCGCGTCCTCGCGGCGCGGTCGCGTCCGACGTCTCATCGCGCGGACGCGCGGAAGAACTTCGTGCGCGACCGCGCGTCGAGGACGACGCGACTCACGCGCTCGCGGCTGACGACGCGGGACGTATCGGCTGGCCGATCATCGCCGTCAACCCGTCAATTACGGTCGCGATCGGCGGCGTCGGGCGCGCCAACGCGGCTGGGGTGACGGCGCAGGCGCTCTCGCTGCGCCGCTACGCGGCGGTGCTCAACATCGGCGTCGCCGGCGCGCTGCCCGGCGGCCGCGTCGCCATCGGCGATGTCATCCTCGGCGAGGAATCCGTCTTCGCCGAAGAGGGCATCGACCTGCCCGAGGGACCGGCGGACATGACCGCCCTGGGCTTTCCGCTCGGCGACGAGTCGTGGTGCCGGGGAAATCGCATCCGCGGCGACGCGGCTCTGCTCGAGCTGATCGCGCCCTCGGCGGGGCAGGGCGTCGAGCGCGGCGCGATCGCGACGGTGGCGCGATGCAGCGGGACGGACGCCGCGGCCGCGCACGTCGCCCGGGCCACCGGCGCAACGGCGGAGGCGATGGAGGGCGCGGCCGTGCTCCTCGCCGCCCACCGCATGGGCGTGCATCGCTGCGCCGAGATCCGCGTCATCAGCAACACCTGCGGCGAGCGCCTGCGCCAGCACTGGGACCTCCCCGCGGCCTTCAACCGCCTCGACGTGTTGCTCTCGCGCCTCGCGGAACTCGTTCACGCGTGAGCGCCACGCGAGGCGCGTCGTCCTCGACGCGCGGTCGCGCGTGATGTTCTTTCGCGCGTCCGCGCGACGCTCACGGCGCCTTGTAATCCGGATCGAGTTGCTCGATGAGGCGCTCGATGTAGCGCCAGGCGTTCAACTCGCGGCGGATCTCGGCAAGCGATGCGCCGTCCTCCCGCCCGCCAGCGCGCGCAAACAAGTCAGCCACGCGGCGCCGATGTGCGGCGCGCTGCTCGTCGGCCCAGCGCTCCACCTCGGCGCGGCGCGAAGCATCGCCAGACGCCATTGCGTCCTGAAGTTCTTCGCGCACTTCCATCACCTCCATCAGGAATCCCTCGGGCAGCGACTTGTCCTCGCCGCGCCCCGGCCCGCCGAGCAGCGCCAGCAGCGCATCAGCCCGCTGTTCATCATCCTCGAGGATGACGCGCGCGCGGTTGATCTCGGCTGAGCGTCCCTCCGCCTCACGCCGCTGCACCGGGTCGGCGAAGCGGTCGGGATGCCACCGGCTTGCCTCCGCGAGCCAGGCCCGCTGCAACGCCGCACGATCGATCTCGAACGAGCGCGGCAAGGCGAAAACGGCGAAAGGATCAAAGGTCATGCGCGATGATAGCGAGCGGCCGCGCCGGCTCGCCGGCTATCATCGCGCGTGACGCCGCATCTCTGGCAACTGGCGCACGGGCGCGAACTGCCGCTCGATCGGGCACGGATCATGGCGGTGCTGAACGCCACGCCGGATTCGTTCTCCGACGGCGGGCGGCACCTCGATCCGCCGGCGGCGATCGCGCGCGCGCGGCGGTGCCTGGCCGAGGGAGCGTCCATCATCGACGTCGGCGGGGAGAGCACCCGGCCCGGCGCGCAGCGCGTAGCCGTCGCCGAGCAGATCCGCCGCACCCTCCCCGTCATCGAGGCGCTGGCAGGCAACGGCGAAGCGCTGCTGAGCATCGACACGACCCGGGCCGAGGTCGCCCGCGCCGCGATCGACGCCGGCGCTCACATCATCAACGACGTCTCGGCGGGGGCCGAAGACGCGGTGATGTTCGCGCTGGCCGCGGACACGGGTGCGGGCCTGATTCTCATGCACCGGCTGAATCCGCCCGAGGCCGACTCCTACAGCGATCGTTACGCCTCGCCGCCTCGCTACGGCGACGTGGCGGAAGAGGTGAAGGCGTGGCTGCTCGCTCGGGCCGACGCCGCCCTCGCGGCCGGAGTCCGGCGCGGGCAGATCGTCCTCGACCCCGGCCTGGGCTTCGGCAAGACGGTCGAGCAGAACTTTGACCTCATCGCGGCCGTATCGCAGTGGCACGCGATCGGCTACCCCGTGCTCAGCGCCGCGAGCCGCAAGAGTTTCATCGGCCGGGCGACGGGGGTGGAGGAGCCGGCGGCGCGGGTTTTCGGCAGCGTCGCGGTGTCGGTGGCGCACTTCCTCGGCGGGCTGCGCCTCTTTCGCGTGCATGACGTCGCCGCCCACCGAGAGGCGCTGGACGCGGCGGCGCGGATCGCTGGAAGCCGCGGGGCCCGGCGTTAGAATCGAAAACCGGCGCCCGCGACGGCGGCGCCTCTGACACAGAAAGCGAGCCATCATGGCTGGTCCGAACACACTCGAATTCACCGACGGCAACTTCGAGCAGGAAGTGCTCAAGAGCAGCGTGCCCGTCCTCGTCGATTTCTGGGCGGAGTGGTGCCAGCCCTGCCGCATGCTGGCCCCCACCATCGACAAACTCGCGACCGACTACAAGGATCGGGTCAAGGTCGGCAAGTTGGACACCGACGCCAACCGCCAGGTCGCCGTCAAGTTCGGCATCAGCGCCATCCCGACCGTCATCCTCTTCAAGGGCGGACAGGTTCTCTCCAAGGTCGTCGGCCTCAAGAGCGAGGCGGACTTCAAGACGATGCTCGACGGCGCCATCAAGGGCTGAGACGCTCTCCGCCGTCGCGGCCGCAGAGCGATCTTCGATACCGGCGGCCCGGAGCGCCCCATCCACCTCCCGCGGGTTTGCTCATGCCCTGCCAGTTCCGCACCGCTGAACTCCCCAACGGCCTGCGCGTGATCGCGGAGGTCGATGGCCAGGCCTACACCGCCGCCGCGGGTTTCTTCGTGCGCACCGGCAGCCGCGATGAGCGGCCCGAGGTCATGGGCGTGAGCCACTTCCTCGAACACATGATGTTCAAGGGCACGCCGCGCCGCAGCGCCGACGACGTCAACCGCGAGTTTGATGAACTCGGGGCCAACTACAACGCCTTCACGACCCAGGAGATGACCGCCTTCTGGGCCCACGTCATGCCCGAGATGCTGCCCGGGGCGCTGGACATCCTCGCCGACATCATGCGCCCCGCCCTGCGAGAAGAAGACTTCCAGACGGAGCGCGGCGTGATCCTCGAAGAGATCGCCATGTACGCCGACATGCCCTTCTGGCGACTCTACGAAGCCGCGATGGAGCGGCACTACGGCCCGCACCCGCTCTCGCAGCGCGTGCTCGGCACGAACGAGACGATCGCGAACCTGACGCGCGACGCGATGGCGGCGTACTTCGACGACCGCTACTCCGCCGACAACACCGTCCTTGCCCTCGCGGGCAATCTCGACTTTGACGCGACTGTTGACGCCGTGATGATGTGGTGCGGATCGTGGCAGCGGACCGACACCCATCGCCGCTACGACGCGATTCAGCGGGCGGATCACCACTTCACACTCGACGATCCGAACGCCAGCCGGCACTACCTGCTGATGGTCTCGGCCGCGCCCGCGGCTGACGACGACCGCCGCTACGCCGCGTCGATGCTCGCCAACCTGCTCGGCGACCAGGAAGGCTCGCTCCTCTACTGGGCTTTGGTCGAGCCGGGCATCGCCGAGGAGGCGCAGGTCGGCTACGACGGCCGCGACCGCGTCGGCGAGTATTACGTCTACGCCTCCTGTCCGCCCGAGCGGGCCGCGCAGGTCGAAGAGATCATCGGCGACCAGATCGCGCGCTGCCTCGAACTGACCACCGAGGATGACCTCGCGCGCCTGCGCAGCAAGACGGCCACGAGCGTGACGCTGGCGGGCGAGCGCCCCGCCGGCCGCATGAAGCGCCTCGGCCGCGTGTGGACCTACCTCCAGCGCTACTCGACTCTGGAAGAGGAACTCGCGAAGATCCACGCGGTCACGCTCGACGACGTGCGGGCGGTGTACGAGGCATTTCCCTTCCGCCCGCGCACGATCGCGCGCCTGCGACCGGCGAAGTGAGGCGAAGTGAGGCGAAGTGAGGCGAAGACGCAAGCGGTTTCGCGGCCGCCCGCCTACGCCCCCTGCGCCTTCAACTTCGACTCGATCGCGGCGTCGGTGTGGGCCACGCCGACTTCGAAGTCCGCCGCGATCCACCGCTCCAGCGCCGCTTCATCGACGCCCTTGAGCGGGAAGGCGTTCAACTCGCGCTTCATCAGTTTCTCCGCCGCCCGCTTGCCCGAGAGGATCGAGTGGTCCATGTTGAGGTACTCGAAGTCGCCGAAGCGGCCGCAGGCGTAGATGTCGCAACTTTCGAGCCAGTCGTGAATCGTCTTCGTCGCGCTGCGGTGGTCCCAGGTGTAGATGACGTAGGCGGGCTCGAGGCGCACGACGCCGCAGTGCGCGGGCCTGATCCTGCTCGCCTGCTTGCGCGTGATCAGGCCGATGCGGATCAGCCCGTCGATCGTCTCTCTGAGCAGCGTCTTCGCGTCGGTCGGCCCGACGTCCTTCCACTGGCTCACCGAAATCTCCGCGGCGACGGAGGAGCAGTTCGGCGGGGCCATGCTCGGCGCAAAGTTCTTGGGCCAACTCAGGCGGTGGAAGATGAGTTTCGGATCGGGGTAGTACGCCCAGTGCATCGGCGTGAGGTCGGCGATCTCCAGGCCGATGTTCACCGTGTAGACCGTGTTCCACTTGAGTCGGCCCACCGCTGCCTGCACCTCGGCGGGCACGGCGTCGGCGAGGTGCGCCAGTCTGCTGATCGGGGCCGTCGAGATGAGCGAGTCATACCGGCAGGTCGAACCGTCCTCGAACTCGAGCATGTGTTTGGCGACGTGGATGGTCTTGACGCGCGCGAAGGTGTGGACCGAGCCGTCGCTCAAGTGAGCCCCCATCGCGCGCGGCAGGCTCTCCATGCCGCCCTTCTTCGGGTACCAGAACTTCGCGTTCGGGCCGTACTCGCCCTTGCTCGGGGCGATCGCCCCTTCGATGGCCGTCTTGATGGGCGGCGTGAGGACGCGGTCCGCGATCCAGTCGTAGCTCATCTCCTCCTGGTCGATCGCCCAGACCTTGTAATTGAAGGGGAGGAAGAACTCCTCGGTGATCCCGGCGCCGAAGGTCGCGTAGGCCCACTCCTTGAAGTTGCGCGGCTCGCGCTGCGGCTTGGTGTACGTCGCCTCGATCAGCCCCATGAGGTTGCGCACGACGACATCGTGCGGCAGGCCGAAGGTGTTGGACTGGTACGGATACGCGGTGTACACGCCATGCGAGTAGATGTAGGAGTACTTCGGCCGCAGGCTGAAGTTGCTCCCCAGCAGGCCGGTGATGAACTTCTTGGCGTAGGGCTGCCTGGTGTAGAGGATGTGAATCGAGCGGTCGAAGAGAAACCCGCCGAAGTTCTCCGTGCAGCACAGCCCGCCGATGCGCTCGGCCTGCTCGAAGATGGCATAGTCTTTCTTGAGGTGCAGCGCGGCGGACATGCCGGCGATCCCCGCGCCGAGAATCGCCGTGCCGACCTGCGCGGGTTTGTCGCGCCCGATCATCGGGCCCGTCGTGGGGATCGTGGCGAGCGACTGGTTGCCCAGGACGCGCGCGTTGGGCGTACGCTCGGCCGCCGATTGCGGCTTCGCGACCGTCCGGCCCGACTTCGGCGAAGACCGCGACGTCCGCTGGCGCGGCGGCGTTCTCGTTGACTTCTTTGACGGGCGTTGCTTCGCCATGAGCACTCTTGCGGGTTCAGGGGGTGGGTCGCCGTCCGAAAAAGCCGGCGGGTGGAGGTTAGGAACCATCGGCCGAGTCTCAAGTGGTCTTTCGGGAATGTGCGGCCGAGCGCCTCGGCGGCGCGGCGGGCGCGCATGGACGCGCGAAGGGAGGAGCGAAGGCCGTGCCCGCCGCAGCGCAGCGGACTATGATCGCCTCCGGCCGCAACGCAACGCGACGCGGCCCTCCGGGGTGTAGCGCAGCTTGGTTAGCGCGTCTGACTGGGGGTCAGAAGGTCGCAGGTTCAAATCCTGTCACCCCGA
>WYBR01000048.1 GCA_011525805.1 Vicinamibacteraceae bacterium
ACGGTGCTGTTGCGCATGATGAGTTTGGCGACGGCGCCGCCCATCGTCTCGATGCCCAGGCTCAGCGGAATCACGTCGAGCAGCAGCGCCTGCGCGTGCGAGCCGGCGAGGATGCCCGCCTGCACCGCCGCGCCCAGTGCGACGACCTGATCGGGGTCGATGGCGGTGTAGGGGCGGGTCTGGAAGAACTCGCCGACGCGCTCGCGCACGAGCGGGATGCGCGTCGAGCCGCCGACCATCACGACGCGGTCGATCTGCTTCGCTTCCAGTTTCGCGTCGCGCAGCGCCCGGCCACACGCGTCGATCGTGCGCTCGACCCAGGGGGCGATCATGGCCTCGAACTCGCGCCGCTCAATCGTTCGCTGGTAGCGTCGGCCTTCGCCGAGGTCGATCTCGATGCGCGCGGAGTCCTCGCTGCTCAGGCGGATTTTCGTGGACTCCGCAAAGCGGCGCAACGCCTGCTGCGTGCTCGGGGGGAACTGGAGGTCGAGGTCGAACTGGCCGCGGATCTCGTGCTGGACAAGTTCGACGATCATCCGATCGACATCGTCGCCGCCAAGGTGCGTGTCGCCGGCGGTGGAGCGGACCTGGTAGAAGGCGCTGTCCACGGCCTCAGCGCCGCCCGCCGCGCCCTCGGAGGGGATGATCTGGAGGATGGAAATATCGAAGGTGCCTCCGCCGAGGTCGTAGACAGCGATGGTCTCCGGCTCGCCCGAGCGGCCGATGCCGTAGGCGAGGGCGGCGGCCGTGGGTTCGTTGATGATGCGCACCACGTCGAGACCGGCAAAGCGGCCGGCGTCGCGCGTCGCCTGCCGCTGGGCGTCGTCGAAGTAGGCGGGAACGGTGATCACCGCCTTGCTCACCTCCCGGCCGAGCGAGCGCTCGGCGATTTCGCGCAATCGTTTGAGGATCGCCGCACTGATCTCCTGCGGACTGAGCAGGCGATCGTGGATGCGGAGGCGTGCGGCCGAGCCGTCGCCGGAGACAACGGAGTAACTGAGATAATCGACGTCGCCGCGCACCTGGTCGATCGTCTGGCCCATGAGGCGTTTGACGCTGTGGACCGTCTCGCTCGGAAACTCGACGATGTGCTCGCGCGCCTCGCGGCCGATGACCATCGACCCGTCCGCCCCGATGCGGACGACGGAAGGGAGGAGAACGTCGCCGGACTCGTCGGCGAGGATGCGCGGCCCGCGCTCATCGCAGAAAGCGACGAGGCTGTTGGTCGTGCCGAGATCGATGCCGACGATGGGGCCGTTGGAGTGCGAATCGCTCATCGGTGGATCGTAGGGTCGGCGGATCAGGGCATGAGCGCCAGTTCGCTCAGCCGCGCGCGGAGGCGTTCGGCGGCGGGCGGAAGGGCGCCAGCGGCCCCGTCGAAGCGCGCGCCGCGCTCAACGCCGGCGTCGCGCACCCAAAGGAGCATCGAGAGCGAATCGGCCGGGGGAGGTTCGTGCAGCCACTGCGTGGGGAGGGTGGCGCGGTCCTGGCCGGCGGAGGCGACGGCCTGCCGCGCGAGATTGAGCAGTTCGACCATCTGCGTCGGCGAGAGTTGTCTCGCCAGGCCGGGGTAGTGGGTCGGGGTCGCCTGCCGTCCCCGCCCCGCGCGAAGGGCGCCGTCGGCGTGCAACACGAAGTGGCGCGCCTCCTCGCCGCCCGACGAAGCCGGCGCGAGCACCGCCGCGTCGAGGCTGAAATCGTCGGGAATGCCCTGCGTCGCCTTCGGCCCGGCGCAGCCGGTGAACGCGAGCAGCATCAGGGCCAGCGCGGACACCCGCCGGGGCGGTCGCCGACGAAAAGCGGTCGCAGGGTTCATCATGCGACAGTGTAGGCCCGGGGATCGGGCGTCCGGAGCGGGACCGCGTCAGGATCGCGATCCGCTACTGCCCGAAGCGGTTCGTCGGCGGGGCGCCGAAGACGTCGTTGCCGAAGTTGCGGTCGAGCAGGAACCCGAAGCCGTAGGAGGTCCGGAAGCCGTTGCGCAGGACGGCGAGGGGCGCAGCGTACCACGTCGTGCCGACCTTGATGAGATCGTCGGGCTTGAGGTAGACGTCCGGCTCGGCGCCCTCGCTGATGGCGCGGTAGTTGAGCATGACGATCGCCTCCTGGTTGTCGCTGAGCATGCGGTGAATCTCGACGCGCTCGGGAATGGCCAGCGGTCCGAGGCCGCCCGCCGCCGCGATGGCGCGTTTGAGCGTCAGGCGGCCGTTCGTCGGGATCGCGAGCGTTCCGCCGCGGGCGATCTCGCCGTCGAGGTGCACAAGGCCCTGCCTGGGCGGCGGAATCATGATGATGTCGTTGGGCCGGATGACGATGTTGTAGGACGCCAGGCCGTCCATCAGCGGCTCGACGGGAATCTCGATCACCCGCTGCGTGACGAGTTGATCGAATTCCTGGGCCCGCTCCTGCGCCTCGGCCTGCGCGCTCATCGCCGCGGCCTCGGGGCTGCGCGCCACGAAGACCCACTTGCCGCCGAGGTAGGCCCACTCGCCTTCCCCTTGGCCGGCCTGGCCTCCGGGCGGCGCGATGTCGATCGCCGGCTGATTGCCGGCGTCCGGCTGGCGCGAGGTTCGCTGCGTGCGGTCCGAGTCGCCGCTGGAGCCCAGCGCCGCGGGTCGCCCTCCCTCGCCCTCGATGGCGCGATCGATAAGGTCGAGGATGTCCTCTTCTTCGGTCGGCGGGGGCGCGGGGACATCGACATCAAGGGGAGGTGAGGTCTCGTCCTCCGGCCGGCCCGGGCTGCCGTGACCGAGTTCCACCTCGCGCTTCAGCGGCACTTGCCTCACGATGCGGATCTTCTTGACGGTGTCCGGGATGCCCCCGGCCGTGGCGATCGCGTCGAGGAGTCGGAAGTTGGGCTCGGGGATGTAAAAGGCGTTCGAGGCGCCGACGCCTCCGATCACGTTGTAGGAACTGCGCCGCTTCGTCTCCGCCACCACGCTCACCACCGGATCGCGGACAAAGTCGGGGTCGAGGAGGTCCGCGATCTTGTTGCGGATTTCCGCTTCGGTCAGTTCGGAGACGTTGACCGCGCCGATCTGGGGGATAGTGATGAACCCGCGCTCATCGACGCTCCGTTGAATGACGTAGGGCTGCCCCGGCGAAATGAACTCGAAAATGTCGATCGTGAGCAGGTCGCCCGGGCCCACCTTGTAGATCGCCGGCTCGGCGATGAGGTCGGATGGTTGAATTTCCGTAGGCTGAATCGTGTCTTCCTGATCCGCCTCGATGACCGCGATGCGGTCGAGAATGGGCACGCGAATGGCCGTTTCTTCGAAGCGCCCCGTGACGGAGGGGTCCATGAAGGAATCCCACTCGCAGCCCGCGAGGCCGAGCAGCGGCAGCAGCGAGGCCGAGAGGACAAGACGTCGACCCACCGCCCGCCGTGCGAACCATCGGCGGCGGAAAGTCTGCGTCAACGCTTCGGAGGCGATGCGCCCGTTGTGGCGTTCGGGAGATCGGGAATCCGCGATCATCGTGTCAGACTCCGTTCGGAAGAGATGCGGGACGCCGGCGCCGACCGCGTGGGCGGGGGCGCAGGCTCCTGGGCGAATCATGCCACCGCCATCTTATCCGCCGCGTCCCGCTCGTGCAGGACCGCCCGCGTTGCCGATGTGCGCCGGCCGGATGTGCATGGTATCGTCCCGACTCGGGAAGGGACCGCACTCTTTCGTCCGGCGGCGAGGCGCGCCGCAGGCCGCATAGACTCTGGAGACCCATGGCCGGCGTCAACCTTTCCAGCATGATCCTCGCCGCCGATCCTCCGGCAAGTCCGCAGCGAAAGCCCTCGTGGATTCGCGCCCGGCTGCCCGGCGGCGCGAAGTACCACGACCTGCGCCGCCTGATCGAGGATCACAACCTCCACACCGTCTGTGAAGAGGCCCGCTGCCCCAACATGGGCGAATGCTGGGCCGACGGCGTCGCCACCATCATGATCCTCGGCGACGTTTGCACGCGCTCGTGTGGCTTCTGCCACGTCAAGACCGGCCGGCCGCCGACGCTCGATCTGGATGAGCCGGCCCGCGTGGCCGAGACCATCCGCATCATGGACCTGCGTCACGTCGTCATCACCAGCGTCAACCGCGACGAGTTGCCCGACGGCGGCGCCTCGGTCTGGGCCGACACCATCCTCCGCACCCACGCCGCCTGCCCCGACACGAGCGTCGAGGTGCTCATTCCCGACTTCTGCGGCAAGTGGGGGGCGCTTCAGGTCATCATCGACGCCTCGCCCGAAGTGCTCGGCCACAACATGGAGACGGTCCGCCGCCTGTACCGCGTCGTGCGGCCTCAGGCCAAATACGACCGCTCGATCGAACTGCTCCGCCGCAGCAAAGAGGCCGGCCTGGTCACCAAGACCGGCATCATGGCCGGCATCGGCGAGACGGACGATGAAGTGCTTGAACTGATGGATGACGTGATTGCCGGCTCGGGCTGCGACATCCTCACCGTCGGCCAGTATCTCCAGCCGACGCGCAACCACCTGCCCGTCGAGCGCTGGGTCGATCCGGAGCGATTCGAGTTCTTCCGGGAGGAGGGGCTGCGCCGCGGCTTCAAGGTGGTGGAGAGCGGCCCGATGGTGCGGTCGAGTTATCACGCCGACAAACAGGCGAGCCAGATCGTCAAGCCCGGCACGCGGCGGCTGAATCTCGACGCCGCCCGGCCGTGACGAATCACGCATCAGGGAAACGACACTGTTTCGCCCATGCTCACAGTTGACCGCGGCGCTCCGCCTGCGATGCTTGCGGCATGAATCATCGACAACGTCTGCTCTCGATTGCGGTGATGTGCATTGCGGCGGGGTGCCGGGGAGGCGGTGATCGCGCGGTGATGCCCCGGCCGGTCTACGTCATTGAGGAGCCTGCGGAGGTGGACGTTCACGACCTTCGGCTCTTCAACGGCATGAGCGGAGCGGCGATGTCGTGGGACGACCTCGTCTCAGCCGCGAGCGAGGCTGACATTGTCCTCATCGGCGAGGTCCACGGCCATCCGATCGGCCTGTCGGCCGCGGCGGAGTTGTTCGAGCAGGTCGCGGCCGGTGCGGCGACCGCGGCCCTGAGCCTCGAGTTCTTCGAGCGCGATGAGCAGTTGGCGCTGGACGACTACCTCACGGGCGTCGTGAAGAAGGAAGAGGACTTCCTCGCGGCCGCGGGCCGGCGCCAGAGCAACTACCCAGCCGGCCACCGCGCGATGGTCGAGACCGCGAAGGCGGGAGGGCTGCCCGTGATCGCCGCCAACGCGCCGCGCCGCTACGTTTCCATCGCCCGACTCGAGGGCTTCGACGCACTGCGCCGACTCAGCGAAGCGCAGCGGCGCCTCTTTGTCATTCCCGAGTCGCTTACCGAGGGCCGCTATCGCGAGAAGTTCTTCGAGATGATGGAGGAGCACGCGGATCCCGAGGCGCCGCCCGTCGACGGTGAAGGGTACTTCCGCTCGCAGTGCATGTGGGATGCGACGATGGCGGACTCGATTCTCAACGCCGTCGCTGAGGGTCGCCGCCCCGTCGTTCACGTCGTCGGCCAGTTTCATTGCGACTACTCGGGCGGGACGGTTTCGCGCATCGCAGCGCAGCGCAGCGATGTGCTGGTCTGGACGATTTCCATGGTGACGGAGTGGTCGGAGTCGCTGCGCGAGGAGGATCAGGGCCGCGCGGATTGCGTGATCTACGTCGGGCCCAGTAAGGAGCCGGGCTAGAGCCATTGCAGTTCGTGTCTGGCGTGGGTGCCGTGGTCTGGAGGTCGGCTCTGCGACCGGAAGGCCACGCCAGCGAGCGGCCGGCGCCCAACCTGATTCGATTGTCGATCGCGCGCTCGCGTGGCCTGCGCTCCCAAAGCCTCGCTTAGACCACGGCACCCGCTACACATGAGGTGGGAACGCTCGAGCGGCCGCGGGCGTTCACGTGCTTTCCGTGCTGTTCTCATCGGGCGCGTGGCGGATGCTCGAGGATGTCGCAAGTCTCCTTTACGTCTCGATTTCCACGCCGGGGTAGACCTGCCGGAAGAAGTCGTCGCCCCAGTAGATTCTGTTGCGCGCCAGGCGAATCTGCTCCGGAGTGTAATCAGGATGGCGCGCCCGCACGCCGGCCTCGACGATCGTCCGCAACTGGTCGATGAGTTCGAAGGTGAGTTTCATGCGACCCTGCGGGCCGAGCCGTTCGAGCGCCAGGCGCTCGACGCGCGCCGCCTCGGGAGACGTGTCCGCCGGCGCCAATGAACACCGGGCATTTCGCTGCCGGGGAATTGAGTTCTCGGAGGATTCCGGCATGGTTGAGTCGCCCGAATGATATCGCGCTCACTCAAACTCGATCCCCTGCGCCAGCGGGAGGTCTTCGCCCCAGTTGATGGTGCAGGTCTGTCGGCGCATGTACGCCTTCCACGCGTCCGAGCCCGACTCGCGTCCGCCGCCGGTGTCCTTCTCGCCGCCGAAGGCGCCGCCGATTTCGGCGCCGCTCGTGCCGATGTTCACGTTGGCGATGCCGCAGTCTGAGCCGGCGTGGCTCAGGAATCGCTCCGCCCGCCGCACCGAGTCGGTGAAGATCGCACTGCTCAGCCCCTGATCGACGGAGTTCTGCTGTGCGATCGCTTCATCGAGATCGTCGAACTCGATTACGTAGAGAATCGGCGCGAAGGTTTCCTCGCGGATGATCGGCAGCGACGCCGTCGCGCGGATGATCGCCGGCTCGACGAAGTGGCCCGGTCGGTCGAGGCGCTTGCCGCCGAAGAGAATCTCGCCGCCCTGTCGTTTCGCCGTTTCGATCGCCTTCATCATCGTCTCGACGGCATTGGCGTGGATCATCGGCCCCATGAGCGTCTTCGGATCGAGCGGGTCGCCGATGCGCGGCAGGATCGTCTCGTACGCGCGTTTCAGCCTCGACACGACCTCCTCCGCCACGCCGCGCTGGACGAAGAGCCGGCGCGTCGTGGTGCAGCGCTGTCCCGTGGTGCCCACCGCGCCGAAGACAACCGCGCGGACCGCGAGGTCGAGATCGGCATCATCGCAGATGATCAGCGCGTTGTTGCCGCCGAGTTCGAGCAGCGTGCGCCCGAGCCGCGCCGCCACCACCTGCCCGACATGCCGGCCCATGCGGCACGAACCCGTCGCCGAAATCAGCGGCAGTCTCCGGTCGCGGATCATCGCCTCGCCGACCTGCTCATCCGTCCCGATCACCAGTTCGAAGACGCCTTCGAGATCGTGTCGCCGCATGACCGACTCGACGGTCTCATGCAGGGCGATGGCGGTGAGGGGCGTGAGCAGCGACGGCTTCCAGACCATCGTGTCGCCGCACACCGCCGCGATCATCGCGTTCCACGCCCACACCGCGGCGGGGAAGTTGAACGCGGTGATGATGCCGATGACGCCCAGCGGATGCCACTGCTCGTACATGCGGTGCCGCGGCCGCTCAGAGTGAGTCGTCATGCCGTAGAGTTGGCGCGACAGGCCGACGGCGAAGTCGCAGATGTCGATGCACTCCTGAATCTCGCCGATCCCCTCGGCCCTGATCTTGCCCATTTCGAGGGAGATGAGTTCGCCCAGCGCCTCGCGCTTCTCGCGCAGCGCCAGGCCGATGAGGCGCACGATCTCACCGCGCTTGGGCGCCGGCGCCATCCGCCAAGTGCGAAATCGCTGTGAAGCGCTCGCGACCGCCGCGTCAAAGGCGATTCGATCCGCCAGGCGCGCGGAGGCGATCGCCTCGCCGGCGCTCGGATTCTCCGAGACGATCCACCCCGGCTCGCGGCAGGCCCCGGTCCGGACGAGTGGGTGGCGATCGAGTTGGAGTTGATGAAGGAGATCGTGACCCGTCATGGGGAAGTTGTAGCAAGGCTGCGGCTGCGTTTCTGAATGAGCCTGCGGCCTTGCCATTTGACCTTGAGCGGGCAAAGATTATCCGAACAAGACCCGTACACGGGTCGCCGGGCCGTCTGAGTCGGCCGGCCCGGGCCTTCGCGTCCCCGACATCAACGTCCAGGAGATTGAAAATGAAGCGTCACATGCTGATCGGTCTGGTCGGTGCGGGCTGCATCGCCCTGATGATGACTCCGCCCCTGCTCTCGCTCGTGCAGCCCCCGGGAGAACATCCGTCGGATCATCCCAAGAAGGATCATCCCGCCAAGGAGCACCCCGCCGGGGAGCATCCGGCCGCTGGCCAGCCGGAAATGGAGGCCTGGCTCGCGCAGAACCAGCCGGGCGAGCATCACAAGCACCTCGAGAAGTTCGTCGGCACCTTCACCACCAGGCAGAAGTTCTGGATGGCGCCCGACACGGAGCCCGAGGAGTACACGGGCAAGGCGGTGAACCGCATGATCCTTGGCGGGCGCTACCTCGAATCCGAATACACCGCCGAGGTCTTCGGGGCGCCTTTCACCGGCCGCGGCCTGACCGGCTACGACAACATGGCCGGCAAGTACGTCTCCATCTGGATCGACACCATGTCCACCGGCTTCACCATCGCCGAGGGGCAGTGCGCGCGCGAGGGGCATGAACTCAACCTCGCGGGCGAAATGGACGCGGGCGAAATGGACGCGGGCGAGATGGGCAAGATGAAGTACCGCGAGGTCTTCACCATCCTCGATGAGAATTCCTACAAGTTCGAGTGGTTCGACTCCGCCGCGGGCGAAGAGCACAAGTCAATGGAGATCATCTACACCCGCGTGAAGTGACGCGGGCGCGATGGTTGCACTCAACGCCGAAGCCCACGTCCATTGAACGTGGGCTTCGGCGGTTTCTCTGCAGCACCGTCGCGTTCACGCGCGCAACTCTCCCGAGTGCTTGATCCCGAGGCTCTCGTAGATGCGCCTTGTCGCCGCGGACTTGTTGAGCGTGTAGAAGTGCAGGCCGCGCACCCGGCGATCGAGCAGGTCGCGGCACTGCTCCGTGGCCCAGTGGGCGCCCACGCTCGCCACCGCCTGCGCGTCCTCCCCCGCTCGCTTGAGCGCCCGCAGCAGCGGCGCCGGCAGCCGCGCCCCGCTCAGCCCCGCCATCCGCTTCACGCCCGAGATCGACTGGATCGGCATGATCCCCGCCACGATCGGCACGCGGATCCCCGCCAGTTCACATCGCTCCACGAAGTCATAGAAATCGCGATTGTCGAAGAACAACTGCGTGATGACGACATCGGCGCCCGCGTCGACTTTGGCTTTGAGGTGGTCGATGTCCGCGAGTTTGTCCGTCGTCTCGGGGTGGCCCTCCGGATAGCCCGCCACGCCGATGCCCAGCGTCGGGAAGTGCTTGCGGATGAAGGCGACGAGATCGCCGGCGTACCCGAAGCCGCCCGGCGTGGTCTCGAAGCGCCCCGCGCCCGGCGGATCGCCTCGCAACGCCAGCACGTTCTCAATCCCGCCTTCCGCATACGTCTGAAGAACCTCGCCGATCTCGTCCCGTGTCGAGCCTACGCACGTCAGGTGCGGCACCGTCGTCAGCGACGTCTCGCGGCGGAGGCGCAGCACCAGGTCGCGGGTGCGCTCGCGCGTCGAACCGCCGGCGCCGTAGGTCACGCTCACGAAGGAGGGGCCGAGCGCCTCAAGACTCGCGGCGCTGGCGTAGAGCGCCTCCGCCGCCTCGTCGGTCTTCGGAGGAAAGAACTCGAAGGAGATGCTCGGTCGGTGATCGGCCAGTATCCGGTCGAATCGCATTCGCGCTCCTGCGGGCCGCGCCTCGCCGCGGCCGTCTCGTGAACCCTTGCAGTGTAAACGGCGGCCGCGAAGGGTCAACGTGTCTCCAGCGCTTGACTGCGGCCGCGCATCCCATCATCATCGTGGGGTCGGCGTCCGCCGGCCGCGACACACCTTGCTTTGAGAGGGCCTGCCCATGCACCGCATCTCCACTCTGCTCATCCTGCTCGCGGCGAGCCTGCTCACCGCGTGCTCCTCCGTCTCCACGCCCCACCTGCTCGGCGAAGCGATCGACGACGCCACCGCTGAGGAGTTCAATGGCGTCTGGAAGGCCGGCGACACGCTCTTCATGGTCCGGCACCTCGGCGGCGGCGAGTTCCGAGCCGGCACGTCCAGGTGGAATGAGGGCGATCGGAAGTTTGAGTTCGATCAGGGCCTCCTGCACATCCGCGCCTTGGGCGATGTGATGCTCCTGCACCTGCAGGAAGATGAGGAAGGGGAAGTCGAAGGCGCCGCCGAGTATTCGCTCGCCCGCGTGATCCTCACGGAGACTGACGAGATTCTCCTCATCCCCGCCGATGCCAGGCGCTTCGCCGCCGCGGTGCGGGCGGGCGAACTCAAGGGCGAAGTCTCCGGCGGCGGCGCCGGAAACGCCCCGGAGGGATTCGTCGAAGGAAGCGCCACCAACGTGCAACTCATGGGAACCAAAGAGGAGATCGACGCCTACCTCACCGCCGACCGCGTGCCTCTGCTCTTCAATGTTTCAGACTGCGGCGTGATGCGGCGAATCGAGGGTGCGAAGATCGAATAGCCGCCTCGCCGGCGCTCAATCCTCAGCGCGCTCGCCTTCCGGGGCCATGCGCACGATCGCGGGATCGAAGCGGGCGATGATCTCGACGAGATCGGCCTGCTGCGCCATGACCTCGTGGATGTCCTTGTAGGCCATGGGCACTTCGTCGAGGCCGGCGCTGAGCAGCGTCACGCCGCGCTCCTCGAGCAGTTTCTTCACGTGGCTCCAGCGGAAGGAGTGCTTCGCGGCGGTGCGCGACATCGTCCGCCCCGCGCCGTGCGCCGCCGAGCAGAGCGAATCCGCCGACCCCTTGCCGCGCACGACGAAACCCGGCGCCGCCATCGAGCCGGGGATCATCCCGAGCACGCCAGCGCCCGCCGGCGTCGCCCCCTTGCGATGCACGATCACCTCGACGCCGCCGTGAACTTCCTTCCACGCGAAGTTGTGATGATTCTCCACGCCCGTCAGCACGCGCGCGCCGAGATGGCGCACGATCGAGTCGTGGATGATCGCGTGATTCGCCGAGGCGTACAACCCCATGAGTTCCATCGCCGCCCAGTATTCGCGCCCCGCATCGGTGTCGAGATCGAGCCAGGCGAGGTGCCGCAGTTCTTTGGGCAACTCGGGATGCAGGTCCATTGCGAGTTTCGAGTAGTGGCTCGCCACGGCGTAGCCCGTGCCCCGGCTGCCGCTGTGGCTGAGCAGCGCGACGTACACGCCCGCGTCGAGGTCGAGTTCCGGCTCATCGAGCGTCAGCGTGCCGAACTCGACAAAGTGATTGCCCGAGCCGCTCGTGCCCAGTTGCGACCACGCCTTGTCGCGATTGAGTTGCGTCACGGGGCTGACGGACCAGTCCTCCTCCATCACGGCGTGCTCACGGCGATCGCTCCACTTCGCGCCTATACCGAAGGCTGTCTCTGCCTTGAGCACGTTGGAGAGGCGGTCGATCTGCCCGCGCAGAGCATTGACCGGAAGATCGAGCACGGTGAGTTTCATGCGGCAGGCGATGTCTACGCCGACGGCGTAGGGGATGACGGCGTTGTCCGTCGCCAGCACCCCGCCGATCGGCAGGCCGTAGCCCACGTGCGCATCAGGCATGAGAGCCGCCGCGACCGACACCGGCAGGCGGCAGGCATTTCGCATCTGGTCGATGGAAGCGGGATCGAGGTCCAGCCCCCACGACTTCCACTCGATCCCGCCGCACTGTTCAGTCCGGAAGGGCATGGGTTCTCCGCGATTGGATTCGCGATGGGGCATCGTAGACCGATGCTCGGCGAGTGAACGGGGCGCTCGCGCACGACCAACCAGCCGCAGGCGCAAGCCTGCACGGATGGCAAGCGGGGTGAAGCGTCATAGGTCGGGCCAAGGCTCAGCGCCGGCCCGGCGGTTGGGCGACTGAGTCGCTCTTAGGGCACGAGGGCGTGGAGGCGCGGAACTGCAAGTTACCCCCGACCCGTTTTGTTTCGTGCCTGCAAAAGTGTGAGATTCCTGCGAATTCAAGGGATTCCAGCGACACTTCGCCTGGGCATGAGGTATACTGGTTATGACGGCCGAGGAGCGGCGGCAACTCGCTGGCCGCAGGGCCGGGAGCGAGGAGGGCGAGACGTGACCTTTGTTCAGTCCGATCACCACAGCGTCGATGAGGCTGGCTACAAGGCGGTGACGCCCGCCGCGCGGTGCGGTCTTGCAACCGCCGCGACTTCCATCCCCGGATCATCAACGATTCCGTTGCGGAATCCGACCGTCCGCAAGCGCTCGCACCTGCTCATCCGCCACCACACCGGTCCCGGCAATACGCTCTACATCGGCGGCGACGGCGCCTCCACGGCGCAGGGCTATCCGCTCGCGCTGGGGCAGGTGCTCGACCTGCCCGTGAGTCCGGGCGTGATGATCACGGCCGTGACCGGGGCTCAGATCTCCAACACCGGAGTCCGCACACTTGAAGCAGGTTGAGCACGGCCCGGAGACCGTGCCATCACGACGCAAATCCATCAACCAGATCGGAGTCAATCATGCCCACACCCAGCAATCTTCAGAACCTCGATGAACGCGGCTACGTCTTCGTCACCGACGCCGCCGACTGTCAGATCTTGGCGAGCCAGAAAGAAATCGACGTTTCGACGGCCCCGACGCCGATCCCGCAGGACGCCACGGGCAATCCGCGCAACCTGCCCGGGAGGCGTCGCTTCTACTTGAAGAACTTCAACCCAGCCGCAGGCGACACCGTGTACATCGGCGACGCTTCGGTGACCACGGCGACGGGCTATCCGATCGTGGCGCAGGATGAACTCATTCTCGACATCACGGATAACATCCAGTTGTACGCGATCGTCGCCTCGACGGAGAGCGCGGACTTGCGCATGCTGGAACTCGCCTGACGGGAGATCGCTCCATGCCCGCGAAGGGGATTCAGATCGATGCATCGTTTGATTGCGCCATGCGCGCGACCTCGACGCTGATCACCGCCGGGCCGGGCGGTCCGCCGCAACCCGTTCCCGCCCGGCCGATGCCCGGCCGCCGGTGGCTGCGGATCATGAACAACGGACGGATCGTGGACGGCCAGCGAGTGGACGTTCAGGTGATGATTGGCAATCTGGACGTCACTTTTGTGAACCCGATCGAAGGTTTTGGACTTGAGATTGACGAATTCATCGACCTGCCGTTTGACGACTCGACTATCGTGTACGCCATCGTCAACGTGACGAGCGACCAGACGGCGGACTTGCGGACCATTGAACTGAGATGAGCCCGAGATCAGGAATCCTCAACGGAAAGCGAACACCGCGCGGAATCGGCATCACGCGTGCGGTTGCGTGCCAGATGCAGGCGATCTGGAATCCGAACATGCACGGCCAAGGCAACTGGGCAGCCGACGTTCCTAACCCTCCGAGGCGCCGGCTGCGTGTGCGGCAAGCGTTGATCGTCAAGTACTTTGACGCTGGCGATCCGGCGGGCATCTTTTATCTTGTCGGAGTTCAGCTGACGCGCATGAAAGCCAGTGATGTGGGATATCCGATCGTGGGCGTTTCGGGATCCGAGACCCGCCGCCAGAAGCGGCTCAAACAGATCAATCTTCCGATTACAGGAGCAGTCCGCGTCTTTTCCGGCCAGCTTGCCGTCGAATTCGGATCGACACTTGAATACGGTTGATTGACCTGATAGGTAAGGTGAGATCATCATGGTTGGAAACGCACTTTGGAATGTAGGCTTGACCGTGCTTCTGTCCACGCAGCCACTCGGCGCACAGGATCGCTTGGATGGCATGGCTCATCGCGGCGACTATCCGTCCCTGCACCCGAGTCAAGCGACGCACCACAATCCATCGTCAGGCCCGGTCTGCTTCTACGGCGGTGACTTCGCGGGCAGAGCTGCCCTGAACTCGCAGCGCAATACGCTTGTCGACGAATCGTGGACGTTCGATGACGTGCAGTGGCCGGGCGGACGGGCATCGGTCGCCTGGGCCAACTTTCTCCTTTTTGAAGGCGCCGTCACGCCCGTTGCAGGTGACATCGCCATCTACCAAGGCATGGGAGAAGGAAGGTGGGGGACTCAGATCATCGAGATCTGGGACATCACCGATGGGCTTTCCTGGAAGCCCACGGGTCGCATTGGTTTTGGAAGGGTCGAGTACGAACTTCGCTTCAATGTGGACTTCGCACTGGCCCCGGGCGGGTATCACGTCGGCATTCGACTCGTCGGAACAGGCTCGGGGGAGGCATTCATCACTGTATCCAACGGCGGAAACGCGCAGGGTGAGCCGATCGGCAACGGCAACTCGTTCTTTCAGTCGTACTTTTTCGGATTCCCGGTTCCGACAGATTGGCAGAACCTTAAGGGCGCCGGACTTTGGGATGTGTCCATTGGCCTCTGCGGCGACGCGGGTGTCGCGCTGGCTCTTGACGGCGAGTGCCCCGGGGTGATGACGGCTCGGGTCAGTGGTGCGACGCCGGGCGGGCGTGTGGCACTCATCCACTCCGCGCCCGGGCGCTGCGGCGGCCAGACGACCATCCCGCCGCCGAATCCATGCTCCGGAGCCGTCCTCCCCCTCGGCGGCGCTTCGCTCGTCGGCATCATCACCGCCGACGGGCAAGGCAACGCCGCCGTCACCGGCAACGTCCCCGGCGCCGTCTGCGGCCGCGTCTGCCTCCTCGCCCTCGACCTGCCCACCTGCGAAGTGAGCAACGTCGTCGAGTTCTGACTCAGAAGGCCGGTTTCGCGGAGGCTTCATAATGAAGAAGGTCACGACAGCCTGTGCGCTCGCAATGATGACCACCAGCATGGCCGCCGGACAGAACTGCTTCTACGGCGGCGACTTTGACTTCCGATCGGCTGTGTCATCCGATCGGAACACGCGTGTCAGCGAGTCATGGGTGTTTGACGATGTAGAGTGGAGTGGCGGGGAAGTCAGTCGGATCCGAGCACACTTTGTCACTGATAGAGATACGGGAGTGCCGGTTGCGGGTGACGTTGCTATCTACAGGGGAATGGCAGAAGGCATCTGGGGGGAGCGGGTTGTCGATATCAGAGATGCAACAGATGGTCTATCGTGGTTGCTCACCGGACGGCAGCATGTTGGGCGCGATGAATACGAACTCCGATTCAATGTCCGATTCGACCTTCCGCCGGGGTCATATCACGTCGGCGTTCGACCTGTCGGGACCGGTACCGGGCAAAACTGGATCTCATCTACGAGTGGTGAGAACTCGGAGGGCGCGCCAATTGGGAATGGCAACTCGTTTTTCCAATCGCTTCACTTTGGGTACGCGGTCCCCACTGACGTTCAGAACCTGATTGGGCAAGGCGTCTGGGACTTCTCCCTTGGTCTGTGCGGCGAGGCTGAGCCGAGTTTGACTCTGTCGCTGGAAGGCGGCTGCCCTGGCGTGATGACGGCTCGGGTCAGCGGGGCGACGCCGGGCGGGCGCATTGCCCTCATCCGATCTGCGCCGGGCGGCTGCGGGGGGCAGACGACGATCCCGCCCTCCAACCCCTGCTCAGGCACCGTCCTCCCCCTCGGCGGCGCTGCGCTCGTGCGCATCATCACCGCCGATGGCGAAGGTAATGCAGCAGTTACAGGCGACGTCCCCGGCGCCGTCTGTGGCCGCGTCTGCCTCGTGGTTCTTGACCTGCCTACCTGCGAGGTGAGCAACGTCGCGGAGTTTTGAACCGCGACCGATCAGCCTCGCTCGACAAATTCTAGCGCGCGGCCAGGACGGGCATCGCGTGGCGCTCAAGTTCGAGCAGGCCGCGCTTGATGCGCAGGGCGTGGCTGTCGCCGTCGGTGGTGCCGGCGTAGCCGTGGAGGCGGCCGCCGCTGCCGACCACGCGGTGGCAGGGGACGATCACCGATAGCGGGTTGGAGCGCATCGCCTGACCGGCGGCGCGCGAGGCCATGGGCGAGCCGGCCATCTCGGCCAGATCGGCGTAGGTCATCACTTCGCCATGGGGGATGCGCCGGCACGCCTCCCAGCACGCGCGGTGAAAGGGCGGACCATCGGGCGTCGGCACGTCCGACCAGTCCGGCACGTCGCGGCCGGCAAAGTAGGCGCGCAATCGATCCGCCACGTCATCGAGCCAGGTCGAGTTGCCGTGCGAGCGTTCCCGCGCGATGGCAATCTCTGCAAGTTCGCGCCAGTGCGAGGAGAGCGAGCCGTCGGAGGCGAGCGTGAGGACGAACGCGCCGACGGGTGAAGGGATGATGCGTGTGGCCGAGGCGCTGCGATGGGTTCCGTTCATGGATCATGCTCCTCCCGAAAAACGATGCCTCGCTCACTTCACGACGACGCGGCAGATGCGGCGCTTGCCGACCCGGAGGATGATACCGTCGCCGCCGATGCGCACCGGCGCGGTCGCTTCCGACGCCTTGTTCTCATCAATGCTCACAGCCCCCTGCGCCACAAGCCGCCTCGCTTCGTTGCCGCTGGACGCGAATCCCACTTCGCGCATGAGATCGACCAGCGACATTTCAGAAGACATGACGGTCACGGTCTGGAGGTCGGCAGGCAGGTTGCCGGCGCTGAAGCGCGAGGCGAACTCCTTTGAGGCCGCCTGAGCCGCCGCCGCGCCGTGGAAGCGCTCGACGATGGCCCGCGCCAGCCGGTCCTTGGCCTCGCGCGGATGCGTGCGGCTTGCGTCGCCGAGCACCGTGATCTCCTGCGGGTCGATCGTCGTGCAGAGCGTAAACCACTCGTGCATGAGCGCATCGGGGATCGACATCGTCTTGCCGAACATCTCGTCGGCGCTTTCGCTCACGCCGATGTAGTTGCCCAGCGACTTGCTCATCTTCTCATGCCCGTCGAGGCCGCGGAGGATGGGCATGGTGATGACGACCTGCGGCTCCTGCCCGGCCGCGGTCTGGAAGTCGCGGCCGACGAGGTTGTTAAAGGTCTGGTCGGTGCCGCCGAGTTCGACATCGGCCTGGATGCAGACCGAGTCCCACCCCTGCATGAGCGGATAGAGGAACTCGTGCAGGGCGATCGGCTGGCCCGCCTTGTAGCGCTTCTCGAAGGTGTCGCGCTCGAGCATCCGGGCGACGGTCATTTGGCTGGCGAGGCGGAGGGTGTCGGCGAAGGTCAGTTTCGAGAGCCACTCGCTGTTGCGGCGGACTTCGAGTCGCTTCGGGTCGGCGTCGAGGACGCGGGTGGCCTGGTCGAGGTAGGTTCGGGCGTTGGCCTCGATTTCCTCGTCGGTGAGCATGGGGCGGGTCTTGGTCTTGCCCGAGGGGTCGCCGATTCGGGCCGTGTAGTCGCCGATGATGAGCACGGCAGTGTGGCCGAGGTCCTGAAAGCGCCGCATCAGGCCGAGGACGACGGTGTGGCCGAGGTGGATGTCGGGGCTGGAGGGGTCGAGGCCGAGTTTGATGCGAAGCGGCCGCCCGGCGCGCGCGGCGGAGGCGAGTTTCCGCGAGAGTTCTTCGCGGGTGTAGACCGCCGCGGTTCCGCGAAGGAGTCGATCGAGAGAGGCGTTCAATTCGGACATGCCCGGATCGTAGGCGGCGGTCGCGGACGGCCACGAGTCCTGGCGACCGGGGCACCGCGACGTCTCGGGGGTGGCGGGAATACAATTGGCGCTACCGGGGTTACCAATGGCGAAATGCTGCCGCGGCAGGGTCGCCAGGGTGGATCGGCGGTCGTTTCGGGGGGCCTCTCAGTTTCTATATGCGGGGGATTCGGCCATGGTCACTTCGACTGACCAGCGCGACCTGCTCAGCGCGCTGACGGATTGTGTTGTTGAGATGTCGCGCATCCGAGGTGGCGGGCCGGACGAATGGCTCGCGCGGGCTGCCGACGTCGTTCGCGTTCACCTTGTTCCCCGACAGGTGGTGTCCCTCTGGGACGGCGCCGCGGTCAACGGGAGCCGCTGGTCGAGCGTGCACCTCGGCGTGAGTGCGGCCCAGCCCGAAGCGACGGAGAGGTGGAACCGGCAGTTCATGGAAACGCTCGCGGATGCGGGCATCACGCCCGCCGTCGTGGCGCAGTCCGCGCAGACGCCGATTTCCGGCCGATTGACGCGCAATCGCTACCAGAACGACGACGAGCGCCGGACGATCGAGTCGTACTGGAAGCGCCTGGGCGTCGAATCGCTCGAGTACTTTGGCGGGCCGCTCCCGCCCGAGGCGAAACTCAACGGAGGCGGCCGCACCTTCTTCCTCTCCGTCTGGTCGCAGGATCGCGTGACTGCTGATGACGCGACGCGCCGGGCGCTGCTGTCGCAGGCGTGGCGCGCGGCCGAGCGCCTCTACCTCGACGCGACCAGGTCAAACGGACGGAGCGCCTCCCTCGCCTCCCGCCTCACGCCCGGACAGGCGCGCGTCGCCGAGTTGCTCGGCCAGGGATTGAGCAAGCGCGAGATCGCCGGCATGCTCCAGCGCAGCGAGCACACCATCCACGACCACACCAAGTCCATCTACAGCGCGCTGCAGGTCAACACGCGCGCCGAGTTCATGGCGCTGTGGGCGGGGACCAGGCCCAGTTAGCGGCGGCAACCCCCGTCAAAGGCGAAAGAGCGCTCCCACCCGGCGACCCAGCAGCGCCCCGGCGCCGCACAGGGTGATCGCGAGCAGGAGCATCCCCCAGACGCCCATCGCCGACGCGATGTACTCGCCGTCGCCGAGGCGCTGGTGCAGTGTGTAGATCGCCTTGGTCATCGGGTAGTGAATCTCGCGCTGCGCCAGGATGAGAGAGTCGGAAACCTCGAGCATCGAGAAACTGAAGACGAGCAGACCGCCGGCGATGAGGTTGGCGGTGATCAGCGGGACCGTCGCGGCGAGAAACGCCCGCACCGGGCCGGCGCCGAGGTTGCGCGCGGCTTCTTCAAGTTCGACGGCGGTCTGCTCCAGTCCGGCCGCCACGGATCGGACCATGTACGGCAGGCGGCGCACGGCATAGGCGATGACGAGCAGCAGCAGGGGGTCCGCCTGCGGGCCAAGCACGTCGAACCGGGCCGCGATCGGTGCGAACCACACCTGCCAGCCGACTGCGGCCTCCGTCCGCCACGAGAAGGGCGGGTGCAACGTCATCGCTACGTATCCGAAGGCCAGCACCAGCCCTGGCACCGCCAGAGGCAGCATCGCCAGCGCATCAAGAAGGCGCCGGCCCAGCGCCTTGCCGCGCACGACGAGGTACGCGATGAGCGTCCCGACGACCAGCGTCAGGATCATCGAAAGCGCCGCGTACTTGAGCGAGTTGGCGATCGAGCCCATGGCGAGGGCGTGGCCGAGCGCATCGTGGTAATGGCCCGTCGTCCAGGAGGTCGGGAGGATGGATCGATACCACTGGCCGGGCTGGGCGAAACTGACCGCGATGACGCCGAGATGCGGGATCATCGCCGGGAGGATGACGAGGCCGAACGCGCCCCAGGCGGCGAGAGTGGCGAGCGGTCCAAGGCGCCGCCCCGGGGCGCCGACTGATCCCTTGCCGAGCATCGCGTGGCCGCGCGCTCCGAAAACGCCCTTGCCCAGCAGGTAGAGCAGCATCACCGAGCCGAGCATCACGATCGTGAGGGCGTAAGGCTGCGCCGAAGACTCCATCTCCTTGAGTTGGTAAAACACCTGCACAGGAAGGACGTGGCGCAGATCGAAGATCAGCGGCGTGCCGAGTTCCGTGAAGGACCAGACGAACGCGATCGTCGCGCCCGCGAAGAGGCCGGGCCGGATGAGCGGCAAGGTGATGCGGCGAAAGCGCTTCCAGCGCGAGGCGCCGAGGTTCCGCGCGGCCTCGTCGAGGGAAGGGTCAAGGTTGGCCAGCGCCGAGAGCGCGTTGAGATAGACGATCGGGTAGAGGTGCAGCGCCTCCACGACGACCACGCCCCAGAACCGACCCTGGCCGAGAAAGTCCCACTCCGTGCCGAGCAGCGCGTTGAGGGCGCCGAAGCGGCCGAGAACATGCTTCATCCCGATGGCGCCGACGAACGGAGGAAGGACCAGCGGCACGAGCGCCAAAGCCCCCAACGCCTGCTTGCCGAAAAACTCGCAGCGGGCGCTCAGGACGGCCAGGGGCAGGGCGAGCAGCAGGCTCAGAATCGTCGTCGCGGCGGCGATCTGCGCCGAATTGTAAAGTCCGGCCCGCAGCGCCGGATCGACGAAGACCAGCCGCAGCGCTTCGAGCGTAAGGCGGCCGTCCGGCCCGATCACGCCTCCCCGCACCGTCAGCACGATCGGCCAGATGAGAAACACGCCGAGCAGCGCCAGCAGGAGGAGAACGAGCGTCTGTTGACCGACGAATCGCCAGCGCATGACGGCGCAACGGTAGCGCCGCGCGTCGAGCGCCGCATCGCACGCGGCGCGACCTACACTCCTGTCCATGTCGGCGGAACAGGACAAGAAGCATCCGGCGGAGCGCGCGGCCGATGCGGGGTCGAGCGGTTCCGCGCATGAAGGGCCGTCCACGCCCGAGGGCGAGCCCGCTCGCCCGGTGCTCGAAGACGTCACGGCGGACTCGACGCACGACCAGGAGATCGCCCGGCTGCTTTCGGAGCCCGAAGCGGTCAGTCTGGAGATCCTCGCCCCGGCGCTGACGGCGCTCGAGCCCGCCGACGCCGCCGACGCCCTCGAAGAGATCGATTCCGATGCCGCGGCCGACGTCGTCGTGCGCCTTCCCGAAGACGACGCCGCCGCCGACATCGCGGCGATGGAGACGCACTGGGCCGTCGAGATCCTCCGCCAGGTCATGATCGACTACGGCGCAGAGGCGGTCGCCCGCTACCTCGCGCGGATGGAGGCGGACGACGCCGTCGACATCCTCCAGGCCCTTCCGGAAGAGGAGCGAGAACGCGTTCTCGACGTCATCGAGCCGAAGCGCGCCGTCCAACTCAAGCAGTTGATGCGCTTCGACCCCGAGACGGCCGGCGGCATGATGACCACCGAGTTCGTCTCCGTGGACGCCGACCTCACCGTCGGACAGGCGATCGAGTCCATCCGTCGCCAGCACGACATCGAGTTCAGCCAGGTCTACTGCGTCGACGGGCGCCGCCACCTCGTCGGCACGCTCTCGCCCAAGAGCCTTCTGACCGCCAGCGCCGACGATCCCGTTCGGAGCCTCATCGACGAGGATCTCGACTACCTCCGTCCAGACACCGACCGCGAGGAGATCGCGGCGGCGTTCGAACGCTACGACTACACGGAGATGCCGGTGGTCGATCGTGCCGGGAGGCTCCTGGGCATCGTCACCGTCGACGACGTGCTCGACATCATCCGTGCGGAGCACACCGAAGACGCGTACAAGATGGTCGGCGCCAGCGTCGGCGAGGCGGTGTACAGCAGCGTGTGGCGGAAGTTCCGCGGGCGCTTCCCCTGGCTGGTGATCAATGTGTTCACTTCGATGGTGGCGGCCGTGGTCGTGCTCCAGTTCGACTACCTCATCGCGCATCTCGCCATCCTTGCGGTGATGATGCCGGTGATTGCGAACCAGGCGGGCAACGCCGGCCAGCAGAGCCTCGCGGTCACGCTGCGCGGGTTGGTGCTGGGGGAGGTGCGCGGCCGGCGCGCCTGGCCGCTCGTTCGCCGCGAAGTGGCGGTCGGAGTTCTCAACGGCTTGATCGTCGGGACGGCGGTCGGGGCGATGGTGGCCGCAGCCTCGCTCGCGGGCCTTCATCAGGTGCCGTGGACGCTGGGGGTCATCATCGCCGTGGCCATGACCGCCTCGGTCGGGGCGGGCTGTCTCGTCGGCTCGGCCATGCCTCTCGTGCTCGACCATTGGGAGTTCGACCCGGCGACGGGCTCGACGATCTTCCTGACCATGGTGACCGATTCCGTCAGTTTTCTGACGTTTCTTGGCCTGGCGAGCCTCCTGCAGCATCTCCTGCTCGGGGCGACGGGGTCGCCTGCGTAATCTCGGGTGAGGAGCGCCCATCCGGCGGCGTGCAAAATCCTCACGTCCGTTCACTTGACGACGCCCCTTCTGGGCGCGACAGTGTTAGGCCCCAAGGGCCGCGCCGCGGCCCGCGCGGTATGTGCCGACCGGTCCCGACGGGGTCCGGCGGCTCCCCTGTAGAGGTTGACTCATCCGGGCCGGCCACGGCCCCGGATCCTCGGAGGTCTCAAGCATGGCGTCGCGATCGAACAGTGGAATGGGCGTGCTGGTGGCGCTGGTCATCTTCATCATGCTCACCATCACCCTTCTCCTGCTGGTGATGCTCTTCTACACCAAGGCCGACAAGGAAGCCCAACTCAAGGACGCCGCGGAGACCGCCGCGCGGGAGTTCATCCGCAGCGAGGAGCGAAATCGCGACGACATCGTCCGGCTCAAGTCCGAGGCGCAGGAGAAGAGCATGAGCGTCGTCATGTACTTGCGCACGCAGATGCAGGACCTCATGCGCGACGTTGCCGGCAACCAGAACCTCTCGCCCTCCCGGCTGCGCACGCAACTGGATCAACTCGGCCTGCGCGAGGGCGAGTCGCTCACGGGCTTCGTGACCACACTGAGCACCCAGGTGAGCGACCGCGATGACCGCATCAAGGCGCTGGAGAACGAACTCGCGGCGGCCCACACCCGCCTGGGCGAAGAAGTGGCGCGCCGCGAGGAGTTGCAGCGCAGCCAGGAGGCCGCGCTCGCCGCCGCCAACGCCGAAATCGACCGCGTCAAGCAGCGCGCGGACCGCTACCAGCAGCAGGTGCTCGACTCCGAGCGGGACATGCAGGATCGCGTGCGCGACATCCGCGCCCAACTCGACGCCGAGATCGCCAGCCTCAAGGAGCAGATCGAACGGCGCGACGTGACGATCGCCGAACTCACCGACAACGTCCGGGCGCTCCAAAGCCGCGTGCGGGGCGTGACTCAGAGCAACATCGATGAGGGTTCGCAGGTGGACGGCCACGTCGTGCGCCTCGTCGGCAACGACGAAGTCTTCATCGACCTCGGCAAGCCGCAGCACCTTGTGCTGGGCATGACCTTTAACGTCTACGGCTCGATCTCCGAGATGCGTCCCGACGCGCAGGGGAACGTGCCGCAGGGCAAAGCCACCGTCGAAGTGACGCGGATCGGCGAGACGACGTCCACCGCCCGCATCATCCGCTCCACGCCCGGCCGCGCCGTCGTCGAGGGCGACGTGATCGTCAACCCGGTCTACGACCGGAACAAGAAGTACTCCTTCTTCCTCTTCGGCCAGTTCGATCTCGACGGCGAGAACGGGCCGAGCGAGTTTGAGACGGAAATCGTCCGTTCGCGGATCCGCGAGTGGGGCGGGGAACTGCGCAGCGAGTTCGCCGGCGACATGGACTTCCTCGTGCTGGGCGTCGAGCCGGCGCTCCCCGCCGAGCCGCGCCCGAACGCGACCGGACCCGAGGTCATCGCCTACCGCCGCGCCCGGCAGTTCTACGAGGATTACAACGCCCATCTCGACCGGGCCCAGCGCCTCTCGATCCCCGTCCTGAACCAGAATCGCCTGCTGACGCTCATCGGCTACTACGGCAACTGAGCGCTGCGGCCCGCTGTCGGTGAATCATTCCGCCCCGCGCCCCGGCGCGGGGCTTTTCTTGGAGTTCCTTTCCGCCGCGCGCCGATCTTCCGCGCCGCACCATGGCCCGCAACGAGTCCTACATCGTCAACCAGGCCGCCTACGTCGCCCTGCGAACGCTCGGTACGGCGATGCAGTGCTTTGGCGTCAACGAAGTGATGGCGGCGGTCGGGTCCGTCGGGGATCTCTGGTTCCGATTCGATCGACGCCGGCGCGAGCGCTCCCTCGACCACATCCGCCTCGCCCTGCCGGAACTGAGCGAGGAGCAGGCGCTCGATCTCTGCCGCGCCTCGATGCGCCATCTGCTCCAGACGTTTTCGGCGGAGGTGATCTTCGCGCCGCGCCTCATCACGCCGACGACCTGGCCGAACTACGTCCGTTTCGGCCGAGTGCGCGAGGCGATGCCGATCCTCACGGCCAACCGCCCTGCCATCTTCCTCTCCGGGCACTGCGGCAACTTCGAACTCCTCGGCCTGGCGCTGGCGACGGCAGGGTATCCCATGACGGCGCTGGCGCGCCCCCTCGACCTGCCCCGCATTAACGACTGGCTCCTGGGCGTTCGGCAGAGCCGGGGCATGACGATCCTGACCAAGTTTGGCGCCACCGGGCACATCGCCTCGCTCATTGAGCGCGGCGAGCGCGTCGCCTTCATCGCCGACCAGAACGCGGGCGACCGGGGGCTGTTCGTTCCCTTCTTCGGGCGTCTTGCCTCGGCGTACAAGTCGATCGGATTGCTCGCGATGCGGTTCGAGACGCCGATCGTGTGCGGCGTGGCGCATCGCCGCCGGCCCGACGTCTTCTCCTACGAGATCGATCTCACTGACGTGATCAATCCGCAGGACTGGAAGGACCAGCCGGACCCGCTCTACTACATCGCGGCGAGGTACACGCGATCGATCGAGGAGATGGTCCGCCGTGCGCCCGAGCAGTACTTCTGGGTTCATCGTCGGTGGAAGTCGCGCCCCCCGCACGAGCGAACCGGGCGGCCGATGCCCGAGTCGCTGCGCGAGAAGATCGCCGTGCTGCCGTGGATAACCGATGAAGCGCTGGCGCGGATCGTCGATGCCAGCGAGCGCGAGTCGGCGCTGGCCCGATAGCCCGCGCCGGCGCTGGCGGCGGGCCCGCAGCGCGAAGACGGGTGGGGGCGGCGCAAACGCTGCCTCCGGAGACTCGCCGACCTTAACCCCGGTGCGGATTGTTCCGATGTTGCCTGTTGTTCATGCCCGGAGGGATTGTCGGGCTGCGACGCTTTCAACAGGGGACAACAGCCATGCCGCGCGAGAAAGATGTGCTGACGACGGGGGAAGTCGCCAAGATCTGCAACGTCGCTCCCCGGACCGTTTCAAAGTGGTTCGACTCGGGACAGCTGCGAGGTTATCGGATTCCCGGCTCCAAGGACCGGCGAATCCCCCTCAACGGCCTCATCCGCTTCATGAAGCAGCACGGTATCCCCCTCGACGGCCTCGTCTCCGGACAGACCCGCATCCTCGTCGTCGACGGCGAGCAGGAGATCGTCGACACCCTTCAGAAACTCCTCACCGAACACGGCAACTACGAGGTCCGCTCCGCCACCACGAGTTTCGGCGCCGGCATCGAGTGCGAGCGCTTCCGCCCCAACGTCCTCCTCACCGACATCGACCTCGAACGCATCGACGGCCGCGGCCTCGCCAAAATGGTCCGCTCGCAGGATGACCTCCAGATGACCAAGATCATCGGCATGAGTTCCAAACTCACCGACGGCCAGACGCATCAACTCCGTATGTCGGGTTTCGACGGCTTCCTCAAGAAGCCCTTCAACCTTCGCCAGGCGATCGCGGTGATCGAAGAAGTCCTCGCGCTGGTCTACTGACCTCGCCCCGCACGACATGCTGATCTTCCTCGGCGTCCGCTCCCCGCTTGCGTCTTCGCCTCAAAGAGGTCGGCGCTTCGGTTCCCCCGGCGCCCGCGGGTACATCCGCGGCGTCTGGCGCAACTTCTCGATGACCACAACGCGCCCCGTCGGCGTCGCGATCGTTCGCGAGTGCGCCGCGTGCAGCGCGTGCAGCGCCGCCTTCGCCTCCACCAGTTCGTCCTCGGCCTTCTGGCCCTTGATCGCGAAGACGAATCCGCCGACCTTCGCCAGCGGGACTGTCAGTTCGAGCAGGACGCGAAGCGGCCCGACCGCTCGGGCCATCACCGCGTCGAACCGACCGCGGAAGCGGTGGTGATCCTGGCCGAGCGTCTCGGCTCGCTCCTGCACGACTTCGACGTTGCGCAGGGCGAGGCGCTCGACGCACTCGCGCAGGAACGCCGCCTTCTTGCCGGTCGCCTCGATGAGGGTGAATCGCACGTCGGGCAGACAGACGGCCAGGGGAATGCCCGGCAGCCCGCCGCCGCTGCCCACGTCCGCGACATTGCACGCTTCGAGGCTCGCCAGTGGCGCGATCAGCGTCAGGCTGTCGAGAATGTGCCTCTCCCACGCCTCCGCTTCGTCGCGCACCGCCGTCAGGTTGAACTTCGCGTTGGTTTCCAGCAGGTGCGCGAGATAGGCGTCGAGGCGGTGCGCCTCGCCCGGTTCGAGTTCAACGCTGATGGCCGCGAGGCGCGACGTGAGGTCCGTCGGGATCATGCCGCCCGTCGCCGCCGCGCCGTGGCGATGAAGCAGGCGCCGATCAGAACTGCCGCGGCGCTGCCCGGCGACGGAATGCGCCAGCCGCCGTTGAGCGCGAAGTCGATCAGTTCGCCCTCCGAATAGAACTCAAAGCCCGCATCCCACTTCTGGTTCATCAGCGCGATGATCTCGTTGGCGATGAGGGCGTTGCTGACCGCGGTCGGATGAATCTCGTCCGCAAAGAGGTGCGTCGTCTCGCCGTGGTGCGGGGGCCCGAGGAGTTGAACTTCGCCAAGACGCGGCGGGTCGGCGACCATCTCCGCCAGGATCGTCCAGAGGTCCAGGACCGCGACGTTGTCGAATCGCCCCAGCGACCGGATGAAGCGGTTCGCCCGCTGCGTGTGCGCCCGCAGATTCGCCTCCTGCGTCGGCGAGAGCGTCTGCCAGTAGCGCGGCGTGAGCGTGATGTCGGGGAGGGTCCAGACGACGGCCCGGGCGTCCGGCCGCGCCGTGCTTGCCAGGTCCTGCGCGTAGGTTTTCCAGTTGCGGATCAGGTCGGTGATGACGCGGTCAGCCGATCCGTTCGTCCCCGGCGCGTTGTTGTACAGGCGCGAATCGTTGTTGAGAATGTCGTTGCCGCCCATTTCCAACTGGAGCAAGGTGGCGCGCTGCTCGAACCCGAAGAAGATGTTGAACTGGTAGAGATCGATCTGCAATCCGACGTTTGACGACGTGAATC
Source organism: Vicinamibacteraceae bacterium (assembly GCA_011525805.1). Lineage (GTDB taxonomy): Bacteria > Planctomycetota > Phycisphaerae > Phycisphaerales > UBA5793 > UBA5793. The sequence goes on from WYBR01000048.1 coordinate 26,673, forward strand.
CCGCCACGGCGTAGTCGGACAATTCGTTGCCCGGCAGCCCGTTCTTGTCGAACACCAGTTGCATCGGGTCGTGGCCGTAAAGCGTCGGCGGAAGGCCCGTGTAGCGCGGCAGGATGCTCTGGTTGTCCGTCAGGCTGTCGCCGAAGGTGACGACGTGGCCGAGATTCACATCCGCTTCGCCGGCCGACGCGAAGCCGCAGATGATCGCGGCCGCGGCCGCGGTTCGCGCCATGACTCGCCGAGTGTGGTTCACGCTTCTTCCCCCTTCCATGGTCGACGCTGCCACGTACGCAATGCTAGCGCGCCAGCGCCGGTGCATGACCTCCACTCCGACCGACTCAGGTGCGCCGACTTCGGAGCCACCAGCGACCGGTCAGGCCGGCGCCGAGGAGGAGCAGTCCGACGACCCAGATGCGCGGCTCGACCCAGAACGCCAGGCCGAGGCATCCCGCCAGCCCCACCCACGCGATCGCGGGGTGGTAGAGGCGCTGCGCCTTCGACATGCGAATCGCCGCCAGGTTCGTGATGGCGTAGTAGATGAGCACGGTGAAGGCGCTGAACGACCACGCCACCTTGATGCTGCCGACCATCACGAGGCCGAGGATGATCACGCCGACGGCGAGGACGGCGGCGGCGGGCGTGGCATGGCGCGTGCTTAGCCGCGAGAAGACGGCGGGCAGGTCGCCGCGCCGTCCCATCGCCAGCGCGACGCGCGACAGGCCGAGGATGAGGTTGAGCAGCACACCCAGCATCGCGGTGATCGCGCCGATGGAGAGGATGGCGCCGACGGCCGGCAGGTCGAACCCGCGCGCCACGACGACCAGCGGCGCTGCCTCCGCCGTGCCCGCAACCCCCAGCGCGGACGCGCCCGCGGCCGCGATCCCCACCAGCCCGACCCCCATGTAAAGCACCATCGACGCCCCCAGGGTGACGATGATGGCGCGCGGGATGGTCCGCCGCGGTGCGCGGACTTCCTCGCCCAGCGTCGCGATCCGCCCGTATCCGGTGTAGGCGACGAACATGAGTGCGGAGGCCTCGAGCAGTCGAGCAAGGGCCGGGCGGCCGTCTCCGGCTGGGCTCTCAAAGAAGGGCGAGAGGTTCTCCGCCCCGCGGTGCAGCGCTCCGCCCAGGCCGCCGAAGATGAACAGCGCCAGCGACCCGAGCGTGACGGAGACGATCAGGATGTTGGCGAGATTGGACCGCCGGATGCCGCCGAGAACGATCGCGGTGAGCGCGACGACGGCGCCGGCGGCGAGCAGGGTGCGCCAGAGAGGGGGCGGTGAACCGGCCACGGCGAGCGCGTAGCCGGCGAAGCCCAGCGCCGCCGTCGCCGCCGAGGCGCTCTTGGCGCAGAGGAACATCCAGCCCGCGGCAAAGCCAAGCCACGGCCGCAGGTAGACGTAGCCGTACTCGTACGTTCCGCCGCTCGTCGGGTGGTTCGCGGCCAGTTGCGCGCTGCTCAGCGCGTTGCACACCGCCAGGATTGCGGCGACGGCGATCGCCAGGATGACGGAAGGCCCGGCCACGCCGGCCGCAATCCCGATGCTCACGAAGATGCCTGTGCCGACGATCGAGCCGAGGCCCATCATCGCGGCGCCGAAAAGCCCCAGTTCGCGCCTCAGTACCGGAGCGGACGCCGCAGCCGGTGCGGTCCCGCTCACGAGGCGCCGCCCACATCGTGAGAGCGCCGGCGCCACCGATTGCCGCAGCCGGGGTTGCAGGTTGTGGAGTCGACGCTCGTCATCGGGCCGAGTATATGCTGCTCTCTCCGCCCGCCCCGCGGGCCCCGCACCGCGCGGCGGCGCAATGGCGGGGCGGCGGGCCTGCGGCTACGCTGTCGTCATGAACGACATCGATCGACGCACGTTTCTGGCGGCGGGCGCTACGGCGGCCGTGCCGCTGGTCCTGGGGACATCACCCGCGGCCGCAGCGCGCGAAGCGCGCGGCTGGCGACCACGGCCGTTCGCCGCCGGGCCTGTCGTCATCTCCAGCGGCAACGGACTGCCCGCCGTGATTAAGGCGATGGAGGAGTTGAAGCGGGGCGCCGATCCCGTCGATGCCGTCGTCGCCGGCGTGACGCTCGTCGAGGACGATCCCAACGACATGAGCGTCGGCTACGGCGGCCTGCCCAACGAGGACGGCGTCGTGCAACTCGACGCGTCAGTCATGCACGGCCCCACGCACAAGGCCGGGGCCGTCGCCGCCATCGAGAACATCCGCAACCCGGCCCAGGTCGCCCTGCGCGTCATGCGCCGGACCGATCATGTCCTCATCGTCGGGGCGGGGGCGCTGGCGTTCGCGAAGGCGCATGGTTTCAGGGAGGAGAACCTCCTCACGGAGCAGGCGCGTGAAGCGTGGCTCAAGTGGAAGGAGAACCTCAACCGGGACGACGACTGGCTCAACGACGAGCAACACCTGGAGCGCGACGCCCGGGCCGAGATCGCCGAGCAACTCGGCATCCCCTGGCACTACGGCACGATCCACTGCGCCGCCGTCAACGCCGACCGCAACCTCGGCGCCTGCACCACCACCAGCGGGCTGAGTTACAAGATTCCCGGGCGCGTCGGCGATTCGCCGATCGTCGGCGCGGGGATGTTCGTGGACAACGAAGTGGGCGCGGCGGGAGCGACGGGGCGCGGCGAGGCGGTCATCCAGTCCTGCGGCGCGTTCCAGACCGTCCAGCACATGGCCGCGGGCCTCGAACCGCAGGAGGCGTGCCTCAAGACGCTCAAGTGGATCGCCGACCACACGAAGCGCCGATCACTGCTGACGAGCGCGGGCCGGCCGAACTTCAACGTGACGATGTACGCCCTGCGCAAAGACGGCGCGTGGGGCAGCGCCTCCATGCTCCCCGGCGGCACGTTCACCATTCACGACGGGACCGAAGCAAGGCGGCTGCGCAGCACGCCGCTCTTCGAGTGAGTTACGCATGGCTGAAGCGCAAGACCGCGACAAGGCGATGATCGTCGTCGATCGACTCTGCAAGTCCTTCGGCGAACTTAAGGCCGTGCAGGACGTGTCATTCGACGTGCATCGGGGCGAGACTTTCGGTCTGCTCGGGCCCAACGGCGCCGGCAAGTCCACCACCATCAGCATCATTGTCGGCGCCCTCGAAGCCGACGGCGGGCGCGTCACGATCGGCGGCCGCGACATCCGCGAAGGGGTCTCCGTCCGCCGTCTCATCGGAATCGCGCCCCAGGCCCTGGCGCTCTACGACGTTCTCTCGGCCGAACGGAATCTCGCGTTTTTCGGGGCACTTTACGGCCTGAGCGGCGAGCATCTCCGAGAGCGCATCGACTGGGCGCTCAACTTCGCCCAACTCGAGGATCGCCGCCGCGACCTCATCAAGACCTTCTCCGGGGGGATGAAGCGACGACTCAATCTCGCCTGCGCCCTCGTGCATGACCCGCAGGTCATTCTGCTCGACGAGCCGACGGTCGGCGTCGACCCGCAGTCACGCAACCACGTCTTCGAATGCATCGAGCAACTTAAGGCCGAGGGCCGCACCATCATCTACACCACGCACTACATGGAAGAGGCCCAGCGCCTGTGCGACCGCATCGCCATCATGGATCACGGGCGGCTGCTCGCGCTCGACACGCTTGAGGCGCTGTTGGTCGCACACGGCGGGGCGTCGCTCGTGGCCGCCGACCTCGTCGCCGCGCCGGCTGACGTCTCCATTCTCCCCGAGGTGCTCGACGGCCTGCACCTGCGATTCACCTCCGATCGGCCGCTTGAGGAGGTCAGCCGCCTCGCCGGCGCCGGCGTCGCCTTTGCCACGCTCAACGTGACGCGGCCGAACCTCGAAACCGTCTTTCTCTCGCTCACCGGACGGAGCCTGCGGGACTGATGCGCTCCATCCTGCTCATCGCGATCAAGGACCTCCGCGTCGTCGTGCACGACAAGATCGGCCTCTTCTTCATCGTCGCCTTCCCCGTGCTCATGGGCGTGCTCTTCGGTTTCATGAGTTCCTCCTTCTCCTCGGACTCGGAGTCGGTGCAACTCGAAATCGCGGTGATCGACGGCGATCAGAGCGCCATGTCGCGTCGCTTCATCAAGGCGCTCGAAGACACGGGCAACGTCAAGGTGCGCACCGACCTCGGCGACCGGTCCGCGGTGATTGACGCCATCCGCCGCGGCCGCCTGCTCGGCTTCATCGGCCTGCCCGCGGGCTTCGGTGAGACGGTCGGCATCATGTGGATGGAGCAGCCTGCGATCGAACTGGGCGTCGATCCCTCACGCTCCTCCGAAGCCGGCCTGCTCAAGGGGATGATCATGCAGGCGAGCGGTGAACTCATGGGCGAGCGCTTCATGGACCCCGACTCGATGCGCCCGATGATCGAGCAGTCGCGCCGCGACATTCTCGCCGATGACAGCCTCTCCCCCGCGGCACGGGCGCTGCTCGGCGGTTTCATGGGCACGCTCGACGGTTTCCTCGGCTCGCTCGATCAACTGAACGAAGGGCTGGAGGCGGAGGGCGAGGGTGGCGGCCGGCCGAGCATGCAACTCGCCACCATCAAGATGGTCGACGTTACCGCGCCGAAGGCCGCCGATGACCTGCTCGACCGCCTTCGGTCGCCATGGGACATCAGTTTTCCCTCGGCCATGCTCTGGGGCGTTCTCGCCTGCGCCGCCGCCTTCGCCATCACGATGGTGCGCGAGCGCACGCAGGGGACCTTCGCCCGCCTCAAGGTGGCGCCGATCGCGCGCTTTCACATTCTCACGGGCAAGGGGGCGGCGTGCTTCGCGGCGGTCGTCCTCGTCAACGTGCTGATGATCGCGCTGGGGCTGGCGCTGGGGATGCGGCCGGGCAGTTACTCTCTGCTCGCGCTGGCGGTGGTGTGCGTCGCCTGCTGCTTCGTCGGGATCATGATGCTCATGAGCGTGATCGGCCGCAGCGAAGAGGCGGTCGGCGGCGCGGCATGGGGGGCCAACGTGACGATGGCCCTCTTCGGCGGCGGGATGATCCCGCTCGCCTTCATGCCCCCCGTCATGCAGACGGCCAGCCACTTCAGCCCGGTGAAGTGGGGGGTGCTCGCGCTGGAAGGCGCGATCTGGCGCGGCTTTTCGCTCACCGAGATGCTCCTGCCATGCGCGATACTCATCACGATCGGCGCCGCCGGCACGATCGTCGGCTCGGTGATTCTCAACCGCGCGGCGGATTAGCGGTGGAGGTCGGGCCCGCTGCTCTGAGCGCGGCCCGGCCGTTCGGCGCTTGCGCGACTTGGTGCGCTATGGGCAGGTCGGTCACCCTACTGCCGGGCCGGCGCGGAGCCTTGACCCGATGTGCCGCGCTTCGATGCACCCCACGACTCGCAGAGCCTCATCGTGGACGTGGCCCCAAGTCTCAAGCCCCCGCATACACTCCCCACCCATGGAACACCTCGGCCTCTCTGAGATCATCGCGATCCTCATCACCCTCGCGGCTTTGTTCAGTTACGTCAATCACCGCCTTCTCGGCCTGCCGACGACGATCGGGCTGATGATCCTCGCGATCGTCCTCTCGACCGCGCTGATCATCGCGGGCACGTTCGTTCCATCGGTGCGCGACGCCGCGGAGGCCATGCTCGAATCCATCGACTTCGACGAGACGCTGCTGCACGGAATGCTCGGCTATCTTCTTTTCGCCGGCGCCCTGCACATCAACCTCAACGACCTCGCCCGGCACAAGGTCGTCATCGGCACGCTCGCGTCGATCGGCATCGTCATCTCGACGGCGCTCGTCGGCGGCGCGACGTGGTGCATCTTCCGGCTCGTGGGCATGCCCGTCGATCTCATCTACTGCCTGCTCTTCGGCGCGCTCATCTCACCGACCGACCCGATCGCGGTCCTCGGCATTCTCAAGTCGCTCGCCGCGCCGAAGGACCTCGAAACCAAGATCGCCGGCGAATCGCTCTTCAACGACGGCGTCGGCGTGGTTGTCTTCCTCGCCCTGCTCGGCTTCGCCGGCGCGGGGCACGGCGAAGAGCCAGTCGGCCTCGCTTCCGTTGCGATGCTCTTCCTCAAGGAGGTCGTCGGCGGCGCGATGTTCGGCCTGCTCATCGGCCTCATCGCCTACTGCATGCTCAAGAACGTCGAGAACTACCAGGTCGAAATCCTCATCACCCTCGCGCTCGTCACCGGCGGCTACAGCGTCGCCTACGTCTGGCACCTCTCGGGCCCGATCGCCATGGTCGTGGCCGGGCTGCTCATCGGCAACCACGGCCGCTCCTTCGCCATGTCCGACACGACGCGCGAGCACCTCGACACCTTCTGGGAACTCATCGATGAGATTCTCAACGCGGTCCTGTTCGTGCTCATCGGCCTCGAAGTGCTCGTGCTCACGGTCGAAGGGCGGTATGTGCTCGCGGGCGTGCTGGCGATCCCGACGGTGCTGGCCGCCCGATTCATCTCCGTCGGTGTGCCGATGGGCGTTCTGCCGCGGCCGCGCCGCGTGCCGCACGCGGTCAAACTGCTCACCTGGGGCGGCCTGCGCGGCGGCATCTCCGTCGCCCTCGCCCTTGCCCTGCGTGATGCGCTCAAGGGGCACGTCGATGGCCGCGTGACCGATGCGATTCTCGTCATGACCTATGCCGTGGTGGTCTTTTCGATCGTGGTGCAGGGGTTGACGATCGGCCCGATCCTGCGAAGGTGGCTCAAGCCGGATGAAAACGGCGCCTCCGCTGCACACCCTTGAATCAGGCATAAGACGAACCGGTGCAGAGTCTTTTGGACCGGCGATTGTCCGAGCCGAGGGCGGAAGCGGTCGTTCGCACCTTTTCCGGCTCGTGCCTCTTCCGGCTCTCGCTCGTGCCGGGCGGCGCGGGCGTTCAACCTGCATGATCGTACAGGCTGAAAGCCGGTACCACCGACTTTGTTCCCACAGGCCTTGCCGGGCGGTATAGTGATGCACCATGAACACCACCCGCCGCACACTCACTCGCCGTCAGTTCCTGCAGACCTCCGCCGCCGCGACCGCGTGGGCGATGACCGCATCGTCGTACGCGCGGATCTTCGGCGCCAACGCACGCCTCAACGTCGCGTACATCGGCGTCGGGGGCATTGCGAGCAATCAGCACATTCCGCCGCTGGCCGATCTCGGCGCCGGCTGCCCCTGCTTCACCGACGTGGACAAGACGCGCTGGGGGGCTTGCGTCGAGCGCTGGTCTTCCGCCGCGGGCTTCACCGACTATCGCCGCATGTTCGATGCGCATCACGCGGACATCGACGCCGTCATGGTCGGCACGCCCGATCATCATCACTTCCCCGCGACGATGATCGCGATGAGCCTCGACAAGCACGTCTACACGCAGAAGCCGCTGACTCACACGCCGTGGGAAGCGCGGCAACTGACGCTCGCGCACAAGAAGTACAAACTCGCCACGCAGATGGGCAACCAGGGCCACGCCTCCGAAGAACTCCGCCTCACCATCGACTATCTCCGCAGCGGCGCCATCGGCGACCTCAAGGAAGCGCATGTCTGGACCGACCGGCCGTGGTGGCGTCAGGGCATCGCTCGCCCCGAAGGCGCCGAGGAGACTCCATCGACGATGGACTGGGACTCCTGGCTCGGTCCGGCGCCGGAGCGACCCTATCGCCACAACCCCGCCGACCGCTGGGGCGGCCTGTATCACCCCTTCAACTGGCGCGGCTGGTGGGACTTCGGCTGCGGCGCGCTGGGCGACATGGCCTGCCACGAGGTCGATCCCGTCTACTGGGCGATGAACCCGGGCTATCCGACGGCCGTCGAACTCGTCGCCGGCGAGGCGATCGGCGACGGCGAGATGTACAACAAGGCGAGCACCGTGCGCTACGAGTTCCCCGCCGCGGGCGACCGCCCCGCGTTCGTCCTCTTCTGGCACGACGGCGGCCGCAAGCCGGAGCGACCCGAGGAACTCGCCGCGGATGTGCAGATGACCAATGAGGGGGCGCTCTACATCGGCACCAAGGGCAAGATGATCTGCCTGCCCAACGCCAAGTCCCCGCCGCGCCTCCTCCCCGCCGAGCGCCACGAAGAGTTCGGCAAGGCGCCGCAGATGATCGAGCGCTCCGCCGAGGGCCATCACAAGGAGTGGTTCCTCGCGTGCACGGGTGAGAAGCCTTGGGACTTCCCGAAGAGCAACTTCGCCTACGCCGGGCCGTTCACGGAGACGATCCTGCTCGGCTGCGTGGCGCAGAAGGTCGGCGGCCGACTGCTGTATGACCCCGAGTCGATGAAGTTCACGAACAACGACGCCGCCAACGCCTTGATCTCCAAGGCATATCGCAAGGGGTGGGAGTACAAGTTGGATTGACCATGACACGCGAACGCCCACGATGAGCGAGTCTTCGAGCGAATCGTGGGGTGCGTCTCCAACCTTCCGCCAGATGGCTCGCCATGAGCGACGCGCCGGGCGCCAGCCCGTCGCGGAGTCGAATGGAGCCGAGGGGGCTCGAACCCCTAACCCCTGCCTTGCAAAGGCAGTGCTCTCCCAATTGAGCTACGGCCCCGGGAAGCGTGCCGGACAGCGATCCCGGACGTCGGCTCGATGATAGTCCCGGAGGGGCGGAATCACCATTTGCGGCCGCAATCGTCGATTCCCGCTAACGGAGGGCCGGGTCGTGCGTCAATAGGAGGGGGCTGTCCATGCCTGGCCCCGGGAGGTCGCCATGAAGTGCCGTACTCGCCTGCTCATCGCCCTGACCCTTTGCTCCGCCCTCTTCCTCCTGATGCACGCTTCCAGCGCGGCGGCGTCGGGAGTGCTCGTCGTCGAGGGCGCCCGGCCCAACCCCCTCCAGATCCATGACCACCTCGTGCGCATCGGCATCACCGATCGCGTGGCCCTCACCACTATCAACCAGACCTTCCTCAACACCTCGCGCCAGCGCCTCGAGGCGACGTACATCTTTCCGATTCCCGAAGGGGCCGACCTCACCGACTTCCGCATGACCTTCAACGGCAAGATGGTCGAAGGCGAGGTTCTGCCGGCCGACAAAGCCCGGGAGATTTACGAGCGCATCGTGCGCGGCAACCGCGACCCCGGCCTGATCGAGTTCATCGGCCGCCGCCTGCTTCGCGCCCGCATCTTCCCCATCGAGCCGGGCGCTACGACGGAGATTCAACTGTCATATCAGCAGGTGACCGACACGGTGGCGGAGATGTGGCGCTACCAGTATCCCCTGCGCACGCCTGGCGAGAACAGCATCGCGCACGGCACGGTGCGCTTCGACGTGACGCTCGCGTCGAGCACGCCGCTGCGCGGCATCTGGTCGCCGACGCACGAGGTCGAAGTCGTGCGCGACGGCGACACGAAGGCCCGCGTGGCCTTCGAGCGCAACAAGGTCAGCCTCGCCGACGACTTCATCCTCCTCTACGACGCGCAGCAGCGCGACGTGGGCCTCTCGGTCGTGACGTATCGTGAGAGCGAGGAGGAGCCGGGGCACTTCCTGCTCCTGCTGGCGCCCAAGCCGATCTGGGATGACGCCGTCGAAGTGCCGCAGGACTACGTCTTCGTCGTCGATACGTCCGGCTCGATGGCGAGCGACAACAAGATGGAGCAGGCGCGGCAGGCGCTCAACTACTGCATCGACCGCCTCGAACCGACCGATCGCTTTTCCGTCGTGCGCTTCTCAACGGGTTTTGATCTGATCTTCGACAAACTTCAGTTGGCCGACAAGGCGATTCGTGCCGAAGCGCGCAACCGCATTGAGCGATTCAAGCCCAGCGGCGGCACGAACATCAACGACGCCCTCAAGGCGGCCCTCGCCCTGCGCGACGCCAGCGCCACCGACCGCCCCTTCGTCATCATCTTCCTCACCGACGGCAAGGGCGATCAGACGCGCGAGGTCATCGAAGACATGTTCGCGAAGGAGACAAAGGACTTCCGCGATTCGGTCCGCCTCTTCCCCTTCGGCGTCGGGCACGATGTCAACACCAAACTCCTCGACGCCCTCGCCACCGGCTACGGCGGCATCCCGACCTACGTCCAGCCCGGCGAGAACCTCGAGCACAGCCTTGGCGACTTCTTCTCCGTCTTCAGCGAGCCGGTGCTCACCGACCTGCGCCTCACGTTGCCCGACGCGGTCATCACCGAGCAGTATCCGCCGACGGTGGGAGACCTCTACCACGGGCGGCAGATTCTTCTCGCCGGCCAGTTTGAGAAGGCGGTGAAGGGAGCGGTGACGCTCAAGGCGAAGCGCGGCGACAAGGACATCGAGTACGTGTGGCCGAACGTGTCGTTCGAGCCGGCCGAGGATGCGACCTATGTGCCGCGCCTGTGGGCGGGTCGGAAGATCGCGTATCTCATCGACCGCATTCGGCTCGATGGCGAATCGACGGAGATGGTGCGCGAGATCGTGGACCTCTCGACGAAGTACAGCCTCCAGACGCCGTACACGAGTTGGCTCGTGGCGCCGGAGTTGCGCGATGGCGGCCGGGGAAGAGGGCAGGAAATGCAGTTCCCATGGCAGTCCGGCGGGATGGAAGGGGCGCCCGCGGCGGCGCCGACTCGCGATGCGCTTCAACGCCTCGTCAGCGATGAGTCTCTGCGCGAGGCAGAGTCCGAGCAGCGAGACCGCGCCAACGAAGATGATGTGATGTTCTTCTTCGGCGGCGGCAAGGGCGGCGGAATGGAAGGCGGAGGCATGGAAGGCGGCGGCGTCCCTGCCGATGCCGCCGGCGAGCGAGCCTTCCGTGTCGCGGCCCAACAGGCACGCCTCCGCGAAGGTCTCGCTCTCGAAGAACAGAACGTCAACACGACCTTCCTGAGCATCCGCCGAATCGACGGCCGCACCTTCGTCCTCGTCTCCGGCTACCTCGTCGATTCCACCTTGACCGAGGAAGCGAAAGCGATCGAAGTGCAGTTCGGCTCCGTCGCCTACTTCGACCTCATCACCCTGCGCCCCGATCTGCGCAAGGCCCTCGCCGCGAGCCGCTTCATCGTCGTGATGGTCAGCCCCGACACGGCGATCGTGGTCCGCAGCGAGGGCGGCGTCGAGCAGTTCGACGACGAGATGCGCGAGAAAATCAAGGCGGGCGCGCCGAAGCGGTGACGCGAAACACCGGTGAACGCGCACCAGCCGCGGGCGCCAGCCCGCACGCGTGGTGGCGTTCAGTCGGCGAGCGGCGAGTCTCCACGCGCCTCCACGTGGTTGCCTGTACTGTGCCCAACTGCGGCCAATCTGGCTCTCGCTTCGGGCTCGCGCCGTGTGCGTTCGCAGGCTCGCACGGGCGGGCCCATGCTCCGCTCGCTCCTCGCTCCCACCCTGCCAGGGAGCCTCGGCCCCTGCTTGACGAATGGGATTCCACGTTCAGCACGAGCGCCGCCCTGGTAGAACTCTTGGAATAGTATTGGCGTTGCGGAGGTTCCTGTGCGAGGAGTGAGCGGAATGAACCGTTGCATGAAGACGGCCAGAAGCCTGCATCCAAGTCCGTCTGAAGCCCGGCGAATGGCGTGCGGCTGGAGAACGGCCGCGGCTGTCGCGGTATGGACGCTCGTCGCGACGAATTCTCGGGCGGTCGCGCAGGAGTTGTGGCTCCAACGGCATTTCCTCTACCCTGCGGATGCGCAGAGTGATGACGAATTCGGATCGGCAGTTGCGGTGCAAGGACAGGTATCGGCGATCACCGCCCGGCTTGACGACGATACTGGGAGCAATGCCGGTTCTGTGTACCTCTACGACCTCGTGACGGGCGAGCAACTCCATAAGTTGAATCCGGGCGATCCGGTGAACAGCAAAGCATTTGGCAGCGCGCTGGCGATCGACGGCGGGCTGCTCCTCATCGGAGCGTATCTCGATTGGATCAACGGCATTCAGTCGGGCTCAGCCTACGTGTTTGACATTGCGACCGGCGAAGAACTTCGCAAGTTCGTTCCGCATGACGGCGAGTATCAGGATCGCTTCGGCCGGGCCGTGGCGCTGCGCGGCAATCTGGCGCTGATTGGCAGCCCGGACGGCGACGGCGTCGCGCCCGAAACCGGTGCGGCATATCTCTATGACGTGACCACGGGCGATCTCATTCACAAGTTCTTTGCCCCAGACGGCGCACACTGGGACCGATTCGGATTCGCCGTGGCGCTCAGTGACCGAATGGCGCTGATCGGCGCGAGCCAGGCAGACGCGATGGGAGAAGACTCGGGCGCGGCGTACGTCTTCGACCTGCAGTCTGGCGACTTCCTTCATAAACTGACGCCGGATGACGGAGTTGAGGACGATCACTTCGGGATTTCCGTCGCCGTGGAAGCCGACCGGGGGGTCGTGGGTGCGCACTTCGGTGATGACAAAAAGACCGGGCCGGATTGCGGCACGGCGTATGTGTTCAACCTCGATACTGGAGCGCAGATTCACAAACTCGTCGATCCGCAGGGCACCCCCGGCGCCTTTTTCGGATGGGCGGTGGGATTCTCCGGAGAGCGCATCGTCGTGGGCGCGTTCCATGACGATCCCCAAGGGTCGTCGTCCGGTTCGGCCCATGTGTTCGACGCCTCGACCGGGCTTCACGTGCAGGAGTTGTACACGACGAACGGTGAGGCGGGTGATTACTTCGGCGAAGCCGTGGCGATCGGTGGCGATTGGGTGGTGGTGGGGGCCCGTCACCACGAACCCCCCAACGGCCTCTACAACACGGGGGCCGCGTATGCCTTCGCTCGCGATACCTATGTGAGCATGGCGGCTGCCGGAGTCTGCCCCGGTACCGTGCGGGTGTCCTGGAATGGCGCCCGGCCGTCGACAACGCTGGGGCTTGTGCTCGCCCGTGCGCCAGGCGAGTTCGTGATCCCATCCGGGCCGTGCGCGGGGTTTCGCCTGGGGCTTGGATCCGACGGCATCCAGTTGATTAGCACGTTTGGCTCCGGAATCAACGGTTCGGGCCAGCGATCGGGCTTTGCGGGTGAGCCCTCGTGCCGCCGGTACCTGCAGATCGTGGAACTCCCGGGCTGCCGGACGAGCAACGTCGTTCGGATCCCATGAGCCCGTTGTTTTGGCTCGACGGAAGCGGCGGCAGGAAATTCGAAGCATGTCGAGTCGTTCGACTCGGTGCCGCTTCCGAGCGCTCCGCGCCATCTCGTAGCCCGCACGCGCCGAGTTCCCCGGTTACCACGCGTCGATACAGATCTTGCTCACGCATCGGGCTCGCTTTGGGTGCGTTTGCAGGCTCGCACGGGCGGGACGCCCGTGCCACTATCTGGGCTTCAGACACCCAGCACCTTGCGCACCGCGGCGATGACGCGGTCGTGAAGCACGCCGTTGGTCACCACCACACCGAGGTTGTTGCGCAGCGTTCGGCCGAGTGAGAAGTCGAGATCGGCGCCGCGCACGTCCGTCGCGCGGCCGCCGGCTTCGCGGATCACGATGCACCCCGCCGCGTGGTCCCAGATCTTTTCTTCGTAGCCCTTCTTCGTCGGCAAGCGGAGGTAGATGGAGGCGTCGCCGCGCGCCACGGCCGCGTACTTGCACTGGCTGTCGATGCGGTAGGGGGGCACGGTGATGCCCAGCAGTTCCGCGACCTTGGCCGAATCATCCTGGGCCGAGTGAGCCGATTCGACGGACTCGCAGAAACTCGCCCGGCTCGGATCGCTGATCGAGGTGACGTGGATGGGCCGCTCTGTGGGATCGTCGAGTTTGCGCATCACCGCGCCTTGGCCCTGCACGGCGATGAAGAGGCAGCCGGCCGGGCCGTCGGGCTTGTGACCGTCGTGCGGCAGACTCGGGCAGCCGAGCACGCCGAGGACGACTTTGCCCTCTTCGATGAGCGCGAGGGCGACGGCGTACTGCTCATTGCGGAGGAAACCCTTGGTACCGTCGATGGGGTCGAGGGTCCAGTGGCGCCCCCTCGGTCCACCCTCGTACATACCGCGATCGATGGCGTCGAGGATCGCGCTCTCACTCATTTCCGGCTCGATCTTCTGCACGCTGGCGACGACCTTGCGGCGCAGGTCGGCATTCGCTTCGCCGCGAAGGGCGGCGGCGTCTTCCTCGCCCACGAGCGGGTCGTCTGCAAAGGCCCACCGCAGCCGGTTCGCCACGACGGCCTGGGCGCCGAAGTCCGCCACCGTCACCGGCGACTTGTCCTTCTTGGCGATCGACTCGGCGGAGATGAGCGTGGCCTGGACGGTGCGGCAGAGGCGGCAGGCGTTGAGGACCGCTTCCACGGCGGCCTGGCGTTCCTTGGCATACTTCATCGATTGCATCTCGCTTCGGGGGTTGGCGGCAGTGGGGGGCGGTGCGTGAAGAGTCGATCCTTGCCCGGCGCGGCGGCGACTTCCACACTGGCCAATGCCTGAAATGCAAGCGGCGCGCCGGGACGTGCCGATAGGACAGCATCATGTTGACGCCCAGGCGACTGCTGGTCACGGATGGCTCACCCCTCGCGCTGGCGGCGTTGACGCTCCAGGAGCGGGCGGATCAGACAATCCTCTGGGCAACGCCGGCGCTCTCCGCAGCGCAGCGGAGCGCGATCGAGCGCCAGGCGGCGCACTTCGGCGTCGATCGCGTCGTCGGGCCGGGGCTTGAGCCGGCAAGCGATCGTGCGCCCGCTTCGCCCCGCACCATCGCGGAAGGGCGAATGCTCTTTGATGCGCTGCTGGCCGCGTGGCACTGCCGTTGCGGCCGCATCATCTGGCCGTGCCAGGCCGGACATGATCTCGAGCGCATCGCTCAGGTGCAGGAGGTCGTGCTGTGCGTCGGCCACGTCGCCCGGCTCGATCCCGCGTGGCGGACCGTCGGACCGGAGATTCGCACGCCGCTGCTCGACTGCACGGATGAACAGGTCGCGGACCTGATCGCGTCAGGCGGAGGCGGCATGGCGCTGGCGTGGTGGTGCGAGGGCCAGGCGGCAGCGCCCTGCGGAGGCTGCGGCGCCTGTCGACACTGGAGCGCGGTCAACCGGCTCGTGGCGGCTTGAAACGGGCTGGCCCATTCCCGCGACAATTGGATCGCCGCGCGGTGGCATCGAACGCTGCGGCTCCGGGCGGCGTCCTATGGCGCGGGTGCAAGGGCTTTCGTTCACTCCTGCCCCTCGGCAAACATCGCCCGATGCGGGCCGATGTGTGGCGCCCTCCTTTGCGCATGCGAAGCACGCCGTGCCTCGCGCGGCAGCGCGCGAGCGTGCAGTCGTGCCCGCCATGCCCGCACGGAACTTTTCTAGATCGGTCGGCGCGAAGGCGGATCGTCCATCACGACGGTGCGTGGAGCGGCGACGACGAAGGGATCGGGCTTCATCGCCACGGCCGCGGCTGACTTGAGCGTGCTCTCCAGCGCCCCGCCGATTCGCCCGGCGCCCATCAGGCTGCCGGCCTTGCGGTTGCTCGCCTCGGCGTCGATGGCGAGTTCCTCGGGAGTCGGCCCGGTGGCGACGATGCCTGTTTCGATGCCCGACGCGAATCGCAGCCCGATGAGCGTCGTCGCGGCGATGGCGGCCGCGGGCAGCAGGAAGAAGCGTCCATAGAAGAGCAGCCCGGGCATCGCCGAGGGTGAGCCGAGGGCATAGGCGTCGCTCGCCCCCGTCATCGTCTGGTAGGCGGTGAAGACGCCGCCGAACGGGAACTCGGCCGCGAGGCGTTCCCACGGCAGGCAAAGCGCCAGCAGCGCCATCGACCAGGCCTGGGCCGAGACCACGCGCCGCATGCCGTAGATGCTCGCTCCGGCCGCGACGACGGTTCCGACCGCGAGATTCACGACCAGCGCCAGGCAGCCGGCAATTCCCGTGACCAGTGCGACTTGGTGCTGCACCCGGAACCAGACGTCATAGCGGCTGGTGGCGCGATTGGCGTCAGGCGCGGGCTCGATGTTGGCGCGGATGGGTGCCGCCGCCTCCACCGGCTCCTCCTCCGCAGCGCGCGGTTCATAGCCGGTGAGAGATCGCACCTCGGGCCGCTTCGCCGGTGTCTTGCGGACGACGGTGGGTTCATACTCCTTCGCCGCGGGCTCGACTCGCACCAGGCGCATGTCGGTGTAGTTCACCAGCGCCCAGGTGAGCACCTGAACAAAGAGCGAGAGCCCGACGATCCACCCGCTGACCGTAACGCTCAGACGAATGTGCCTCAGGGCCGGCGAGACGTGGGGCACTGGGATGTGGGGCCGACCTTCCATCAGGCTCTTCCCTGGGGAGGATGACGCAGAAACGAACCAGCGCTCGGAGGTGCGCGTGGTCCGACCGCGCCCTCCCCGCCATTGCAGGGTCTATCGGTCATCGGATCGGTGGATTGAAGCAGTGAGAGGCGGGAGCCGGCCGGGCAGAGCGGAGTGGCGCAATAACCGGACAGGCCGGCGCGATCGGGTCAATGCCGCGTTTTCGGACCTCACGTCTTCGATGGAGCCGCGCCAGGCATATGCTCATGGGCGAGCCGCGGCCCGCAGCGATTCCTGGCCGACGTGGACACAGCCGACAGGGCCGGAGCATGTTCCACCCCGATTCAACCGGACGCGACCTGACCCGCGACGCCTGCGGCTTCGACCCGGGCTGGCTCGGGGCGCTGCTCGCCGGCGAGGTTCGACTCGACCCCCGCGCGGCGCTGCGAATGTACCACACCGTCCCGCTCTTCACCCTCGGCTGCTGGGCGGATGAACGCTGCCGATCGCTCCACGGCGATCGCGTGCGCACGTACGTCATCGACCGCAACATCAACTACACGAACGTCTGCACCGCCCGCTGCACTTTCTGCGCCTTTCGGCGCGATGGCGACGAGGACGACGCCTACACGCTCTCGCTCGACGACATCAAGGAGAAGATCGCCGAACTCGTCGCGATCGGGGGCACACAGATTCTCATGCAGGGCGGGATGAACCCGCACCTGCCGCTTTCCTATTACGAGGATCTTCTCGCCGGCATCAAGGCCGCGTTTCCGCGAGTGCACGTTCACGCGTTCAGTCCGCCGGAGTTCATCGAGTTTGTCCGCTTCTTTGATCCTCCGGGCGACGGTCTCGAGGCGAAACTGGCGTACGTCTTCGAGCGGCTCATGAAGGCCGGGCTTGACTCGCTTCCGGGCGGCGGCGGCGAGATCTTTGCTCATTCGGTTCGGCGGCGCATAGGCCTGGGCAAAGCGACGGCGGAAGAGTGGCTGACCGTCATGCGCGTCGCGCACCGCCTGGGCATGAACACCTCGGCGACGATGATGTTCGGGCACATCGAGGGCGTCGCCGACCGCGTCCACCACATGGACCTGGTGCGGCAGTGGCAGGATCGTTCGATCGCAGACTTCGCGCGCGACGGCGGCGGGCGCTACAAGGCCTTCATTTCCTGGCCGTTTCAGCGCGAGAACACGCCGCTGGGAAGGCTGCCGGAGTGGGACGCGGCGGACGAGCAGGCCTTCCCCGGCGACGTCGTGGCCGAGGGCGGCGAGAGCGAACGCTTCGGCAAGGTCGTGCGCGTGGCCGGCGCCACGGACTACCTGCGCACGCAGGCGCTCAGCCGCCTCTACCTGGACAACGTCTATTCGATCGGCGCCAGTTGGGTGACGATGGGGCCGCACATCGGCCAGGTCGCTCTGCACTTCGGCGCCAGCGACATGGGCAGCGTAATGATGGAGGAGAACGTCGTCTCCGCCGCGGGCACCACCTACTGCCTCACCGAAGCGGTGCTCTGCCGCCTCATTCGCAACGCGGGCTTCCTTCCGGCGCAGCGCGACAACTCCTACAACCTCCTGCGCCTGCACGATGGGCCCGAAGCGCCGGACCGGCTCGTGACCGACTGGTCGCGGCAGCGGGCGCGGAAACTCGCCATCGAGGGGCGCCAGGCGCCGCCTGCGGCCGTGGAGGTTACGGTCTCGGCGGGAATCGACCGCCTGGCCGTTCAATGACTCACTCAATGACTCGGTGATTCAAGCGGCTGAATGGAGACGGCCCAGACGCCCGTGTCGTTCGAGCCTTGCTTGAGGTCGTTGAGTTCGCGCGGCCGGTCGTCGAACGCGACGCGGTCCTGGCTCACCATCGTGTCGATGTCCCAGTCCTTGATCTCGTCGAAGACATTGGCGACGAGTTCCTCGACCTGTCCGAGCGAGTTCGCCGAGAGCCACATCTCGATGCGGGCGCGGTCGGCGGAGTTGGGCTGATCGCGGCGGACGGCGAGCACGACGACGTGCCAGAGCGTCACGCCGAGGTCGCGACCGGACTCGTCGGGATTTCCCTCGGGATCGACGTTGAGTTCCAGCCGCCACTGGCGGTGGAGGTGGACAATGACGTCATCGAGCGTCATCAGCCCGTTCTTCTCCATGAGGACGCTGGCGAACTCGTCCATGCAGTCGTCGTCGTCGATCCAGTGGCTGGGCACTTCGTGAAGGCCGGCCGCTTCGAGTTCGGCTTCGAGCAGCCCGCTCTGGGCGCTGGCGATGTTGACGATGATGAACTTGTTCGCTTCAAGAAACACCTCGATGTAGGGCTCTTCGCTCATGGCGCCCGCGGCGAGCGCGCAGTCATCCAGCAGCAGCGGCTCCACTTCCGCCCAGGTGGCGAGAAACTCGTCGCGGGACATCGGCTCGGGGCTCATGAGCGTATCCACCGGGCGGTACGCATCGGTCGAGATGATCTCGAGGATGGGATAGACGCGCTCCGGAAGCAGCGCGAAGAGGCGGCGCATCAGCGGATTGAGTCGCTCATGCGACACGGCGATCTGGAACTGGTGTGTGTCCGGCAGTTCGAGTTCGGACTCGAGGCGCGAGATCGTAAACCCCTCGAAAGGCCGCTTGCCGTCGCTTGGCTTCCAACCGAGCGGAAAGGCGAATCCGTCGACGACCAGTCGCTTCAGAGTTGGATCGATGAGGTAGTTCAAAGAGAGAGGTCGCGTCAGTCGTTCAAGCGTGATCGAATCGCACCCAGATACCGCGCCAGTCCTTCCCGCAGAGCGTGGGTATCGTATCCCCCTTCGAGCACGGTAACGATCCGGCCGGCGGCGAGTTTCACCGCCGCATCAGCCAGGCGCTGGGCGACGGCTTCGTACGTCGTCGGAGTCCACCTCAGGCCCGCGAGCGGATCGCGCGCCTCGGCGTCGAACCCGGCGGAGACGAGAATCGTCTGCGGCCGATACGCCGCGAGGGCCGGCAGGACGAGTCGATCAAAGGCGTCGATGGCTTCGGCGTGTCCGCTGCCCGGAGGCAAGGGGATGTTGAGGGTCCGCCCTTCTCCCGGCGTGCCGCGCCGGCCGCGCTCCCACTCGTATCCCGTGCCGGGATACAGCGTTGCGGGATGCTGGTGGGTCGAGATGTAGAGGACGTCGCCGCGGTTCTCGAAGAGGTGCTGCGTGCCGTTGCCGTGGTGGACGTCGAAGTCGACGATTGCGACGCGCGCCTGCGCGTGGGCGGCGATGAGCCGCTGGGCCGCGAGGGCGACGTTGTTGAAGAAGCAGAAGCCCATGGCCCGGTCCGCCTCTGCATGATGCCCCGGCGGCCGCATCGCCGAAAAGGCGCTCGAGCCCGGGCCGATCATGACCGCGTCCGCGGCCGCGAGTGCGCAGGCGGCCGCCGCCACCGCCGCGTCGAAGGATGCCGGGCCAATGGCGCAGTCCACCACGTCGAGATAGGGCCGCCCCTCGAGGCACGCCCACCGGAACCGCTCGATGTAGCCGACTTCGTGGAGCGTCGAGATGAACGCGATCGTCTCCTGCGGGTCCGACCACCTCGTCCCCGCGAGGGTGCGGGGGGCAAGATCGAGCGAGGCGAGCGCATCGGCGACGGCGTCGAGGCGGGCCGCTCGCTCCGGGTGATGCGGGCCGGTGTCGTGCCGCTGCGCCGCGGCGTCCTGAAAGACCAGCATGAGATCTCCATCCGCGCGGCCGCGGCGTGGTGCGGTCGCGCCTTGGACGTATCGTTGCGCTGATGGACGAGCAAGTCGCCCCCATTGACTGGTCCCTGCCAGACCTCGCCGACGCCGTGGCCCGCGGTGTAGCGAGGCTGAGCGAAGAGGATCGCCTGGCGCAGGCGGTCCGCGGGCCGGACAGCCTCCCGGAACTCCGCTGGCACGCTGAACTTGCCGCGATCTTCGAGGCCGAGGGCTACGGTGTGCAGCGAGAGCAGCGCTATCCCGTCGCGCGGGGCAAGCGCCGGCGCAGCGAGGGGGAGCGCTGCGACTTCGTGCTGACCCCCGCCGGCCGGTCTCTCGAAGAAGAAGAGGCCGCCGCGACGCTCTTCGCGCCGCCGCACGCCGTAGCGCCGCAGGACGCGCTGTGGCTCGAAGTGAAGGTCGTGGCCCAGTTCACCGAAGAAGGACCGAACCGTTCCTACGCCTCCGACCTCCAGCAGCCCCTCCGCGGCGACGTCGCCAAACTCGCGCGAGAAGGCCTCATCAGCCACGCCGCGCTGCTGCTGATCCTCTTTACCGCGGATGACGCCACGGCGGCGCATGACCTCGAGTTGTGGCGCGAGCGGTGCCTGCACCGCGGCCTCGACGTGCAGCCGCCCTCCGTGCGCCACGTCCGCATCGTTGACCGCCTCGGCAACGCCTGCTGCACGCTCGCGTTGTGGCGAGTAAAGGGGTGGTAGAGGATGCGGCCGCGCGGGGTGGATCGCTCATACCATTGCCGGTGCGCGCCGCGCTTCGCGGCGGATCTTTCGGGAGCCTTCATGAACCGCCCATCACGCTGCGCCCGCGTTGTTTCGCTGGTCGCGGCCGTCCTGCTCGCCGCCGCGGCGTCCGCACAGGATCGGCCCGCGGATGAGATTCTCGCGGAACTGCACGCGGCCGTCCTGCCGGCCTACAACGTCAATCTCGATGCGCCGAACACGAACTACCGCGAGGAGTTCTTTCGGCAGAGGCGCGAGGTGCTGCTGCGACGGGCCGACCTGATCGGCGAGCTCCATCGGGCCTATCCGGATCATCCCGCCGCGGCCGATTTCCTTCCCGAGCGCTGGGAGACGCTCTTCCAGTGGAAGGACGCATGGACGGAGGTGTTCGACGAGACGCAGGCCCTCCTCGACGCCGCGCCCGAGCATCCCATCGCGCGTTACGCGCGGTACTGGCGGGCCTTGAGCGCCATGCGACGCTTCAGCACGCCGCCTGAGCGCGACGACGCGAGGATCATCCAGGCCATCGACGAGTTCATTGCCCGCCATCCAGACGATTCGGAAGGCCCGTTCCTGCTCTTCGAAGCCGCGTCAAACTACATCGAAGATGCCGATCGCGCCGTCGCCATTCTCCGGCGCATCGTGGCCGATCACTCGGGGTCGCCGCTCGAGCGCCTGGCGAAGGCCCGGCTTCGCCGCCATGACGAGGTCGGAAAGCCCTTTTCGCTCGAGTTCAAGGATGCGGTGACGGACGCCGACGTCTCCCTCGCGTCCTTCAAGGGACGTATCGTGGTCATCGACTTCTGGGCCACGTGGTGCGCCCCGTGCGTCGAGGCGGTTCCGCGGCTCAAGGACCTCTACTCACAGTGGCAGCCCCTCGGCGTCGAGTTCATCGGCGTCAGCCTCGACCTGCCCGAGGAGCAGGGGGGGCTTCGCCGCCTCAAGTCCTTTGTCGAGGAACACGAGATCCCCTGGCCGCAGTTTTATCAGGGCGGAGGGTGGGAGAGCGAGTTCTCCTCCTCCTGGGGCGTCACCTCGATTCCCACCGTCTTCGTGATCGACCGCGAAGGCCGCCTTCACGCCACTGGCGCGGGCGATCGCCTGGAGCCGCTCGTCGAGGCCCTTCTCGCCGTTCCTTCGCAGGCTGAAAGCGACCAATAGGCCGTCGGCGGCATGGGTTTGGCGGCGGCGGTCTCTTCTCACGCGGCCCACCGGCGGCGGGGCGCTGAAATCCACCGGGCTTGATTCGGAAGAACCGGGAGCAGGCCGCATCGCGGCTCTTCCAGGTCTCCAACGGGAGCGCTTCCCATGAAGAAAAATGAGTACGTCGCCCAGCCCACCGCCGCCGCCATCGACACCGCTATGGCTCGCGCTCTCTCCTTCGAATCCGAAAGCCACGAGCCCCGCGCTGGCGCCGATCGTGCTTCGCTCGCGGACCGCGTCCGGGAGGTGCTCGGTCAGTCCGGCTCGTTCGAGCGGGGATTCGTCCAGGCGGCGGGTCTGCTGGTGGGTGGGCTGCTGCTTGGGCGCCTCGTGACGGACAACGCCGCGCTTCTCAGCGCCATCGTGCCGCTCACGCTGCTGGCGTCGCTGGTCACGCACAAGGTGCTGCGCGGCATCGAGCCGGCACGGCAGTGGCTGGCGACCCGGCCTCGCCAGATCGCCCTCGGCATCGCGTGCAGCCCGGCTCTGACCTGGCTCTCACGCGGCTCGTTCAGTCGCAGCGAGCGGGCGACGCTCTGGACGGCATGGACCGCGTCGCTCATCGGCCTCGTCGCGCTCACCGCCTCCTGACGGCCGCGACGCCTTCACCGGAATCGCCGCATCCGGAAGACCCATCGCCCATAGTCGAGCACGGCGCGACGGCGCTGACCCGGAGTCACCGCGAACGGCCCGAACGCCGTCTCCCTTCGCCACTGCCAGTAGCGATTGCGCCGGTTGAGCGCGCCGCGACACCCCAGCCGCGCCAGAGCCAGCAGGGCGCCGAACGTCTCACGAATCATCCGCATGCCGCCGCTCCGATCGCCGAATCAGTTTCCGCCGGCACAATGCTAGAGCGCTTCAACCCCACGCGTCCCGTCGCGCGACGCTCGGTGCCGTGCGTCGCCGCTTTGAGCTTTGAGCGGAGCATGGCGAACGATCAATTGTGAACGAGAACCCCCGCCCGATCGGCACACATCGCCTGAAGCGGGTCGATGTGTGGCACCCTCCATTGGTCCTCGGCGGCATGAGGGGGGGCCCCACGGCATCGCGCGAGCGCGCCGTGTGCGACCGTGCAGGCGCCACGGCATCGCATGTCAACACCAGCCCCACGCGCCAGCGCGGACGAATGCCCTTACCCTTCGCGCCGCACGCTCGTTCACCGTCGCGAGCGTGTACCTTCCGCCGCCGGCTCTCGAACTGTCCCGTCCGCGGGCGGATTCGCCGAGCCGCGCCGGGAGGGCGAGTTCCCGGCGCGACCGCCCGCGACTTGGCGTCCTGTTCTGTTAGAATCTGAACCAGTTGCTGACCGCCGGTGGCCGGGTGGACCGTCTTCGGCGGGTTGCAGGCGTGGTTCTCGACACGCTCTCTCAATCGGGATCATGAGGCGCTTCACCCGATGCTGAGCACTTCGAGTCTTGGCCACGCGGCGGCCACGCTGACTCTCGCGGAGGGCGAGGTCGCCGTCCTGGGCAACCTGGCGATGATGGTCATCGGCGGTCTGGGGCTCTTTCTGCTCGGCATGAAGTACCTCTCCGACGGCATGCAGGCCATCGCCGGCAGCAGCCTGCGACGCCTCATCAGCGCCGTTACCGACAATCGCTTCCTCGCGGTCGGCACAGGTGTGACCGTCACCTGTTTCCTCCAGTCCAGTTCCATCACCACGGTCCTCGTGGTGGGATTCGTCAACAGCGGGCTGATGGCCCTGCACCAGGCCATCGGCGTCATCATGGGCGCCAACATCGGCACGACGATCACCGGCTGGATTCTCGTTCTGCACGTGGGCAAGTACGGGCTGCCCATCCTCGGCGCCGGCGGCCTCTGCTACCTGTTCACGAAGCGCGAGCGGCTGCGCTACGCCGCGATGACGATCATGGGCCTGGGCATGGTCTTTTTCGGCCTCGAACTCATGAAGGACGGCTTCAAGCCCCTGCGCGACATGCCCGAGTTCATCAATGCCTTTGCCTGGTTTGCCGCCGACTCCTATTTCGGCGTGCTCAAGTGCGCCCTTGTCGGCTGCCTGCTCACCTGCATCGTCCAGTCCTCCTCGGCGACGCTGGCGATCACCATCGGCCTCGCCTCGACCGGCGTCATTCCATTCCCGACCGCCGCGGCCCTGGTGCTCGGCGAGAACATCGGCACCACCATCACCGCCGTCCTCGCCTCCATCGGCGCCACCACGAACGCCAAGCGCGCCGCCTACGCGCACGTTCTCTTCAACGTGATCGGAGTCGCGTGGATCACCGCCGTTTTTTCCATCTACATCCGCGGTGTCGATCAGTTCGTCGCCTTCGAGACCGGCCACCACCCAACCGGCCTGACGATGTCGGCGGCGACGAGCGAACACGAGTTCGCCCAGGTGGTCACCGTAGCGATCGCCGCGACCCACTCGGGTTTCAACATCATCAACACCATCCTGTTCCTGCCCTTCGTTCCGCTCTTCGCCCGCCTCCTCGAACGCCTCGTCCCGACGAAGCAGACCAAGGAACTCGCGCATCTCTCTTCGCTGGACGTTCGAATGCTCGAGACGCCCGTCATTGCCATCGAGCAGTCTCACGCGGAGATTCTCAAGATGGCCGCCGGCGCGATGAAGATGATGACCTGGGCCGCCCGCATCGTCTTCACGACCGAGAAGGACGACCGCCGCATCGAGAAACTCTTCCACCGGGAAGAGGTCCTTGACGCGATGGAGCACGAGGTCGTCAACTTCCTCTCCGACCTCCTCTCGGGCAGCGTTCCGCACAGCATCATCGAAGAGAGCCGCCTGCACCTGCGCGTCGCCGACGAACTCGAATCCATCAGCGACACGATCGCGGTCATCGTCAAGGCCGAACTCAAGATCCGCAACGCCGGCCTCGAACTCTCCGACACGCAGCGCAAGGACCTCGAGAGCCTCCACCTGCTGGTAACCGAGTACCTGCACCTGGTCATCGACGCCTTCGAGCACCACCGCGCCGAAGTCATGACTCGCGCCCACTCCGCCGGCGCCGCCATCACCCGGCGCATCAAGGACCTGCGCAGCATCCACCTCACGAGCCTGACCGCCGCGAAGATCGACCCGGTCGTAAGCACTTCGTATCTGACGATGCTGCTCAGTTACCGCCGCCTCAAGGACCACTGCCTCAACATCGCCGAGGCCGTGGCCGGCGACAAGTGACTCGGCCGCCGGGTCCGCCGGCATGTGGATTCCTCATCGCCTCCTAACCGGACGCTCACGCCGCGACGCTAGAGTCTTGCGAACAAGTCGCGGGAGCCTCACATGTCCAAGGGCCACATCCTGGTTGTCGATGACGAGGAAGACCTGCTCGAACTCGTCTCCTACAACCTCCGGCGGGAAGGCTACGAAGTCGATTGCGTCACCACCGGCGAAACCGCCCTCCGGGCGGCCCGGTCGCGGCAGATCGACCTGATCCTCCTTGATCTCATGCTGCCCGGCGCCGACGGCCTTGAAGTCTGCCGCGCCCTGCGAAGCGATCCCCAGACGCGCGACGTCTCCATCGTCATGCTCACCGCCAAGGGCGACGAGGCCGACGTCGTCGCCGGAATCGAACTCGGAGCCGACGACTACATCACCAAGCCCTTCAGTCCGCGGGTTCTCATCGCCCGCATCCGGGCCGTCCTCCGGCGCCGCTCGCGTTCGGCGGCGATCGACGACAACGAAGCCGTCCACGTCCACGAACTCAGCATCGACCCGATTCGCCACGAGGTGACCCTCGCCGGACGCCGCCTCGATCTGACCATCACAGAGTTCCGCGTTCTCTCCTGGCTGGCGCGGCATCCCGGCCGGGTCTTCACGCGGCAGCAGATCATCGACGCCGTTCGCGGCGACGACTATCCCGTGACGGAGCGGTCCGTGGACGTGCAGATCGTCGCGCTTCGCCGCAAACTCGAAGATCACGGGGACTACATCGAGACCGTTCGCGGGGTAGGCTATCGCTTCAAGGAGTGAGGCCGTGCTCCAGTCTTTCCCCGTAGTTGGGGCGATCGCTTCGCCCGCCGGCGTCCCCGCCGCTTCGCTCGCCGCGGAGAGCGGCCACCAGCCGCTCATTGCGCTCTGCCTGCTCCTCGGCGTGGCCCTCGCCGTGGTCACCGGGCTGCTCATCGCCCGCCTCCGCCGCGAGAACCGCGACCTCGAGCGCCTGCGCTGGGGGGCGGAGCGCTTCGCACGCGGCCGGCTCGACCGCCGCATCGCCACCGCCGGCTCCGAGGAGTTCGCCCGCGTGGCCGAGGCCATGAACCACATGGCCCTGCAACTCGAGGACCGCTTCCGCGCCGTCGTCCACCAGCGCAACGAACTTGAGGCCGTTCTCTCGAGCATGGTCGAGGGCGTCATCGCCGTCGATCGCGACGAGCGCGTTATGACGATCAATCAGGCGGCCACGCGCCTGCTCAACGTGGCGCCCGACACCGCGATCGGCGCCAGCCTCCAGGCCGTCGTGCGCAGCCCGGCCCTGCATCGGCTCGTTGCCGACGCGCTTCACGCTTCAGGCCCCGTCGAAGGAGAAGTGGTTGTCCGCTCCGCTGACGCCGCCGCCGACTCGCGGGATTCCGAGCGCATCCTCCTCGCGACCGGCACGGTTCTGCACGGCGCCGCCGAAGGGCGCATCGGCGCCCTCATCGTCCTCAACGACGTTACCCAGTTGCGCCGGCTCGAAACCGTGCGCCGCGACTTCGTCGCCAACGTCTCGCATGAGATGCGCACGCCGATCACGGCCGTGAAGGGCGCTGTCGAGACCCTCCTCGACCAGGCCGGCCACTCGCCCGCAGACGTGCAGCGCCTGCTCGAGATGATCCGTCGTCACGCCGACCGCATGTTCGCGATCCTCGAAGACCTGCTCACGCTGGCGAAACTTGATCAGCAGGAAGGGCAGCCGCTGCTTGAACTCGAAGTCGGGGCGGCGGCGCCGCTGATGGCCGGCGCCGTCGAGGCGTGCCGCATGCTCGCCGAGTCGCGCCGCATGAAAGTGACCATCGACTGCCCCGCCGACCTGCGCCTCGCCATGAATCGCCGCATGCTTGAACAGGCGCTCGTCAACCTCATCGAGAACGCCGTGAAGTACAGCCCGCCGGGCGGAGAGGTCACCGTCCACGCTCAACAAAGCGCCGGCGATGTGGTGCTGAGCGTGATCGACCGCGGCGAGGGGATCGAGCCGCAGCACCTCTCGCGCATCTTCGAGCGCTTCTACCGCGTCGACAAGGGACGAAGCCGCCAGATCGGAAGCACCGGACTGGGACTCTCCATCGTCCGGCACATCTGCCAGGCGCACGGCGGCCGCGTCGAAGTCGAAAGCCACCCCGGCAAGGGCAGCACCTTCCGCATGATCCTCCCCCGCGGCGAAGCGCCGAGAGAGTTGAACAGGTGAACAGTTGAACAGGTGAGCGGCGGCGAGAGCGGTGAAAGTTGAACAGGTGAACAGGAAAACGCTGCCCGTCGATGCCTCGCTGCCTTGATGCCTTGATGCCTTCCTCCAGTGCCAAGTGCCTATTGCCTATTGCCCAGTGCCTATTGCCTGGTGCCTATCGCCTCGGGCCTCGGAGTCCCATCCGCTTGCTCACACGCGCGGCTCGTCACTCGAATCGATGCACGACCAACTGGCTGATGGCGCATTCGTTCTGGACAACGGCCTGAAAGAGGATCGTCTGGCCACGGGCGATGACGGGCACGCTCCTCGTGATAGTTGCTTCACCATTGCCATCAGCGATTGCAGTGCCGATGATCTGTGGATTATCCAATTGCAGCGCGTTCTGCTGAAGGTCGCAGCCGGGGATTCGGGTTCCGCCGCTGTGAAGCGAGTAGAGAAAGACGACTC
This sequence comes from Vicinamibacteraceae bacterium, assembly GCA_011525805.1. GTDB lineage: Bacteria > Planctomycetota > Phycisphaerae > Phycisphaerales > UBA5793 > UBA5793. The sequence continues at coordinate 54,130 of WYBR01000048.1, forward strand.
GGGCGCCCGGGGTAGCCCCAGTGAGGGTCAGCGTGTTCGGTCCGGGCGCAGCGCCCGGCACGGGTGAACTGAGTTCCATCGTGGGAGCGACCGGAGTGAGCAGGAACGGATACGCCTTGAGTGGCTGACCGATCACGTAGCCTTGTGCCGCGATCTGGCCAGCATCGTTGATGTCCCACGCCATGTCGATGCGCCAGTTCTTTCGCGGTTTCGGGGGCATGAGGCTGTCAAGCGTGCGCATCCCGTTGTACTGATCCCAGACAAAGCCGTAGACGTTGGTCGGCTGGCGACCCACCCAACCGACGACCTGGCCTACGTTGTTGATTCCCCACGCGGAACTGCCGATGCCGAGTTCCGAGTTGTGCAAATCGACAATCTGCTCATTGACCCACGCAACGGCATGAGCATTGTCGTTGGGCCCGTCGGATTGGCCAACAATCTGGCCAAGATCGTTGATCGCCAGAGCGGCGCTCGGATCCGATCTCAATATTGGCAGTTCCACGACTCCACCGTTCTCCCACAAGACGGCTTTTTGACGCCAATCAAATGTGGCGGATGACCCGACGATCTGCCCGGCAGCATTGATGTCGTAAGCTGCGCCACCGGATTGACCAAGGTTCGGCAATGCCGTCATTCGTCCATTCTCCCACAAGAATCCGCCGCCGCCCTCAACCGCATCGGCGACACCTACAACTTGAGAAAGATCATTGATTGCGTTTGCTCTGCTTTCATTTCCACCCAGAGTTCCCAAATCAATCACCTGACCATTCCGCCAGAGTACAGCGTGCTCATCGCTGCTCCCGGGCAAGCTGCTCCAACCAACTGCCTCACCCAGGCTGTTAAGTCCCTTCGCTTCGCTGCGGATCCCGCCAAGCGTGCCCAGATCGAAGAGGTCGGACGACGTCCACCGAACTCCATGAAAGCCGACGGCGTCCGTGCTCGATGCGCCGACCACGTTTCCGACCGCGTCGATCGCGCGCGTCCATGTGTGCGGTTCATCGCGATTGAGCAAGGATAGTTCAAGGAGTGCGTAGTGAGAGTCCTGCGCCGCGGCGAACGAACCACAGCACGCCGCACATACTGCCGCCACTAGAGTCACGAGTTTGAATGACATCTGAATAATCTCCTGCGTTCATGAAGTCGGCGGAAGGGTCTTCACCCTTCCGCCGGTGACTGATTGAACTAATTACAGTCAGGACAGACGTCTTCGAGGTTGCAGCCTTCGCCGTGCGGCTCGAACCCGGAGATGTTGTACTTGCCACCC
>WYBR01000049.1 GCA_011525805.1 Vicinamibacteraceae bacterium
CGCAGCCGCATTTCGGGCAGCGGATGCCGCGGGGCTCGGGTTCGCGCTTCTGTCTGGTCGTCGTCCCACTCATCTCCGCTGACCTCCCTGGAGATCGGAGAGGCGAATCCGGCGGCGCGGCGCCGGCAGCACATCCGTACCGTAGAGGACCGCGCCCTGCATCGACGCCGCGACGGCGCACCCCACGAGGCAGTCGAGCCAGTGGTTGTCGAGGCCGTCCACGCGGAGTTTCCATTCATCGACGGTCCGGCCACGCCCCTGCGTCTTCACGCGATACTCGCTGGTCAGGTGCTCGGCGAGCAGTTGATGATTGCTGGCAGAGCGATTCGCTGATCCGTCGGTGCGCCCAAACAGCGACAGGCACCCCGGATCGCCCATCGGCACCGCGAGGCGCGCGTGCACGAATGACTTCCAGTAGTTCGTGTCAAACACGACGTGCCGCACGGCCCGCTTGCCCGTGATGACGGGGATGCGCCAGTTCAGGCCGACGCGGTCGCCACGCTTGCGTTTGTACTCGCTGAATGGGATGCTCGAAGCGCCGACGTACCGGCCGTGGCTGGGCATCACCACATTCGCGTACCGGCTCTGGCGGCAGAACTGGTAGACCACATCCGACGACTGGCCCCAATTCGCGTCGATGAGGCACCGGTCGATGCGAACCATCGCGCCGTCGTCGCGTTTCCACTCCCGGCCGAGCATGGAGTCGGTCAGTCGCTCGAGCCCGGCGTAGACGGCGCCTTCTAGACCGGCATGCGGCGCGGCCGCGGCGAGTGTGCGCCGGATGTCGCGGAGTGTGAAGTACGCGCGGGGGTCCTTCTGGTCCGGCTCGGTGCCGTAGTCGATGACGTTGCCCGTGAAATCCTCCTCCCACGCCACGATGAGCCAGAAGAGGGCCTTGGCCTGCACGTCGATGAACATGGTCAGCAGCGAGGAACCGATGGGCACCTCGCCGCGCTCGTGGCCGCTCAACTTGGCGCCGATCTGCTCGGCGGTCAGCAGGTCCTCGTCGAGTGCCGTGCTTTCGGGGAGTGGTTCATTCTGATACTCGGCCCAGAATGCGGCCTCATCCTGGAGCCGCAGGTTCATCGCGTGCTGGATGGCGCTGAGTTCATCGTGGTTGAACCGGTCCGGCCAGGCGACCTCGGCGCCCTCATCCATCTCGGTGCGGCGCTGGCCATAGAACTCCGTGGCGCGGGTGATTCCCTCATCGGCCCGCAACCCTTCGGCCCGCAACCGCGCATACTCCGCCCACAACTGCTCGCGGGTCGGGAAGGAGTACACCATCTTGGTGCGCTGACCCTGCCACTGCGGGTGCTTGTCGCGATCGAGCAGGCGGTCGGCCAGGTCGTCGGGGCGCACGACGGTGAGTGTCATGAGGCCGGCGATCTTCCTGCCCGGCCCGGCCAGGCCGAGGATGGCGCCGGCGAGGATGCGTTCGCGCGTGGCGCACTGCGATGGCGACCGTGCTGATTCATCCGTCTGCGGATCGTCGATGAGCACGAGCGAGGGGCGGACGCTGCGGCCATCGGGTCGCTTGTACTTCATGCCGCGGATGCGGCCGGTGATTCCCGCGACGCGGATGATGCCGCCGGATGGCAGCGAACCGGGCACCGTGGGCAGGACGATCTCGTGCGCCGTCCAGCCGATATGGGTCTGGCTGCCTTCGAAGAGTTGGCCGGCGGCACGCTGGTGGATGCCATCGAGGCAGTGGATGGGGAAGCACGCCTCGGGGAAGTCATGCAGCAGGGCTTCGCTGTTCTCCAGTTCGGCCTTGATGGATTCGAGCATCTGGACGGCGTGCTCTTCATCGGATCCGATGAGAGAGACGAACTCGCGGTGGCCGTAGAGCAGGGCCCACAGGCAGGCGATCTCGCAGAGGCTGGTCTTTCCCGAGCCGCGGGGCATGGCCATCGCGAACAGGCCGCCTTCGAGGACGGCCTGCTCGATGCGGGCGATGACCTTGAGGTGGTCCGGCGACCACGCCAGGTGGAAGGTCTGCGGGAAGTACGTCTCGCAGAACAGGCGGAAGTTGCGGCGGCAGGCTTCCTTGCGACCGGCGTCGATGATCTCGGGCAGCGCGTCGATGTTCCGGCCGGTGAAGGACTCGGGCAGGTGGCGAGCGCGCGCTGCGTCGGCATTCTCATCGAACGCATCATCTTCGGCGGCATCTTCACCGGCCAGGCGCGCATGCCGTTCGATCACCAGCCACGCGGTGTAGCGGAGCAGATCGACGGTCTTGCCGTCGCCGATGCGGTACCCGGCGCGGGTGCGATGCCGGTGCAGTTGGCGCTCGCTGATCACCTCGCCCAGCGGAGTCGAGTTGAGCAGGCGGCACAGTTCGGCCGGCTTGAGTTGGCGCGGATCAATCGCCACGACCACCTCCGTTGACGCTGGCGCTCTCGGCCATGTCTCTGACCAACCAAGCCGCATAGTGCACCAGGTTGATCGTGCCATCGGCGTTGGTCGGCGCGCCCTCGTCGATGTCGCGCTCGATCATCGCCTCGGTGATCGGCCGGCCGCCGACGCGCGTCAACGTGCGCGCCGTGTCGGTCACCGATAGAGCGACGGGATTCAGCCCGGCGGCGCGCTCGGCTTGCCGTGAGTCTGGTCGAACGGTCTGGTCTTCACGCGGCGTCGACACGGCGGCCCTCCGTGGCCCACGGCGCGCCCGGGTTGCTCGATGCGAGGCGTCGGCCCATGTGCAAGCCCGGCCCGACGTGGGCCAACACGGCGCGATGTTCGGCCATTCCTAGCAGATGCCTAGCACATCGCGCGCTGCCGGCGGCGAGGTTCCCCACACTCATGCCCAGTTGTGCACAATCTGCGAATCCTGCTCGAATCCTCGGCAATTCCCCTTGCATGTGCGCGCTGTTCATGCCCTCATGTGTGCAACGCGAGGCGGAATACGCCGCCCGCCAACACCAGCGAAAGGACGCATCAACATGACGACGCGAACCAGCGAGAACGACCACGCCAAACGAATCCGGAGCCACGCCATGTTCAGCGAGACCGACCTGCGCTACTTGCGGGTCAAGGGCTACACCGACGAGGAGATTCTGGCGTTCTGGGATCGCGACCACGCGATGGGCAAGGAGCCGGTGATCCACGCTGGAACGCGCGTCGAGAGCATCGCGATCCGAGTCGAATCGGTCCAGAAGCAGGTGCGGGCCAACGCGGCGCTGAACATCGAACTGGGCATCAGCGCCTACAAGACCGGCTGCGCCAACGTCGCGGTGAGCGACACCTACGCACCGACGTACAGCTTCGAATCCATCGACATCGACACCACGCGGCGGGCGCTGGCCGAACGCATCTTCGAGAAGAAGTTCGACGAGTTGAGTGCCGGCCAGCGCGGCGAACTCGACGCGGTCGTGCGAGCCTGCATGCTCGTCGCCCACATCACCACCATCTGAACCACCACGCCAACCGCCACCGCGCGGGAAAGGACCACCACCATGACCATCACGCAGATCACCATCAAGGGCGTCAAGGGCGATGTCGAGATTCACGCGGCCGACTACGGCGCGCAGATTCTCTACGCCGACGTGTGCATCGAACTGGCGCGC
>WYBR01000050.1 GCA_011525805.1 Vicinamibacteraceae bacterium
CACCGATCACTTCGCCCACCGGCCGGTTGCGCACCTGGAATGTTCGCAGGGGCCGGCGCGACTCCGCGGGCAGGGCGTTGAGGCGGTCGATAAGAGACTGCACCTCCTCGTGCTGCAGCGCCGTCGCCGTAAGGATGATCGAGCCGGTGAGTTGATCGCGCACCAGGCGCCATTGGTCCCCGCCGCCGCTGGCCGGCTTCGCGACCTGCTCAATCAGCGCCGCGACTTCATCGAGACCGAAGTAGCGCGGGCTGTAGGTCCGCGTCTCCACCGGTGGAACCCGGTCGAATCGCGCGATCAGGGACCGCCACCCATCCACTTCACTCTCGGGCGCGATGAGCACCACCGCCCGATCCCCCGGCTCGGCGATAACCCGGCCCTTGGTGGTGCGAGCCTCGACGAGATCGCGCGCCGCGGTGATCGACGTCAGCACCGCCGACAGGCGCGTTGCGGGCAGATGCTTGAGTTCAACACGCTCGACGATGGAGGACGCCCCGGGCGTGTCGAGGGCCTTGAGCAGTTCCAGCGCCTGCTCGACGCGCGGCCGCAGGTCGGCAATGAGCAGGAGGTTGCTGCTCCCCAGTGCTGCGACGGTGCTGCCGCTGCGCGAGAGGACCGCCTTGAGCGCCTCGCTCGTCTCCTTGACGCCTTGGTGTTCGACGGGCACGACGACGGCGGAGAAGCCCGCCGGCGCGGCGCCGCCCTCGTCGAAGTCGGCTACTTCCGCCAGGCCCGCTGCATCGGCGAGTCGCACCACGCTGAGCATCTGCCGCCCATCCGCGCCGCGCAGCCGCACCGTCGTGAAGCCGCGCAAGCCCAGCACGCGGTTGGTCAGTTCCCACAACTCCGCGTCGGTGAGCGACTCGGTGAGGCGCAGCGTCACCTTGCCCTTGAGCACCGAAGCGTCGTACTCGACCGTGAGGTCAAGGCGCTGCGCGCACAGATCAACGAGGCGCGCGAGATCGACATCGCCCTGGAGTTGCACGCGCGGCGGAGGCTGCATTGTGCCCGACGCGGCGGACGGGGACACCAGCGTCAGGGTCACAAGCGTCAACGAGGCGAGCAGTCGGCTCACAGGTACGGACATCGTCCTCCCACTTCCCGCGACAGTACGCCAATCGGAATCCCGCCGTCAGTTCTGCGCAAAGACGGCCTCGATCGTCGCGAGGTGGGCCGCGAGCCGCTGGCCCGCGACGATCACGTCCATCTCGGAGCGGACCTCAGCCAGTCGCTGCGCCATCGCGGGTTCGAGCGCTTCGCTGCGGCGCACCGCCCTCGCCTCTGCGACCAGGCAGGTCTCAAGTTCAGCCGCTTCTGCGGGCGAGTGCGGCAGAGCCTTCATCGCGGGCGCGATGGCGCACCCGCGAAGCGCACAGCATGTCTGGAGTGCCGCGACTTGCGAGGGCGCCACCCCCTCAAGAGCCGCTTCGAGCAGTTCGGCACGCAAAGCCGCGACCCGGGCATTCGCCGCCGCGGCCGCTTGCTGGGCCGAGGCGTAGGCCGCCCGCAACTCGACGTCTGCGGGATTCAATGCGACCTGCTCAGCGGCGGCGGTCAAGGCGACGGCTGCCTGCGCCGCGCTGGAATGCGCGCCGGACAGGTCGCTGCGCAAAGTCGTCTCCGCCGCCAATCGCACGAGGAGCGCCTCGGCGCTCTCGTCGTCAAAGTCGGCGACAGCGAGCGTCGCCGGGTCGAGACCAAGCTCGACCGCAAGATGGGCGGATTCACCGAGGGCGAGCTCGATCCTCTCGACCGCGCCGGCGGTGCCAAGGAAACTGAACGAAGCACCAACCGCGCCGATCAGCGCGAGGATCAGGATGACCAACTTCATGGCACTCCTCCATTCTGGTTTCGCGGAAGTGGCGATCCGCACCACTCACGGATCGAACTTGCTCTGCGTAGGATGACGGATCGCATAAGAAAAGTCAAGCGAAACGGATCAGGATGAGGTCATCCACAATATGGTGCTTCAGGTCGGCGAACGTAGGTCGTTGAAAGTCAATGGTTTGTGGATGTGTGCTTGTGGATGCAGGGCAGGTTATCCACAATTGAGAGGATGGGCTTGACGAAGGCGAGGTGCTTCCGGTATACTGCGAGCCGAGCATGGATGCTCTGATTCGACACGAAAGCGAGGGGAGTCTTGCTTCGTCGCCTCGGGAACATCCGACTCCTTCACGCCGCCGCATGCGCAGGGGCGCTGTCGATTCCGGCGCTGTCCCCATCGGGGTCGGTCGCCTTCGGCGGCATCACGGCGGCTGCCCCCCCTACCCTGCTGATCGCGCGTCCACTCGTTCACGCAGGCAGTCGCCCAAGCGATCCGATTGCGGCCCCGCAGCCCCCCGAGAGTGGTTCAGGGACTGAACGCAATGGGGCCGTCGGCGATGAGGACTTGGACGAGGACTTGATTGTCTTCGATCCGCCGACTATCGACTTCGGCGAGGTGCTCGTCGGCACGACGGCCAGCCGGGAGTTCTGGATTCTCAACGCTTCAGAATCGCCGATCACAATCGATTCGACGCGTTCCACGTGCGGTTGCACGATTGCACACCTGCCCGCCGAAACGATCGACGCCGGGGACGCCATCCGAGCCGTCGTGCGGCTCACCGTGCCCAAGCGTCCATCGCCGATTCGCAAGCAGCTCTCGTTTTCCTTCGCGGATGACCCCCGACCCCGAATCCTGCGCGTGCATGCGGAGGCCGTCGCGCCGGTCATCGCCGAGCCCGGGATCATTCTTGAAGACCAGCTTGATCGGACTGAGATCCGACTTCGTTCCTTCACCGACCAACCCTTTCGAATTCTTCAGAGCGTTCCTCCGGTGATCGAGGTCACGGATCGCGAGCAGGCGATCCTGCACCAGGTGCGCATCTCGCAGTCAAGGTGGCTGGAACACCGCCGGCCCACGATCATCCGTATCTTCACAGATCACCCGGGTGTGACTGAGACGCTGATACGGATTCGTCCAATGCGGCCCGACGGTCAGGAACTCTCAGACGACATCTCACCCAGTCCGACCGAACCACTCGTTGCGACTCGCGTAGAGCCTGTCCGGCTGCGCCTTTCGACCAATCGGGTGGTCCTGGGACGAGTGACTGCCGCGGCCCCCGGGCAGTTCTCCATCCGAATCGACGGCATAGTCGATCCGGAAGTCACCCCATACATCCGCTTCAGTTCGTTGCTCGCGGAAGTCGATCTGCTGAAAGTTCGTCACGATGAACGCGGCACGATACTCGATCTGATCCTCCGCCCCGCACCCGGAAAGACGGGTCATGTGCGCAGCGATCTCGCGATTTCGATTCATGGCGCGACGGCGTACTGCTCGGTCTTTGCATCGATACGACCAAATCAGCAGGAACCCCACATGGGTAGCGCTCGCCCGTAGCCGAAGTTGAATTGAATTGAGACGGCCATGAGACGTCAATCCTCACCTAAAGTTCTTCTGCCTTGCAGACTGCTCGACTGGATTGTCGTCGCATGCGCGATCCTGGTCGCGACTTCGGTACCCGCAACTGGCCAAGTCGTTTGTCAGATCACGCCGCATGATGACGAAGGCAATCCTCAAGATCCATGCTGCTTTGCATGCGATAGTGTAGTTCATATCAAGTATGAAGAAATGGTCACCTACAGGGCCTGCTCCAACGGCGAGTGTGATCCGGAGTCTGCCATTCAAGAGTATTGGTACACGGCGTTTGAAGGGACGCTTCCCTTTTTCATGGGCTTCTGCGGTACCCCGACAGGTAATGCGGTGAAGTGGTCGGGTGAAATCACAAACTATAACTCTAGGTGGGCTTGGGGATGCCCGCCTCCGGAACAGAATGAACCAATCTTGATTTCAGTCTTCTTCTCTGGTGGACAGCAATATCCGTCGCCCCTGGGGGCCAAGTGGAGCGTCCAGCGAGGGACAGTGACAATCGCTGAAAGCCCCGATCCAACGCTTTCATGCTCTGGTGCGTCCTGGGAGGAGTATAGCACGCCTCAACAGGGTGCTTGGGGCGATTGCGACGACCCGGGACCGGACTCTTGCTCCGGCGCTGGCGGAATCTGTTGGCGAGTTGACACCTGGCCCGGGGAGCGCGAGGAGGACACTTCCGGTATTCGCGTTACGATTACTGTGATAGGTGCATCGGACCCAGTTGATTGCTGGCGGCTCGCGGAATTGGTTGACTCGTGTGGTTTGACGGATCCGGCCGATATTCTCGATGCGCTCGTTTTCAGCGAAGCAAATTGCGGTCCGGAATGGGATTGCCAGTCGCTCCGAGAGTGCTTGGAATACACCCTTGGGCGAGCACTTGATCCGGACGACTACGATGATCAGCAGTTGCTTGACCAGATCGACGAAGCCGTTGGCCCATGTGAAGATGAGGGTACCGAGGTCACGAATCCACCGAACCCTCCTGAACCATTTGGTGAGGCTGGCACGCCGGTGGACGCTCCAGAATCCATACCGCCCTTGAGTGAGGAGTGTGAAGGATCGATCGACGGCAACGGTGATCGGCCACGAAATAAGTCGGACGAGCCGGTATATCTCTTTGCGGGTCACAAAGTCGAGTCGACAACCGATCTTGTCGTCCCGCTGCCGGGTGCAGACTTCCGGGTGATACGGTATTATGCAAGCAATCCGGAGTTTGCGGGAGCGGGATTGATTGGAGAAGGGTGGACCCTGTCGGTCTTTGAGTACACGGTGTGGGAGGAGTCTGGACCGGTACAAGTCATCGAGGTCCCGTGGACTGGCCCGTTTAGGTGTCCTCCCGTAGGTCCGGGACCGCATTACATACCGCTTGCTTTTCCACTAGCGATCGATCGCACAACAATAACCATCGACGCGGTAGAATACGATGTCTGGAGGCGCGTCGAGCCTGCCCGGCTCACTCGATACTACATCGATAGTCCAGCAGATCCAAGAAACGGATTGGTCTTGATGGAGGAAGACTGGTACGGTAACAAAATCTTCTACGAGTACACGAACTTTGGCGCAGAGGACGATATTCCGCGACTTGCGACTATTTACTTGGGCGGAACACCTGCCGAGGACGACGAGGTGGCGCAAATTCGGTTTGTTTGGGATCTTGATCATCCGATGGGGCGACTGCTAAACATGCATTGCGTGCGTCGTGTCGAGGGCGCGTGGCAGGAAGCGGAAAGGGTAAGCTACGTCTACCAGGCCGACGGCGTTTACGATCACTTGGGCTCGCCGGGAGACCTCATACAGGTGATTCATCGTCGGCGAGTTGAGCAGGTGGAGGAGGGTGCCAGACCTTGGCACGAGCGCATTGCCCAGTACCGCTACCACAGAGAGGGCGTCACGCCCGGCACCGGAGATGAACGTCTCGAAGTCGAGGGGGGAAACCACCAGCTCAAGATGGTGATCAACCCGGAGCAAATTGAATACATCGCACAGAAGCGCAACGAGGAGTCGGGTGGTACGCTCTACCCCGTCATCAGCATGGCGTTGCGAGAGGCGGCGGCGGACCTTCTTGCCGCCGAGGACGACGATGAAGTATTCTCGCCGAGTGTCGGCGACCCCCTCGATCTCATCGATCTAGCCGCGAAGATCATCGGATACCAGACCGAGGGCGATGGTCGGATCCTGACTCAGTTCCTCCAGACTGGCGGGTGCGGATGCAGCGGCGGCAGCGCCCAGGGCCTCAAGCAGTCGTACGAGTACTTCACTCATGGAAACAATGACGAGATCCGCACCGTCAGGATCGAGGAGACGCTCTTCGACGAAGATGCGTACGATCTGGCCTGCCGCACGATTTACTATGACTTGGAGGGCAGGCAGGCGGAGGACTCATCGGGACCCTACACTGCGCCTTATCTCGTCAGCAAGGCGATCGTGGAGCCTGGGGAGAACGGTCGGAAGTGGGTGTGGCACTACGAGTACGAGTCAGACCGGACCCTCGAATTCATGATGACGCCTTCCGCGATGGCGAGCTACACGCCCGCAAACAGCCAGTACGCGGCCTCATACGCGGCGCATACGGATGAGGGCCTTGTCTACGCCTTCACTCATGACAATCGACGACGCGAGGAGACGCGTCTCGGCGAGGGCAAGCACAGTAGCGCCGTCGGCGACTATACGCTCATCTCGAAGACGACCTACAATGCCACGCGCGAGTGGCTGCCCGACTCGATCGAGCGATTCCGCGTCGCCGGATCGACCGACGCCGACGACGTGGAGAAGACGATCTTCGAGTACGGCTTTTTCAGTTCCACGGACCGCGTGGCGTGGACTCGCGTCAAGACCGAGGCGGAATTGGTCGGCGAGAATGGCCCGGGCATCTCCGGCGGATACTACGAATCGTACGAGCTATACGATGACTCCGGACTCAACCTGGTGAGCCGTGCGGCAGATCACTCGCTTGTGACTCGTGAGTACGGTGCATCGAGCGGGAGTGTCACCAAGGTGACCCGCAATGCCGATCCAGAAGACCTCGACGACATCCTTGCTGCATCGGGAACGTACCATGGGTTGACCTACTCTGGTTGGACGGACCGCTTCGTCGATGGTGGAAGCGTCGAGACACGCTATGAGTACGACCTTCTCGGCCGGCAAACCAAGCGCACCGCACCCGGAGGCATCGATACCTACACGGTCCGCGAGTCGCGCACGATCGACGCTCGACCCTACCTGCTCTACTACGCCGAAGTATCGCTCCCGCACAAGGAGGGTTCGGACTTCAACGGCGACGCGACGGTCGACTGGTTTAGCGCCGGCGGGGAGGTCATCGGCACGAGCAGTTACGGTGTCGATTCGACGGGATTCGATCCGCCGGATTACGCGCTCACAGACGAACTCGGCCGCTCGCGCACCACGCACCTGCTCTCGGGCCTCGTGGAGAAGCGTGAAGACTGGCACGACCTCGACCAGGATCCGTACGTTACCGCCTTCACCTATGACGAAGCGGGCCGACTCAGGACCACGACCGATCCCGTCGGCACGATCACGGAGAACAGTCTGTACGACGTCCTCAATCGAGTCCTCCAAGTCCAGGTTGGCCAGTCGAGCCAGAGCATGGTCACCGTCGCCGAGTACTTCTACGACTTCGACCACGACGGCACGCCCGGCAGCCCTGAACAGGGACTGGGCAACGGCAATCTGACGTATGTCCGAGAGCACGTGGATGGAAGCACCGTGCGAGACACGCTGCGCGACTTCGATTTCCGCGATCGGCCCGACACCACGCGCAACCCGAACCCACCCCACGAGACCGTCGTCTATGACAACCTCGATCGCGTCATCGAGCGCAGTGTGTTCGACGCTCTGCCCGCGGGCAACCGCGGCCTGTTCGTGAAGACGCACTACAGCCAGCGCGGGCTTGTCTATCGGCAATCCATCGCCACCGATCCCACCAGCGGCAGCCCCGAGTTCCTCCAGACCAACTCATGGTTCGACCCCAACGGTCGAACCGTTGTTCAGTGGTCGCCCAACTCGCCGATCATCAAGCGCGAGTTCGATGGACTCGGCCGCACGAAGGCATCCTACGTCGTGCGCGACGCGACGCTGTACTCCTACGGCCCCGGCCGAAACGGCACGCCGCCCATAGACGATGACGGTAGCCTGTCCCCGAGTCTGCCGTACGACATCGTCCTCGAGCAGACCGAGTACGAACACTCCGCCGACGATCGACTGGAGTTCGTCACGGCGCTGCGCCGCGTCCACGACGACGCGAGCACGGCCGGGCCGCTGACGTACAACGGCGGCGGGGGCACGGCTTTGGGAGTTCCTTCCTACGTCGGGCACTACTACGACGCCTTCAACCGTCGCATCCGCACTGTCAACATCGGCTCCAACGACACAACCGACGACCGTTTCAGTTCCGGCAACGCTGTGCCAACCTGGCCGCCCAACGAAGTGCCCGAGTGGGACGACGTCGACTTCGAGGACTACCTCGTCAGCGCCACCGAGTACGATGAGCGGGGGCGCCCCTTCCTGACGGTCGATCCCGAAGGCAAGGAGACCCGCATCTTCTTCGACGCGATGCACCGCCGCATCGCCGTCGTGGAGAACTACGTCAACGCCGCCGTCAGCGGCTGGTCGTCGCAGGACCAGCGCTGGACGATCACGGGCGGCGGCGGCTCCTCGGGAGAGACCGACGAGGACCGCGTGACGAGTTTCGTCTACGATGGCGCGGGCAACGTCGTCAAGCAGATCGCCCATATCCCGGGAGGCGACCTCCAGGAGACGCACTACCTCTACGAGGCCGCGCCGGCCAACCTCCTGAGCGAAGTCCGCTATCCCAACGAATCGACCGGCGTGGCCGGCACCGACCCCGAGTACAAGGTGCTCTACGTCTACAACCGCCTCGGAGAGATTACCTCCGTTGAGGACCAGAACGACACGCTCCACGAGTACATCCGCGATGACCTCGGCCGAGTGACCTTCGATGATGTCACTCTTGCGACGGAAAGCCCGATCGACAACTGGGTGCTCTCCATCGGCGTGGAGTACGACGACTTCGGCCGGCTGGAGAAGGTCACCTCCTACACGACCGTTGAGCACACGACCGTCAAGAACCAGGCCGAGTTCGCGTACACGCCCCTCTGGCAGATCAAGGAAGTCTACCAGGACCACGACGGCGCCGTCGCCTACGACGGCTCGGGCGTGCCCACGGGCAACACCGTCCGAGTCCGCTACGCCTACTCCACCGCCGATTTCGATTCGGGCAACTACAGCCGACTGAGCACGATGACCTATCCCGGAGGCGCAGAGTACGACCACTACTACGGCTCGGCATCTCTTGATCTCGACGATCACATCAGCCGGCTGACACGATTCCACATTGGGGACACTGCCGGTTTCACAACCGTGGCGTATCGCCACCTCGGCCTCGGCATGGTCGCCGAAGTCGACTACCCCGCTCCCGACATCCAACTCGACCGGACCGTCAGCGACGACGGCAAGCGGCGGATGCAGGGCTTCACCAGCCAGAGCGCCGGCGTCTACCCCGGCTGGGATCGCTTCGGCCGCGTCAAAAAGCACGCCTGGGTCGATGGCGGCTACACGACCGGCAGCGGCGGCAACCCCGACCGCCCGCCGCTCGTCGAGATCGACTACACCTACGACCGCTCCAGCAACCGCCTCACGCGCACCGACGCGCGGCCGGGCGCATCCTGGGCCGACCGCGACTTCCGGTACTCCTACGACGGCCTCGACCGCCTCGTGCAGTCCGACCGCGGGGCTGAGGGCGGGTCGTGGTCCGCGGCCGTGGGCGGGCAGAAGTGGTCGCTGGACGCCCTCGGCAACTGGGATTCCATCTGGAACGACTCGGACGGCGACGGGAACTACACTTCGTCCAGCCCGGACGAAGAGCAGGAACGCACCCACAACTTCGCCAACGAGATCGAGGACATCGGCATAATCCCCTTCGCCTACGACGCGGCCGGGAACATGACCGAGCAGGGTCTGCCCGCGACGGCGACCAAGTACTACACGCACGACGCCTGGAATCGCCTCACCGAAGTCAAGATCGACGCGGCCGTGCTCGGCGAATACGAGTACAATGCCCTGCACTGGCGCACGGTGAAGCGTGCCCGCTCGCCCGGTGCCGGCAGCCTTGACGAGATGCGCCTGATGTACTACTCCGCCAACTGGCAACTTCTCGAGGAACGCATCGACCGGCAGTGGTCGGGCAGCGGCTTCTCCGAGGACGAACGCGCCCAGACCTTCTGGGGCAAGCGGTACATCGACGACGCCGTGGGGCGAAGGCGCGACCGCGACGTCAACGGCACCTGGGACGACAGTTTCTTCTACGTCACCGACGCCCAGTTCAGCACCGTGGCGATGGCCAAGCCCAACGGCGGCATCGTCGAGCGCATCACCTACGACTCCTACGGCAAGGCCCGCCACCACTTCGGGGCGGATGTCACTGGCGACGGGGCGACAACGAGCGCCGACGGCGCCGCGATCCAGAACGCCTACGGCAACTCCATCGGCGACGCCGGCTACAAGGCGGAACTCGACCTCGACCGCGACGGCGATATCGACAGCGACGACTACAACGCCGGCATCGCCCTCAGCGGCGGGGTGACGCAGTCGGCGCTGGCGGGGGGAATGGTTTCCTTCGTCTCCACGGGTAGCGGCGGCTCGACGCGACATGGGCCGGACAATCCGATTGCGTGGGATGGCTACGTCTTCAACCCGGAGACGGGGCAGTACCATGTCCGGTTCCGATGGTATGACCCCATGCTGGGGAGGTGGCTGGAGAGGGATCCGGCTGGATACGCGCCCGGCACGAACTTGCTCGAATATGTCCCCTCTAGTCCTCCTCATTCCATTGATCCATATGGGCTGTCGCCCGACCCAACCCTAAACACCTGTTCTGGAATCAACCGCACATACGATTATGTAGCACAAGCACTAAGCGACCTCGATGCTCTTCATTTGAACTCAGTGTTCAGCCAACTCGGTACCATCCAAACTGAGTACAGCGGCGACAATCTCATTCATGGTGCGACGCCAGTTAACAAGGCACGCACCATGTTGGACGCAGAAGCGGCTTCCATTGCCTCCAGATATAAGTCTGGCGCATTATGCGGTCTCGGGCGTACCGTACGCATCCGTCTAATAATGCTTGCACCCAAGACGCACACACGGCCTCTGAAGCAATGCGATTCGTGCTGCAATACTAGAATAGACGTTGTGTGGTCCGTCGACGACAACGTAGTGAATCAGCAGCCCGGAACTGGCGGATTTTCTGAAGAGTTTTGGAGTGAGTGGGGCACCGTACACACTATCTCGACACGCGATTGGGCTGGCGAGAACGATCCGTCCACTATTGGCGGCGGACTCGCTTACCTCGTTGGCGCTGACACTGGACCGTGTCCGAACCACCGGCTAGAGGCGTTTCTGACTAGTCAGCCGTACGTTGAGTGGAAGACGTGGATGGACATAAGCTATAGCCGCGTCGTCAAACGATCGGGCTGGGTCCGGACCGGGGAACAATTCATTGGTGGCCGCCAGATGATCGAGGATGCGATGAGCTCTGCCGTAGATGAAGTGTGGGTCTGCCATAGTCAGGGTTGCAATATCGCTATGCATATATTAAATCAGCGTTGCAGGAAGAAGTAGGTGCGGCCGCTGGCTCGACGGAGAGTCAATGGAGGATCGATGTACTCACAGGTGAGACAGGCCGCGGCGCTAGCGGTAGCCTTGGTTGCACTGTTGCTGGTGCGAGACCTGATTATTCACATCTCGCCGTTCATTTACCGCTGCCTAGTAGTCTTGTGCGCTTTCTGGGCATTGTGTGGCCCACTGGTGGCTGTGCTTCAAGAGCAGAGTCACCGTCCACATCGACAAGGTGGCTTCATGGTCAAAAGCCTACTGGTGCTTACAGGGATCGCTGTTAACATCGTCATGATATTTGTTGTTATTGTGCTGCTGGGTATCTTTGTGAGGAATCAGGGGATCAACCGATAGCAGGCAGCCAACTAGTGTCCTGACTCCAAGATTCTCGCATGATTCTTGGCGACTCGGGTGAGGATGGAGTTGGCGTCGGCAGTCCACACGGATGGCCTGGCGTGGGCGTTGCGTTCGTCGAGATACGCCAGCGCCTTGGGCAACGTCTTGAATCTTGCGCACATTAACAGAAAGGCTCTCCCGCAGGAAGGTTGTGTGTTGTCACGTTCACACCATTCAGACGGAGAGAGCCCTATGCAGAGCGTATCAGCGATTCCTGGAAGTCCGAGTCAGGCCGAACCGCGATGTTGGCGGCAGCCCCGGCAGCGGCGGCGCTGCTCCTCCCGCGCATCGGCCAGATCCACCGCCGTCGCATCGTCGAAGCGATGCGGGGCGATGGGCGGGCCGGAGGTGGCGGTGGGTTCGCGCGGGCTGGCAGAAGTGGGCCTTGGACATGCTTGGCAACTGGGATTCGATCTTCAACGACTCCAACGGCGACGGCTCCTACACCTCGTCCAGCCCGGACGAAGAGCAGGAACGCACCCACAACTTCGCCAACGAGATCGAGGACATCACCTCCCTGCCCTTCGCCTACGACGCGGCCGGCAACATGACCGAGCAGGGCCTGCCCGCGGCCGCCACGAAGAAGTACACCCATGACGCCTGGAACCGCCTCACTGAAGTCAAGATCGACGCGGCCGTGCTCGGGCAGTACGAGTACAATGCCCTGCACTGGCCAGCGTGAAGCGGGCTCGCTCCCCCGGCGCCGGCAGCCTTGATGAGATGCGCCTGATGTACTATTCCGCCAACTGGCAACTTCTTGAGGAACGCATCGACCGCTCATGGACCTCGGGCTTCACCGAGGATGAGCGGGCCCAGACCTTCTGGGGCAAGCGGTACATCGATGACGCCGTAGGGCGAAGGCGCGACCGCGACGCCAACGGCACGTGGGACGACAGTTTCTTCTACGTGACCGACGCGCAGTTCAGCACCGTGGCGATGGCCAAGCCCAACGGCGGCATCGTCGAACGCACTACCTACGACTCCTACGGCAAGGCCCGCCACCACTTCGGGGCGGATGTCACTGGCGACGGGGCGACGACCAGCGCCGACGGCGCCGCGATCCAGAACGCCTACGGCAACTCCATCGGCGACGCCGGCTACAAGGCGGAACTCGACCTCGACCGCGACGGCGACATCGACAGCGACGACTACAACGCGGGCATCGCGCTCAGCGGCGGCGTGACGCAGTCGGCGCTGGCGGGGGGAATGGTTTCCTTCGTCTCCACGGGTAGCGGCGGCTCGACGCGCCACGGGCCGGACAACCCCATCGCATGGGATGGGTATGTCTTCAACGCCGAGACGGGGCAGTATCATGTGCGTTGGCGTTGGTACGACCCAACGCTGGGAACGTGGCTGGTGCGGGATCCTGTAGGATATCGGCGAACAATGCACCTCTATATCTACGTCGGCAACATGCCGACGGCGAAGTCCGATCCCGCAGGCCTCGATCCCCCCACTTATGATGTTCCATTTGAAGATCCGCCGGCACGCATCCCAATACTAGATGTTTATGAGGCGACATGCTCATCCCTCATCGGTGCAGAGACCGATCGTCTAGCAGTCTTCGATCTGGCCGCAAAGCAGCAGTCTGCCCGAATGAATGAATTGGATGCTGGACTCATTAAGATATTCGTCGACATTCAATCCTGCATCATGAAGAATCTGGCTCGCTGTGTAAAGGTCTGTCCGCAAGATGAAGACTGGTTGGTAGATACAGCGAGAGACTTTATGCGTCCTTATGTCGAATCACTTCGCGAGCGGGCAGATGGCTGTGCTGTGTCGAACGCTGGTTGGAGGCTATTTTTTGAGAGATTGGATGCGAATGCCTTCAATGTGCTCCCGTGGATGCCTGACGGATTTGCATTGCCAGGAACAGACGCCTTTGGCTACGCACTGCGACTCGAAATTGCTAGGCAAATGGCGCTCAATCATATTAACGTTGATTTGAGGAATTCGTTGATGATCAACGGAGTTGGCTCCGAGGGAATGTGGAGCTGTATCGGCCGAGTCGTGTCGCAATGCGAACGTGAAGTCTTGCAACAACTGAGCAACTTCGGTGATATCCTGGGAGTATTCATGGATGAGTACGACGTGAGCCGGATTCGAGATAGAATGCGGGAGGAAGTGCATAGAGATCGCATCAATGCGGAACAGGAGAATCGGCCGTGAGAGTGTCGCGACGGATGCAGGGAAGGCGCCAGTGGGCCGCGATAGCCTTCGTGGTTGTGTCATCTGTTGTGTTATGGATGATGCTTGTTCCTGCACGAATGGAACAACTGTCATCGCTAATTGAAAGGCGAGGTGCACCAGTTCTTATGGCGAGAATGGTGACAATTGAGCCGTGGGATTTGAACAGCCAGTCGCTATTGAAGTCGAAGCAGCTGACCATTACCGCACCTACAGACTGGAGTGGCCCCGCGGCCGCGAGGCCTGGTGCGGTGTTGGTGTACTGCGACAGCACGACGCTGGATTCATACTGGAAGATGGTTCGCGACGGTTCAATCATTGCCGAGAACCAGGCGACGGTGGCATTGGGAACAAGCGTCAGCGTTGTGTGCTACACAGTGGCCGAAGATGGCCGCACGTGTATCGAGACGCGGGGTAGAGTTTCGTTTGTGCAGTTCAACTTACGGTAGGACGAGAGGCGGGATACATGATGTTTGCTTTGCTCGGTCGGCGTCGACGCGGCCGTGCTCGGGCAGTACGAGTACAATGCCCTGCACTGGCGCAGCGTGAAGCGGGCTCGCTCGCCCGGCGCCGGCAGCCTTGACGAGATGCGCCGGATGTACTACTCCGCCAACTGGCAACTTCTCGAGGAACGCATCGACCGCTCGTGGACCTCGGGCTTCTCCGAGGATGAGCGGGCCCAGACCTTCTGGGGCAAGCGCTACATCGACGATGCCGTCGCCCGAAGGCGCGACCGCGACGCCAACGGCACCTGCGACGACAGTTTCTTCTACGTCACCGACGCCCAGTTCAGCACCGTGGCGATGGCCAAGCCCAATGGCGGCATCGTCGAGCGCATCACCTACGACTCTTACGGCAAGGCGCGGCACCACTTCGGGGCGGACGTCACGGGCGACGGAGCAACGACGAGCGCGGACGGGACTGCGATCCAAAACGCCTATGGGAACTCCATCGGCGACGCCGGCTACAAGGCCGAACTCGACCTCGACCGCGATGGCGACATCGACAGCGATGACTACAACGCCGGCATCGCGATGAGCGGCGGCGTGACGCAGTCGGCACTGACGAGCGGATTGGTTTCCTTCGTGTCGACTGGCTCGGGCGGCTCGACGCGCCACGGGCCGGACAATCCCATCGCGTGGGATGGATATGTGTTCAACCCAGAGACATCTCAATACCTTGTCCGTTTCCGCTGGTACGATCCGGTGCTGGGGCGGTGGTTCGAGCGGGATCCGCTAGAATATGCTGAGCAATCCAGTCTGTACATCTATGCCAGATCCAAGCCGCTAACGAGGATCGACCCGAGCGGCCTGGACTCGACTGAAGTTGATGGTCCCTATGGACCCACTTGGGACGCCAACACCGGTACGTGTTACATCTATATTTATACGTACACGGCGCCATCATGGTACGATCATGTTTTTGCCTGGCCTTGGGCCAGAGCACAACTCCCAAGGAATTGGAGGAAGCACACATATGCTCTGCCTGGTGTTTGTCGAAACGAGTGTTCGAGCAAAGGCCTGGCGGGCCTATCGAATTCAGGCGAAGGCGCCGCAATGCTCGCCGCCGTCAATCTTCAGATCGCCCGCGCGCTCGGAGTGGAGAACGCGCTCGCCGCAATCGTCGACAACAGCGATGTGACTGCGGGCGGCTTCTACTTCGCCACCGTAGGTCTTACGTTAGGCGCGGTTATTCGCATTGGTGATGAAGTCATCAGTCTGGAACAGTTATCTAATGCCGGCCGCGCAAAGTTGATACGGGATGTAACGAAGTCTGGACAGGCCTTTCAAAAGCGCATGTTGGAAGATCCAGATCTTTGGGGTGTCTTCGGGAATTCGTCGACTAATGCGGGACGCGCCGCACTGGGGCAGTTGCTACTTGACGATATCCTTACGGCGAAGGGCAGCATCTGGCACGAGTATGCGAACCAATACGGGGAACGGTTCATCCAAGTGTGGAGTGCATCTGGACGAGGCGCCAGATTCCGCCCGGATGGGTCTTTCGTCACGTTCTTGTCGCCAGATGCGCGATTCGTCCCCCGCTGCTGCCCTCCAGGAGGATTGCGATAATGCCGGAGTTTTCGGACACACTGTGTCGCGTGGAATATGTTTTGTTTGAGTGGGAGCCTGAGCTCTCAGAACTCTCCGAACTTGATGCTCACGAGATACACGGATATGTTCGCCTGACCGGTAACAGTAGTCAAAGTTACTATGTGTTTTATAGACAGGTCGGCTCTGACTTTGTGATCTGCTGGCAAACGCGACCTCCGTTCAATGACAAGACTGGCCTAAAGGTTGTTGACGTGTCGTCCTCGCGCCTCTGGACCAATGCGATTGGTAGGAGTTTCGTTGCTATGTATTCATGTGACTTGCACGCCGTGCTGCGGATCGCCGGAGAAGAGCAAACGTTGTTCTGCTGTGCGTACGGCGAGAAGTGTTGGATGGTAGATATGTTGCATATTGCGTGGAGTGTTCCGGCCGCCCCGACCGCCGGCTAGCAGCCGTCGTCACCAGGCAGTCACCAAACGGCATAGAATGGGGACCATGTCGCAGTTGGGAGACAACGGCCGGAAGAAGCAATTGACGGAGGCAGTGCGAACTGCGTGTCGTCGACTGGCCTATGCCTTCGGAGTTTCACTATCCACGACGGATGATGCGGCTCCGGCCGCCGACTCAAGGGGCTATAATGTCCGACTACCCGCGGCGACAGCTCGTCCTGCCCCTCATTTCCGCATCAACTACAAGGTCATAGGTGGTGTCCATCTGTGGCAGCAGCCGAGACAGGGGCTAGTCGGTACGACAGCGCTCACGGCCCACTCAGGGGCGGGCAAGACTACCCTCCTCAATCACCTTTTCCGACGCCTTTGCCACGTTCATACTCGCACTTTTCCGTTCGAGTTCTCTCCGGACCTGCATGCGACCTCGTCAATCGCAGTCGCATTCGTGCCGCAGAATCCGCCCTTCGTGTATCACTGGCAGCTTCGCCACGTGCTTCCCCACAATTCACTGTTCTACAAAGCGCTCATGCCATCAAAGCCGTTCGATGCGGATCGCCGGCTCAGGCAGTTCGCCGGTGGCGAGATCAGACGCATCTACGCGGCTAGCTGCTTAGCGTTCCTTCGCGCTTCCGCTGCATCCACGGCGTTTCTTCTTCTCGATGAAACCTTTGATGGCCTCGGACCCATCGACATGAAGCGATCGGTCACAGCTATCCGGGCGTGCTGGCTGAACAACGCACCCAATCGCGCTCTGCACATTCTCCTGGTCACGCATCACGATCACCAGTCTCTGGTTTCCGACCTACCGGACTCGCTGGGTCTTGCCATCACCATTGACCCCACCGAATCTACCGATGAGGGGGTGTCCGTCTCAATACGGGCATCGTCCACAGGAGCGTCACCATGAAGGGCCACCTGCGAGGCCTGCTAGTTTGGGCGAGTCTGGCGGTGCTCTCCTTCGCAATTGGCGACTTCGTCGATCCCTATCGCCATCGCCTATGGGCGATTCTTCCCACCACGATCTTCCATCTCGATCGCGGTTCGTGGACCGCACTGGGCATGACAGCCCTTGCCTCGTCTGTCGCATGGGTTGTGGCATGTGTGGTCGGGTACCACGTCGGCGTCGTTGCTGCGACACTCCATGCCTCGCCAGGTTCAGGGAATCTGATCCGGCGGTTGCTCGGGCGATCATTAGATAGAATCTACCAGTACGTCTACATCATTCCCTTCGTGCTCGTGGTCAGCATTTCCTTTGGTGTGTTCTACCCGCTGTGCGTAGAGACGGTGGCGAGCAAGCCAGTACTTCCGAAGTGGTGCCTGTGGGTGTGGATGGTCGTCGCCTCGGGCACCACGTTGGGAGGTTATCGAGTCTTTCGCTCTGTGTTTTCCGCGGTCGAACGAGCTCGACATGAGAGTGAACAGTTGGTACACGGCCTCTACACGGTGCCCCGCCGGCCTGCGTGGCTCGGCGACGTTAGAGCACGCAGGTCTAGGGTACTCCGCCTCAAGGATTGCGAGATCGAGAGTGTTGCTGAAGGTCTGGAACAGGCATTCCTGCTGGCAGTCGTTGCCATAATGATCGTGGAAGCGGTCATCCCCGGCTTCCATGAGTACCTTGTTGAGCAGCGAGGCGTACTTTCGGATTGGGCGCGCGGCGCAGGTGGCCTCGTGGTTCGCAAACAAGATAATATGCAGGTTACCCAGGTCAGTGGGATAATGTGGGCGGTTCTGATATTCGATACGATCGCGCTGCACATGATCGGGCTGGCAACATTTGGCCTGTGGATGCGTCACTATCAACGGCCAAGCGAGGAGGCGTCGACATGAAGTACTTGGGGATCGTCGTGCTGGCCGCCATCGGTGCTGCCATCGTCTGGGGGTGCGAGAAGCGCCAGCCCGCCGCGCCATCGTCTCCATTGGTCGTGCAGCTGAATTGGCTCCACGATCCGACTTTCGTCGCCCAGTACATTCTCGAGCGCGAGCCCAACTCGAATGTGAGGGTGCGTGAAGGTGGGCAGGGGGTTAGCCCGGTCGGTGAGGTGTTGGCCGGACGGGCACACTTTGCGATCGTCGGCGCGGACATCTTTCTGCAACATCTTGCGGAGGAGGGGGCTGAGTCAGGCAAGTCGGCCTTGGTCTGCATCTTCGTCGACTTTCAGCGGAACCCAGTCGGTTGGGTCTTGCATCCAGACGTCGGAGAGTCACTCGGCTTGACACAAGGCCAGGCAGCCGATCCCCGGGCTGTGGCCGAGTGGGTAGCCAGACACATCAGTGACGGCTCGCTGTCGGTTGGGGACAAACGCGGAACAGAGTCCACAGCGGTGTGGCTCCAGTGGCGGCAGGCGATGGGGCTTCCCGAGACGATTGGCTTAACTCCTGTGGGCTACGATCCCTCGGTCGTTCTGTCCGCACCCAAGATGCTGTACCCGGTGTACCTCAACGAGCAACCCCTTAAGCTCTCCGAAAAGCTGGGCCGTGCCGTCGTAGAGATTGACCCGCGTGTCAGCGGGGTGAAGCTCTACGGCAACGTCGTGATCGCCCGGCGTGATTTTGCAGCATCGAACGCGGCGATCGTGCGAGATTATCAGACGTCGCTCCGTAACGCTTGGGAGAATGTGCGGGATCGCCCGCGCGAGGCCGCAATCGAAGTCGCAAAGCGTTACACCGGCGTCTCGGCTGAAGTCGTGGACGCGCAAGTCCGAAGAACAGTCGAGTTCGTATTCGTTGGCACACCCAGTCGTGCAGCTGGTGAGATGGATCTGGCTGAGGACGGCTTATGGGCGCAGACGCTACAAGCCCTTCAGACCGGAGGATCAGTGAAGCCGTCGCTCACCCGGAAGCAGGTGTTTGCGTCTTTGGTGCCGCCGCCATGAGCAAGGCTGAGTGGGCACGAATCGCGGAGCAATACGCGCGGGTTGCCGACGCGAGAATCGCTCGCATGTTCCCGGAAGTCATTCGAATACTTTTGTCGAATGACGCGACCCGTGTTCTAGACTATGGATGCGGTGATGGACGATTCGCCGCGCTTGCGCTTCGTGCCGGAATCGCACAGATGATCCTGTTCGACCCCGCTGAGCGAATGCGTGCGATGGCCAGCGCGTCTGTGTTGCCGTGGAGCGAACAAGCTCGTATCGTCGATGATGCCAACCGGATTGAGAACGGGACACTGGACGCGGTGGTGTGGAACGCACTGTGGATGTGCCTGCCGAGCCGACGGGACTGCGCTGAGTGCTTGGCGGAAGCCTATCGCGTGCTTCGCCCTGGAGGACTGTTCGTAGCATCCGTCACGCACCCGTGTTTCAGGGACCGTCAGTTTGCCACATTCCGCACATCATTCGATATGGATGACTATTGGCGGGAGGGGATGCCCTTTCAGGTGACCATGTTCGACGGCACGTACGTGGTACAGTTCACCGACTACCACTGGAGTCTCGGTGAAATGTCCAGGCAGCTCAAAGAGGCGGGATTGCAGCTGCACGAGCTGCGCGAGATCTCTGACTTGGACGAGGCGCCTTGGCCACGCGGTGTGCCGTGGCTGGTTCTCGTGGCGAAGCGATGAGCATAGAGAGTGAGCGGGCCGCGCCCGACACCCGGGATCACCAGGATTACTCGGTAGTGTCCGTCAAGCTGCGCACATTTGGGAAGGGGCTCGCCGCGGGAAGGTTCGGTTCCCCCGCTGCTGAGGCGGAACGGCGTCTTGGCAGGGGACTCGATCGTTGAGGTGGCCTACCCCGCTGTAACGCGACGACATCGGCATCTTCGTTCCTCCCTCGCATCAGCCAAATCCAGTGCGGCCGCGTCCGCCAAGCGATGTGGCGCGATCCGCGGGCCGGAGGCGTCGGTCGTGCGTGCGGCGCTGGTGGATTGAGTCGCTCGACTCGGCTTGGCGCCGCGACGCACGGTGTTGATCGTGGACTCGCTCGCAGAGTCCGCCACCCACGGCAACCCCGTCCACAGGTCGATGATCGGGATTTCACTCCGTGGGACACTCATCCTGACAGGTTTCGTGGAGGTGGAGGGTGACGGTGCCGCTGGTGGCGTATGCCCGCGTTGGGATGTTGGTGTACACGGGATCGGCGCAGAGACAGGTGCAGGAGCCGAGCGCATTCGTGAAGGTCAGGGGGAAGGCGCTGTAGGATGAGAGGTTGCGGGCATCGAAGGCGTGGGTGCCGAGGAAGAGCAGGCCCGTGGCCTCGCCGCCGGCGCCGGCACCGAGCCAGATCGCGAGGATGAAGCGCAGGTTGGCATGATCGTACGCCAAGTTGATGAGCAGCGTCCCGGTGTTGTAGAAGTTGAAGTTGCCGGTGCAATTGAAGACGCCGATGTCGGTGTAGCGCGCGATCTGGAGGCCGGTGATCGTGTCGGTCGGCAGGGCGCAACTCTGCCACACGCGGCAGCGGGTCGCGTGATTGCACGGATTCTCCGGCGAGGGGATGATCACGTCGTTCAGGTCGGTCGAGGCGCAGGCGAGTTTCTTACCGGTGCGAGAGATGTTGGCGTTGTTGCCCAGGCCGACGGCCTTGTGCGGACTGCCGCACATGATGCACGTCTGCTGGCACGGCGTGATGTTCAGATCGGCGGTGAAGCCGATGTAGCGCACCGGGAACTCGCCGCACGCGGGCAGATGCACCGTGTCCTGCCCGCAGATGATCTCCTCGCAGCAGTCGCACAGGTCGCAGCAGCAGTTGAGCGAATACGCCAGGTTGCTGCTGGGCGCGAGCAGGAGATTGCCGTTTGGTCCGAGCACCAGCGCCATCATGGACACTCGTCGAGGTTGAGATCGGAAGTGACAGAAGACGCGCCGCTCGACGAGACGCCGACGAGGACACCGCAGGCGTTGCGGTTGAAGGTGACGGTCGCGCGCGTGAGCGTCAGGCGGAGCTTCTTCGACGTGCCGGCGACGATGGAGAGCGATCCTCCCGTCACCACGGTGGCGACCACCTGGCTGGCGGTGTCCAGATCGAAGGCCGGGCACCCATTTTCGTCGAATTCGAGACAGTCGCCCAGGCAACTGACGCCCGCGATGGACGGCAAGCGCACGAACGCCTGGCGGACCGGGCTGATGGAGGTTTCAACCCAGAGAATCTGCGCCGCCCCACTGTCGCCGCTTTCGAGTCGGTCGGTCATGCCGGCCGCGATGTCGGCGAACTCGTGGTTGGGGTCGAGCAAGCCGACTTTGACGGGGACGACGCCGCCCATCGCCGCGCGGGCGATCGCGCCGGGGGCGGCGGTCTCGAGTAGGATGGCGAACTTGCCGGTATGTTCGGCCGCAGGCACGACGCCCGTGAACGCCACGCGCTCGAGTTCAAGGGCGTCAGCGGGCAGGATGATCGGATCGGTGATAGCCAGCACGCCGAAGCGGTTCACCGTCGAAGCGGTCGAGTTGAGCAGGAGGATCACATCGCCGTCGCGGCGCAGACGCTGCGGGTCGCGGTTTTCGTTGTGCTGGCGCTGGCGCAGATCGACCGCCGCATCGACGAACGCGTTGTAGGCCCCTGCGGGGATGCACAGCGGGTCGCCGGATTTCACCTTGCGCAGGGCGTCGCCGCTCATGTTCCGATCCCTAATGCCGTGAAGTCGCCGCTGTCGTACACCCGCTCGACGTAGGCCGCGACGGGCCGCTTCACAATCGCGCCGGCGGTCGCATCCTCCGCCTCGGCGTATCTGACCCAGAGGTACTCCCAGCCCTTCTTGTCGATGCCGGTGATGTCGCCGATGCTCAGGCCGGTGCGGTTGGGCTTGGAGCCGAACCGGAACATGAGTTCCCAGTCCCCTTGGCCGCGTTTGGAGCCCGAGACGCCCAGGAACAGGCACTCACCCGCGTTGAAGCCCTTGAACGGGGCATCGTTGACCCGGCCGGTGAGGGCGAAGAGCGTACCTTTATAAGCAGGCGTGACCGAACTGTCGTCGAGATAGTGCGTCTCGGTGAACAGGTAGACCGGCACGACGATGTCCACACCCTCGACACTGTCGGCCGTGACACCGATCGCCCCCTTGAAGTCGGGCGCGGTCTTTCCCGGCGGCGCGTACGAAGCGATCGTGGCCGACGACTGGGTGATGTGCTCGCTGCCGCCGCCGGTCTCGAAGGTGAACGTGCTTTCGCCGGTGTCGGGCGGATCGGTCGATGAATCGACCTGGTAGGTGACGGTCCCGTCGTAGAGATCTGGCCCGGCCTCCTCGACACGCACCTGATAGAGAGGCAGGCCGCCGTAGAAGGATGGGACCTCGGCTTCGAGTGCCGCCAGCGCTTCGAGATCATCACTCGTGCCGCGAACCCAGTACAGGCGCTCGGTCGATGGACTCCGGCCGCTGCTGGTCGTTCTGCTGATCCCGCGTTCGTGAACCTCGGTGGGCATGGTCTGTAGTCTGTAGTCTGGAGTCTGGAGTCTGGAGTCTGGAGTCTGTAGGTCTGCGGTTCGAGCGTCTGGCTCCAGACTCCAGACTCCGGACTCCGGACTGCGGACTCACCCGAAGGCGAGTCCCTTGGTTGACGCCTCGACGAGGCGCTTGGTATGACGTGCCGTCTGCTCGGTGGCGCGCGCGGTGCGTTCGGCGCTGTCATCTCCCGCAGCAAGACCGCGCACGGCCGAAGCGTCGAAGGTGCCGCGCACACTGACGCGGCTGGCGAGCAGATCGAGTTGATCGCCGAGGTCGGCCAGCCGCTGAAGAGCGGCCGACGCGGGGTCCTGTCCGCTCGTGAGCGCCTCATCGCGCCGCTCACGCGCCGTCTCGACGGCCTGCGCCAGTTCCTGCTTCGTGCGCGCCAGTGCTTCCTCGGCCTGGCGGATGCGCTCGGTCGTCTGCTCATCGAGATCAGCCAGGGCCTCGGCACGCTGGGCATCGACGGCATTGAGCGCCGCTTCCTTCTCCTGCTCGCGCTGGGCATCGCTGCGACCCCGGCGGCGCTCGGCCTCGGCGATGGCGTCCTTGCGCTGCGATTCGATTCCGGCGAGATCTGCATTCAATTCCTGGCGGTTCAGCGCCTTGGCGCCTTCGACATCGAGCGTCTCATCGAGCAGGCCCATGACTTCCGTGAAGCGGTCTGCAAGCCAGTTGGTCACCCGTGCCCAGATGCGCTGCACACCCGCGGCGAGATTGGCCCAGCCTTTGGCGATGCCGGCGGTAAAGTCGGGGAAGTTGCGTTCGAACCAGTCGCGGACTTCGATCCACGCCTTGCGCACACCAGAGAAGGCGATGATCGCAGCGCGCTGGAAGCCGGCGCTGAAGCCGATCCAGGCCTGACGCAGGGGCTGGATGCCCTGTTCCCACGCGACACGCAGCCCCGCCCACAGGACGCGGGCGGCGAGCGCGATGTCACCGGCGGCGAGCGCATCGCGGATGCCGCCCACCACGGCGCCGACGAACGTGCTCAGTTCGCCGAAGCGGTCACGGAGCCACTGGAGGGCCTTTCCACCCGCGCCGGACCATGCGATGACGGTGCCGCCGAGCACTGCGACGGCAGCGATGAGCAGGCCGATGGGCGAGATGACGGCGCCGATGATCGCGGCCGCGGCGGCGAACGCGACTTTCACCGCGACGAGGACGCTCGCGAGCCCGCCGAGTACGAACGCCGCGGCCTGCGCACTGGCGCCCACCAGCACCAGCGCCACGCCGACTGCGCCGAGCACAGCCACCGATCCGGCGGCAACGACCACCATCGCTCGGTTCTCGCGCACCCACTGGGCGATGGCAGTCGTGACGCGAGTAGTCAGATGCGTGGCGATGCGCAGGGGCGCGACGATCGACTCGCCCACGGCGATGCCCAGTCCTTCAAGGGCGCTCTTGAGGATGATCGCCTGACCCTTGAGGGTGTTGAGTTGCACGCCCGCGATCCGCTCGGCCGTGCCGGTCGCGCCTTGCAGGGCGTTCTGATAGTCGCGGAGTTTGTCAGCGCCCTGCGAGAGGAGTTCCGCCACGCCCGCCGCCTGCCGGGCCTGGAAGATGCGGCCGAGGATTTCGAGGCGCTTGCCTGAGCCCATGCCATCCATGGCGCGGTTGAGATCATCGATGATGGCCGCCAGCGGCCGGACGTTGCCCTGCGCGTCGAGCACGTTCACGCCGAGTTCCTTGAGTGTGTCGGCAGCTTCCTTGCTCGGGCTCGTCAGCGCCAGGATCGCGCCGCGCAGAGTGGTGCCCGCCATCTCGCCCTGGATGCCGGCGTTGGAGAGCAGTTGAATGGCCGCGACGATCTCTTCGAAGGCGATACCGGCGCTCTTGGCGATGGGGCCAACGAACTTCATGGCGTCGCCCAGTTGAAGCAGATCGGTGTTCGCGGTGGTCATGGCCTTGGTGAGGACATCCACGGCTTCTCCGAGCCGGTCGGCTTCGATTCCCATGCCGGCCATGATCTTGGCGGCGATGTCGGCGGACTGGGCGATCTCCAGTTGACCGGCCGCGGCGAGATTGAGTGTCGGGCCGATAGATTTGAGGATCTGCTCGACGCTGAAGCCGGCCAGGGCGAAGAATCCCATCGCATCCGCCGCCTGGCTCGCGGAGAATACGGTCGTCTCGCCGAGACGCTTGGCCTCGTCCGAGAGGCGCTTGAAGTCCTTCTCGCTCGCGTTGGTCAGGGCGCGGACGCGGGCCATGCTCTGCTCGAAGTTGGCGAAAGCGATGCTGCTCAGCGCGAAGGGCGTGCCGATGATCGCCGCGGTGGCGACGAGACGCTGGCCGACGGAGCGCACGCCGTCGCCGAAGGCCTTGAGGCGCGCCTGGGCGCGCCGCAGGGCGCGGAGCAGGCGCGAATCGTCGCCGCCGATCTCGACGAAAGCGCGGCCGGCGCGGATGCCTTGGGTGGTGGCCATTGGTCAGGTCCCCCTCACGCTGTTGCGCCAGAGTTCGGGGAGTTTGGGTTTCTCCTTCTCCAGCGCCGGCTGCATGTACGGGCGCGCCGCGATGCGCACCCGGCGCTCGCTGCGCTTGCCGCGCCGGCGGCGGGTGACGGTCGTCGTGCCGCCGCGTTCGAGCACGCGCGGCGCGCTTGAGGCCTTGAATCCAACCGGACCGATGACGACCGAGTCGCTCTGCTTGTCATAGCCGAAAAGGATGAAGCGCCGCAGCAGGCCGACGTGCGAGTGGGGCGGGGCCCCCGGCTTGCTCGTGCCCTTGCGCTTGCGGATGCTCGTGCGGGCGGTCTGACGGATAAAGGCGCCCGCCTTGCTCAGCACCCGGCGGCGCGCGGCATCGACGGCCCGCTTGACCTTCGGGCGGTCGAAGAACATCTGCCTGATGCGCAGGTCGATCATGGTGCTTCCCGGGCCGGTCGCGGCACGCGGCCCTCGATGAACACTTCCTTCAGTACCGACACGTCCGCCTTCATGACGCCGCTCTTGCGCGCGAACGGATCGAAGTCGCTGGGCCTGGCGGCCCGCTGCCGCTTCGGGTTTCGCTGCGTGTTGGCGATGAGTGCCATGATCGATGATGTCCTCGCCCATTCGTCGCGCTGCCTTTGCTCGGCCATGACGAGCAGGTCGCGCAGCGTCAGGCCGGCGGGGTCGAGGCCGAGGATGCCGGCGCAGCGCCAGATGAGTTGCCAGAGGTCACCGTGCTCAGCGCCGCTTCGACGATCCGTTCGATCTCGCCGCCGGCGATTTTCGCCTCGACCACGTCGCGCGCCTGGTCCATCGCGCGGCGGACCACCAGCAGCACCCGCCCGAGGTTGGCCCGGTCCCTCGGGCTGGGGCAGAAAGCCACCAGTTCATCGAGCAGGGCCGCCGTGGCCGCGTCGATGGCGTCGCCGGCCATACCTGCGCCGAACGCTTCGTCGCTGATGCGCTTCTCATCCGCCTGCGGCTTCACCAGCGCGTAGATGATGTCGCACAGGAGCACCGGATCGCACATGAGGCGTTCGAGCAGGTCGCCGCCGCTGATCACTTCGAGCAGGTCGGTGCCGGTCAGGCTGCGGATGCGCTTGAGGGCTGAGACGGTTATCTCGACGGTCCACTCGTTACCCGCGTTGTCTTTGAAGGTTCTCACCTGCGATTCCCTCCTGTGGGCAATCGGCGTCCGCGGCGGGCGATGCAGCGGCGCTGCCTGTCCCCGGCCGGCGCGCCCAC
>WYBR01000051.1 GCA_011525805.1 Vicinamibacteraceae bacterium
CAATGTTGACGCCGATGCTGCCGCAGCCGGGGATGCGGAACTCGCCGGGCGCGAGGCCGTAGACGAAGTGGACCACGTCCGCCGGGCGCAGGTCCGTGATGTGCCATTCATTAACTTCGCCCGCGCGTCCGGGGACGGGCGGATCGAGAATCGGCGTCGGGCAGAGGTTGCCGTAGAACTGCACCCACACGCCGTCGGCGGGCGGGTTGCCGAGGATGGTGAGGAAGTCGGCGACGACCGTGCCGATGCGCGCTTCGCGCTCGCGCACGACGAAGTCGTCGGCGAACTGGCCGTCCCAGAGCCATCCATACACGCCGCGCCCGCTGATCATATTGGTGTAACCGTTGTCGTAGGTCTGTTGGTCAGCCATGAAGAGGGTGTCATGGATCACTCGGCCTTCTGTCGTCACGACCTGCATCCCGGCATCACCGGGATAGGTCACTCCGCGCATCGGAATCCAGTCCCAAACGTGGCCCAGGTCGGAATAGCGCCACCGGTGTTCATAAGCACCATGCTTGAAATGAGAATCACCTCCGACAAGGAAGTCGTAGTCCCAAATCTGGTAGAACACGTCGCCGGAGGGATTCAGGTCCATCGGCTGGGCGTTGACCCACCAGACGCCGCGAGGGAGGATGATGTCAGACGTGGACAGGTCGACGGTGAGGCGCATGCCGTAGAAGCGGCCGAACACCTTGTCCGCGAAAGGAGTTACGGCCACTTCCTGGGCGCTGGCTTGGAACGTCACCGTCGCTACGCCTCGCGGCTGGCACTCCTGAACCTGGGCCTGGGCCAATGCCGCAATACTTGCTGCTCCTGATCCCGCCAGCCTCGCAACGCATCTGGACAATTGCGCCCTTGACACTGTGCCCTCCGTCACTCGTGCATAGGCTCGCTGCGAGCGAAAGTCCAGTTTCAGCCTGGGGGAGCAACTACCTCGGGAGTGCGGCTCCGCTTCCCGTTCCGGCGCTTCTCCGCATGCTAGACGGCTGAGAATGCCTCCTGGACCACGAGATCGACGAGGTGGCGATCGACACGCTGGTGCTCGAGCAGCCCGACTTCATCGGCGACTACATCCGCATCACGATTTCCGGCGACGCGGCCGTGATCGTCTCCAACGCGACGGGTCCGCTGCCCGGTCCGTTCTTCCCGCTCACCTACGTCGAGCAGATCCACTCGGCGCGGATCGTGTGGGAGTGAAGCCGGGATGGGCCGCGCCTGCGTGAGATGGGCGCGGACCGGCGAGTGTCGCGGTCGCCGGACTCGGGCACTACCCCGATACCTTGTGACGCCTGAGCCACGCCCGCCGGTGCGGTTGTCCCCTGCCGCGGCCGCCACTACGATCCTGACCCGTTCTCAGCAAGGGTCGGCCCGCGTGGAAATACTTCTCTCAATCGCCATCTTCCTCGCCTTCGGCTTCGGGTTCGTCCTCGTCAACATGCTCGTCGGGGCGATCATCCGCCCGAGTGCGCCCAACCCCGAGAAGGCCTCGGTCTACGAATGCGGCGAGCCGACCGTCGGGTCCAGTTGGGTGCAGTTCGACCTGCGCTTCTACGTCGTCGCACTCTTCTACCTGATCTTCGACGTTGAAGTGGCGCTGATCTGGCCGATCGCGGTGGTCTTCCGCGAGCACGCCGGGCCGGCGCTGGTCATCGCGGGCGTCTTCATGGCGCTGATTCTCGTGGGCTACGTCTACGAGTGGTACTCGGGCAGTCTCGACTGGATCCGCAGCACGGCCAACACCGGCGCGCCCGGCCGCATCGGCGGCCTGGCCGGGGCGCGGCTGGGGACGCTCGCCTCCGCCGCCGAGGCGCGGCGCCTCGCCCGGCGCGATCCCGAAGTCGTCGAGGAAGAGCGGGCCACTGTCGGCGCTTCAACATGACCGCCCACACCGCTCCAGCGAGGCGGGCCGGCGGAATCGACGCCCACGCCCATTCAACCGGGAAACGGGAACATCCGATCGTATGAAGTGCTGAAGCGCGGCCGCTGAGGGAAGGGCGGCCACGCCACTGGGGGTTCACGAGATGTCGGCTCGGTATCGCTCGGTTCTGATCTTCGGAGCGCCCGGCGTCGGCAAAGGCACGCAGGGCAAACTGCTCGGCATGGTTCCCGGCTTTTGCCACCTCTCCACCGGCGACATCTTCCGCAGCCTCGACCCCGAATCGGAGACGGGGCGCGTCTTCCGCACCTACTCGGCGCGCGGCGAACTCGTGCCCGATGAGTTCACCATCCGCCTGTGGCGCGAGCATGTCAGGAAACTGATCGAGACGGGGCGCTACGAACCGCAGCGCCAACTGCTCATCCTTGACGGCATCCCGCGCAGCGCGGCGCAGGCTCAGCAGATGGCCGGGGACATCGAGGTCCTCCAGATCCTCCACCTCGTCGCCGGCGACGAGCAGGTCCTCCTCGAACGCATGCAGCGCCGCGCCCACCGCGAGAACCGCCACGACGACGCCGACGCCGCAGTCATCCGCAACCGCTGGAGCGTCTACAACCGCGAGACGCTCCCGGTGCTCGAGCACTACGGCGAGGAGCGCTGCGTCGAGATCGACGCGATCGGTTCGCCCGGCCGCGTCCTGCTCGACATCCTCAGGGCGGTCGTCCCCATCCACGAGGAACGCTTCGGCAACGCTCTGGAAGGCTGAGGCCACCGTTCGACGCGCGGTCGCTTCACTCACGCCGGCTGCAACTGCTCGCA
Source organism: Vicinamibacteraceae bacterium (assembly GCA_011525805.1). Classification (GTDB taxonomy): domain Bacteria; phylum Planctomycetota; class Phycisphaerae; order Phycisphaerales; family UBA5793; genus UBA5793. Next base: position 2,696 of record WYBR01000051.1, read on the forward strand.
GTGGGCCTTGAGTTCGCTCAGGTCCTTGTCGAAAGCCTTGATGCAGGCCGAGGCCATGAGTTTGCCCAGCGGAGACATGAGTTTGGCCAGGAGCGACTGCGCCGTCCATGTGAACTTCGAAACCACATTCGTTCCTTCGCCGTGCGGCTCGAAGTGAAAACTGCACTCGTAGCGGCAGCCGCAGGAGTTGGCCAGCGTGGTGTACGACCGCGGCGGGTCGAAGGCGGTGATTTCGATCGTCTCCGTCGCTTCCCGCTTGAACATGAACCGCGTCTCACGCCAGCGTGTGCCCACGCCGACCGGGCCGTCGGTGAGCATCTCGATTCTGGTGATGGCGCTGACGCGGCCGGCTGCGTTGGGGAGGTCGGCGAAGACCTCGAAGACCCGTTCGGGCGGCGCGTTGATGTACTTGCTCACCGTGATCTGACCCATGTGGTTGCTCCTTGGGGGACTGAGGGGACGGGGACGGAGAACGCTTATGCCTCCCCGCCGCGCCGGCGCTCTTCGAGCAGTTCGTCGAGGGTGAGCCGGGCGTGGCGGAGGTGGGGAATGACGATCGAGCCGCCCACGACGAGGGCGACGTTCATGGCGTCTTCGATCTCCGCCTCGGTCCAGCCGCACTTGACGGCCTGTTCGAGGTGGTAGTCGATGCAGTCATTGCATCGGAGGACCATCGAGGCGGCCAGGCCGAGGAGTTCCTTCGTGCGGCCGGGCAGCGCCCCATCGCGGTAGGCGCCCGAGTCGAGGGCGAAGAACCGCTTGATGCCGAGATGCTCCGTCGCGAGGACGCGCTCCTGCCCGGCGGCGCGGTCGCGGCGGAACTGCTCAACGCTGCGGTGCGGCACGTGCGGCTCCTCTCCGTCGCCCCAGGGGGAGGGCGGGCGAAACTCTACGTCACCATGGCCGGCGAAGTCTGCCCGCGCGCCGCAAGCCGGTCACCCGCCGCACACCCGGCGGTTCGCTGCCGGCAAGGCGGGTCTCCCCTACTCGCCGATGAGTTGCGCGTTGGTCGGCATGCGGTCCATCGCGGCCAGGAGGCGCTCGATCTGCATCGGAGGGGGCATGTTGAGCAGCGAGCGGCGCAGCGCGGTGATCGTCGTGAGTTCTTTGGGGGTGAGGAGCAGGTGCTCCTTGCGGGTGCCCGAGGCGGCGAGGTTCATCGCGGGGAAGATGCGCTTCTCCGACACCGTGCGGTCGAGGATCAACTCCATGTTGCCGGTACCCTTGAACTCCTCGAAGATGATCTGGTCCGCCTGCGATCCGGTGTCCACGAGGCAGGAAGCGATGATGGTGAGCGAGCCGCCCTCTTCGGCCTTGCGGGCGGCGCCGAAGAGGCGCTTGGGCACTTCGAGCGCCCGCGAGTCAAGCCCGCCCGACATCGTGCGGCCGGAACTGGCGTGCGTGCGCGAGGCGTTGAAGGCCCGGCCCATGCGCGTGAGCGAGTCGAGGAGCACGACCACGTCCTTGCCCGCCTCGAGCATGCGCTTGGCGCGCTCGATGGCGAAGATGGCGAGGTTGACGTGGCGCTGCGTGTCCTGGTCGTTGCTCGAAGCGAGGCAGAGGCACGGGACGTTGCGGCGGAAGTCCGTCACCTCCTCCGGCCGCTCGTCAATCAGCAGCGCGATAATGTGGACATCCGGGTAGTTGCGCGCGATGCCGTGGCAGATCTGCTGGAGAAGAGTCGTCTTTCCGGCCTTGGGCGGCGAGACGACCAGCCCGCGCGTGCCGTACCCGATCGGACAGAAGAGGTCGATGAGCCGGTTCGCCGGCGGACAGCCGGGGTATTCGAGCGTGAGCCGCGGCTGGGGATCGATGGAGGTGAGTTGCTCGAAGGCGAGGCGCTTGGAGTACGAATCGGGTTCGAGGCCGTCGATGGCGAGGATGCGCTCGACGATGGGGCGGGCGGTGCGCGGGGGCGCGTTCGGGCCGCGGTTGCGTCCACGGCGTCGGCGCGGCTTGCGCATGGAGACTTCGACCGTCAGTTCCTGCGCGGCGCGGAGCGGAAAGCGCTCTCCGAGCACGAAGGGAACGATGGGGTCGTCCGGGCGCTCCAGGAGCATTCCGTTGAGCTGACGGAGTCGCCCATCACCACGCTGGGGCCATTCGAGAATGCCCGTGAAGGTCGTCATGAATTCGATTGCCGGAATGAATGCGGACGCCGCCCGAGGTCGCCGTTACGACGCCGTGATCGCCAACGCGGAGCGAATTGCCGGGGCGGCGACGCTGCCCCTCTGAGCGGCAGGTCTGCGGGATGATAGGCGGGCCGCGGCGGCGGATCATCCATCCGCCGGACCCGCCGCGGCGCCGGACGACTCGCTCGAACCACTCGCCCCCTCCGCGCCAGAGGATGGCGCCGGGGCCGGCGGAGCGCTCCCGGGCTCCCGGCCGCGCGGGCCCGCGAGTTCCAGAACGGACTGAACCGCCGTGCGCACGTGGCGGAGGCGCACGTCGCGCCGGATCCCCGAGCCGCGAACGCGGGTGAGTTGTCGGAAGATTTCGAGCCACAGCGAGGCGCGTTCGGGCAGGTCGTCGGCGCACTGCCTGGCCAGCGTGATGATCCACTGCCGATACTCGCGGTCCTTGCGATGCCAGGTCGGGATGATCCGGGCCCAGCGCGACGCGGCCAGCAGGCGCAGCCCGGCCGGGCCGAGCGACCAGTACTCGCCGATGATCGAGCGCGCCCAGGCCTGGCGCACCTGCCCCCGGACGCGAAGCGTGACGGCGTCGCCCTGGGGCCGGTCGGCGCCGAGATCGCGCATCAGTCGCCGCCTCCGGTCGCGGCGCAGCGCGGTGCGCGCCACGAAGGGTCCGTCGGCGATGAGCAGGGCCCGCGCGATCTCCTCGATCGCCAGGCGCGTGATCGGATAGTTCGCGGGCGAGCGCTCCGCGGCGTAGATCGAGCGGACGGCGTTGGCGTAGTGCTGCGCGAGCGCGAGGCCGCCCCAGTACTCACAGTCGATGAGGCGGGCGATGAAGCGTCGCTCCGAAACGCGATTCGGATCCGTCCGCCTCAGTCCCGTGATCGCGTCCAACGTCCCGAGCGCGAGGAGACGGAAAGTCGCCACGTTGCCGCGGGCCGGGCCCCAGCGGCGCGACATGATCGCCGCGTGCAGGCGCACGAGCGACTCCGGGCTGGGCGGAGTGGGTTCGTCCGGCGAGGCCTGTTCGGAGGAGGCGGCCGCGAGGGCGCGTCCGAGCGCCAGGGCCTGCCGCTGACGGCCGCGGCCCTGATCGTCGAGCGCGGCGGCCGCGTCGGCGAGCGAGTTTTCGGTGACGGGGATGAGGCCGCGCTGGTAGGCCGCGCCCACCAGCGTCGCCGCGACTTCCCGCCGCGACTTGAGCCGACGTTCGCACACCTCCCCCGCCCGAAGCACCAGGCGTTCGACCGGCGGAATGATGGCGTTGAGTTCGCCGGGCACGACGTAGCGGCTCGAGGTCTCTCGCTCGTCGAACGAGGCGGCGATCGCCGGCGAGAGATCGAGCACGAGCGAGGTGCAGCCGGGCGAGGCGACGGCCAGGCGCCCCTCGAACTCGATCGATTCGACGAGCGACTCGAAGTCCATCGCGATGATGAGGTGCGCCGCGCCCCACGGCACCCGCGGGGTGATCGGCTGCGCGGGCTCGGTCGGCCTCGGATGAGTGAACGTCAGGTGCGCGAACCACCCCGCCCCCGCGCGCCCCGCGAGCACCTGCAACCGGTAACCCATCCGCCGGCCGGCAGACTCGATCAGTCGCAGCGCCTGCGCCACGTCCTCCTCGCCGCGGCCGCACAGGTGGGCATGCCAGGCGGCGAGGTGCTGGTGGCGTGGGACGGGAGTCGGTGTGGAGGCCGGGGCCGATGCCGCGCGCTGCGTCCCCGCCGCCTTTCGATGGAGCCGATACTCCTCGAACCCGTGCCACGCATCCAGCGGCGTCTCCAGCGCCTCGCCCGCATCCGGCACGTAGAGCCGCGGCCCGTGAACGCCGTCCAGCGCCGCCGTGTGCGTCCATCCGCGGCGAACCAGCCAGGCGTAGGCGAGCGCGGCGCGGGGAGAAGAGGGAATGACGGTGGACTCGACGGGCGGCAGGCCGCCCTCCGCCCAGAGGCGCGACGGGCCCCCGATGTTCTCCGGCGAGGTCTCGCTCCGCGGATCGATGATCACCACCGAAACGCCCGTGCCCAGAACGGCCGAGCGCAGGTCGCGCGCGAACGCGGCGAGATCCGTCGGATCGGTTCGCACGATGCGCAACTGCCGGCTCTCCCTCTCGCTCACCATGCTGCGCGCCAGTCGATCCACGTCGGCCGGCTCGATGCCGCTGGGCCGATCGGGGGCGTCGGGCAGGACGAGGAACGTCGTCTCGTGCCGGCGGAGGATCGCGTGAGTAATGGCCGAGCGGCCGACGGTCGGCACGCGGCGGCGCTCCATCTCGATGATCTGCCGCTGGCCCTCGGGTCTCTCCAGAGTCGCGGTCTCGAGGGGCTCGACCTTCAACTCCGCCGCCGGCCGATCGGGCGCGGCGACGCTCAACTCGTCGCGCAAGTCGTCGATCACCGCGTCGATGAGCGGGCGCAGCAGATTCGGCTCGCGCGTGCTGGGCCGGGTCCGCTCGAAGGCGAGTCGCCCCGGCCGCGGACGCGAGGCGAGCAGCGCCTCGAGGCGCTGCGCCGCGGTCTCGTGGCCGGCGATGGCGCGATGCTCTCCCAGGCGCGGTCCGAGGCTCTCGGCCAGTTCGCAGGGATGCAGTTCGATGTCGAACGCGATCGAGCCGGGCGGCCCGTCTCCGGCCGGCGGCAGCGACTTGCCGTACACCTCCGCGACGCGATCGCCCTGGCGCCGCAACTGGGCCGCGAGAAGGTGCACGCCCTGCTCGATGAAGTCGCGGCCGTTCTCGACCACCACGACGCGCTCGCAGCGGGTGAGGAACTGCCCGACGGCGAGCGGGTCGAAGGGGTTGGCGCAGCCGAGTCGGAGGATCGGCAGCCGCCCCGTCAGCCCGAGCAGCGACAGCGCATGGCGGAGCACGCCGTGGGCCGACCCGAAGGTGATGAACCCGAAGGGAACGACTTCGCCGGGAAGCGGCGCGTTGAAGAGTTGATCGAGGCGCCGGCGGCGGACTTCGACCTGCAGCGGCGTGCCGCGGTCCTCGCCGCGCGGATCAACCGCGGAGAGGCCGGTTCGCTGGGCGGCGTCCTCGGCGAGCGCCTCGGTCTCGCCGCCGCCCATGATCAGCGGCGAGAGGTAGAGCATGACGAGCGAGCCCGCCACGCGCGACAGGCGCATCGCCTCGTTCACGCTGCGAGCGCAATGGGCGGGCGCGGCGGGCGCGAGCAACGGCACGTCGAGCAGCGCGGCGAGATCGCGCGGATCGGAGAGCCAGGTGCGCCGCGTCGCCTGCCAGCCGCTGGCCGGCCGGCCGGTCTCCGCGGCGCGCCCGAAGTTCCAGCGGCAGTGGCACACGACGAGCACCCCGCCCGAGCGCGGATTCACGCGAATCTGCGCCGCGTCGTAGACCGCGTCGACCGCCTGCCGGAAGCCGCGCAACTCGAAGAGGCCGACGACGCGCCTCCGCGCCAGCAGCGCCGCGCGCAACAGGCCCGCTGTGATCGTGTCGCTCTCCGCCTCTTCCGTCGCGATGCCCGACTCGTCAAACTCGCCGCGGACGCGGCCGAGGGATTCCGCGAAGCCCGGAATGGGCTCGGCCCGCGAAGTCAGCAGCAGATCCACGCCCGCTTCGCTCTCCACCATGCCGCGCAGCAGCCAGTCGAGGCCCTGATGGACCTCGCGCTCGCGGCGGGTGCGGATGGTCCAGGATGCGGCGGACTCGCTCAAGGCACCTCTCCGAAGCGCCGCGCCGGAACGAGCGGTGCGCGTCGGCGCGTCGCGGGCCGGGCATCGTATCTCCACGCCGGGCAAGAGACGGCCGCCCGCCTCAGAACGGCAGCCCGTGCGCCGCGGCGAGCGCCAGTCCGAGGAACTCGCCGACGAGCATCATCGTGCTCGACACGTAGAGAATGCCCGTCGCCGACTGGTTCGAGCGCAGGCGAACGCATTGAAGCGCCATCCACGTCATGGCGATCGGAACGACCAGGCCCATGAGCAGGCGTGCGGCGATGGTGACGGCCTCCATGATCGGCGGCGTTGCTTCAGGCCCCGCCTGGGCGGACCACCACGTCCAAAGCGCCGCCGCGACCACAAGGAGCCGCGCCAGGAGGCCAAGCAGCAGCAGCCGGACGAGACGCAGAAACGGCTGCTGCGTCATCTCGGAGCCGGAGGTGAGGTAGGCGTGTCCGAGGAGCATGGTCATGAGCGAGCCGCCCGCGAGCCACGCCGCGAGCACGAGCGAGACGCCGATGAGCGGCCCGCTCCAGGGGGGCGGCGCTGCCGCGTCGGCGACGGCGAGGGCGCGATGAGCGGCGAACGACTCGACGCACCACGGCCCGATGAGAAGCGCGGCGCACGCCGCGGCCGTCAGGGCGATGGCCCAGCGCTGCGCGCGGCGCCGCCCCAATTGCACGAGCATGAGGTGCGCCAGCGCGCCGCACGCAAGCACACCGACGACGACCCACATCGCGATCGACGCCCGAGGCGGATCGGCCAGCAGCGCCGCCGCCGCGCCGCCGAGCAGGCTCAGCGCCACCAGGTCTCCCAGACGCAGCCACCGCAGCGTGACCGCTCGCTCGCTTGAGATGGCCTGGGACAGGGCGATGCCCAGGGCCAGCAGGATCAGAATGAGCGTCAGCGACACGGCGCATTATTGCCCCTCCGCCCCCGCCGCGCACGGCGGCGCGCGATCCGACCGAACGCCCGTTCACACTCGCATGGCTGCCGACGGCCGCGATTCGTATAATCGACCACGATGAACGGCCATCCCTGCGATCGTTGCGGCGAGGAAGCGACGATCCACGAGTACACGCCATCGAAGGGCAAGGTGCTCTCGGAGACGCACCTCTGCGAAGAGTGCGCGCAGGAACTCGGCCTGGAGGGCAAGGTCGTCAAGGGCGCGCAGGAACTGCTCGGACAGATTCTCCTCGCCAAGACCGGGCGGCGAAAGACGCCCGCATCGCCCGCCTGTCCCTCCTGCACTCTGACCTGGAGCGAGTTTCGCGAGCACAGCCTGCTCGGCTGCCCGGAGTGCTACAACGCCTTCGAGAAGCAACTGGGCCCGCTGCTCGAACGACTGCACGAAGGCGGAACGCACCACGTCGGCAAGGCGCCGGCGAACCAGAGCGTCGACGTCACCCAGCGCCTCGTCCATCTGCGCCGCGAACTGGCGCAGGCGCTGACGGCCGAGCAATACGAGCGGGCGGCGCGGATCAGGGATGAACTGCTCAATCTCGGCGCGGCCGACGTTCCGCCCGCGCCCGGCGCGGACGCCGCCTCCGAAGGCTCGTCAAAATGATCGGGCTGGACTACTCATCCACCGGCGAGTGGCTGCGCGGGACGGGGCCCGACTCCGACGTCGTGATCTCGACGCGCGTCCGCCTGGCGCGCAACGTCGCCGGGTTCAACTTCACCAACCGGGCGGAAGTCGCCGACCGGCGGCAGATCGTCGGCCTGGCGCGCGAGCACGCGGCGAGCCTCGGCGGGCGCGACGACCTCCTGTGGATCGACGTGGCTTCGCTCGATTCGCTCGAATCCACTCTCCTCGTCGAGCGGCATCTCATCTCCAAGCAGTTGGCGCGCGGCGACCAGCCCCGCGCCGCCGTCGTCAGCCGAGACGAGTCCGTTTCCATCATGGTCAACGAGGAGGACCACTTCCGCATCCAGGTCATCCGCAGCGGCCGGCAGGCCGCCGACGCCTGGCGGCAGGTCAGCGCCTTCGACGATGAACTCGGCGGGCGGCTCCCCTTCGCCTTCCACAAGCGCTTCGGCTATCTCACGGCGTGCCCGACGAACGTCGGCACCGGCATGCGTCTGAGCGTCATGCTCCACCTGCCGGCGCTGATGCTCACCAAGGAGATCGAGCGGGTCCGCCGCGCCGCCCAGGACATGCAACTGGCCATCCGCGGCTTCTACGGCGAAGGCTCTGAAGCGCTGGGCGACATCTTCCAGATCTCGAATCAGACCACGCTGGGCAAGAGCGAGGAGCAGTTGCTTCAGGAGTTCGACGAGGGCGTCATGCCGCAGGTCGTTGAGTACGAGCGCCGCGCCCGCCAGGTGCTCCTCGAACGCCGCGCTTCGCTCCTCGACGACCGCGTGCACCGCGCGCTGGGCGTGCTGCGCAGCGCTCGGCTGCTCAAACTCGACGAAGCGCTGCGGCTGCTGAGCCATCTCAGGCTCGGCGTGCTGCTCGGCCGCATCGAGGGCGTCGAGCCGCGCACAATCGACCGCCTGCTTGTGCTGGTCCAGCCCGCCCACCTCCAGAAGACGCTCGGGGAAGTTCTGCACCAGGCGGAGCGGACCGAGGCCCGGGCCACCCTCATCCGCGAGCAACTTCGCTGAGCCGCTCCCCCGGTCCGCACAGGCCAACTACACTCATGCCGGCCTGGGGCTGTCGGTTGGGGCAGGCCGCTTCACGGAGATCCTCCAGTGGCACGGCTGGCGACCACCGCACCGTTCAACTTTGAGTTTGACGTGGCGCGGTTTCTTCGCGCCTACCGCCGCGCGGGCTGCACCCGCGCCCAGTTCTACCGCAACGAGAAAGTCCCCATCGAGCCGGCCCTCGCGGTGGAGACCGTGCGCGAAGCGGGAATGACGATCGACTCGATGCACGGCCTTTTCGGCGAGTCGCTCGATCCCTCCTCGCCCGACGATGCAACACGCGGCCGCGCCCTGGATGTCTATCACCGTGAAGGGGAAGTGGCATTGGCGCTCGGCGGGCCGATGATCGTCGTCCACCCCGCATGGATGAAGCCCGAGGGCGCCGCGCCCGGCGGCCCACCCGACCCGACCCGAGCCGACGCGCTGCGCCGCTCGATGGAGCGCCTGGCCCGGCTCGGCGAGCGCCTCGGCGTCGTCTACCTCATCGAGAACCTCCCGGGGTTCTTCACGATCGGGTACGATGCGCCCCTGCTGGCGACGTGGATCCGCTCGCTCGACTCGCCGCACCTGCGCATGTGCTTTGACAGCGGCCACGCCCACATCGAAGCGCAGCGCGTCGGCCCCGTGGCGGACCAGTTCGCCCGGTGCGCCGACGTCGTCGCCTACTTCCACGCGCACGACAACGACACGACGACCGACAACCACCGGATGCCCGGCGAGGGGACGATCGACTGGGCGAGCCTCGGTCGAGCCGTCGCCGAGCGCAGCGCGGCCGACCTTCCGTGGATGCTCGAGGTCTTCTACCCCGAAGCGCAGGTCGAGCAACTCGTGCGCGAGGGTCTGGGCGAGCGCCTGCGCCGCTGCGCGGGCGCGGGTTGAGGCTGTTGGCACCCTGCAACCGCAGGCTTCCGCCTGCGGCTATCGCCCGGGTCTCAAGCCCCAAGTTCCAGATCCAAAAAGAACGGAAGCGCGGCCAAGCCGCGCTCCCGTTGAGAGTCAGGACTGCGAGTCGATCAGGTTACGGAACCTGGGCGACGTTGCTGGTCTCGCATCCCGGAACCTGGATCAACTGCACGAAGCCGCCGCAGGAACCCTGACCGGCCTGGGCATTGACGCTGCCGCTGCCGCTGCCGGTGCCGATGGTGTTGTAGAGGCGGAGGTTGCGCGTGCCGAGGCCGAGTTGCGTGCCGGCGCACGCGCCGGACTGGATGGTGAAGTTGCCGGTGTTGCTGGCGAAGAGGATGCCCTGCTGACGGCTGGGCTGCGCGCCGCTCCAGGCGAGGGTAACCTGGCCGGGGCACACGCCCGTGATCGTGCAGGTGTAGGGCGGAGGCCCGCCGGCGCTGATGTCCAGGTTGTCGAAGCCGACGACGTTGCCGGCCAGTCCACCTCCGGAGAACATTCGGAAGCCGGTGGGGTGAGGACGACCGCCGGCCGAACCGCCTTCAAGGTACACGCCCGTGAGCGCCACGGTCGTGGTCTGATTGGTGGTGAGGTCGGTGATGGACGCCTCGACCATCTGGTTGGTCGCGAAGTCGACGTCCGTGTCGAACCGGTACCAGTGGTTCATCGCCAGGCCCGTCCACTCGGGACCGGGCAGGACGCCCACGCCGGTCATCACCGTGCCGTCCGCGTTGTAGGCGAGATAGGTCGCCTGCCAGGCCGTCGGGTTGTTGATGTCGGGGTAGGAGAACAGGTGAATGGCGCTGGCGCTGCCGGGGTAAGGCTGGATCGAGAACGACCCGAGGTTGTTCGAGGCCGGCGGCTGACCGGTGTAAAGGCAGGCCACGTCGTACGACATCGTGGCGGAGGACGCAGGCCAGGTCATGTCGCGCTGCGCGCGGCTGTAGTTGGGCCCGGCCAGCCCCTGTCCCGCGGCGAACTGATCTCCACCCTGCGGATTGGCGGCAAACCCGAAGGCGTTCCCCGCATAGGTCATGGCCCAGTAGTCGACGCCGGAGGGAACGTAGAACCCGTCCTGTCCGGTGAGCGGCGTACCCGTGGGAGACGCCGTGATGCCGTCGCTCGTCTCAAAGCCGGTGTCGTACTGCGCCAGCGCCGCACTCCCGAGCGCCAGCCCTGAGCCGGCGCAAACCACAAGAATCTTGGTGAATCGCTTCGACATTTCCGGAACCTCCTCTGACGCTCCCGATGCGCCTACTGAGAACGCATCGATTGCCTGTGAACGGACCCCCGGCCGCACACCATGTCCGGTCGGACGGCCCGCGAATGGGAAACCGCCCTTACCTTCGTCTGGGTCTCGGGATGAGACGCGGTTCGATGAAACCGCACTCGGCGGCGCGCCGCACGACTGGCAGTCGAGGCGCCTCTCTCCCCCAGCAAACCCCCAACGTCGTCCCAACCCGCGTATTGGAACCGATTTCGACTCGGTTGTCAAGAGAAAAATCGCAGGATTGACGGATTCCGCCCTCGGACTCGCTTCCGGTTGCCTCCGAACCGCCTCCCGCCGACCCCCGAACGGGTCAGTTGGCCATCAGTCGCCTCAAGGTGGTCCGCCAGGCGGCCGCAGGCCCGCAGGCCCGCACGCCCTATCCCGGTCCGCTCGGATCGGGATCGGCGAGAACCGCCTCGGTCTGCCGGCGCCGATACCCCTCAATGGCCGGGAGAAACTCGGGGTGGGCCGCCGCAAGGATGGCGGTCGCGAGCAGAGCGGCGTTGATGGCGCCTGGCTTGCCGATCGCAAGGGTGCCGACGGGAATGCCCGCGGGCATCTGCACGATGGAGAGGAGTGAGTCAAGCCCGTTGAGCGACTTGGAGGGCATCGGCACGCCGAGCACGGGCAGGGAAGTCTTGGCGGCCGTCACACCGGCAAGGTGCGCCGCCCCCCCTGCCGCGGCAATGATGATCTCCAGCCCCCGCTCCCGCGCCGAGGAGGCGTACTCGAACAGGCGGTCCGGAGCGCGGTGGGCCGAGATGACGAGCGTCTCATGCGGAACGCCGAGCGACTCAAGCGTTCTGGCGCAGTGCTCCATCGTCTCCCAGTCCGACTTGCTTCCCATGATCACGCCAACGAGCGGCTTTCGCATCATCATCCTCTCTTCAATCGTGTTTCCGAATCCGATCAATGCCGTTCAGCGGACGGCGGCGCCGCAAAAAGCCACCGCGCTGCGATAGCCCTCGCGGTCATAGGCGCGCACGCCGAAGAAACAGATGTCCTTGTTGACGTCGAGCGTCGCCTCCGTCGCCAGACCGGCGTCGTGGACGCTGCTCCACTCATGCTCGGTCGTGGCGCGCCAGACGACCTCGTAACCCGCCACGTCCGACTCCGGCGACGGCTCCCACCGCAGCGTCGTGTCGTTGCCCAACCGTGCCGTGACGATTCGCGCATTGGCGGGCGCCGACGGGGCGTTGGCGAGGTGCGCCAGCGCCGCGCCGTTCACGCGCGTTACGCCCGCGAGGTACGCTGCGTCCACAAACTCCGGCAGGTCGCCGTACTGCACGCCCTCCTCGACGCGCACGTCCTGGTGCTGGCGGTCGTAGTTCTCCTCGACGATGGTGAATCGGACGGCGGGGTAGCCCGACTCGTTGAACGCCGTGTGATCCCCGCCGCGAAGGAAGCGGTCCGCGCGATTGACCAGCATCGGCTGCACCGCCAGGTCGTGCGTCCGGGCGATCTGCGCGACGTAGCGCGCGATCTGGCGCGACGGCGAGTCGTTCTCCATGCCCAGCGAGCGGATGCGGGCGAGATCCTCCGCCGGGAGCGAGCGGGGCAGGGCCTCGGAGAACACACGAATCTGTCGGTCAAAGACGCGGCCGGATGGCCCTTTCGGATCGCCGACGATGTCGTTGCTCAGGACGGCGCGAATGTCCGCCCCCTGCTCGCGGGCGCTGGCGGCGTGCAGGCGGGCGCCGATGAGGCCCTGCTCTTCGCCGGCGGTGGCCATGAAGACGATGGTGGCGTCGTATCGCCTCCGCGACATGACGCGCGCCAGTTCCATGACAACCGCCACGCCGGAGGCGTCGTCGTTGGCGCCGGGGGCGTCGCTGGCCGTGTCGTTCTCGCCGCTCGCGCGCGAGTCGTAGTGGCCGATGACGTAGTACCGCCGCGCCCGCGCTTCGGGCATCGAGCCGGGCAACTCCGCCACCACGTTGACGATGCGCGTCTCGACGGGGACGCGCCGCCGGTCCGGGCCGTAGACGTGCTCGTCAAAGTACACCTTCATCGCCTCGGCTCCGGCGCGTTCGCTCAGCAGGGCGTAGCGCTCGAATTCGCCGCGAATCCACCGGCGGGCGGCCCCGATGCCGCGCGTCTCCGACTCGGTCTCGCTGAGCGTGTGCCGCGTGCCGAAGGACGCGAGCGTTTCGACCATGCCCTTCACTGACTGGGGCGAGACCTCGGCGAGCATGAGTTCGACGTCGTTCATCGTTCCGCTCCCCTGGGACTCAACCGCCCGGTCTCCTCCGGCCGCGCACCCCGCGAGGTGCAGGAGCATCGAAAGGGCGACCGCGCCCGACCCGGCTGCGAGTGTGGCTTTCCTGAGCATGATCGACAGTGTAGCCGGTCACTCCCGGCGCGACAGCGGCGGCCCCAGGGGCGCAGAACCGCGAGGTCCGGACCGGCCGGTACGCCCGGCGGGCGGCTCTCGCCGAATCAACTCCGCCGCGCTCGACGGAATGGACGCCCGGAGGAATCGGCGCAACACTTACTCGCCCGTGCTGCGTCGCAACTTGAATCGAGGCCATCATGAGTCAGTCCGCCAATCCAACCTATGCCGTCGTCGGCGCCACCGGCGCCGTCGGCCGGGAGATGCTCGACGTGCTCTGCGCCCAGGGCGTCGGGGCGGAGTCGATCCGCGCGTTCGCCTCGCCGAGGTCCGCCGGGAGGCGACTGGAATATGGAAACGCCGAGATCACGGTCGAAGCGCTTGAACCCGGGGTGCTCGAGGGCATCGACATCGCCCTGTTCTCCGCCGGTTCGGCGATCTCGAAGCAGTTTGCGAGGCCGACCGCGGCGCGCGGGACCGTGGTCATCGACAACTCCTCCGCGTTCCGCATGGACGCGGATGTTCCCCTCATTGTGCCGGAGATCAACGGCGACGAACTGACCGCGAACGAGTCGCGCCGCCTGATCGCCAATCCGAATTGCTCGACGATCATCACGCTCATGGCCGTCACGCCGATCCACCGCCTGCTGGGCGTGGCGCGAATGGTGGTGAGCACGTACCAGGCGGTGAGCGGTGCGGGGGCGGCGGCAATGGAGGAACTGCGCCGCCAGGCGCGCGAGGTGCTCGACGGCGGTGAGCCGACGTGTCGCGTCTTCGACCAGCCTTGCGCCTTCAACGTCTTCAGCCACAACACCGCCATCGGCGAGGACGGATACAACGTCGAAGAGACGAAGATGGTCAAGGAGACGCACAAGATCTGGGGCGACGGATCGGTGCGCATCACCGCGACGTGCATCCGCGTCCCGGTCTTCCGCGCTCACTGCGCCTCGATCAACCTCACGCTCCGCGAGCCGGTGGGCGATCTCGACGCGGTGCGCGAGGCGATCGCGGCGTTTCCCGGCGTGCGGTTGGTGGATGACCGGGCGGCGAACCGCTTCCCGACGCCGCTGGAGGCCTCGGGGCGCGACGAGGTGCTCGTCGGCCGTCTGCGCCTCGATCCCTCACAGATCGACGGGAAGGGTCGCTGCTTCGGGCTCAACCTCTTCGCCGCCGGCGACCAGTTGCGCAAGGGCGCGGCCCTCAACGCCGTGCAGATCGCCAACGTGCTGCTGGCGCACGCGGGGGTGTGAGGAGGTCGAGCGCGGCGGGGCGTGGCGCGCTCCCCTGCGCAAAGCCTTCGGGTCGCGGCTGAACAGATCCGCGCACTCCGCAGTCCTGCGATGTCTTGACGCTCCGATGTCGCGCCTGCTCACCACCAGCGCACGCATTGCATGCGGCGCGTGAACGAGCCGGGCAGCGGGCCGCGGCACAGCACGTAAAGCGGCAACTGCGGCGGGCAGAAGAGGCGCACGTCGAAGTAACTCTCTCCCAGGCCGCGGCTGATCGTGCCGACGGAGTCGCGGCACCGCAGGATGCCGCTGGAGTGGCGGAGGGGGATTCCGGAACTGTTGTGAAAGGCGACGGGCAGGCCGAAGCGCACCTGCCCGCCGTGCGTGTGGCCGAGCAGCGCCCACTCGACGCCGAGTTCGGCGCAGGTGATGAGAATCGATGGTTCATGTCCGAGGAGGATGCGGTAGGATCGACCCTCGACGCCGGCCCGCCGTTCGAGATCGCGCGCGTCAACGAGCGTCTGGACGAGGTCGCAGGGCGTGCTGGTTCCGAGGAAGGTCACGCCGAAGTCGGCCAGGACGGCGGCGCGGTGTTCAAGCCAGACGACGCCGGGGATCGTGGCCGCCATGCGCTTGAAGGCCTCCGAGTCATGGTTGCCGAAACTGGCGTAGGCGCCCAGGCGCGGCCGCAGCGCCGCGGCCAGGTCGCGCAGGACGGCCATCGCCGCCGGTTCATCGCGCGGCAGGGTCATGTAGTCGCCGGTCATGCACACGAAGTCTGGCTTCACGCGGCCGCACATCGCCACGAGCCGGCGGAACCACGGGCGGTAGCGGCGCACGTGCAGGTCGGAGAGGTGGAGGATCGTGCGCCCTTCCATCGCGCGCGGCAGGCCCGGGAGGCTCAGGTCGATTCGCTCCGCGACGGGAGGCTCGGGCCGGGGCGGCGAAAGGCGAACGGCTGGCATGGCGGGGGATCGTAGACGCAGGCCCCGCGGAGGCACTCCGGGGCCGAAGCCGCTTCCCGCCCCCACGGCCGCGAGCCATCTTGCCGGATCGCGGTTTCGACGCTAGTCTTCTGATTGCAGGGCGATACACTCGCCTCTGCGAATCGCCCGGCCCGGCGCCGCGCCGCGGGCCGCATGAACGCCGCTCCACGGAGGTCCGTCACGATGGCCAAGATGTTCTATACGCTCGAGGAAGCAGCCGCTCGACTCGGCAAGCCGGCCGAGGAAGTCACCCGCATGGCCGCCTCGGGCCAGATCCAGGAATTCCGCGATCGTGACAAACTGATGTTCAAGAAAGAGCAGATCGATCTGCTCGCGGGCGACGACGAGGTTGAACCGATCGGCCTGGCGGACTCCGCCGAGAACAAGGCCATCGCCGACAAGGACAAGGAGGAGTCGGTCCTGGGCCTGATGGACTCGAAGGAGTCGACGGGCATCTCCATCTTCGACGCTGACGATCTCGAGAAGGCCGACCCGAGCGCCGCGACGCAGGTCTCCGACTCGATCTCTCCGGCGGGCTTCAGTCTCGATCCGCACGCGTCGGGTTCGGGCCTGCTCGACCTGACGCGCGAGGCGGATGACACTTCGCTCGGCGCGGTGCTCGACGACATCAAGTATCCGGGCGAGGAAGCGGCGGCCCAGTCGGGCGGAGCTTCGGGCCTCTTCGCCGCCCCCGCGGCTGAGGCTCCCGTCGGCGCCGGCGCGCTGGTGATGCCCTCCACCGTCGAGTACTACGACGGCGCCGGCAGCGGCCTGGCCGTCGGCCTCGCGATCGGAGCGCTCGTTTCGCTGCTGCTCTCGACGCTCGTGCTCTTCACCGCCCTCGTCGGAGACCAGACGGTGGCCGGGATCGCCAGGACGATCGCGGAGAGCCTCTGGATGTACGTCGGGATCTTCGCCGGCATCACGATCGTCTCCGGGATCATCGGCTGGTTCGTCGGCAAGACGTTTCAGTAGGGCGGCGCGGTCCGGATCAGGAGCGTTCCGCGTTCTCCGCCGCACGCTTGCGTCTTCGCCTTGCGCCCCTCCAGGCGCCGGGCTCAGCGGAGCGCTGATCGATGCCTCTTTCGCTCTATGGCATCCGTGAGTGGGGTGGAGCGCTGCTCGGCTCGCTGTTGATTTCCGCCGCCGCCGCGTGGATGGGGTGGTGGTGGGCGCTCGCGCCCGTCTGGCTGGCCTGGCTGGGCATCGCCGCTTTTTTCCGTGACCCGATCCGCTCCGTGCCAACTGACGTTTCCGAAAGCGCTTTCCTCAGCCCGGCGGACGGGACCGTCTCCGCCATCGAACGCATCGATGCCCACGAGGCAACGGGCGGTGCGCCCGCCGTCATCATCCGAATCTTTCTGAGCGTGCTGGACGTTCACGTCAACCGCAGCCCGTGCGCCGCGACGGTGGTGCGCTGCCATCACCGGCCGGGGCGATACCTCGACGCGCGAACCGCCGAGTCCGCGCGCGTCAATGAGTCCAACCTCATCATCCTCGACCGCGGCGGCGAGACGATCGGCGTGCGGCAGGTCAGCGGCGCCATCGCGCGGCGCATCGTCTGCCCCCTCACGCCCGGCCGGAAGCTCGAACGCGGCGAGCGATTCGGGATGATCAAGTTCGGCTCGACGACGGAACTGATCCTGCCGCGGCCGGATGAGGTGGCGGTGCAGGTGCGTCCGGGCGAGAAGGTGCGCGGCGGGCTCACGGTGCTCGCCGCCTTCACGCCCGCGCCGCTCGACGACGTACTTTGACCGCAGTCTGCGGCGGCGCCCCGGCCGCTCGATCTCGCCGGATCAGGGCTGAATCTGCGTGGCGATCACGTTGGTCTTCAACTCCCGCTGGAGGGCCTGGATCCAGAGGCTCCGCCCCGCGGACCCATTCGGGATCGGCAGGATCCAGGCAGCCGCCCCGTTGGCGTCCGTGGTTCGCATCCCCCCTGCCTGCACGCCGCTGCGCAGTTCGATCGTGATGTTCAGCGGCGCAATGTAGGTCTGGCGCAACCCGGTCAGGCTGTAGCCGAGCCAAATCGGCGAGCGAGGTGCGCCTCCAGTGACGGTGAATACGGCGCTCGTTCCCTGGCGCGGCGGTTCGGGCGTCATGGCCAGCAGGAAGTGAATGTTGTTGTAGGCGTAGGCGGCGCCGCTGTTCTGGCCGTGGTCCGACTTCGTGAACGCGCCGACGATCGCCTGAGGCCCGTCGAGATCAACGGCCCCGCCGAAGTCGTCCAGCGCGGAACCGTCGAACGCAAACAGGCGCGGCGAACGCGGCGTCCACGTCGATCCCGAGCGGGTCCACGCGTACGCGGCCCCGCGGTCGACTCCATTCAGATCGCTGCCTCGGGCGCCGACAAGGAGGACGTCGGCGATCACGTCCACGCCGGCGCCGAAGCGATCCCAGTGATTCGCCGCGGAGGTTGCGTCGAAGAGTTTCTGCTCCAATGGCCAGGAGGCGCCGCTTCCCCGGAAGACGTAGACGGACCCCGAGCGCTTGGCCGCGGGCCAGTCGTCACTGGCGCCGACAGCGATCGTGTCCGCGTCGATGGCGACGTCGCTGCCGAAGCGGTACTCCGCAGCCCCGTCGGAAGGGAACAACCTGGCCTGCTGACTCCACGTTCCACCGCTGCGCCTGAAGACGTACGCCGAGCCTGAGGCGGACCCGTTCGGATCATCGCGCGGCACGCCGACGACGACGTAGTCTCCCCACACGCCCAGCCGCTCGCCGAACCACTCATTGGCGCTCGCGTCGGCCGCACGAAACTCGCTCAGGTACACCCACCGTCCGCTGGCGTCCTCGTACTCGTACATGTAGACCGAGCCGGCGGCGATGGCCGCGTCGGAGTCGCGGCGCGCGCCGACGGCCATGTAGCGTCCGTGGGCGTCCAGGGCCGCGCCGAAATCGATTCCGACCCCCCCATCGGGAGGAACGATCTTCTGCACCTGCTGCCACGGCCCATTGAGCGAGGTTCGGCGAAAGACATACACGGCGCCGCCGGGATCGTCGCCGATCGCGCCGACGAGCGCCATGCCGTTGTGGAGTTTCGCTGCGAAGCCGAAGTAGTCCGCGGACGCCGCGTCGTTCGCTTCGAGTTTCTGCTCGTAGAGCCAGTCGGGGCCGCTGCGGCGGAAGACGTACGCCGAACCGGAGTCGGTCCCTCCCGCACCATCGTCGCCATAGGCTCCGGCGATGGCGTATCCATCCTGCATGGAGACGCCATAACCGAAGTCGTCGTACGCCCCGCCGTCGGGAGCGAGCAGTTTTTCGTACTCGAAGTGCTGCGCTGGCGCCGGACTGCCGGCAACCAGCAATGAAGCGGTCACGATCGCCCCGGCACGCCGCCATGTTCGCGCGCGTGAGCCGAAGACGGAAGAAGCAGTGTTTCCCATGACGAACCTCCTGTCTTGCCGCGATGAGCGGCGCAGGGCAGCGACGCTCGCCGTTCGCCCTCTGAATCGAGCGATGCCGTCCGCGAGCCATCCGCTCTGCCTTTCTTTAATGCTCTCCGCCTGCGGCGCCGCCGGGCACCGGGAATCCGCCCTGATCGCGCGCCACAGCGAGCCCTATCCTGGGCCGCACGCGCAGGCTGGATCGCGCCAACCGTCACCGGGATCGGGAATTGATGCTCAGAGCGTGAGCAGGACGCGCAGCGCGGCGAAGTTGAGGAAACCCACGGCGATCATGATGGAGACGGAGAGGAACAGCCCCTCGAGTTCGTCGCTTTCGTCGTAGGCCTGCGCGGCCGTCCACATCGCCAGCCCCAGCGCGCAGACGATTCCCGAGACGAACACTCCGATGCGGCCGTAGGTCCCGCCGTACTTGAGCATGAACCACGCGAGAATCGCCCAGGCGAACATGGGCGCGACGCCGATGGGCACCCAGCGAAAGGTCCAGAGGAAACTCCACATCGCCGAGTTGTCGTTGCGGCGGAGGATCGACTCGCGGTATTCCTTGCCGCACTCGGGGCAGCGCTCGCTGTCGATGCCGCGCATGTCGTACCCGCACGACGGGCAGATGCGCTCGCGGTCGATAACGGCCGGAGGCATCCACGCCTCGATGGGTCCGCGCTCCACAGGCGGAAGGACGTCGTAAAGATCGTCCGGGGCTGCGGCCGTGTCCCCGGTGGAAGAACTCCGGGGCGGAGATGTCTCGGCAGGCTCCTGCACGCACAAGTCTACGGCGTCTGCGGCGGGGCGACCCCGTTGAGCCGGCGAGGGCGCCGGATGTCGCCCCTTCTCCTACTTGATGAAGAGCATTTCCCGGTAGGTCGGCAACGGCCAGAGGTCGTCGGCGACGACGCTTTCGAGTCGATCGCAGCACTGGCGCAGCGCCGCCATGGCGGGGATGATCTCGTCGCGGATCGCCTGGCCGTGCGCCTCGACGCCCTTGTGCTCGCGGGCGAGCATGGCCTCGAGTTCGCGGATGCGGTTGCGCAACTCGGTCACGAGGGAGACGACTTCATCGAGCAGTTGCGATTCGTGCTCGCACTGGCGGCCGGCGGCCTCGGTGGCGGCGATCGCCTCGGCCACCTCGCACTGGTACCGCAGCGCGGCGGGAAGGATCACCGTTCGCGCCATGGACGCCAGCGTCGCCGCCTCGATCGCGAGGGTCGTGTTGTAGCGCTCGAGTTTGATGTGGTAGCGCGACTCGAACTCGCGCTTGTTGAGCACGCCGTGCCGGTCGAAGAGCGCGATGTATTCCTTCGAGTGCATCCCGGTCAGCGCATCGACGGAGTTGCGGATGTTGGGCAGGCCGCGGCTGGCCGCCTCGTCCTGCCACGCCTGTGAGTAGTTGTCGCCGTTGAAGATGATCCGGCCGTGCTCGTTGTAGATGCGCTTGACGACCTTGGCGACGGCGTCGCGCACCTTGGCGGGCGTCGGCTGCTTGCCCGTCTCCTCCGTCAGTTCGTCGGCGATGCGCGAGAGCGAGTCGGCGACGACGGTGTTGAGCACGGTCACCGGCCAGGCGATCGACGAGGACGCCCCGACGGCGCGGAACTCGAACTTGTTTCCCGTGAAGGCGAAGGGGCTGGTCCGGTTGCGGTCGCCGAAGTGCCGCGGCAGGTGCGGCAGGGTCGTCACGCCGAGTTTGAGCGTCGCGGCGCGCTTCGAGGCGCTCTTGCCCGTCACGATCGACTGCAGCGCTTCGGTCAACTGGTCGCCGAGGAAGATCGACAGGATGGCCGGCGGCGCCTCGTTGGCGCCGAGGCGGTGGTCGTTGCCCGGAGAGGCAATCGACGCGCGGATGAGCGGCGCATACTGGTCCACCGCCGCGATCACGGCGCAGAGGAAGACGAGGAAGACCATGTTGTCGTGCGGCGTGTCGCCCGGTTCGAGCAGGTTCACGCCGGTGTTCGTGGACATCGACCAGTTCGTGTGCTTGCCCGAGCCGTTCACTCCCGCGAAGGGCTTCTCGTGCAGCAAACAGTGCATCCCGTACTTGCGCGCCACGCGGTCGAGCGTGGACATGGTGAGCATCTGATGGTCGGCGGCGATGTTGGCGCGCTCGAAGGTCGGGGCGATCTCGTACTGCCCGGGCGCGACTTCGTTGTGGCGCGTCTTGACCGGCACGCCGAGGCGGTAGAGGTCGCGCTCCACCTCAAGCATGCACGCGAGGACGCGCTGAGGAATGGCGCCGAAGTAGTGGTCTTCGAGTTGCTGGCCCTTGGGCGGCCGCGCCCCGAGCAGCGTCCGACCGCAGGTCACGAGGTCGGGGCGCGAGAAGTAGAAGTGCGAGTCGATGAGGAAATACTCCTGCTCCGCTCCGACCGTCGTGTAGACGCGCGAGATGCCGCTCCCGTCGCCCAGCAGACTCAGCACGCGCAGCGACTGAACGCTCAGCGCATCCTCGGAGCGGAGCAGCGGCGTCTTCTTGTCGAGCGCCTCCCCGGTCCACGAGGCGAACGCGGTGGGGATGCACAGGACGGTGCCGTTGGGATTCTCGCGGATGAACGCGGGGCTGGTGCAGTCCCAGGCGGTGTAGCCGCGGGCTTCGAAGGTCGCGCGGATGCCGCCGGACGGAAAACTCGACGCGTCGGGTTCGCCCTGGATGAGCGCGCTGCCGGAGAACTCCATGATGGCGCGGCCGTTGCTCGACGGGGAGATGAACGAGTCGTGCTTCTCCGCCGTCAGGCCGGTCAGCGGATGGAACCAGTGGGTGTAGTGCGTGGCGCCGCGCTCGATGGCCCACTCTTTCATGGCGCTGGCGACGACGTCGGCGATCTCGGGCGAAAGCGGCTCGCCCACGTTGATGGTGCGCTGCAGGCGACGGAAAATGTCTTTGGGCAGGCGCTTTCGCGTCTGCTCTTCGTTGAAGACGTTCTCTCCGAAGAGTTGCTCAGCGCTCTTCTCGAGGTAGTTGATGGCGGGGCTCTCGGACCGCCAGCGAATCACCGAAAGAATGGCATCGTGCCTTGCCGTTCCAAGACTCATCGCGCTCCTGCTCCTTCGTGGTGGGCGTCTGTGGAGGGGACCAGCGTCGGCGAGACCGCGGGAAACACTCGCCATGAAAGCAGCAAGGATCGCGGCCCGAACGCAAAAGGCAAGAGAAAGCGCGCCGCGCGGCGCGACTTTCCCCCGAACATCCTATTGCGGTCGTCGGCGGACCCGCTCAGGCGCGGCCGTCTCGCCGGCCGCGCCCCCGCGTTCGCCGCGTAACCGCCTAACCTCTTTCGGCGGCGCATCATGCGCTTTGTTGGCGTCGAAGCGAACAGCGGCGCCCCGTCGCGCCTCTCCCCGCGGGGGCCGCAGGGATGCCGGCTCGGCGGCGCGGCTTGCATTCGCCCCTTCAAGCGGTATTCTTCGAGGCCGCCGTTGGAGAGGTGCCTGAGCGGCTGAAAGGGCCGGTCTCGAAAACCGGTGTAGGCTTCGGCTTACCGTGGGTTCGAATCCCACCCTCTCCGCTTGATCGACCCGCCCCGCGGGCGCCGCCCGCGGGGCGCGGGCTTTTTCTCCGGCGTGAAGGGCGCCGGACGCGGTCACTCTTCGGAGAAAGGCTCGTCGAGGCCGCCGCCCTTGATGTACACCGCCGTCG
Source organism: Vicinamibacteraceae bacterium (assembly GCA_011525805.1). GTDB lineage: Bacteria > Planctomycetota > Phycisphaerae > Phycisphaerales > UBA5793 > UBA5793. The sequence goes on from WYBR01000051.1 coordinate 24,907, forward strand.
CCTCGATCTCGTAGAGGCGCACCGGTTCGGTGATCGCCTCGATCTCGGCACGGGACTTGCCGGCCTCTTCGGCGAGGTGCTGCGCCCAGGCGACGTCCAGGAGCGTCATGGCCCCGACCCCCTTGACGACGACGCGCCGGCCCGCGGCGTTGCGGGGCACGAAGAACGCGTAGTCCTTGAACTTCACGCGGGCGGTGCGATCGCCCTCGCGGAGATTCATCCAGCACCCCTTGACGGAGCAGACATCTTCGATGACGCCTTCCACGATCACTTCGCCGGTGAAGGTCTGGTCGAGTGCGGCGAGCGAGACGGCCTCCCGCTCGGGCTCGATCGCCTCGAGACCGTAGTGATTCCACGCGGTGAAGTCTGAGCCGCCCGAGCCGCAGCCCACCAGCGCCGCCGAGAGCGCGCACACGGCGGCGAAACACGCGAATCGCTGCATCATGATCAATCCTCCCTTTCGTCGGCCGCACGGCGCGCGCTCAGAGCGAGCGTGCCGAATCGACGCGCGGCCCACTGAACAGGATAGGCGAGTCGGGTACTATCGCCGAGTGCGCGGGCGCCGCCGCCCCACCAGCGCGAGGCCCAGCCAGCTGAGCGCCGCCAGGGCGGAGGGGGCGGGGATGATGCCGCGCTGCCGCCGCCACGCCAGATCGTCGAGTACGCCGAAGCGGGCTCGGTAGCGGAAGGCGAAGATGTCGTCGACCTCGTGCTCAAAGCCGAGGAACCGACCTTCATTCACGCCGTTGGGCGTCTGGATGTCGAGCGTGAGGGAGTCAATCACCGCTCCGCGCGCGTCGAGGGCTTCGATGGTCGGCAGCGGCCCCTGGCCGAGGTAGGGAGCGTAGTTGACGAACGCGCCGACGTGGCTCACCGGATCGGCGAAGTTGAAGAGCATGGCGCTGTCGGACGCATTGAGCGCGGCGAAGCCTTCGCGACCCGCATCCCAGTATCCATTCGTGCGCAGGCCGAAGGGCATGTCGCCGATCCAGCCATCCCGCAGCGCCGACCAGACAATCCCCGGCCCCACCTGCACCGGGCCGTTGGTCTGCGTCCGCTGGCCGATGAACTGGCGGAAATCGACGACGCTGCCCTGCTCGAAACTGATCGCCGGCACGGGCTGAGCCAGCGCCGCCGCGCGCGCGGCCCAGCCGAGCGCCAGGCAGGCGACAAGGCCGGCAACGCGCCTGGTCGAAACCCGGACGAGTACCGAATGACAAAGCATGACCGCCCTCTCTGAACGACGCGACGACAAGACCACCAGACGCGGCTGAGCAAAGCCCGGGCCGCACCACGGCGTATCGGCTCAAACGGGCCGAACGCTTCACCCACCCGCGATCACTCAGAGTTGGCGAGCCAACTCCCCTCCAGGCGCCGCGCACACTGGCGGAAGGTCCGGCCAATGGCGAGACGCGGCAGCCGGGCTATCTTACCCGCGCGCCTCCAATGCGCCCAGCGACACTCTCGCAAAAGAACGCACCGCGATCCCCTCTTCAGGCGCTTGCAGGCCAGGATGGACCCCGCGGATGCGCTGCTCGGCAGTCTCCGCGCGCCGGAGTCCGCCGGTTCATGCGCCAGCGCCAATAATCTCGCTCATGGCCGCGAACACCAACGCCAACCTCGCCCGCATCTTCGAGCAGATGGCCGCCGCGCTCGAACTCACCGGCGCCAACCCTTTCCGCGTCAACTCCGACGCCCGCGTCGCGCGCGTTCTTGGAGACCTGACGCAGGATGTCGAGGCGATCGTCGATAAGGATCCGCAGGAGGGCCTCAGGCGCCTCACCGAGATTCCCGGCATCGGCAAAGGCTCGGCGGAGAAGATCGTCGAGTACCTCGAAACCGGCGAGGTCGCCGAGCACGTCGAACTGCTCGGCAAAGTGCCCGATGGTCTCTTCGGCGTCCTTGAGATTCCCGGTTTGGGCCCCAAGACCGTCAAACTCATGTGGGAGCGGTTGGGCATCACTTCGATCGGCGACCTCAAGGCGAAACTCGACTCGCCGGAACTGCGCGAACTGCCGCGCATGGGCGACAAGACTATCGCCAACATCCGCAAGGCGATCGAGTTCATGGAGAAGGCGGGCGACCGCGCGCCGATCGGCATCGTGCGGCCGATCGCGATCGAGTTGGTCGAATCGCTGCGGAAAGTGAAGGGGGCGGAGCGCGTCGAGTTCGCCGGCAGTCTGCGCCGCGGCCGCGAGACCATCGGCGACATCGACATCCTCGCCGCGTGCAAGGATGACGAGGCGATGCGCGAGGCGTTCTGCGCGCACGAGAGCGTCACGCAGGTGCTGGCGCGCGGCGAAACGAAGTGCTCGGTGCGCCTCGATGTGCGCGGCCTGGTGATCCAGTCGGACCTGCGATTGGTGCCCAAGGTCAGTTTCGGCGCGGCGCTGCTCTACTTCACCGGTTCCAAGGAGCACAACGTCCGCCTGCGCGAACTGGCGATCCGCCGCAAGCACCGGCTCAATGAATACGGCCTTTTCAAGGGCCTCGATGAGAAACCGCAGGAGAGCGGCGAGAAGCCCGTCGCCGCCGCGAACGAGCAGGACGTCTACAAGGCGCTGGGCCTGCCCTTCATTCCGCCGGAGATCCGCGAGGACCGCGGCGAACTTGACGCCGACATCCCCGCGCTCATCGAACTCGACGAGGTCAAGGCCGAACTCCATGCCCACACGACCGCGAGCGACGGCAAGATGAGCATCGATGAGTTGATCTCCTGCGCCGAGTCGCGTGGCTTTCACACGATCGCCGTCACGGACCACTCGAAGAGCAGCGTGATCGCCAACGGCCTCGATGAGAAGCGCCTCCGCGAGCACCGTAAGGCGGTGCGCGCGGCGGCGAAGAAGCACAAGGGAATCACCGTCCTCTTTGGCGCCGAGGTGGACATCCTTCCCGACGGCACGCTGGACTATGACGATGACGTGCTCGCCGAACTCGACATCGTCGTCGCCTCGCCTCACGTCTCGCTGCGGCAGGACTCGCGCACCGCCACGAAGCGCCTGCTCAAGGCGATCGGGAACCCGCACGTGAACATCATCGGCCACCCGACCGGGCGCATGGTGGGCAGCCGCGAGGGACTCGAGCCCGACATGAACGAGATCATTTCGGCGGCGAAAGCGCACGACGTCGCGCTGGAGATCAACGCCAACCCGAAGCGCCTCGACTTGCGCGACACGCACGTGCGGGCCGCAGTCGAGGCCGGCTGCCTCATCGCCATCGACACCGACGCCCACCGCGACCGGCACTTTGACTTTCTGATCTACGGCGTGCTCACCGGCCGGCGCGGCTGGCTGACGGCCAAACAGTGCATCAACGCCTGGCCGGCGAGAAAACTGCACGCGTGGCTCGCGACCAAGCACGCCTGAACGACTGCGAAGGCCTCCAAACCACCCGCTTCGAAATGCGCCGGGGCAGCGCGGGGCTCGGTTCTTCCGCGCCGAATCTCCGCGAAAGTGTGTTATTCGGACCATCCATCCTTGACAACGGATTCAGGATTCGGTAGTCTCACCATGTTCGACGCGGCATCCGTGGGATGTGCGGCGAACAACAGGCTTCTTTCAAGAGGGAGATTCTCCATGAGACGCTCGTTCCTTGCCGTTGCGGTGGCCGCGGCGTCGGCGCTGGCTGCGCCGACATTCGCCCAGACCATCATCGACACCTATCCGTACTGGGACAACAACATCACCAACGGCTGGCCGCGGATGGCGCAGAGTTTCGTCGCTCCGACGGACAACACTCTCGACAACTACAAGTTCGGATTCGCTGGATCCGGCGTGACGATTCAGGTCGATGTGTACCAGTGGGATGACAATGTCGGCGAAGTCGGCCCGTCGCTCTACTCGACGCAGGTCACGGGCAATCCCGGCGACATCACGATCAGCAACATCAACCTCACGCTCACTCCGGGAACCACCTACGCCCTGGTCTTCGACTTCCAGGGATACAGCGGCCAGAGCATCCACTGGATGCAGAACAACACGGGCAACCCCGGTGGTCACTCCTCCTGGTGGAACGGCGGCTGGCAATACCTCAGGAGCGGCTGGAGCACGCAGTTCAGGGCGGAGTTCCGCGGCGGCCGTTTCAACATTCGACTCACCGGCCAGTGCCCCGGCCAGAAGACCCTCTCGTGGTCTGGCGCCGGCTCCGGCCAGATGGGCATCATTCTGGGCAACGGGCCGGGCAACTACACCATCCCCGGCGGACCCTGCCAAGGCACGCAACTG
>WYBR01000008.1 GCA_011525805.1 Vicinamibacteraceae bacterium
GCGACGCCGAGGCTCGTGCTCGCGCCGAGCAGGGCGAGGAGGAGGATGAGAACGGCGGCGCGGCGCATGGGCGCAACCCTCGCGGCATCGGCCGAACAGACCGATCATCCAAGGTTAGCGCGGCATCGGCGCACGATCGCGCGGAACCGGTTCGCCGCGATGCGGTCTCGCGTCTTGCCGGTTAGCCGCGACGCGGAGGCTTTGCGCAGCGGAGCGCGGCGCGTGCGGCGCGGTGGACGGACGCGTGGCGCGCATCCACGTCCAGCCGCGCTCCGCTCCGAGACCATCGCGTCGCGGCTAACCGCAATCCCAAAACCCCGCGCCGCGGCTATCCGCGTATCATCGACGATGATCGTCGGATATCACGTGATCTTCGGCGCCTACGGCTTCTGGCTGCCGAATGATCCGCGCGGTTCGTGGTCCGACTTTGTCGGCTCGTGGGAACTGTTCCGCTACGGCGCCGCGACGAAGACGACGCAGCGGCGATCGCTCGCCGGCGAGGCGCATGACCGCGGCGCGCGGCTCGTGGCCAAGCAGTCGCTCAAGCATCGGCCCGTGCGGTTCAGCGGCCTTCAGGCGCGGGCGGTGGCGCGGGGGTTCGCTCGCTTTGTCGAGCGCCGCGCGATTGCCGTGTGGGCGTGCGCCATCATGCCGGATCACGTCCATCTCGTCCTCGCGCAGAAGGAGATGAAGGTTGAGCAGGCGGTGATTCAGATGAAGTCGGCGGCGACGCGACAATTGCTTCGCGAGCGCTGCCACCCATTCCTCGATTCTGTCGATGCCGGCGGCAAGCGGCCGAAGTACTTCGCACGCGGGGAGTGGAAGGTGTTCCTCGATCCGCCCGATGTGTCGCGTGCCATCCGTTACGTGGAGGAGAATCCCGTGAAGGAGGGGTTCAAGCGGCAGCGATGGAAATTCGTGACGCCGCCGGTGCGCTGGTAGCGCGCGTCGCGCAGTGCATTGCGGGTTAGCCGCGACGCGGAGGCTTTGCGCAGGGGAGCGCTTCGGGTGCGGCGCGGTGTTCGGACGCGTGGCGCGCGGCCACGTCCAACCGCGCTCCGCTCCGAAACCATCGCGTCGCGGCTAACCAAATGGCGCGACGTTTGGACGCGCAACATGTGGCTACGTGCAACCGCGATCCGCGACGCGCGGATCAGTTGTTGTCGTCCTTCACTTCGTATTCCGCATCAATGACGTCGTCGCCCTTGGAGGATGAAGCGCCGGAGGAGCCGCCGGGCGCAGCGCCGCCGGCGGGGCCGGCCTTGGCCTGCGACTCGTAGACCGCCTTGCCGAGTTCCATCGAGACACGCTCGAGTTCCTTGAGCGAGGCTTCGATCGCGGCCTTGTTGTCTTCCTTGAGTCGGCTCTCGACGCCGCTCAGGGCGGACTCGATCTGGCCGCGGACATCGGGCGCGACCTTGTCGCCGTACTCGGTGAGGTGCTTGCGGGTCTGGTAGACGACGTTCTCGGCGCGGTTCTTGAGATCGACGAGTTCGCGGGCCGCCTTGTCCTCTGCGGCGTGCGACTCGGCGTCGCGGCGCATCTTCTCGATCTCATCCTTGCTCAGGCCGCTGGAGCCTTTCACCTCGACCTGCTGGCGCTTGCCGGTGGCCTTGTCGGTCGCGGAGACGTTGAGGATGCCGTTGGCGTCGATGGCGAACTCGACTTCGATCTGCGGCATGCCGCGCGGCGCCGGGGCGATGTCCGCGAGGTCGAAGCGCGCCAGCGTCCGGTTGTCGCGGGCGAACTCGCGCTCGCCCTGGAGGACATGGATCGTCACGCTCGTCTGGTTGTCCGCCGCGGTCGAGAAGACTTCCTTGCGCGAGGTGGGGATGGTGGTGTTCTTCTCGATGAGCCTGGTCATCACGCCGCCGAGGGTCTCGACGCCCAGCGAGAGGGGGGTGACGTCGAGAAGGAGCACGTCCTTGACGTCTCCCTGGAGGACGCCGCCCTGGATCGCGGCGCCGACGGCCACGACCTCGTCGGGGTTGATCGACTTGTCGAGTTCCTGCGTCTGGAAGATCTGCTTAGCCATCTCCTGCACGCGGGGCATGCGCGTCGAGCCGCCGACGAGCACGACCTCGCCGATGTCGCTGGGCTTGACCTTCGCATCCTTGAGCGCCTGCTCGCACGGCCCCTTGAGACGCGCAAAGAGGGGCTCGCAGAGCGACTCGAACTTCGCCCGCGTCACGGTGACGAGCAGGTGCTTGGGGCCGGACTGGTCGGCCGTGATGAAGGGCAGGTTGATGTTCGTCTCCAGCGTGGTGGAGAGTTCGCACTTGGCCTTCTCGCACGCTTCCTTGAGGCGCTGGAGGGCCATGGGGTCCTTGCGGATGTCGATGCCCTCCTTGCGGCGGAACTCCTCGGCGACGTGGTCGATGAGGAGTTGGTCGAAGTCGTCGCCGCCGAGGTGGGTGTCGCCGTTGGTGGAGAGGACTTCGAAGACGCCATCGCCGATGTCGAGGATGGAGATGTCGAAGGTGCCGCCGCCGAGGTCGAAGACCGCGATCTTGGCGTTCCTCTTCTTCTCGAGGCCGTAGGCGAGGGCCGCGGCCGTCGGCTCGTTGATGATGCGCTCGACCTTGAGGCCGGCGATCTCGCCGGCGTCCTTGGTCGCCTGGCGCTGCGAGTCGTTGAAGTAGGCGGGGACGGTGATGACGGCGCGATCGACCTTTTCGCCGAGGTAGTCCTCGGCGGTCTTCTTGAGATCCTGGAGGATCATCGCGGAGATTTCGGGAGGCGTGTAGGTCTTGTCGCGCACCTTGACCTTGACGAGTTCATCGCCGCCGCCGGTGATCTCGTAGGGGACGAGTTTCTCCTCGTGCTGGACTTCGTGGTGGCGCCGGCCCATGAAGCGCTTGATCGAGTAGACGGTGTTCCTGGGGTTGGTGACCTGCTGGTGCCTCGCGGGCTGTCCGACGAGGCGCTCGCCCTTGTCGGTGAAGGCGACGATGGAGGGGGTGATGCGGCTGCCCGAGGAGTTGATGAGGACCTTGGGCTGCCCGCCTTCCATGATGGCGACGACGGAGTTGGTGGTGCCGAGGTCGATGCCGATGATCTTTGACATGAGGGAGGTCCTTCCCTGTGGTTGCGGTGACTGGAGGCCGGCGGCGCGCAACGCCGCCGAGCGGTTCCTTGGGAGGGTTGCAAGGCGGATGCCAGCATGGAAGCGGGCCTAGGCCGCCCTGACGGGGCCGAATCGCCATCCGGCCTCGCTCGTTCGACACCACCGCCCCATCCGCCTGCCAGAATGGCGGTTGAATCAGCTCGCTCCGGCGTCGCCGGGCCGCAATGCCCCGGGCGGGCCGTTTCCGTCACGGTCTCCCGCATCCGGCGCGTCCGCCGCCGACGGGGACGTTCAATCCGCGGGAGTGTCCACGTCCATTGGTTCGCCGCGCCCAACGACCGCCGCGATCACGAGGTCGCCGCTGACGTTGACGAGGGTGCGGCACATGTCGAGGAATCGATCGACGCCCAGGATGAGTCCGATGCCCTCGGCCGGCACGCCGATCGTCTGCATGAGGATGACGATCAGCGGCAGGCTTCCGCCCGGCACGCCGGCGGTGCCGATCCCCGCGACGATGGACATGAGCACGACGGTGATCTGCTCTCCGAGCGTGAGATCGACGTCGTAGACCTGCGCGAGAAAGAGCACAGTTACGCCTTCAAAGAGCGCCGTTCCGTTCTGGTTGGCGGTGGCGCCGACGGTGAGGACGAATCGCGAGATGCGGGCCGGGATGGCCAGTCCCGTCTCCGCCGTCTGAAGCGCCTTGGGCAACGTGGCGTTGCTCGACGAGGTCGAGAAGGCGTAGAGGTACACCTCGCGGCAGTCGTACATGAATCTCCAGGGCGAGCGCTTCGCAAGCAGCACGAGCAGGATGGGGTACACCACGAACTGCTGAATGAGCAGCGCGAGCACGACGACGCCGACGTAGCCCAGGAGCGTGGCAAAGACCCCCAGCCCGTTGGTGAACACCGTGTTGAGCACGAGCGAGAAGACCCCTGCGGGCGCGAGCACCATCGCAAAGCCCACGACGGTCATGCACACCGCGAAGACCTGCTCCAGAAACGGCACGAGGGTGTGGGCCACCTTCTCGCGCACGCCCGCGGCGCTCATCGCCGCGCCGATGATCAGGCACGCGACCATCAGTCCGATGATCTCGCCTTCGAGCGCGCGGGTCGCCGACGCCACTGGGTTTTTCGGCAGCAGGTCGAGCAGCGCTTCCGTGAGGGGCTTGGCGGCCGCGGCCGATTCGATGATCTTCTCGGGCGACCCGGTCGCCGTGAGGTTCGCCCCGACGCCGGGCGTGAAGAGAACGACCAGCCCGACGCCAATCGCCACCGCCGCGGTGCTCGCCAGCACGGTGCAGCCGAGCGTCTTCAGGAAGACGCGCCCCATTCCCTTGCCGCAGCCAAGTTCGAAGGCGCCCAGCATGAGCGCCGAGACGACCAGGGGCACGACGATCATGAAGATCAGCCGCAGGAACACCTGGCCGATCATCGCCACCCACTGGCCGATTAGGGGCGTCAGCCAGCCGAAGCCTTCCGCATCCTTGAGGGGATGGAGCGCGCCGCCGAGCACGATGCCCGCGAGGAGTGCCGTTAGCAGCCAAGCCGCTCTGCGCATCTGAAGTCCTGGGCGGGTGTCACACCGAGGTCCGGCGAAACGTCGGGAACATTACTCCACCCGAATCGTTCACTCCCGGTCGGGCACACCCGTTCGGGGCAGGGAGATCGGGGAGGTTTTGGCGCCCCGGCGGAGCCGATCCTCGATCCCGGCGGAGCGTGAACCGATAAGAATCCCCGAAACTCCTCAGTCATGCCGATCGCCCGGCCGATGTTCGTAGAATCCATCGACTCATCCGACCTGAACCCGCCGCCGCCGCGGCCCGGACCGCCGACCCATGCTTCGATCCGACCAGGCGCACATTCGCCCCTTCCGCGTCATTCCCTCTCTTCCAGACGCCCTCCAGCCGCTGCTGGACATCGCGCGCAACCTCTGGTGGACGTGGCATCCGGAGGCGATCGCCCTCTTTGTGCGCCTCGATCCCGAGCAGTGGCACCGCCACGGGCACAACCCCGTCAAACTTCTCGGCCACGTCAGCCAGGAGCGCCTCGAGCAGGCGGCCCGCGACGAGAGTTACCTCCACGAAATCTACCGCGTCTACAGCCAACTCGACCAGCACGTTTCCTCGCACGGGTGGTACGCCAACGCCCATCCCGAGTCGCGCGACGCGAAGATCGCCTACTTTTCCGCCGAGTTCGGCCTGACCGAGTGCTTCCAGATCTACTCGGGCGGTCTGGGCCTGCTTGCGGGCGAGCACCTCAAGAGCGCCAGCGAACTGGGCGTGCCCCTCGTCGCCGTCGGCCTGCTCTACCAGCACGGCTACTTCATGCAGTACCTCAACGCCGACGGCTGGCAGCAGGAGACCTATCCCGACCTCGACTTCGCCAACCAGCCGATCAACCGCGTGCGCGACACCAGCGGCGAGTGGGTGAAGATCAGCGTGCGCCTGCCGGAGCGGGACGTGCGCGTGGCGATGTGGAAGTGCCAGGTGGGTCGCGTGCCGCTCTATCTCCTCGACACGAACCTGCCGGAGAATCGCGCGGAGGACCGGCAGATCACCCGCAACCTCTACGGCGGCGACGTCGAGACGCGCATCCAGCAGGAGATCATCCTCGGCATCGGCGGCGTGCGGGCGCTGGCGGCGGTCGGCATCGAGCCGACGGTCTGCCACATCAACGAAGGGCACGCGGCGTTCCTGACGCTCGAGCGCATGCGGCGCTGCATCGAGGCGACGGGGGCGAGTTTCAACGAGGCGCTGGCGCTCCAGTCCGCCGGCCACGTCTTCACGACGCACACCCCCGTGCCCGCGGGCATTGACCGCTTTCACTCCTCGCTCATGCAGCGCTATTTCAGCGAGTATGCTCCCGGCCTGCGCCTGGACATGGAGGGGCTGCTGGCGCTGGGGCGCGAGAACGTGTTCGACCGCAACGAGTACTTCTCGATGGCCGTGCTGGCGATTCGCACGTCGAACTCGTGCAACGCGGTGTCGAAACTGCACGGCGAGGTGAGCCGGCGCATGTGGCGCAACGTCTGGCCGGGCGTGCCCGAGGAGGAAGTGCCGATCATTCACGTCACCAACGGCGTGCACACCCGCTCGTGGCTCTCGCGGCAGATGTCCGACCTCTTCAACCGCTACCTCGGCTATCGCTGGCAGAACGATCCGGCGGACTTCACCGTCTGGAGCCGCGTGAACGACATTCCCGACGAGGAACTCTGGGCGGTGCATAACCAGCGCCGGAGCAAACTCATCACCTGGGCGCGCGGGCGCATCCGCGAGCAGTGCGAGGCCTACGGGCGCAGCATCCAGGAGACCGAGCGGGCCGTCGCCGCGCTCGATCCGAACGCGCTGACGGTCGGTTTTGCGCGGCGCTTCGCCACCTACAAGCGGGCCACGCTGCTGATGCGCGATCCCAACCGGTTGCTGCGCCTCCTGCGCGACGCCGAGCGGCCGATCCAGTTCATCATCGCCGGCAAGGCCCACCCGGCCGATTCCGCGGGCAAGGAGTTCATCCGCGAGATCGTCCAGTTCTCGCAGAGCCGGGGCGAGCAGAGCGCGCGTCTGGTCTTCATCGAGAACTACGACATCAACGTGGCGCGCTACCTCGTGACGGGGTGCGACCTCTGGCTCAATACTCCGCGCCGCGGGCTTGAAGCCTCGGGCACGAGCGGCATGAAGGCGGCCGCGAATGGCGTGGTCAACTGCTCCATCCTCGACGGCTGGTGGGACGAGGGCTTCGACCCCCAGGCCGGCTTCGCCGTCGGACGCCGCGAACGCTACGCGAGCGACGACCAGGCTGACGCCATCGAGTCCGCGAGCCTCTACGACCTCTTCGAGGGGCACATCATTCCCGAGTTCTACGATCGCGACGGCTCCGGCGTGCCGCGCCGGTGGGTCGGGCGCATGAAGCGCTGCATCCAGGCGCTGGCGCCGATGTTCAACACGAACCGCATGGTGCAGGAGTACACCGACCTGTGCTACGTCTCCAGCCACGCACGCTCCAGGCGGCTGGCGGAGAACGGCCAGGCGGGCGCGCGCGGCCTGGCGGCGCAGATCGAGCGCTACCGGCGCTTCTGGAGCGCCGTGCGCATCGAGTCCGTCGCGGCCGACACCCATCGACCCCTTCCCGTGCGCACGCCGCTGTCCGTCGAGGCAGTCGTTCACCTCGGCGAACTCGGCCCGGAGGAAGTGCGCGTCCAGGTGTACACCGGCTCGGTGGCGGCGAGCGGCGATCTCGTTGGCGGCGTGGCGCAGGACATGGAGTGCGTCGGCAGCGCCGGCGATCGTCGTCACCGCTTTCGCAGCGAGATCGTCGCCCAGCAGTCGGGCCGGCGCGGACTGGCCGTGCGCGTCATCCCGCGCGATGAGCGTCTGCACACGCCTTTCGTTCCCGGCCTGATCACCTGGGATACGCAGGGCGCGACGACGAGCGACTCAACCGCCTCGCGCAGCGTCCAGATCGCCGCGCACTGAGCGCACGCGACGCCCACGCCCACGATGAGGCTCCACGAATCGTGGGGTGCGCCAACGCCCTCGCGCGCACCCACTCCGCTCCCCACGCCCACGATGAGGCTCCGCGAATCGTGGGGTGCGTCAACGCCCTCGCGCGCAACCCCCTCTACCGCACCCCCACCGCCTCCGCGTCGCGGTCCGTGAGCCAGCCGCCATCGCTTCGCTGCCGCACCGTCCCGTCGCGCTTCCAACTGCGCTCGCAGCGCGGCTCATCGGCGAGGGAGACGACGCGCGCCTCTCCGGCGGCGACGAACTGGACGCGGCTCACGCCGAGCAGGTCGGCGAACTCCGCCTCGAAGCGCCCGCCGCTCTGCTCGGCGAACCGCCTGGCGAAGGCGCGGAGTGAGCCGTCGGCGTCTTCGACATGCACCTCGGCGTCGAGGGGATTGTCCACCACCCCGGCCGACCGCGCCTGCTCGAGGCCGAGCAGCGCGGCGTCGCGTCCGGCCATGACCTGCGGCCAGGCGTCGTCGGCGCTTGCGCCGCTCTCGGGCAGGTAGGTCTCGAACTGGACGCAGCGCGAGGCGTCGTCGGAGGCGCACTTCCAGAGCGAGCGGTGCGCCTCGTCGGCGGTGTGCGGCAGCAGCGGCGCCAGCAGGCGGCACAGGCCGTCGCACATCAGGTGCATTGCCCGCTGCGTCGCGCGGCGGCGCGGGCTGCCGGGCCGGTCGCAATAGAGCCGGTCCTTCGTCGCCGCGAGATACACCGCGCTGAGCGTCTCGTTGCAGAAGTCGTAGAGCGCGTTGTGCGCCGCGCGGTAGTCGTAGCGGTCGTACGCCTCGCGCACGCGCCGGCTCAGGCCGTCGAACTCGCTCAGCGCCCAAGCGTCGAGGCTCGTCGGCGGCGGCGCGCCGGTCACCGCCCCGGGGTCGTAGTCGTCGAGGTTGCTCAGGAGGAAGCGCAGCGTGTTGCGCACTTTGCGGTAGGACTCGCCAGCCACGTCAAAGAGGGAGTAATCCACCTTGATGTCGCCCTCGAAGTTGAGCGACGCGACCCACCAGCGGCAGACGTCCGCGCCGTACTTCTTGAGCAGGTCCTCGACCTCGATCGTGTTGCCGAGGCTCTTGCTCATCTTCTTTCCGTCCTTATCGACGGTGAAGCCGTGGGTAAGCAGGGCCTTGAAGGGTGCGCGGCCGGTGGCGCCCAGCGCGGTGAGCAGCGAGACCTGGAACCAGCCGCGATGCTGGTCGGAGCCTTCGAGGTAGAGTTCCGTCGCCCGGCCGTGCTTGAGGTCCGCCTGGCCGCGCTGGTCCATCACCGCGTGCCACGAGCAGCCGGATTCGAACCAGACGTCGAAGATGTCGCTGCTCTTGCGCAGGGCAAAGCCCAGGGTAGGCCAACCTTGGGCTTTGCACGCGTCGATCACCCACTGCGGCGCGTCAGGATCGCCCGCCGGGTCATACCCCTCGAGCAGTTGCGCGGCGCTCATCGTGAACCACGCATCGGAACCTTTGGCGCGCACCTTCTCCGCCACGCAAAGGACGCTGCGCTTGGTGAGCAGGTACTCGCCTCGCTCGTTGAAGAAGACGGGGATCGGCAGGCCCCAGGCGCGCTGCCGGCTCAGGCACCAGTCCGGACGCGACTCGAGCATGCCGCGCATCCGGTTGCGGCCCCACTCGGGGTAGAACTTCACCTCCGCGCGCGTCTGGTCGAGTGCGAGGGTGCGCAGGTCGGCCCCGCCGGCGCGCGGCTCATCCACGCCCGCAAACCACTGCTCCGTCGCGCGGAAGATCACCGGAGTCTTTCCGCGCCAGTCGTGCGGGTAGGAGTGCGTGAATGTGTGCGAGAAGTACATCGCCCCGCCCTCGGTGAGGCGGTTGGCGATCACTTCATTGGCCTTCCAGATGTCCATGCCGCGCAACCAGTCGGGGACGGTATCGTCGTACGTCCCGTCGGCGCGGACGGGGCAGTAGATCGGCAGGCCGTGGGCGTGTCCGGTCTGAAAGTCCTCCGCCCCGTGCCCCGGCGCGGTGTGAACAAGGCCGGTGCCGTCTTCGAGCGTCACGTAGTCCGCCGTCACCACCGGCGAAGTCCGCGCGCAGAAAGGATGGCGATAGGTCAGGCCGACGAGATCAGCGCCCTTGCACCGCCCCAGTTCAGCGCTGCCGTGCCCGCCCGCGCCCTTCTCGCGCAGCGACTTCACCTTCGCGTGCAACTCCGCTGCGACAACCGTCGGCCGCCCGCCCATCATCGCCAGCACGTACTCGTAGCGCGGATGCACCGCGACCGCGAGATTCGCAGGCAGCGTCCACGGCGTCGTCGTCCAGATCATCAGCGAAGGCTTGAGGTCAGCGAACTCGCGCTCGTCCTTGCCGCCCAGGCCAAACGCCCTGAGCAGACCCGCGACGTTTTCAACCTCAAACCACACATAGACGGAGAGGTCCTCGCGGTCGTAGTACTCCAGTTCCGCCTCGGCAAGCGCGGTCTGATTGGCGATCGACCAGTGAACCGGCTTGAGGGCGCGGTAGACCAGCCCGTGCGCGACGAGATCGGCGAAGACCTCCAGCGTGGCCGCTTCATACTCCGGCTGCATCGTCAGGTAGGGATGCTCGTAGTCGGCGACGGTAAGCAACTGCTTCATCTGCCCCGTCTGGAGTTTGATGTACTTCTCGGCGTATTTGCGGCACTCGCGCCGCACCGCCATGCGCCGATCGTCCTCCGAGAGGGTCTCGAGCTTCACCGCCTTGCCCGACTCGACGAGTTCGGTCATCACCTTGTGCTCGATGGGCAGGCCGTGGCAATCCCACCCCGGCACGTAGGGCACATCGAAGCCCTGCGAGGTGCGCGTGCGCACGACGAAATCCTTGAGCACCTTGTTGAGGAGGTGGCCGAGGTGGATCGAACCGTTGGCGTAGGGCGGGCCGTCGTGGAACGCCCACGGACGCCTCGCCTCGACCCTGGCTCGCTCGCGCAGGGCGGCGTAAAGGTTCATCTTCTCCCACCGCTTCACGCTCGCCGGCTCGTTCTGCACGAGGTTGGCCCGCATCGGAAAGGCCGTCTTGGGCAGGTTGAGCGTCTCCTTGTAGGAGGGCTTGCTCGCGGCGGCGGGGGTCGGGGTTTCCTGGCTCATGGCGATTCTCTCGAAAGAGCGACCTCGGGCGGTCAACTCGGGGGGGCAAGTCTACCGGTGCAACGCAACAGGCCCCACCGGAGGCGGGGCCTGGAATCTTCTGCTCGAATGCTCAGGTGAGCCGCAACGATCCCAGCCGCCTCAGTGGGGCGAGGTAATGATGATCTGGATCGAAATGGGCGATCGTCGGCCGCTCATGACTTCAGAGTGTATTCATCGTCGCGAAGCGATCAAGAGTTGATCGCTCGCAGCCAGACCCTGCGGCGGCCCGCCCCGGCGCGGACGGCTGACGAGCGTGCCGCGGCGCCAGCCGCGCCGGAAACGAAACGGCTCTAGAATGCTCCGCGGTTCGAGTGGATGGCGAGCCAGGGGCAGCCAGCGGCGGGAGCGAGCGTGCTGACCACCGGTGCACAACTGAGCGCGACGCAGACCGGCGGTTTTGCGGCGCTCGACTGGATCATCCTCGGCCTCTACGCGCTGCTCCTCGTCATCACCGGCTGGATCGTCGCGCAGCGCAAACGCACCAGCACGGGCGACTACTTCCTCGGAGGCCGCAACCTGCCTGCCTGGGCCGTGGCGGTGTCGGTGCTGGCGACTTCGCTCTCGGCGGCGACGTTCATCGGCGGGCCCGAGCAGTCCTACAAGGGCAACCTGACGTACCTCTCGGCCAACCTCGGCGCGATCATCGCGGTGCTCGTGGTCGCCGCGTTCTTCATCCCCGCGTTCTACCGCGCCAACGTCAGCACCGTCTACGAACTGCTCGAAGCGCGCTTCGGACCCACCGCACGCACCTGTTCGAGCCTCATGTACATGGCCGGGCGGGTGCTGGCGAGCGGGTCGCGCATCTACATCGCCGCGATCCCCGCTTCGCTCATTCTCTTCAAGGACACCGAGCCGGGGCACATCTGGCTGGCGATCGTCCTCTTCATGGTCGCCGGAGTCGGCTACACCTTCGTCGGCGGCGTGGCGAGCGTGATCTGGACGGACGTCATTCAGACCATCGTCTTCGTCGGCGCGGTGCTGATTGCCGGGGCGATCCTGCTCGACCGCATTCCCCTCGGCGCGGGTGACCTGCTGGACGTGCTGCGCGAGCCGGCGCCGGGGGCGGCCTCGAAACTCACCGTCATCGACTTCTCGACGAACCCCGCGACGACGTACACGCTCTGGACGGCGATCCTCGGCTTCGTGCTCTTCAACATGGCCGCGTACGGCACCGACCACGACCTCGCCCAGCGCACGCTGACGTGCCGCTCGGCGCTCAAGGGCAGCCGCAGCGTGATCGGGGCGATTCTCATCGGCCTGCCCGTCACGCTGCTGTTCATGCTCATCGGGCTGCTGCTCTTTGTGTTCTATCAGCGGCCGGATGTGATGGGCGCTGCCGGGCCGCACGCGGCGCCGGACGCCTCGCGCGAGGTGTTTCTGAGTTTCATCATCAACGAACTGCCGGCGGGTCTGCCGGGGCTGATGATGGCGGGGCTTTTCGCGGCCGGACTTTCGACGGTGAACTCCTCGCTCAACGCGATGGCCTCGGCCTTCACCAACGACGTGTACAAGCGTGTCGTGCCCGGCGCGGAGGAGAGGCACTACCTGCTCATCGGCCGACTCGCGGTGATAGGATGGGGCGTGGTGCTGGCGCTCTTCGCGGGCGTGTGCATGTGGTGGCACGCGGCCAGCGAGCAGACGCTCATCGATTTCGCGCTGGGCGTGATGACCTATGCGTATCCCGGACTGCTGGCGGTCTTCCTCACGGCGATCTTCACGCGGCAGGGAAACAGCGCCAGCGCCGTCGCGGCGCTGCTCATCGGCACGGCCACGGCGATCTACCTCACGCCGGGTTGGTTCGACGGCCTCAAGCCGCAGTACCTCGTCGATCTCAAGCCGGCGTTCCCCTGGCGGCTGCTCTACTGCACGGCTCTGGCGATGATGGTGTGCGTCGCGGGGCGGCCGAAGTCTCAAGCGGTGGGCGAAGCGCCGTCATGAACGCTGCGCCGCTGCTCATTCCGCCGCCGCGCTCGCTTCGCCTGACGGGCGAAGTCGTGCCGCTGCCCGCCGACGGCCTGAAGGTGTGCGGCGCCGGCGCCTGGCCGGAGATCGAGCGACTCGGGGCGCAGCGCGTGGAGGATGCGGCTGGGGCGCACATCCTCGTGCGCCTGACGGGCGAGCGCTTCGAGGAGCGCTCGACGCGCGGGCAGGCCTACCGCCTGACGATCGCGCCGCCGGCCGGCGGCGCTTGCTTCGCGCGGGTCGAGGCGCACCACGAGATGGGGGCGCGGCATGCGCTGCGCACGCTGATTCAACTGGCGCGGTGCGCGCGCGATGCAAAGCCCAGGCATGGCTATGCCTGGGCTGTGCATGCGATGACGATCGATGACGAACCCTCCTTCGCCCTGCGCGGGGTGATGCTCGACATCTCCCGCGACCGCGTGCCGACGATGGAGATGCTCTTTGAGATCATCGACCATCTCGCCGCGATGAAGATCAACCACCTTCAACTCTACATGGAGCACACCTTTGCATACGCGGGGCACGAGGAGGTGTGGCGCCACGCCTCACCGATGACTCCTGATGAGGTCCGCGCACTCGATGCGCACGCCGCGAAGCACGGCATCGAACTCGCGGCAAACCAGAACTGCTTCGGCCACCTCACGCGCTGGCTGGAGCGGCCGCGCTACGCCCCGCTCGCGGAGACGCACGGCGAGTGGGTGTTTGACAACGGCCAGGTGCGCGTGCCGCGCTCCGGGCCCTTCAGCCTCTGCCCCGTCGATCCGCGATCGCTGCAACTCGTCGGCGACTGGCTCGGGCAACTGCTGCCGTGCTTGCAGTCGCCGCGCGTAAACGTCGGCTGCGACGAGACGTTTGACGTGGGGACGGGGCGCAGCCGCGAGGCGGTCGAGCAGCGCGGCCGGGCGGCGGTGTACGCCCAGTACGTCAACGCCGTCGCGGCGATCGCGCGAGCGCACGGAAAGACGCCGATGTTCTGGGCGGACATTGCGCTGCGCGAGCCGCGGGCGCTGGAGATGCTTGAGGGAGATCTCGCGGCGCTGGTGTGGGGGTATGAACCCGATGCGCCCTTTGATGAGTGGTGTCGAGTGATTCGCGAAGTCGCAGGCGGCGAATCGCGCGAGGTGTGGATGTGCCCCGGCACGAGCGCGTGGCGGAGCATCACGGGGCGAACGCGCGAACGGCGCGGAAACCTCATCGCCGCGGCCCGCGCCGGCCTCGCGCACGGCGCGGCGGGATTCCTTATTACCGAGTGGGGCGACCACGGCCACCGACAGCAGTGGCCCATCGCCCTGCACGCCCTCGCCGACGGTGCGAGCGTCGCGTGGAACGCCGACGCCGCCGAGCGCTTCGATGCGGCGGCTGCGTCCTTCCACCTGATGAACGATGCGAGCGGCAGGATCGGGCCGTGGATCGAAACGCTTGGCGATCTCGACCTCGCCTTGCGCGACGGCTCGATGGGCGAACGCCTCCTCAACGCCACGGCCCTGTACAGCGACCTGCACGAGCCGATCGACGCAAAGCCGCACATCGGCGGCGACGCGGCGAACTGGCAGCGCCTCAGCGCCGAACTGCGGCGACACGGCGAGTCGCTGCCGACCATCGGCGATGAACTTGTGCGCGATGAGTTGTCGCACGCGCTGGACGTGTGCCGTCTGGCGGCGGATCGGGCCCTGATGCGGCGCGGGGCGATCGAAGTGAAACGGCGCGACCTCGCCGTGCTCGCCCGGCGCATCGTTGACGAGCATCGCCGCCTCTGGCTGAGGCGCAGCCGTCCCGGGGGCCTGAACGACTCCTGCCGATACTATCTGATGATTGCCGAGGAACTCGAGCGCTAGCGGCGACCGCCGGAGCGGCACAGAAGATGGCCACGACCCAGGACACTCCGACGCGCCTTATCGTCGGATGCATGACGGGCACAAGTCTCGATGCGCTGGATGTCGCGCTTGTCGAACTGACCGGCCGGGCACTGGAGATGCGCGTCCGCCTCGTGCGGGCGCTCAGCCGGCCCCTGGGCGCCATGGGCGAAGCGCTGCGGCGCTTCTCGCGGCAGGAGCCGCTCTCCGCCGGGGCGATCGCGGCGCTGAACTACGAGTTCACCGTGCTGCATGCCGACGCGATCGCGGAGATCGTCGGGCAGGATGTGGCGGACCTGGTCGCGGTGCACGGTCAGACGGTCTATCACGCGCCTCCGCTGACGTGGCAACTCCTCGAGCCGGCGATCATCGCGCGGCGCCTCGGCGCGCCCGTGGTGAGCAACCTGCGCACCGCCGACGCGGCCGCGGGCGGCCAAGGGGCGCCGATCACCCCCATCGCCGACTACATTCTCTTCTGTGACGCGAAGGAGCGCCGGGCGGTCCTCAATCTCGGCGGATTCTGCAACTACACGACGCTGCCGCCCGCCGGCGCGCGGGCGGATCACCTCAAGGCCCTCGACGGCATCGAGGCCGGCGACATCTGCGCGTGCAATCACGCGCTCGACGGGCTGAGCCGGCTCCTGTTCAATCTCGCCTTCGATGAAGGCGGCTCGCAGGCGCTGCGCGGCCGCGTTGATGAGGCGTGCTTCGCCCGGTTCGTCGAGATCTTCGAGCGGCAGTCGGGCCTGGCGCGCTCGCTGGGCACGGAGGATGATCTCGCGCGACTGCTGGCGGACGTTGCCGCCGGGGCGGGTCGCGGCGGCGCCGTCGCGACCGACCAGCGCTGCAACGTCCTGCGCTCGGCGTGCGCGGCGGTGGCGGCCGCGGCGGTCAATCGCATCGGCGCGGCGGATCGACTCATCCTCGCGGGCGGCGGCGTGCTCAACAAGGCCCTTCTCGGTGAGTTTCAAAAGCGCGCGAAGTGCCCGGTGAACCGCAGCGACGACCTCGGCGTGCCGGCGCCCTCTCGCGAGGCGATCGCCATGGCGGTGCTCGGCGCGCTGTGCGAAGAGCGAATCCCCATCACCCTGCCGCAGGTGACGAAACTGCCCGGCCCCGCGCCCGTGGCCGGCTCGTGGGTGTACCCGTGAACGCTGCGGCACCCGATCATCCTCCCGACCGCGGCCACGTGCGCACCGAGCACCGCAATGCGCGCACGATGAACCTGCACGAACTCAGCGCCGCGCAGTGCGTGGCGGTGATGCAGCGCGAGGACCGGGCGGCTTTCGAAGCGATGGAGCGTGCGGCGGCGGCGCTCACGACCTTCATCGAGGCCGTCGAGCCGGGCTTTGCGCGCGGGGGACGGCTCGTGTACGTCGGCGCGGGCACGTCCGGCCGCCTCGGCGTGCTCGATGCCTCGGAAGCGCCGCCGACGTTTCAGATTCCGCCCGATCGGATCATCGCGATCATCGCCGGCGGCGACGCGGCGCTGCGCCGATCGAGCGAAGGGCGCGAGGATGATCCGCGCGGCGCTGAATCTGAACTTGAAGCGCTGCGATTGACGCACAACGACGCGGTGCTGGGGATCGCGGCGGGGGGAACGACGCCCTACGTCCTCGGCGCGCTCGAGTTCGTCAAGTCGCGCGGAGGTGAAGACGCAAGAGGGTCCGGCGCCGCGGGAGCGCCGGTGACGGGATTGCTTACCTGCGCGCCGATGGAGCGCCCCTCATTCGTCGATCATCTCATCGTGATCGAGACGGGGCCCGAGGTGCTCACCGGCTCGACGCGCCTCAAGGCGGGAACGGCGACGAAACTCGCACTCAACACCATCTCGACGACGCTGATGATCCGCACCGGCCGCGTCTACGAGAACCTCATGGTCGACCTCCGCGCGAGCAACGCGAAACTGCGCGACCGCGCCGCGCGCATCATTGCGACGCTGACGGGTCTTGATCGCGGCACCGCGCTGAGTCTGCTCGATGCGGCGGGCGGAGCGGTCAAGACCGCGATCGTCATGCAGCGCCGCGCGCTCGACCGCGCCGCGGCGGAAGCGCTGCTCGCGCACCACGGCGGGCGACTCGATGCGGCGCTCGGCGATGAATGATTCTCGATGGCCGGTGGCATGGCCTCGCGCTTCGCGTGGCTATGCCGGAGGTGCAAGGGCGTACGATTGCGCCTGCACGCCCGGCGCTCACCTGCGCAGAGCCTCCGGGTCGCGGCGAAACGTTGGTCGTCAGCGCCGCGCCAGGCGCCACTTGAGGCGCAGGGAGTTGCCGATGACGCTCAGGTCGCTCAGGCCCATCGCGGCGGCGGCGAGGAGCGGGCCCTGCATCCCCAGCAGCCCCAGCGCCGCCACCGGGATCGCCAGCGTGTTGTAGATGAAGGACATGAAGAGGTTCTGCTTGATCGTGCGCAGCGTGTCGCCGCTCAAACCGAGCAGGTCCACGAGACGCTCAAGGCTCTCGCCGGGAATGACGACGTCCGCGGCCTCGATGGCGATGTTGGCGCCCGAGCCGATGGCGATGCC
The DNA here is from genome assembly GCA_011525805.1 of Vicinamibacteraceae bacterium. Classification (GTDB taxonomy): domain Bacteria; phylum Planctomycetota; class Phycisphaerae; order Phycisphaerales; family UBA5793; genus UBA5793. The sequence continues at coordinate 17,032 of WYBR01000008.1, forward strand.
GACGCCCCCCCGACCGCTGGCCTCCGCGAGCGCCGCGGCGTCGTTGATCCCGTCTCCCACCATCGCCACGACCCGGCCCTGCCCGGCCGCCTCGCGCACGGCCGCGACTTTGTCCTCCGGCCGCAGTTCAGCGCGGATCATCTCCGGCTTGAGTCCCGCCGCCGCGCCGAGGCGAGCCGCAACGGCCTGTCGATCGCCGGTGAGGAGCATCGCCTCCACGCCGCGCGACCGCAGGCCCTCGATGAGTTGCCGCGCCTGCGGGCGCATGGCGTCCACGAAGGTGATCGAGCCGAGCGAGACGCCGTCGGCGATGACGACGCTGCGCGTCACGTCGTCGTGCTCATCGGCGCCGATCTCGTAGCCCGCCTGCCTGGCCGCGCCCGGGGAGTGGACGTGAACCTCGCGCCCCTCGACGCGCCCGCTCAACCCCTTGCCGCTTGACTCATCCACGTGCTCAGCGCGCGGCACGTCGAGGGAGCGCTGCTGCGCCGCGGCGACGATCGCGCGGCTGAGCGGGTGCGTCGAGGCGCTGGCGAGGGCGGCGGCGAGGCGGAGCGGCTCATCCTCCGCCTCCTGCACCGCGGGGCGGCCCTGTGTGAGCGTGCCCGTCTTGTCGAAGAGGATGAGATCGACCGAGGCGCAGCGTTCGAGAGTGGCGGCGCTCTTGACGAGGAGGCCGCGCCGGCTCGCGGCGCCGCTCCCGACCATCACCGCCGTCGGCGTCGCCAGCCCCAGCGCGCACGGGCACGAGATCACCAGCACCGTCGTCGCGTTGACGAGCGCGTGCGTGAGATTGTCGGCCTCGGCGAAAAGAAGCCAGCCGAGGAATGTGACCGCCGCGATCCCCAACACCGAGGGCACGAAGATCGAACTGACGTAGTCGGCGAGGCGCTGAATCTCCGCCTTGCTCGACTGGGCGCTGCGGACCATCTCGGCGATGCGCGAGACGGTCGTATCGAGGCCGCTCGTCTCGGCGCGGATGATGAGCCGACCCGTCTGGTTGAGCGAGCCGGCGATGACCTTCGACTCCGCCGCGCGCTGCACGGGCATCGACTCGCCCGTCACGATCGACTCATCGACGCTCGACGAGCCGCTCACCACCTGCCCGTCCACCGCGATGCGCTCGCCGGGGCGGATGAGCATGAGATCGCCCGGCACGATGTCGGCGGAGCGCACGACGTCTCCTGATGAGTCCGCTTCGCTCTTGAGTCTCGTGACTTCATCGGGCTGGAGCGAGAGCAGTTCGCGGATGGCCGAGCCGGCCGCGGCGGTGGTGCGGGCTTCGAGCCAGTGGCCGATGGAGATGAGCGTGAGCAGTCCGGCGGACTCGCTGAAGTAGAAAGGTTGAGTCGGTTCGTAGCCGAGGAGATGTCCGAAGAGCACGACGACGGAGAAGCCGAACGCCGCGGTCGCGCCGATGGCGATGAGCGTGTCCATGTTGGTCGTGCGCTTCGTTGCGGCGTTCCAGGCGGACTTGTAGAACGCGCTGCCGACGTAGACCTGCACAAAGGTGGAGAGGGCGACGGCGAGCCACATGTACCAGTTGAGATCGCCGTGGAGGTGCTCCATGCCGGTCCACGAAGGGGGCAGGTGCATGGGGATCATCGGCAGGGAGGCGAGAGTGCCGGCGATGGCGCGGCGGCGCCAGGCGACGGCGTGGCGGGACTGGCGCTGCTCGATCTCACTGCGCTGGTCGGCGACGGAGGCGCGGGCGGCGGCGGGGCGGGCCTTGTAGCCGGCGCGGTCCACGGCCTGAACGAGCGCTTCCGCGTCGAGATCGGCCCCGGCCACCTCGGCCGAGGCGTGCGCGAGGCTCACGCTGGCCGACGTGACGCCGTTCACGGAGCGCAAAGCCTTCTCGACGCTGCCGACGCAGCCGGCGCAGTGCATGCCCTCGACGGAGAGGCGCAGGCGGTCGGCGGCGGTCTCGTGTGCGGCGTGAGGCGAGTCGGTCATGGTAGAGTCTAGCGACGACATCGATCGCGAAACCGCGGGCGGCCGCACGGCGTGCTACACCCCCTTGAGTTTCCGCGCGACCATGGCGACGTAGAAGAGCGGCTCGCCGTGGATGCTCAGGCGGTGGCAGTAGCGCCGGTACGCCTGCACCTCGATGCGGCGTTGGCGCATCAGTCGGCGGATGAGACCGGCGAAGCCGGTGTGGTCCTCCATGTCATCGAGGAAGTTTTCCTTGATGTTGAACGCGAGCCAGCCGGGCGTGTCGATGAGGTTGTACGCTTCGACGAATGCGTCGGTGGGGACGTCTCCGTAGCCGAGCGCGGCGACGGTGGTGAGGCAGTTCGGATCGGCGTCGCGCAGGCGCTCCCGGTTTCCCTCGTCGAGGTCGGTCATGTCGGCGATGACGTAGTCGTCGTAGACGCCGGGCCGGTCGCGGAAGGTGGCCTCCATCGCCTCGGGGATGATGTCCACGCCGACGATGCGCGGCACGCCGATGTTGCGCAGTTCCTGCCCCACCATCCCGTTGCCCGCGCCGAGATCGAGCACGCGCAGGTCCTCGACGTTGTGCGGATCATCGCGCAGCACGTCGTCGAGCAGATGCACGACGCGGTAGGGCGAGCAGCACTTGAGGCACTGGTAGAACAGCGCCTCGTACAGGCCCGGCACGCGGTAGACCTCGTAGTAATCGTGGAAGCGGAGCCGCTTCCACGCGCGCTCCCCCTCGGTGCGCACCTCGCACCACTCTTCGTCCTGATCAAGGTCGTCTGACTCAATGGGGAAGCGCAGGTGAAACTGGGCGACCTGATCCGTTAAGCGGTGGGTGAACGCGGAAGTCGCGGGCATCGCCGTGCTCCTCTCTGAAAAACAAGATGTCGGAAGAAGGAGGCGGCCACCTGCGCGCGACGCCGGTTGAATCGGTTCGAGTCGCGGCGGCGGTCTGAGTTGCACCATACGGCCAATGACCGCGAAGTCAACCGCCCCGAGACCCGAATCCGTCGAAACAGGCCTCACACGCCTCCAGGCCGCTTTCTCTTTCGGCCATCGTTCGATGGGATAGACTCTGCGATGCCCGGCGTGGACGTTTCGGAAATCTGGCAACTCGTCTTTGCCGGCCTCTTCGCCGGCACAATCGGCGGACTCATGGGCGTGGGTGGGTCGATCATCATGATCCCCATCCTCACCCTCGCGCTCGGCCACGACCAGCACACGTCGCAGGCGGCGGCGATGATCGTCAACGTCCTCGTCGCCGTCCTCGCCCTCTCGCGCCATCACCGCGCCCGCGTCGTGCGCTGGGACGTCATGCTGCGCATGCTCCCCGCCGGCGTCGTGTGCATGATCGGCGGAGTGCTGCTGGGCAACCAGTTGGACGGGGCGACGCTCAAGCGCCTCTTCGGCCTGTTCCTGCTCGTCGTGCTCGTCGTGTACGCGCTGCGGATGTTCCAGGATCGCCACCGCACCGAGCCGCGCGAGCCGGCCGTCGGCTGGCTGCCGGTCGGCGCGGTGGGGGCGCTGATGGGGTTCTTCGGCGGCCTGCTGGGCATCGGCGGCGGGCCGATCGCCGTGCCCATGCTCCAGCGCCTGTGCAACCTGCCGGTGCGGCAGGCGATCGCGGCGAGCAGCGCCGTCATGGGACTCACCTCCGTCATCGGCGCGGTCCAGAAGAACCTGGCTCTTGCCTCGCTCGTCGGCGAGAATGGCGAACCGCTCAACCTCGACTACGGCGAGAGCATGACCATCGCCTTCTTCCTCGCGCCGACCGCCATGATCGGCGCCTTCCTCGGCGCGGGGCTGACTCACGCCCTGCCCGAGCGCCTCCTCCGCGCGGCGTTCATGCTTCTGATTCTCTGGGTCAGCCTGCAGATGCTCGGCCTGGTCTGAAGCGGCTGAGGCGATCCGCCCCCGGGCGGCGCGGCTCGGTCCGGGAACTCGTCGTTGCGGGCGGCGCCATCGCTACAGCCGGATTCCGCGCGGCCGCGCCGTGGCCGCTGGCGTGGCGTGGGCGTCGAGTGGTGGCACGCTTGAGGCGGTGCACTGGCTTTCGCCGGCGCAGCCGCTTCGTTCCGGTCCTTTTGAGAGAGGATGCCGCCATGCGTCTCGTCCCCGCGCTGCTTGCCACCGCCGTCGTCGTCTCCGCCGCCGGGAGCGCCTCGGCGCAGGTGAACTCCTACTCGAGCGACCTCGCCAACTGGCTCTACAACGCCGACGGGGCTCAGCGCTACGCCTTTGATTCCTTCTATCCGGGCGTGGACGACAAGGGCGACCTCACGCCGCAGACCGTCACGCTCGACCTCGGCATCACGCGCGCGACGATCACGCGCAATGACGGCGGCGGGGCGCTGCGCGACGCGAGCATTCCTTTCGGCTGGGTCTCGGATGCGCCGCTCTACGCCGCCAGCGGCCCCGGCTCGACGTGGGTGTTCTCCACCCCCATCCACTCGCTCTACGTCTACTTCGGCTCGCTGGCCGTCTCCTCCAACACCGCGATGAAACTCTATCGCAACGGCGAGTTGATCGCGACGGTGATGCGCTACGGCGGCAGCCTCGACGGCGTCTTCGCCGTCGGACAGGGCTGGGTCTCGGAGATTCCCATCGACAAGGTCGAGTTCTGGAAAAACGGCCCGGGCGATGATGTCCTCATCGGCGCCTTCGTCGGCCTGGCGAGCGGCGAACCGGCCCTCGGCACCATCCGCATCCCAGGCTACCGCGGGCCGCACGGCGAGGAAGTGGATTACGACTTCGCCCTCTCGACGACGCGCCCCAACCCGTTCAAACTGACCGTCGGGCAACTCGTCGGCGGGCAGAACGGCGACTTTTCCGCCGTCGGAGGCCGGCCCGGCACGCGGTCTTACCTCATCTACAGTCTCGTCGGCCTCGGCCAGGTCTACATCCCGCAACTGAACGTTACGGCGGGGATTCGCAGCCCGATCCAGGCCGGTACGCCGCGGAACACCGATGCGCAAGGCGCGGTGTCGTGGCGGCTTCCCATTCCCGTCAACGCGCGCGGCCGCGACGTGTGGTTCCAGGTGCTCCAGACGGAGAACGCCAGCACGGTCGTCGGGACGTGGGTGAACTGAAACCCCGCGCCTCTCATCTCCCTCGCGCGATGCCCCGGTTCGGAGCGGTTCCACTGCAATCGCACCGTTGCGCGACGCCATGCTTCGCGGCTTTGGGCGAAGCATGGCGAAAATGCAGGTGAGAACGATCGCCTTGGCCCATCGGCACTGCACTCTCGCTCAAGGCAGCGAGCGTGCAGTGGCGCCCTGCGCGCGAGCGGGCGTGGCATCGATCGCCGCCGCTCCGGGCGGAGATCGATGTGAGCGTGCAAGTGAGAACAACCACCCTCGGCCGCTCGCCACACATCGCCCGCCTTCGGTCCAACTCAGGCCGGGGAAGCGGGTCGATGTGTGGCGCCCTCTTCGGTTCTCGGCGCCACGAGGCGTATCTCACGTCGGCGTTCGACGGCCTTTCGTTTGCGTCCCGGATGGGTCAAAGCCCGCAAAGTGCTGGGAAATTGCTTGATTCGGGCGGATTGGTGTTGCCGCCGCGCGGTCGGCGGCGATACTGTTGCGATCCGGGCGCCTCGCCTCGTGGCCCGCTCGCTCCCGGTCTGCCGCTTTCACCGCCCGCACCCGCGCCCCCGCGGCTGCCCGCCAGTCTCGAAGGGATGAACCGATGTCGTTTGAAGCCGCCGTCCACTCCAAGGCCATTCACCTGGACAAACTCTCGCTGGACATGACGGCCGCGGCCGGCAGCGGCCACCCGAGCAGCGCGATGAGCCTGGGGCACCTCGTCACGGTCCTCATGTACCACGCCATGCGCTGGGATCCGAAGAACCCCTCGGACCCGCGCTCCGACCGCCTCGTGCTCAGTGAGGGGCACGCCGTCCCCATCATCTACGCCGCCTTCGCCGACCTCGGCGGGGTGTTCGGCAAGCCCGACAACCTCAGGCCCGTCACGATCGACGATCTCAAACTCCTCCGCGCCGCAGCGTGCGAACTTGACGGCCATCCGAACCCGATGGAGGGCTTTCCCTTCTTCGACGCCGCGACCGGTTCGCTCGGGCAGGGGCTGAGCGTCTCCGCCGGGCTGGGTCTGGCCGCGAAGACCGATCGCCTCGACCGCCGCATCTACTGCCTCATCGGCGACGGCGAGTCCCGCGAGGGTCAGGTCTGGGAGGCGATCGACTTCATCGCCGACCACCGACTCACCAATGTCTGCCCCATCTTCAACTGCAACGGGGCGGGGCAGTCCGACAAGGTCTCCCCCCAGCAGAGCGCCGAGACGCTGCGAAAGAAACTCGAGGCCGCGGGCTTCGAGGTCGCGCTGATCGACGGCCACGATCCCGAGGCGATCCGCAGGAGCCTCGACTCCTTCGGGCAGCGCGACGAGGACGCCAGGCCGATGGCCATCGTCGCCCGCACCGTCAAGGGCTGGGGATCGAGCACGATGACGGCCGGAAACTGGCACGGCAAGCCCGCCGCCGGCGACGCCCTCAACAAGGCCAAGGCTGAACTGGATGAGAAGCGCGTCGAACTTGTCAAGGGCCTGGGTGTTGGGGATTCCTTCTTCAAGATCAAGCCCCCGACCGGTTCGGCGCCGGAGTCGAGCGAGGCGGGAGACACACCCACATTCACCGAGGCGATGCGCCGCTACGACATGGCCACCATCGTTCAGAAGGGAACGTGGGCGACGCGAAAGGCCTACGGCGTGGCGCTGCGGACCCTCGGCCACGCCAACCCGGACGTCGTCGTCCTCGATGCCGACGTGAAGAACTCCACCTTCGCCGAAACCTTCGCCAAGGACGGCGAACTGGCGAGCCGCTACTTCGAGTGCCGCATCGCCGAGCAGAACATGTTCTCCGCGGCCGCGGGCCTGAGCGCCGCGGGCAAGATCCCCTTCTGCTCCACCTTCGCCAAGTTCGTTACGCGGGCCTACGACCAGATCGAGATGGCGATCAATTCCGGGGCGAACCTCAAGATCGTCGGCTCGCACGCGGGAATCTCCCTTGCGGCGGACGGCCCGAGCCAGATGAGCCTGCCCGACGTGGCCTGGTTCCGCAGCCTGGCAACCATGAAGGACCACCGGGGCAACCCGGGCTGTTACGTCCTCCAGCCCGCCGACGCCTACGCCGCCTACGCACTGACGATGGTCATGGCCGAGTACGAAGGCGCCTGCTACATGCGGACGCTGCGCAACGACACCGAGTTTCTTTACGACGACGCCACGGTCTTCAATCTCGGCGGCTTCGAGGTCCTCACGCAGGGGCGCGACCTGCTCATCGCGGCCTCCGGCTACATGGTCCACGAGGCGAACAAGTGCCTGGACGCCCTCGACAAGGCCGGCATCGACGCCACGCTCGTCGACCTCTACTCCATCCCCTTCGATACGGAGAAACTGCTCGACCTCGCCAACGCGAACAATGGCATGATCCTCACGATTGAGGACAATTATGGAGGGGGAATCGGCTCGGCGGTAGCCGATGCTCTGACGGAAGACGGCGGCTCGTTCACCCTTTCCCAGATGTTCGTGCGTCGGATTCCCAAGTCGGCGCGGACGGCAGACGAGGTTCTGAAGATGTGCGGGTTGCACGCGACGGACATCATTCAGGCGGCGTGCCGGATGCTCCAGGTCGCGGAGTTGTGAGTCCCGGACGGAGTTATCGGCAATTGTGATGGGGAGGAGTCGAGTGGCGCAAGTGTCTGTTGCCCAGTGACTTACAGACAATGTGTTGGATTTTTCGGCAGAAAAACAAGAGTGAGGCGTCTGAGTGGGTCGAAAATAGTGGGAGTTACCGGGTTTGGAATTCTTTCCCCGGCTTGACTTGACGGCCCGCGGGAGGCGGCCAGAATATACGGAAGTCACGGAACAGTTTGCGTTCTGAGAGCGTCTTCACAAGGGTGATTCGGTTCGACTGTACGCTTCGGGTGCGATGTGTCGGCCGATGATGGATTCCGTCCTCCACGTGACAACTGACACAGGACCGCATCGCATCTGAACGAGGCGGGTTGGCGCGACTCAACGACCATCCCCGCCCAGGCGACCCAGGCTGCCTTGCTCATGGACTTTTGGCCGCGAATCGTTCGTTCCGGCGTCGGCACGGTGAAACGCGGCTGGTTGGAAGGTTGGAAAGTGAACACGTCCGGCTGGACCTTGTAGGTTTCAGCGCCTTCGGACGGGTGGATGACCTAAGGGGCACTCTCGAAACCCAGCCCCGAATCGTTGAAGGAGTAGACATGAGTCTCAACATGAAGGTTGGAGTGCTTGCGGGTGCGGCGTCGGCCATGGTGGCCGGCGTGTGCTACGGCGGTTCCACCCCAGGCAGTACGGACGCACGAATCGCCGCCCTCGAAGCCCAGATCGCGCAACTCCGCAGCGAGAGCGCTTCCTGGCTCAACGCCGAGCAGACCCGCGCCCTCGTCCGCGACGCCATCGTCGACAGCGAGTCCCGCGCCAGCCTCCTCCGCGAAGGCGGCACCGCCGGCTTCCGCGAAGGCCGCGGCTTCTTCCTCAGCAATGAGGACGGCTCCTTCGACGTCAACATCGGCATCCGCACCCAGTTCCGCGGCGTCTACAACAACAAGGACTCCGCCGACGAGAGCACCTTCGGCTGGGAGAACAAGCGCACCCGCATCTCCCTCGACGGCCATGCCGGCTCTCCCGACCTGACCTACATGGTCCAGTGGGAGTGGAACGAGGCCGGTGGCAACGTCCTCCTCGACGCCTACGGCGTCTGGAACCTCGGCAACGGCTGGGACTGGGGATGGGGACAGGCCAAGGCCCCCTTCCTTCATGAAGACCTCATCGACGACTGGTATCAACTCGCCGTCGAGCAGTCCTACGTTCACGGCTGGTTCAACGTCGGCCGCACCCAGGGCACCTGGCTGCACTACGCCAATGACACCATCGACTTCTGGGTGTCTTTCAACGACGGCGCGACCCAGTCTACGACCGGCTTCAACGCCGGCAACCTGAACACCCCCTTCACCGCCGACGGCACCGAGTGGGCCTTCACCGCCCGCGTCGAAGGCGCCCTCGCCGGCCAGAAGTCCCAGTTCAGCGACTACACCTCGTGGTCCACCGATGAGACCGGCGTCCTTCTCGGCGCCGCCATTCACTGGCAGGACGGCGAGTACGGCACGGGCGGCGAAGAGGTCGAGACCTTCTCCTGGACCATCGACGCCTCCGCCGAGTTCGGGCAGGCCAACCTCGCCGGCTACATCGTCGGAATGCACACCGACCCCAACGCCACCGGCGCGACTGACTTCGATCAGTACGGCTTCGTGGTCCAGGGCGGCTTCCACATCGTCCCCGACAAGTTCGAACTCTTCGGACGCTGGGAGTGGATGGACTTCGACAACGCCCTTGCTGACGATGAACTCAACCTCGTCACCATCGGCTTCAACTACTACTTCCGCGAGCATGGCTGGAAGTGGACGACCGATCTCGTCTACGCCCTCGACCAGGTGCCCGCCACCTCGACGAACCACGGCCTCCTCGCGGACGCCGTCAACGACGAGGATCAGTGGGCCATCCGCAGCCAGATGCAGGTCACGATTCCGTAATCGACGACCCTCGCATTCGGTCTGATCATCCCGATCGGCCGGCTCTTCGGAGCCGGCCGATCGTCCTTTCTCGCCCCCTCCCGCCGCGATTCCTTGTTCAGGGAAACGACCCTGATTCCCTCCCCGGCGTCCCCATGCCGCAGCCGGCGCTCCGCGGGGGGTCGATAATGACGGTCGCCGGTCCACCGCTCCGCGGGCCGCGGAGGTTCGGGCCGGCGCCGCATCAAGGGAACCGGATCGCGGTCGCCGCGATCGCCACGAGAAGGGACGACAAGTGAACAGCAGAATCAGAATCGGTTGGACGGCTGCGGGCCTCGGCATGGTCATCGCCGCGACGGCGGTCGCCGGCTCGGACGGCGTCGATGCCCGGCTCGCCGCCATCGAAGCCCAGATCGCCCAACTCAAGCAGGAGAGCGCCTCCTGGCTCAACACCGCGCAGACGCACGCCCTCGTCCGCGACGCGCTCGCCGACAGCGAGTCTCGCGCCTCGCTCTTGGCCGAGGGTCCCCTCGCCGGCTACCGCGAGGGAAAGGGCTTCTTCCTGAGCAACGAAGACGGCTCGTTCGACGTCAACTTCTATGGCTACGCAATGTTCCGCGGCGTCTACAACGACAAGGATGCGCCCGACTCGAGCACCTTTGGGTTCGAGAACAGCATTACCAAGTTCGGCGCCTTCGGCCACGCGGGCTCACCCGACCTCACCTACCGCCTTCAGGTCGCTTTTGATCCGGCCACCGGCGCCGCCGTTCTCGACGACTTCTTCGCCACCTGGAGCCTCGGCCAGGGCTGGTCGTGGTCGTGGGGACAGGTCAAGGCCCCCTTCATCCGCGAACAGGTGATGAGCGACCACGTCCAACTCCTCGTCGATCGCTCCTACGTCACTGCGCTCACCTCGATCGGCCGCGTCCAGGGCACGTGGCTGTCCTACGAGAACGAGACGCTGCGCTTCTGGCTCTCCTTCAACGACGGCAACCGCATCCCCTCCCTGTCTGCGCCCCACGTTCAGAGTCGAAACACGCCCTTCAACGCCGACGGGACGGAGTGGGCCCTCACCGCCCGCACGGAAGTAATGCTCGCCGGCGACGACTGGAAGCAGTTCGCCGACTTCGCCTCGTGGAGCACCGACGAGTTCGGCGCCCTCGTCGGCGCCGCCGTTCACTGGCAGGACGGCGAGTACGGCTCGATCGCCTTCCCCGAGGAGACCGAGGTCTTCACCTGGACGCTCGACACCATGCTCGAGTTCGGCGGCGCGAACCTCGCCGCGTGGGTCGTCGGCGTGCACACCAATCCCAACGCCACCGCCGCGGCCGAGTACGACCAGTTCGGCTTCGTCGTGCAGGGTGGCGTCCACCTCGTGCCCGACAAGTTCGAGATCTTCGGCCGCTACGAGTGGTTCGACTTCGACAACTTCGCCTCACTCGACGATCTGAGCATCATTACCGCGGGCTTCAACTACTACTTCCGCAGGCACGGCTGGAAGTGGACGACGGACATCGTCTACGCCCTCGACTCGGTTCCGACGAGCGTGGGCTTCACCAGCCTGCTCGCCGACGGCCCCGTCGATGAAGGCCAGATCGCGCTGCGCACGCAGATGCAGGTGGCGATCCCGTAGCGTCCCGTCGACGCCTGGACATCGAAGCGTGAGCGAAGGACTCTCAACCGTCGTGGGGCCGCGCTCCCCGGCGCGAAGCCTTCAGGTCGCGGCTAGACAACAGTCGGCTCTGTGCGCCGCGGCGAAGTTACGCCGCTCGGCGGGCCGCGGGACGAAAGAGGAGCATCGCGACGAGCCAGGCGATGAGGATGCCGGCGACGTCGGCGGCGAAGTCATCCCACTGCGCGAAGCGGTCGAGCCTCCACCACGCCTGCGTCAGTTCATCCAGCGCCGCCAGCAGCAGGGCCAGCGCGGCGCCGCGATTGATGTTGCGCGCGGTGAAGGCGCTCGGGGCGGCTCGCTCGAGCCAGCGCGTCAGCATGAGCAGGCCCGCCAGGCCGCAGAACGCCAGCGCGTGGAGGATCTTGTCCACGGGGATCGGCCCCGGCCGGCCGACGCGCAGCGACGGCCAGTGCGTGCCGGCCGTCAGCGCGAGCCAGTAGACCACCACGACGCGCCGCCACGTCGCTGGGCTGACCCGCTCCATCAGGCGCACGAGGCGGACGATCATGAGGCGGCGTTCGATTCGCTTGCGGCCGCCGTCGCCGCCGCCGCGCGCGGCGCTGCGCCGTCGCCGCGGGGAGCAGTCATGACCACCGGCGTCGCCTCCACCCGTTCAATGTCGCGGCCGCCATCCGCGTCCGCCGTGTCCGCCGCCCCGCCCTCGGCCAGGTCGCGCGCCAGCGCGAGATAGTCCTCCGCGCCGGGACAGTGCGCATCGTACTCGAAGATCGACGAACCGAAACTCGGGCACTCCGCGAGTTTGATGTTCCGCCGGATCGGCGGGCGCAGGATGCGGCAGCCGCTCCACGGCACGGGCTGATCGCGGGCCGCGTCGAGGAAGCCTTCGAGGTCGGCGACGACTTCCGCCGCCAGCCGCGTGTGCCCTTCGTACATGCACAGCACCACGCCGGAGACGCGCAGGTGCGGATTGACCCCCGCCCCGACGAGCGCGACGGTCTCGAGGAGTTTGCTCAGTCCCTGGAGGGCGAGGAAGTGAGCCTGCATCGGCACGACGACTTCGCGCGCCAGCGAGAGGGCGTTGAGGGTGAGCAGACCGAGGCTCGGCGGACAGTCGATGAGCAGAAAGTCCAGGCCGCGGATCGCCTTCGAGGCCGCGCACCGAGCCGCGAGGCGCGACGCGCGGTCGGGGGCGGAGGCGAGTTCCACTTCCGCCCCCGCCAGGTCCGTCTCCGCCGGCAGCAGCAGGAGGCCCTGAGGCAGCGTGACCGCCGCCTCGTCAACCAAAGTGGACTCATCGACGAGCACGTCATAGATGCTCGGCCGGCCGTCGGAAACGCTCGCCCCGAGGTGGAGCGTGAGGTGGGCCTGCGGATCGAGATCGATAACGCCGACGCGCCGGCCGGTGCGCGCCAGGGCCGCGGCGAGGTTGACGGCGGTGGTCGTCTTGCCCACGCCGCCCTTCTGGTTCATGAAGGCAATCGTTCGCGTTGCGGTCATCGCCTTTCGCGCCTGCTTCGCCGCGCCGATGCGGCGCAGTTGTGCCATGATAGTGCGCCGGCCGCGCCGCCGCGAACGGCGAGGGGCTTCATTCCGGTTCGGAGGGCGGTTCCTGCTCGCCCAATTGCCGCGGAGGCGTCTCCGGCGTGGCGCCAGGGCCGGCGACGATGAACGGCCGCTGACAGATGATCTCCCCGTCCACCTTGAGCGTCACCCAATGCTTGCCTGGCTCGGGAAACTCCAAGTTGCGCAACTCGACGTTGACGTCGGTGATGTGCAGCGGGTTGTCGAGGCGCATCGGGCCGTGAATCTCGGTGATGACCGCGCCGGTCGAGCCGTTCTCGATCCCCAGCGCCACGTCGTAGGTCCGCCGCCCGCTGGTGAGAGAAAACAGCACGCTCATGTGGTCGTGGCGGTGGGGGAAGCGCTGCGCGTGAATCGTGTTGAACGTCCCCACGATGATGAGTTTCTTCGTGATCTCATCGCGGTACACGGCATCGCTGATGATGATGGACAGGCACGAGGGCCGCTCGAGCGTCTCGGTCATGCGCAAGGGTAGCGCGGCGTCGCGCAGGGAACCGCCGACGGCCGCGAGGGGCTGAGCCTGGCGCAACGCCGCCTCAAGCGTATCGCTACGGAGTGGCATTGATCGCCGCCGCTCCGGGCGGAGATCGATGGGGAGCGTGCAAGCGCGAGTCGCCGCCGTTGACCCTCGGCACACATCGCCCGCCTTCGATTCAACTCAGGCCGGGGAAGCGGGTCGATGTGTGGCACCCTCATCTGATCCACCCCTCCGGAAAGGGTGCCACACAGCATCGCGCCAGCGTGCTGTGTGAGAACGGGCAGGAGCAAGCGCTCGCCCTTGCCCGCCGCACTGCACTCTCGCTCAGAGCCGCGAGCGTGCAGTGGCACCCGGCGCGCGAACGGGGGTGGCATCGATCGCCGCCGCTCCGGGCGGAGATCGATGGGGAGCGTGCAAGCGCGAATCGCCGCCGTTGACCCTCGGCACACATCGCCCGAA
>WYBR01000052.1 GCA_011525805.1 Vicinamibacteraceae bacterium
GCGGGGTCGAAGGACGAAGCGGTGCGGCCGCTGCTCTGGGACGAGATGCGCGAGGTCGGCGCGGGCGCCGCCGACGGCGCCGGTGAGACGCGCTGAGAGACGCCAAGCGGAGGTCGTCGATGCGCCGCAAGGAGGACTTCGAGGAGCGATACCGCCGCCGGCTCCGGCGTCGCCGCCGGCAACTCCGCCGGCGCGCCAAGGCCGTCGCCGTCCTGCCCTCGCTCTTCACGCTCGGCAACCTGATCGCCGGCTTCGCCGCCATCCACTTCGCCGCCAAGCCCCTCTCCGTCGCCTTCAAGATCGGCGACCACGAATGGTCGAGCCTCACCGTCGCGGGCGTGCTCATCTTCCTCGGCATGTTCTTCGACGCGGTGGACGGCTACGTCGCACGCCTCACGCGCACGACCTCCGACATCGGCGGGCAACTCGACTCCCTTGCGGACATCGTCACCTTCGGCGTGGCGCCGGCGTACATGACGCTGCAACTCGTGAGCAAGTTCTACCTCGCCACCGAGGGGGCCTACATCATCAGCCCCACGCGCGATGACCTCTTCGCCCGCGTGATCTGGGCCATCGCGGCGATCTACGTCGCCTGCACCGCCCTGCGCCTGGCGCGGTTCAACGTCGAGACCGGCTCAAACCTCCTGGCGGACCATCTCATGTTCCGCGGTCTGCCCTCGCCCGGCGCCGCGGGGTGCGTGTCGAGCCTCATCCTCCTGCACCAGCACTACGTGCCCGTGACGGACTTCCCGTGGGCGGCGCGCGTTACCGGGTTGGGAATGGCCTTCATCCTGCTCCTCTGCGCGCTGGGAATGGTCAGCCGCCTCCCCTACGCCCACGTCGTCAACATGTACATGCGCGGCCACCGCAACTTCGGCTACGTCGTGCGCCTGGCGATCATCCTCGCCTTCGCCGCGTTCCTCCCCACGCTGGCGCTGGCGATCTCCTTCACGGCCTACGCGCTCAGCGCGCCGACGCGCCTGCTCATGCGGGCGTGGACCAGGCCCGGGCGGACCGCGGCGCCCGCTCCGGCCCGGCAGCCGGGCTGAATGCTCCCCCGCCCGGCCCGTCCGCGCGCCCGCTGCGCTGGACGCACAGTCGCCGCCCTTCCGCCAGCCAGGGCCCGCCCGCGCCTACCGTCCCCATCATGCAGGTCTGGCTCAACGGGCGGTTCATCGAGCGCGACGAGGCGAAGGTCAGCGTCTTTGACGCGGGATTCCAGCACGGCGTGGGCCTCTTCGAGACCATGCTCGCCGTCGGGCCGGAAGTCTTCCGCCTCGACGCCCATCTCGCGCGCCTCGCCGAGTCGGCACGCCTCTTGCGCCTGAGCGATTCGCTGCGCACCCGCCCCCTCGCCGAGGCCGTCCGCTCCGTCGTCCAGCGGGCCGCGTTGCCCCGCGCCCGCGTCCGCCTCACGCTCACGGGCGGCGACCTCAACCTCCTCCAGTCGCAGCGCCTCGCCCCCGTCGATCCGACGATCCTCATCGTCGCCCAGCCCGCGACGGAGTATCCCGACGCGTTCTTCGAGCGCGGCGTGCGCGTGGCCATCGCCGACGGCCGCCTCAACCCCCTCGACCCCGACGCGGGCCACAAGATCCTCAACTGCTGGTCGCGACTCCGCGCCCTCCAGCAGGCCGCGACGGCCGGCGCGGGCGAGGCGATCTGGTTCAGCGTCACCAATCACGTCATGGCCGGCTCGGTGAGCAACCTCTTCCTCGTCAAGGACGGCTCGCTCCACACCCCCTACGCGCGCGGCGAAGAAGAGCAGGGCTCGATGACCGCACCCGTCCTGCCCGGCATCACCCGCGCCTTCATCATCGAGGCCGCGGCCGACCTGGGCATCGGCACCGCCCGGCGAATGCTCGACATCGACTCCCTTCTCGACGCCGACGAGGTCTTCCTCACCAATTCGAGTTGGGGCGTGCTGCCGGTGGTCGGCGTCGAGGCCGAAGCGATCGCCGACGCCGTGCCGGGGCCGGTGACCAATCGCCTGCGCGCCGCCTGGCTCGCGCAGTTGAGTCCCTCCTGACCGCCCTGACCCCGCCGCCGGCTCACAGAATTGTGGTGCAGGCTCTCCAGCCTGCACGATCCTGCAGCCCGAAAGCCTGTCCCACTTACACAGGCGCCTCACTCTGTGAAGAAACTGGAGTCATGTCACCCGGCTCGCGTCGTTGTCGTCGAGACTGCTCGTCGAGAGGTACTCGCAGGTCAACGTCGAACCCTCGGGCAGGACCATCGTCGCCTTGCGGATGGTGTTGCGACCCGCGACGGCCTTCTCCCAAGTGTAGTCGACGTCGTAGTACCCGTCCGAGGCGTCCGTGCTCGCCACAATCCGCTGATCCACCCGTGTCACCAGCATCTGCCGGCGCGCAACAAGTCGAGGATGACAGCCCTCGTCGCCTCCATGTGCCGACGCCCCACCATTCTCCACGTCATGATCCGAAACAATACCCCATGGAGCCTACAACCAAACGCTTGACTTTCAAGATAGTTGCTACCCAACTACCCTACGCTGATTGGTGTCCTGCTCCGTTCTTCCGCCATACGAATCGAAACGCGCGCACCGCATTCAGGACATCGCTCACAACCTGGTACACGTAGAATGTAGCCGCACACGCCACAACGCCCATCGGAGTCCAAGAACATGTGCTTCATCCTATTGCTAATTATGTATACGAATCCGAATACGCAGTATACTATCGCTGTGTTACCGACAAGTCCGAACCAATTCAATCTGCCTCGCAAAGCAAACTTCAAGTATTCAATCATTGACGATCGCCGATCGATCCACTCATTCCATTCTAATACATACAGTGGCCACCCCGCGGCAGTTATCAGGCCTGACGAGTCCGTATCATTCGTGAGATCGTTATAACATCTCCGGACTCGCGTTGGCAGGACACTAATATCTATCCGCTTGCTGCCGCGAAGGGCGCCATGGTCCGATGGATATCCCAGATCGAAGCCTCCAATACACATCCCAGCGGATGTTTCAAAGATCACCAGATCAGCAACTGCCTCGTTTCGCTCTAGATGGCCGATATACAGTCGCTCCGGAAATACACGATAGCGCCAAACAGCCATCGCAATAAGCGATGTGCTATACGCGAACATCACCGACGCGATAGCAATCAGTGCTGCCAGGGTCCACCTCTTGGTGTCAGGAGTCCATTTGGTTCGTCTTTGGGGATAGCTTTCCGTAGCGGACATGGCATTTGATCCTTGGGCGGGGCGCATTCGTCGACTAGTTGTTTTATCTCATCCGAAGTCAGTTTGTGGATGCCACACAATTCATTGTAGCGAGCAAGCCTCATGAGCAAGCACAAATCGGTTTGAGTCCCTCTTATGCAACATATCCCCGACCGCATTAGCGAACGCAATTCGGCACACAAATAGTCGCGGCACTTTTGCTTAGAGTCCATTGTATTGCCGGGCACGATTGATCCGCAGCCATCGTCTGTCGGCTCGCATTTTACAGATCCGTCGCAATCGTCCGCACGGTGCGAGAGCTCATCTCGAAGCACAGTGCAGATGTCGCCCTTGTTAGGAATATTATGAGCGCACAGAACGATTCGATTCTGCGAGCAGCAATAGTAACCATTGCGGCCCTTGCAGTCGGTACGTGCTGTATTGTTGTCGACACACTGAATGATGCCAACGTCACCGCAGCGCTCCTGTATGTACCGAATGATGTTCCAAGTCGTAGGATCATTCATTATGCAGTCGATCACGGCGGCGGTACACTCGTCCTTAGTGAGAAGGCCCAATGCGTCGCTACGAGAAATCGATTGGCCCAGAACATACTCATACAACCCCATCCCATCGACGTACCCGAGGGGGTCGCGCCGGGTCCACCTGCCCAAGTGCGGCTCCAGCACGCGGTTGCGGACGTGTGAGATGTCGAGGTTGATGTCCTTGTGGTAGCCGGCGTAGCCGATTCGGTTGGCGACGTTGGCGGCGCTGAGGACGGTCCAGCCGAGGGTGGTGCCCTCGTAGCCTTCGGCGAGGGCGCCGTCGGTGGCGTCGATGTCGCCGTCGAGGTCGAGGTCGGCGCGCACGTCGTACGCGGTTGCCCAGGTCTTGATGGCGTCCACGTCGCCGGTGTCGGTGACGAAGTCTGAGTCGATGTCGCCCGCCGGCAGGCCGATGGGCAGGCCGTAGGCGGTGAACTTGCCCCACTCGACCATGACGCCGGCGCTGGTGAGGAGGGCGCTGGTGTCATTGCGCCAGTTCTGGCAGAAGTTGCGCCGCTCTTCCATGGTGCCGTCGGCGGCGTTCACCCAGCCCGAGTTGGCGTCTCGTTGCCGCAGGATCACGGAGTCAATGTAACTCGATGAACCCGTCCCGTCAAGGCCGGCCTGGTGGGGGACGAAGGCCTCCTTGGGGTTGTCGTCGTCGGCGCGGTAGGTCGCCACGAGCCGCCAGCGCTCGTCGTAGATGAGGTGGTACTTGGGATCGCTGGCGTCCGTTGTGCCGTTGCCAGTGGCGTCGGCGTGGAAGGTGATGCGGTAGCCCAGGCCGTTGTACCAGAACTCCTCGATGAGGGCCTGGGTGCTGGTGTTGAGCACCTTGCGCAGCCGTCCCCAGGCGTCGTAGACGTACTCGTAGGCCTCGCCGTCGTCGGTGAGGTTGCCGACGTTGTCGTAGGTGAGGGTGTAGTTGTCCGTGCCGTTGTCGTCGGTGTCGCGGGCGGTGAGTTCGTTCACGA
>WYBR01000053.1 GCA_011525805.1 Vicinamibacteraceae bacterium
ACAACCCGTCGAGGGCCGGCCCCGGCCGGCCCGAAGAGCCCCGGAAACACCCCCGGGGCGATCTGCTGCGCAGGGGGCGTTGGCCATTCCCCTGCCGATTTGGCCACTTTGCTCTGCCCGCTACGGGATGCATTGGGTCTGCGCTCCGCGCCGCCGAGCCTCCGCGCCGCGGCTAACCGCTGGGCCACCCCCTACACTTCCCGCCCATGACGACGGCGGCGGCGAAAAAACGGCATCTTCGTTGGGCGCTCGAACTCACCAGCCTGCCCACCGCGGCCGGGCGCGAGCACCGGGTGGTCCGGTGGATCGAGAACTGGCTCGCCCAGCGGCGCAACCTTGCGCTGCGCCTCGACCGCCTGGGCAACATGCTCATCACCCGCAAGGGAGCGAAGCGAGGCGGGAGGCCGCTGCTCATCACCGCCCACCTCGACCACCCCGCCTTCGTCATCACGAAGGTCCGCGACGACCGGCACATTGAGTGCGAGCTCCGCGGCGGGGTGCGGCCGCCGTACTTCCTCAAGTCCCGAGTCCGCGCCTGCGACGGGCAGGACAGGCCCCACCGCGGCTCTATCGTCGAGCACGGCAAGGGCAAACTCTTCGACGAGGTGCTCATCCGCCTCGCCAGGCAGACGGAGGACCTCAAGGCCGGCGACATCGTCACCTGGGACCTGCCCAAGGCGCGCGTGCGCAAAGGCCTGCTCGAAGCCCCGGCGTGCGATGACCTCGCAGGCGTGGCCGCGGCTCTCGCGGCGATGGATGAGCTGCGCTCGAAACGCGGCATCGGCGATGTCCGCGTCCTGCTGACCCGGGCCGAGGAGATCGGCTTCCTCGGGGCGATCGCGGCCTGCCGCACGGGCCTGATTCCGAAGAACGCCAAGGTGATCGCCCTGGAGAACTCGCGCAGTTTCGCCGAGTCTCCCATCGGCGGCGGGCCGATCCTTCGCGTCGGCGACCGGATCAGCATCTTTCACCATGGCCTGGCGTTCGAGGTGGCCAGGATCGCGATGTCGATGGAGCAGCGCCGCGAGGGCTTCACGTGGCAGCGCAAACTCATGCCCGGCGGGGCGTGCGAGGCGACGACTTTTCAGGCGTTCGGCTACGAGGCGATCTGCCTCTGCCTGCCGCTGGGCAACTACCACAACATGGCGAATCTGGCGGAGGTCATCGACGGCCGCCGGGGCGCCAAGGCCCGGATCGCCCCGGAATTCGTCAGCGTGGCGGACTACCACGGTCTGGTTGACTGGCTCGTCGAGTGCGGCGGGACGCTCACCGCCCGACGCCGCAAGGGCGACGACGCGGCGGACGGCCGCAAGGCGATTCGAGCGATGATGGAAAAGATTGACCGGACGAAGGGTTATGTACTGCGGGAAAGGGCGGCCAGGCTGTAGATCAGGGCGATATGCTGGAACCACGCCTGCCTGCCGCCGCGTATAGATGCCATGTGGTTGCGTGGACCTGGGCGGCCCAAACGCCGATGATTGCCCCATCGTGGTCCACGGCCGACCGGCGATTTCAGGCCCCCTGCGGGGCGAGGTGAACGGGCGAGCGGATGAGCCAGAGCCAGACACAGCCTGCCATGACCGATAAAGACCCCAGCGCGTCAACGAACGTCGACACGCTGCTCGGGCGGATCGTCGTCGAGCAGGGACTGGCCACTTCGCAGGAAGTCGCTCACTGCTTCGAGATCCAGCGCCAGAGTCCAGACGCCCGCGAAGCCTCCCTCGCCGAACTCCTCCTCCAGAACAACATCGTCACTTCGCGGCAACTCGACCGCCTGCGGCGCGAGGTCGAGGCCCAGAAGTCCACCCAGCAGATTCCCGGCTACTCGATCAAGCGCAAACTCGGCGCCGGCGCCATGGCCAGCGTCTACCTCGCCCGGCAGATCAGCCTCGACCGCATGGTTGCGATCAAGGTCCTTCCCAAGAAGTACAACAGCAACGTCAACTTCATCGACCGCTTCTACAAGGAAGGGCGCGCGGCCGCGAAACTCAACCACCCCAACATCGTCCAGGCCTACGACGTCGGCAAGGCGGGCGAGTTTCACTACTTCGTCATGGAGTACGTCGAGGGCGGCACCGTCTACGACATCCTCACGAAGAAGGGGCGCATCGAGGAGAAAGAGGCGATCGACATCATCGTCCAGATCGCCGACGCCCTGCTTCACGCGCATGAGAAGGGCTTCGTCCATCGCGACGTCAAGCCCAAGAACATCATGTTCACGAAGGAGGGCGTGGCGAAACTCGCCGACATGGGCCTCGCCCGCGCCGTCTCCGACATCGAGGCCGCCAAGGAGGAAGAGGGCCGCGCCTTCGGAACGCCCTACTACATCTCCCCCGAGCAGATCCGCGGCGAGGTCAACATCGGCCCGCAGGCGGACATCTACTCCCTCGGCTCGATGTTCTACCACATGGTCACGGGCCAGGTGCCCTTCGACGGCGAAAACCCCACGGCCGTGATGCACAAGCACCTCAAGTCCGACCTCGTCCCCCCCGACCACGTCAATCCGAAACTCTCCGCCGGCGTGGCCGAAGTCATCGAGATGATGATGGCCAAGAGCCGCCGCGAGCGCTACCAGAACTGCAAGGACGTGATCGAAGACCTGCGCCACGTGCGCCTCGGCCAGAAGCCGCGCCTCGCCCACAAGGAGATGGACCTCTCCGGCCTGACGGGCGGAACGCTCATCGCGCCGGGCGCGGCGGACGAATCGGGCGTGATGGCCGCGGCGCCGACGGCGAGCGAGAACGGCTCGGCCTTCAACCACCCCGCCGTCATGCTCCTGATGATCCTCCTCGGCGTGAGCCTGCTGGGCAACATCATCATGCTCATCGTCAGCATGACGCGCTGAGGCAGGCGCTAACCGTGAAGCGATGAAAGAAACCGAGCCCCACGCGTGAGCACGGGTCTTGGGTATGCGGCGGCGCGGCGTTGCGAACGCCTCGCTCACGCTTCGCGTTGCGTTGCACGTTCGATGCCTGCATTCCCGCCATGCCCCCCTCCGCTGTCTCCAGACCGGTCGGGTTCAGAGGAATCCCACCCTGATTCGTGAGATGGTCGCGACTTTTCGGCATGACGCCGGCCCGGCGATCGGTTATCTTAGAGAGGGCGCCCGAACAAGGAGCCGCCTATGAGGTTTCCCGGTGTCTCCATGTCCATCGCGGCCGCGGCGATGCTGTGGTTCAGCGCGGCCCCGTTGCGCGCCGCCGGGCCGGATGATCTGACGATTGACGTGCAGGGCGATTGCCCCGGCCCGCTGACCGTGAGTTGGGAAGGCGCCACGATCGGCCGATGGGCCGTTCTCATCTTCTCGCGAAGGACGGGCCGCATGCTCCTGCCGGCGGGCCCGTGTCAGGGAACGTGGATCGATCTCGACTTGCGTCAGGCCCGATTCGCCGGAGCATGGCGGATCGAGTCGGAGCAGGGGCAGTTGGTCGGGCGCTCGGGCGCTTCCGCCTGCGGCGGTTACCTTCAGTTAGTCATCAACGCCGGGGCACCTTGTGCCACCAGCAACGTCGTGCAGATTCCGGAGTAGCGCCAGCGCGCGGCTTGCAGCGTCGAGAGGTAGGTATCCCATGCAACGTTCATTCACTTCCTTCATCGTCGGCCTCGCAGTCAGCGCCTTGATGGCCGGATCAGCACTTGCCCAGCCGGTGATCTCGATAGAAGGCGATTGCCCGGGGAGGGTCACCTTCAGATGGGAGGGCGCGGCGCCGAATCAGACGGCCGCGTTGGCCTACAGCCACGCCACGGGCAACTTCGTGCTTCCTGGTCCGCCCTGCGACGGGACGAGACTCGGGCTTGGCTCAAGCGGCATCCGCTTGGTCAGGACATTCCGCACTGGTCCGGAGGGACGCGGCCAGATCGTGGGCCGCGCGGCCGCGTTTGCCTGCGGAGGGTACGTCCAGATCATCGTCCTTGAAGGAAATCGACCATGTCCAATCAGCAACGTCGTGCAGGTGCCGGAGTAGAGGAGGCGGATATGAGACACTCTCTGCGACTGGCGATTCTCGGCGCTGCTGTATCACTCGCGACGACCGCGGTGGCCGGTGCGCAGGTCGTCATCTCCATCGAAGGCGACTGTCCGGGACGAATCAGTGTTCGATGGGAACACGCGGCTCCTGATGAATGGGCGGGACTGCTTTTTGCCATGAACACGGGGAACTATGTCTTGCCCCACATCTGCCAGGGGACGGTGCTCGGCCTCGGTTCGCATCAACTCCAGCTGGTCCGGGCATTTCGGACGGGGCCGCAAGGGCAGGGAGAGATGGCAGGGCCTGCGCCGCTTCGCGTGTGTGGAGGCTACCTGCAAGTGCTCGTCGTGGATGGCATCTGCTCTACCAGCAACGTCGTGCAGATTTCGCAGTAGCGCCGGCTCAGCGGTACTCGACCAGTTCCACCTCGATGCCGTCAGGGTCGTAGAAGTAGGCGCGACGGCCGGGCTCATACGCCGCTTCGATCTCGGTCTCGATGCCCTGCTCATTGAGCCATTTGACCTTGGCGTCGAGGTCATCGACGACGAAGCCGACGTGGTTGAAGCCGACGCGGCTGTACTGCGGTTCGGCGAGGCGCTGCGCCGTGGCCGGGTCGGCGGCGAAGAGGGCGAGGTACGAGCGGTCATCGCCGAGGTGGATGGCCGGCGTGTCCGCCGAGCCGCTCTCGCGGCGCCAGCGGACCTTGAGGCCCAGCAGTTCGCCGTAGAACTTCGCGCTGCGGTCGAGATCGGCGACGGTGAGGTTGACGTGTTCGAGCCACATGGGAGCCTCCGTATTTAGAGAAGTAATTGCTTGACTAAATGAGCCTATCCGGGCCGGTCAAATAAGTCAAGTAAATGCTTGGCAAAATATGCCCGGCCCGCCTACGATTGCCCGCCATGACCCCCCAGCGGCCCGATTGGTCTTCCGAAAGCGTCACCGTCGCCCGCCAGCGCGTCCTCGACCGTCTCAAGCGACGCGACGGCCTCTCGCCGGCCGACCTCGCCGCCGACCTCGGTCTGACCGCCGAGGCCATCCGCCAGCACCTGGCGGCCCTCGAGGCCGACGGCTACGTCGCCAGCGACACCCGCCCGCCCAGCGGCCGCGGCCGCCCTGCGTCCGTGTGGCGCCTCACCGAGCGCGCCCGGGCGCTCTTTCCCGACCGCCACGCCGAACTCACCGTGGGCCTGCTCGACGCCATGACCCGGGCGGTCGGGCCCGAGGGAGTGCACCGCATCGTCGAGGTCCGCGCCCGCGACCAGGTGCGGCAGTACATCGGCGCCATGCCGCCGCCTTCCGCCTCGCTCAAGAGCCGCATCGAGGCGCTCGCGAAGGTGCGAAGCGAAGAGGGCTACATGGCCGAGGTCCGGCAGGTCGGCCAGGGCGAGTACCACCTCATCGAGCACCACTGTCCGATCTGCGAAGCGGCGACGACGTGCCGCAGCCTGTGCGATTCCGAACTCGAGGTCTTTCAACGCTGTCTTGGCCGGGGTGTGCGCATCGAGCGCATCGAGCACCTGCTCAGCGAAGACCGCCGCTGCGTGTATCGAATCTGCAAGGCGTGAACGACCGCCGGCCCAAGTCGAAACGATGGGACCCGGATTGAAATCCCGGTGCCGTGCTTCGCTGCTCTGAGCGAAGCATGCCGACGTGCAGGTGCGTTCCGTGGTGAGAGGTGTTCGCGGTCTGTCCCGCGCGCCCGCCATGCTTCGCCTGCGTCGGGACGAAACATGGCGCCCGGGCATGAGTGGCAGGAACGGATCACACGGGGATCTGCTCGGGGGTGCCACAGAGCATCTCGAAGAGTGCTCTGTGCGAGCGCGCAAAGAACTTCGATCGCACCTGCCCTTCGCACACACCGCCCGCCTTCGATCAGACGCAGGTCAGGGAAGCGGGCCGATGTGTGGCACCCTTGCTGCAATCCGCTTGCCGGTTTCCGACTCGATTGCCGGCCGCGCGCCTCTACCATCTCCGCTCTGAAGGATGGTTGGCGCACGCGGGAGAACGAAGGAAATGGCCACGACGGTTTGTCTGCTGCCCGGAGACGGGATCGGGCCGGAAGTGACAGGAGCGGCGCGGCGCGTGATCGACGCCGCCGGTGCGGGCCTTGACTGGATCGAACTCGACGCCGGGGCCGGGGCGCTGGAGCGCACCGGCGATGTCCTGCCGCCCGCGACCATCGCCGCGATCGAGAAGCACCGCATCGCCCTCAAGGGGCCGCTCACCACGCCCATCGGCAAGGGCTTCGCCAGCGTCAACGTCCAGCTGCGCAAGCGCTTCGACCTCTACGCCGCCGTCCGGCCGGTGCGCTCCATGCCCGGCATCCGGACGCGCTTCGAGAATGTCGAGATCGTCGTCATCCGCGAGAACACCGAGGGGCTCTACTCGGGCATCGAGCACGAAGTCGTTCCCGGCGTGGTCGAGAGCCTCAAGATCGCCACGCGGGTGGGGTGCGAGCGCATCGCGCGCTTCGCGTTCAACTATGCCCGCGAGCGCGGCCGGGGGAAGGTGACGGTCTTCCACAAGGCGAACATCATGAAGATGTCCGACGGGCTGTTCATCGAGTGCGCGCGCCGGATGCACGAGGAGTGCGGGCAGGGGATCGAGTACCAGGAACTGATCATCGACAACGGGTGCATGCAACTGGTGCAGAACCCGGCGCAGTTCGACGTGCTGCTGCTCGAGAACCTCTACGGCGACGTGATCAGCGACCTCTGTGCCGGGCTGGTCGGCGGCCTGGGCGTCGTGCCGGGGGCGAACATCGGGAAGGACTGCGCCATCTTCGAGGCGGTACACGGCAGCGCGCCGACCATCGCCGGCCAGAACATCGCCAACCCGCTGGCGGTGATCATGAGCGGGGTGATGATGCTGCGGCACCTGGGCCTGCACGAACCGGCCCTGCGCATCAAAAACGCCTACAA
This sequence comes from Vicinamibacteraceae bacterium, assembly GCA_011525805.1. Taxonomy (GTDB): domain Bacteria; phylum Planctomycetota; class Phycisphaerae; order Phycisphaerales; family UBA5793; genus UBA5793. The sequence continues at coordinate 6,890 of WYBR01000053.1, forward strand.
CGCCGTCCTCACCGAGGGACGGGCCGACGAACTCACCCGCGACATCGGCGGGCAGGCGGGGACGAGCGACTTCGCCGACTCGATCATCCGTCGGCTGTGAGCGGGCGGATCGCGGCGCCGACACCAGAAATGACATGCCGGACCGCCGTTTTGACTTGTGCCCGGCCCGATCTTGTGGTATGTTCTATGATGAGGCTGTCCCAGCCGGAGGTCTGTCCGCATGCCGCTCAGGACTGAAACCGAGATCGAAGCCCTCGTTCCCCTCTTCGAGTACCTCGAATCGCTCACCGGCCGGGCGAGCATCGCCGACCTCGACCGCGTCATGCGCTCCATCGACGTGACGGTCGAAGACGTGGCCGAGCACATCCGCTACTGCGACGAGCACTACAAGCGCAACCTGATTCGCGAGGGGCGGTGGTACCAGGCCTATGCCCTGTGCTGGAAGAGCGGCCAGCGCAGCCCGATCCACGACCACACCAACACGACCTGCGGCGTGCGGGTGCTGGCGGGCCGGGGCGTCGAGACGATCTACGAGCCGTCGCCCTGCGGGCAAATGATGGCCGTGCAGTCGCGCCCGCTCAACGTCGGCGACATCTGCGCCAGCCAGGACAGCGACACGCACCAGATCAGCAACCTTCAGCCGGCGGGGCAGAACCTCATTACCCTGCACATCTACTCGCCGCCGCTGCGCGAGTTCCACACCTACAGCGCGACCGACGGCACGGTGAACCGCGTCCGCGACGTGGGCAACGGCTGCTGCGAGGTCGTCGAAACGATGGACATCGCAACGTTCATGAAGCGCTGAGTCATTCGCCGCGATCTGATCCGAGATCGGTGTCTCGCCGTCGCGGCAAGCGAGCGGTCACTATCGCTGTGCCTAGGGAAAGTACGGTCATGGCGATGGCCAGACCAATCCAGATCACCGCATCCGCCCCTTCAGAACGCGCACCCGGAAGGAAGAGGACTGCCCAACCCGTCATAGGCCACGCGATGATTGTACTGAGAACCAGGACGCGACCGCGTCTCAACACCCGACCTGCGACAAGACCTGCAACGACGGCTGGAAGCAATGCCGTGAAGATCGCGCAATTGAAAAAGCTACCTGGCCACCAAACGGCGCCGAACGTGAGCAGCCAGCAGGAAATGCCGGCAATCAGACTTGCTCCGACATACCAGGCGATCGACTCCGGCGATGCATGCAAGTTGCGGAGTGATTGCATCGTGGCACGCACCGGCAACCCGCACTCGGGGCAGCGATGGTCCTCGGCGTGGCCGCGAAGGTCGTACTGGCAGCGGGCGCAGAGCATCAGGTGATGGTATGGCGGCTGCGTTGCGCTGCTGAGCGCTCGCGCATCGCCACTTCAAGCGTGTCGCTGAGGGGTGGCATCGATCGCCGCCGCTCTGGGCGGAGATCGATGACGGGCGTGAAGGCGTGAGCGACCGCCCTTGCCCCTCCGCACACATCGCCCGAAGCGGGTCGATGTGTGGCACCCTCATTGCACTGCCCGCGCGCGGTGCCGTGCTTCGCCGCTCTGGGCGAAGCATGGCGAGAGTGCAGGTGCGAACGACCCTCGTTGAACTTCAAGAGGCGCCCGCGCGCGCGGCATGCATCGACCCCAAAGCCGGTCGATGCATGGCACCATCGATCCGTCGCCGCCGCGACCGTCAACGATGGTGCGATGAGGCGTATCGCCGGTCGAGTTTCTCCGCGCTGCGTACCAGGGCGATGAACTCGGCGCGGTGGCCGCTTTCATCGAGGCCGCGGGCGTCGCGCGCCAGGTCGAGGGCGAGGTCGAAGTCGGCTTCGCCGCGGCCGGGCGAGTCGCGCAGCGTCAGGCCGAAGGCCGCGACCGCCGCCGCCCAGCGGAAGTCCTTCGACGCCTCGCGCCAATGCAGGCTCTCATCCCGCACGGCCGTCTCCAGGTAGCGGCTCGTCGATCCGTCCGGCTCCTTGTAGCGCACCTTGACGGTGCAGAGTTCGCCGGACTGCTCGCCGTACTCCGACGCGGCCAATTCGCGCTCCTGCGCCGGCTGTTGATAGCGAAGCGGATCGACGCCGCCGGGCACCGATCGGCCGGCGGGGACGATCTCGTAGAGGGCCGTGACGCTGTGGCCGGCGCCGACGTCGCCGGCGTCCTTGCGGTCGTCGTTGAAGTCGCGGTCCGCCAGCGCGCGATTCTCGTAGCCGACGAGGCGGTAGCCGGCGACGAGGGCCGGGTTGAATTCAACCTGGATCTTCACGTCCTTGGCAACGGTTTCGAGGGTGCGGCTCGCCTGCTCGCCGAGGACGCGGCGGGCCTCATGGAAGGAGTCGAGGTAGGCGTAGACGCCGTTGCCCCGGTCGGCGATCTGCTCCATCATCGCCTCGTTGAGGTTGTCGCGGCCGACACCGAGGACGGTCAGGAAGATGCCGCTCTTCGCCTTGCACTCGATGAGATCGACCAGCGCGCGATCGCTGGTCATGCCGACGTTGAAGTCGCCGTCGGTCGCGAGGAGGACGCGGTTGATGCCGCCCTCGATGAAGTTGCACTCGGCGACGTCGTAGGCGAGTTGGATACCCGAGGCGCCGTTCGTGCTCCCGCCCGCGCAAAGTCGGTCGATGACGTGGAGGATCTCGCCGCGGTGCTTCACGCTCGTCGAGCGCAGCGCCACGCCGCTCGTGCCCGCGTAGGTGACGATCGCGACGCGGTCGTCGGCGCGGAGTTCATCCACGAGCACGCGCATCGCCTTGCGGATGAGCGGAAGGCGGTCCTCCGGCCCCATCGAGCCGGAGACATCGAGGAGGAACACGAGGTTCGCGGGCGGCCGCTCGGAGCGCTCGCTCGGCCGGGCCGAGAGGTGGATGCGGGCGAGGAGGTGGTCGCGCCTCCAGGGGCAGGAGGCGACCTCGACGCCCACACCGATCGGATGCTCACCGCGCGGGGCCTTCTGCTCGTAGTCGAAGTAGTTGATCATCTCCTCGATACGCACCGCGTCGCGCGGCGGGAGTTGACCGTCGCTGATGAAACGCCGCACGTTGCTGTACGAGCCCGTGTCCACGTCCACGGCGAAGGTCGAGAGCGGCTCATACGAAGTCCGGCTGAAGGGCTGCTCGCGGATGTCTTCGTAGCGGTCGCCGCCCTCGGGACGAGAGGAGGTCGAGGGGTGGTGCATCCGGCCTGGCGAGGTGGAGTGCAGCGACTCGGCCCCGCTCCACGAGGACGCCAGCCCGGGCGGCGAGACGAACCCCATTTGCGTCGAGCCCGGCGCGTAACTCACGCTCGAGGAAGAGTTGCAGCCTGTCGGCAGGGCGGCGGATGCCAGGAGGAGCAGGAGGAAGGCGAGTCGAGGGTTGCTCGGTCCGGTTCTGCGCGTCATGAGAGTCTCCTTCGCCGGGAAAAAAGGGCGGGGCCGCGCCAGGCGACCATCGCCTCGCCGGCCCGACCACGGCCGGACATGAGACGCGCCGGGGCGGGCGGCATTCCATGTGGGCCGCCTGCCGGTCGGCGACGACGGTCGCGCGATGAGGCGGGGGGGGGATTCGACACGGGCCATCGAGGCGCGGAGAATAGAGCCGGGGGCAGCGCAGGAATCTCGCAGATGATTCGCCGCAAGGCCCGATTGACCCTTCTCATCCCGCTGGTCGTCTTCGCGATCGTGGGCGGCCTCTTCGCCTTCCTGTGGAGCGTGGTGGAGGAGCGCGAGGAGGCGGAAGCGGCCCGCCGCACTGACCTCACCACCGAGCAGATCGCCACGCGCATCCTCGAGCAGATCTCCTTCCGCGTCAACCTCCTCGAGAAGATCCGCAACGACTGGCGACGCGGGCACCTCGATACCGCGGAGGCGTTCAGCGATCACGCCCAGTCCACGCTCTACGGCGCCGTGGGGCTCTCCTCGATCACTTGGATCGACGAACTGGGGGTGACGCGCTGGACGACTCGGGAGAATCCCGGCTCCACCGCGATCGGGCAGAACGTGTTCAGCCACGTCGTGGCCGGACCGTTTCTCCGCGAGGCGCTGGAGACAGGGCAGTGGCGCCTCACGCCCATGCTCAATCTCACCACGCGCAAGCGCGGCATGGTCGTCTACGTGCCCATCGGCTCCGCGGGCGAGAATCGCGGGGCGATCAGCGCGGCGCTCGACGCGACGGCTCTGGTCGAATCGTGCATCGAAGAGGGCGTGCGCGAGATCTTCGACTGCTCGGTGTGGGATCGGAGCGATCTGATCTTCAGCACGGAGGCGACGATCATCCCGCCGCCGGAGGCGCGCTACCGGGAGATCGCAGTGGCGAGCCGCACCTGGGGGGTCGTGCTCACGCCCCGCTCCGATCTCGCGTCCGCGACCGCCGCCTCGGACGCGCTGCCGATTATGGTGGTGGGGCTGCTGGTGGCGGCCGGACTGGCGTTCGTCTCGGCGCGCCTGCTCGCCAGCCAGGCGCTGCTGCGCGAGAACGAGGAGCGCCTGCGGGCGGTCGCCGAGCACATTCCGGGAGTCATCTACTCCTACGAGTCCGCCCCCGGCAAGCCACGGTCGCTCATCTACCTTGGTCCTGGTCTGGACCTGATCATCGGGCCGAAGTCCGCGGCGCGAGTCGAGGCCGACTTCGACCTTCTTTTCGAGTTGCTTCATCCGGAGGACCGCCCCGCGGTCAAGGCGGCGGCGGAGCGCGGCGTGCGCGAGGGTGGGACGGTCGACTGCGAAGCGCGGCTGCGGACCGACGACGGCGCGTGGCGCTGGGTCCGCTCCCTCAGCCGGCCGCTGCACATCGACAAGGAGCGGACGCGTTGGCACATCGTCCTCATCGACATCACCGAGCATCGCCGGACCGTCGATGCGTTGCGCGAGAGCGAAGACCGCTACCGCCGGCTCGTCGAGTCAAGCCCGATCGGCGTGCTCATCCACCGCAAAGATGTCTTTCAATTCGCCAACCCCGCGGCGGTGCGCCTGCTCGGGTATGATCGGGCCGAGGAGATCATCGGCCGCAGCGTCTACGACCTCGTCCCCGCCGAGCAGCGCGAAACCGTGCGTCAGCGCATCGCCCGACTCGACGGGCTGAGCAAGCCGATTCGCTACGCCGATGAACGCCTCCTCCGCCGCGACGGGACGGAACTGAACGTGGAGATCATCGCCAACACGATTCAGTTCGCCGGCGGGGCCGCGCGGCAGATTCTCTTCCTCGACATGACCGAGCAGCGCCAGGCGGAGCAGCGCCAGCAACTCCTCATGCGCGAACTTGACCACCGCGTCAAGAACAACCTCGCCAGCGTCCTCGCGCTGCTCGATCAGACGGCCGCGAGCACGCACGACATCGGCGAGTTCCGCAGCAAGTTCGCCGCCCGCGTCAAGGCCATGGCCCGCACGCACGAGATGCTCGCCCGGGCGAAGTGGAGCGGCGTGGACCTCGCGGACCTGACGAGGCTCTCGATCGCGCCGTACATCGTCGATCAAAGCCACCGAGTCTCCCTCAGCGGCTGCCCGGTCACCGTCCGTCCGCGTCCCGCCCTGCCCGTCGCGCTCGCCTTTCACGAACTCGCCACCAACGCGCTCAAGCACGGCTCGCTCGCGACGCCCGAAGGCCGCATCGCCGTGACCTGGGCGCGAGTCGGCGCCCGCGTGAGCATCGAGTGGTCGGAGACGAACGGTCCGCCCGCGCCGCCGCCCGAGCACTTCGGGACCGGCCTGCGCCTCGTTCGCGGTCTGATCGAGTTCGAACTCGGCGGGACGGTGAACTTCCGCTTCGCGCCGCCCGGCCTGACCTGCACGATCTCGCTCGACGCGGCCGCTTTGACCGGGGACTCCCACTGACGCCCGCGATCCGGCGCGAGGCGCGAGCGCGAAGGAAGGTCCCTGCGCCGCGTCGCGCTTCGCGACTTCGCCGCCGCGCCATCACCAGCCCCATGCGCCGGCGCGGAAGAGAGCCTCCGCGCGGCGCCGGCCGCGTGCCGCGCCTACCGCAACGTGGAGCGGAGGACGTTGCTCACGGCGCAACCGGCGGCGTCGACGGCCTGGAGGCGGATCGTGCGGTCGGCGGCGGCGCGGGGGACGAAGCGGCTCAGCCTCGCCTCACCCCGCGCATCCGCCGTCGCCGCGCCGATGAGGCGCGGCGCCTCGAGCCCGATGGACACGCCCGGGCAGCCGGGCAGGGCGCGTTGACCCTCAGACGGAGACCAGAGAAACGAGATGCGTCGGCCCGGCTCGGCGCCGATGGCGATGAGTTCGTTGGAAGCGCCCGCCCCCTCGCCTCGCGGCGCCAGCATCACCAGCCCCTCCGGAATGAGCAGCGCCGGCACGGCGCGCGATTCGCCCTCGGCAATCGCGTTGGCGAGGATGACGCCCGATTCGTTGATCCGCCCCGCGGCGACGATCGACCAGTTCTCATGCCCCGGCGCGAGGCGGTCGCCCAGCCACGTCACCGCGCCGTTCTCGTAGATCCAGCCGCGGTCCTCGTCGACGAACGACTCGTAGTCGCCCACGACCTGCCCGGCGTTGTTGACGTCGCGCGAGATGGCGCTGACCTGCGTCGGGTCCCAGCCGCCGATGTCGGTGCGCTCCCACGACTCGCCCTGCCGCGTCCAGAGGACGGCGGTGTCGAAGTAGGAGATGAGCGGGCCGGCGCCGACGAACATCGTCCCATCCTCGTTGATCGCGGTGGCGAGCAGACCGTCGAGCGTGAGCATCGACCACCCGCCGCGCCCGTCGGGCGACCAGACTGTCGTGGCGCCGAAATAGCGGTTGCTCTGCCCGACGATGACGCCGTCGGCGCTGATGCCCGTGGCCTGGCCGCCGCCAAGGTTGTGGAACCGCCGGCCGCTGACGACGAACGCGTTGCCGTTGGGATGTCCGCCGGGCGGGTAGTAGAACCCGACGACCTGGTCGAAGTTGTTCAGGCCCTGCGCGTAGGAGTAACTGTCGTGCGGATCGATGAGCCAGTGGTTCTCGACTCCGTCCCACAGGAACGCCTGCGGCCAGATGACGCCCCACTCGTACATCCAGCCGGCGACGTGGCCGCGATCGCTGACGGCCGTCGCCGTCGTGGTCGAGCCGGGCACCTTGTCGAGGATCGTTACCGCGCCGTCGGCGATGAGGCAGGGCCGCGACTGGCCGTTAAGGAACACGCTTCCCGCCACCTGGTTCGAGTTGTTCAGATCCAGGGCCGTCAGTGTCCCGCCGTCCACGCCCGGCAGGGGCGCCACGCGGTAGCGCACCTGCGCCGGCGCGCTCGCCGCGAGGCACAGCGCCGCCAGCGAGCCGGCCAGCGCCGGGCCGATCAGCCGGCGGCGATTAACGGAAGCGAGCGTGGGACGTGCCGCGGCGTGACGATTGAGCATAGCGGTTCTCCGTGTGGGGCGATCGAGATCGTGGCGTCGATCGCGGCAGTGGGGGGCTGGGGTGAACGTCGGCTCCGGCCGGCCTCGAACGCCATCCAACTGCAGGGCAGGTTCCAGGTCGATTCGCTCGCAGACGCTCGTCTGGTCCGGGCCGCCGGGCGGGTCGCGGCGCGGCCGGTTCACTCTTCACTCATCCGCGAATGTCCGCCCGGGTCGGGAATCTTGCAGAAGCGCGGAAGATTCATCCGCCCCGCACCGGCCGACCCGCGATGAAGACGGCCAGGGGGGGCACGCCCGCGATCTCGTACGCCAGCGCCCGCTCATCGCGCTCGTCCCACAGCACGAAGTCAGCCGCGAAGCCCGGCGCCAGTCGACCGGCGCAATCCGCCAGCCCCAGCACGTGCGCCGCGTTGACCGTGCACGCGGTCAGCGCTTCGGCGGGGGTCAGTTTCATCATCCGGCACGCCACCGCCATGGCGAAGGGCAACGACGGGCTTGGCGCTGAACCCGGGTTGTAATTGCTCGCGAGCGCGACGATCGCCCCCCCGTCGATGAGCGCCCGTCCCGGCGCGTAGCGGCCGTCGGTGCAGAACCCGGAGATCGGCAACAGCACCGCGGCCGCGCCGGAGCCGGCGACGAGCGGCACATCCTCCGCCGCGATCGCTTCGAGATGATCGATGCTCCGCGCGCCCATCTCGACCGCGAGACGGGTGGCGCCGAGGGAGTTGAACTGATCGGCGTGGACCCGCAGCGGACAACCCAGCGCCCGCGCCGCCTCGAACAACCGCCGCGTCTGCTCGAGCGACCACGCGCTGCGCTCGCAGTAGGCGTCGCAGGCGATGCCCGGCTGCAGCGCCGCGACGGCCGGCAGCGTCTCGCGGATGGTGCGCTCGACGAAGTCGTCCTGGCCCGCGTCGATTGCGTGGGCGCCGAGGAAGGTCGGGAGCAGGCGCATCGGGCTTGCTCCCGGGCCCGCGCCGGCCGCACGGATGGCGCGCCACATGCGGCACTCGGTTTCGGTGTCGAGGCCGTAGCCCGTCTTCACCTCCGCCGTCGTCGTGCCGAAGGTCAACATGCGATCGAGATGGTCGATGGTGAGGCGGCTCAGTTCGCGCTCGCTCGCGGCGCGGGTGGCGCGGACGGTGGACATGATGCCGCCGCCCGCTTCGAGGATGGAGAGGTAGTCCGCCCCCGCGAGGCGCTGCTCAAACTCGTCGAGCCGGTCGCCCGCCCAGCAGGCGTGGGTGTGGCAGTCGATCAGGCCCGGCGTGAGGAGGCGGTCGGCGGCGTCGATCTCGCTCGCCGCCCGCGCGTCCAGCGACTCACCGACTTGGGCAATCAACCCATCGCGGACAAGGACATCGCCTCGCGCGATGACGCCGAGATCGCGCATCGCCGCGCCGCGGCGCGGCACGCTCCCACGCGCGAGCGTGATGAGCCGCGCGCCGCGAATGAGCAGATCGCCGGCCGCGGTCATAGGCGCTCCGCCACGCCGGCGAGGAAGTGCAGCAGGAGGTGGACGGCGAGGCGGGCGGTGCGCCCCTGCACGTCGTGCGGGGGGCTGAGTTCCATGAGGTCGAAGTAGCGCAGGTTGCTCAGCCGCCCCAGCGAACGGCACATGATCGAGGCCGTCACCGGCGTGAGGCCCATCGGGTTGAGCGCGCTCACCCCCGGCGCCACGGACGCGTCGAGTACGTCGAGATCGAAACTCGCGAAGAGATTGGCCGCGCCGCCGAGCCGATCGAGCAGCGCGTGGAATCGTTCGAGCAACTCGTGCTGGTCGCCGTCGAAGAGGAGCAGTTCCGCGCCTCGCTGGCGCAGCCAGTCGAGGTGCCGCAGGTCGTTGGAGAAGGCCCCGACGCCGACGGTCGCGTAGAGGCGGGGCTCGACGACGCCGGCGCCTTCCTCGATGATGCGCCGAAACGCCATGCCCGAGCCGACCCGCTCGCGTACGTCCAGATGCGTGTCGATGTTGAGGCCGCCGAGCGTCTCGCGGCGGTCGCGCAGGCGGCGCGCCAGCGCGGCCGCGCCGGGGAAGGTGAGGTCGTGCCCGCCGCCGATGCACACCGGCAGCATCCCATGCTGGAGGATGGCGTCCACCGCTTCGCTCACGCGGATGTGGGTGCGGTGAATCTCGTCCCCGGCCGGCTCGACGTCGCCGGCGTCGAAGACGCCCAGTTGCCCGAGGTCGTTGCCGGAGACGGCGTCGTGGGAGCAGCCATAGCGAGCCAGCGCTTCGCGGAAGGCCTGCGGCCCGTGCCGCGCGCCGACCCGTCCGCCGTTGAGCGCGATGCCCGTGTCGTCGGGCAGCCCCAGCAGCGCCACCCGGCACCCTTCCGGCGTCATCCGCAGCGACCGGGCCAGGCGGCCCTCCGCCGGATGCAGGTTCGACCAGTCGAACGCCGTGGTGTGCGGGACGACCATGCACTTATCTTGACGGCCGCCCGCAGCGGGTCAACCGCCTCAACCTACCATCACCGCGCCTCATGCACGACTTTCCGCTTCTCCTCGGCATCGACATCGGCACGACCGGCGCCAAGGTGGTCCTCGTCGATGGGCGCGACGCCAACGCCCTTGCGCACCGCACCGTCGAATATCCCCTCCACATGCCCCGGCCGAACTGGTGCGAGCAGGACCCGCACGACTGGTGGCGGGCCACGGTGCAGGCGGTGCGCGAGGTCATGCAGGCCGAGCGTGTTGACGCCGGGCGCATCGCCGGCCTCGGCCTGAGCGGGCAGATGCACGGCCTCGTCGCGCTCGACGCCGCAGGAGAGGTCATCCGCCCCGCCATCCTCTGGAACGATCAGCGCACCGCGGCGCAGTGCGAGGAGATCACCCGCCTGGTCGGCCTTGAACGGCTCATTCAACTCACCGGCAACACCGCGCTCACCGGCTTCACCGCGCCGAAAGTCCTCTGGATGCGCGAGCACGAAGCCGAGGCGCACCAGCGCATCGCGTCGATCCTCCTGCCCAAGGACTACGTTCGCTACCGACTCAGCGGCGAGCGCTTCACCGACGTCGCCGACGCCTCGGGCACGCTGCTGCTGGATGTTTCGCGGCGGGAGTGGTCCGGCGAGATGCTCGAAACGCTGGAGATTCCGCGCTCCTGGCTGGCCACGGTGACGGAGTGCGGCGTCGCCTCGACCCGGCTCAGCGCCGAAGCCGCGGGCGAACTCGGCCTTCTCGAGGGCACCCCCATCGCCGCCGGCGCCGGCGATCAGGCGGCGCAGGCGGTCGGCTCGGGGATCATCGAGGAAGGGACGGTGTGCGTGACGATCGGCACGTCGGGCGTCGCGTTCGCGCCGATCGGCGCGTATCGCCCCGAGCCGCGCGGCCGATTGCACGCCTTCTGCCACGCCGTGCCCGGCGCCTGGCACCTCATGGGAGTCATGCTCAGCGCCGGCGGAAGCCTGCGCTGGCTGCGCGACCTGCTCGGCGACGAGTTCAACGAGTACTCGTGTTACCTCGGCCGCGATCCGTATGACATCCTCTGCGAGGAGGCGGGGCGCATCGCGCCGGGCGCCGACGGGCTGATCTTCCTGCCCTATCTCAGCGGCGAGCGCACGCCGCACAACGATCCCAAGGCGCGGGGCGTCTTCTTCGGGTTGTCGCTGCGCCACCGCCGGCCGCACCTGGCGCGGGCAGTGCTCGAAGGGATCACCTTCGGCTTGCGGGACTGCCTCGACCTGCTCCGCGCCACCGGAGCGCCGCCGCGCGAGATCCGAATCTCCGGCGGCGGGGCGCGAAGCGCGGTGTGGCGGCAGATGCTCGCGGACGTCTTCGGGCAGGAAGTAACGACCTGCCAGTCGCCCCACGGCGCGGCGATGGGGGCGGCGCTGCTCGCCGGCGTCGGCGCGGGCCTGTGGCCCGACATCCGCCTGGCCGCGGGGCTGGTTCGGACGAGCCCGCACGTCACCACGCCAGGCCCGGCCGCGGATGAGTATCCGGCCCTGCGCGACCGCTTCCGCGCGCTCTATCCCGCGCTGCGCGGCGAGTTCGCCCGGCTCTCCTGAGGTCCGCGGGAGACGGGCGGGGTTATCGGCGCATGAAACGGCTTCGGACGCGAAGCGCGGCTTCCCTGAGGGCCGGCGCCACTCGCCCGCCCCGTTGGACGAAATCGAAGCGTCAATCCTGCCGATGGTTCCCTTGCGGGTCCGCCTCGCGCGAGGCGGGTCTTCGCAACTTCAAGGGTGGAGCCAGCCATGAGCCGCGACGCATCCCGCGACGCATCCCGCGACCATCTTCAGAGCGAGTTCGCCGACGATCCCGAGATGCAGGACCTCGTCGAGCTGTTCGTGAGCGAACTGCCCAAGCGCGTGGCCGTGCTCCGCAGCGGGCTCGAATCCAACGCCCTCGAGCAGGTGCAGCGCGTAGCGCACCAGTTGAAGGGGGCGAGCGGGGGGTACGGCTTCCCGATGATCGGCGACTGCGCCGCGCGCGTCGAGGCGGCCGTCAAGACCGGCGCCGCCCTCGAGCAGATCCGCCGCTGCGTCGACGAACTCGCCGAACTCTGCCGCCGCGCCGCCTCCACCTGAATCAACTCTCATCGAACGAACCGCGGAACGAAATCCGACATGACCGGCAGTGTGCTCGAACGATCGCGTGTGCTCATCGTCGATGACTCGGTGGACATCCACCGGCTGCTCAAGATCAGGCTGCGCGACCAGAACCTCGACATCATCACCGCCTCGACCGCGGCCGAGGGGTTGCGCATTACCCGCGAGACGATGCCCGACCTCATCCTCCTCGACATCGACCTGCCGGACAAGTCCGGCTTTGAGGTCCTGGCGGAACTGAAGAACGATCCGCTGACGCACGACCTGTCGGTGATCTTCGTCTCGGGCTCGGTGGAGAGCCAGGACAAGGTCCGCGGCTTTGACCTCGGGGCGGTGGACTACGTCACCAAACCCTTCGACATGGCCGAACTGCGCGCCCGCGTCCGCTCGGCGCTGCGCATGCAGCGCCTCGTGCGCCTGCTCGCGCAGCGGGCGCATCTCGACGGGCTGACGGGGCTGTGGAACCGTGCGCACCTGGACGTCCGCCTGCGCGAGTGCGTGGACGCCGCCCGCCGGCACGGGCGCTCCCTCTCGCTGGTCATGTGCGACATCGACCACTTCAAGGAACTCAACGACACCTATGGGCATCCCTTCGGCGATCACGTCCTCCAGGAGGTCGCGCGCATGCTCGAGGAGATGGCCCGCTCCGAGGACATCTGCTGCCGCTACGGCGGCGAGGAGTTCGCCGTCATCCTCAGCGAAACGGACCACCTCGAGGCGATGAAGGTGGCCGAACGGTTCCGCGCCCGCCTCGAAGGCACCGTCTGGAGCGCCCATGAGGATCTGCGCGTGACGGCGTCCTTCGGCGTGTCGAGCCTTTCCCTGAACGCCATCAAGTCGCCCGAGGCCCTGCTCAACTCGACGGACACGGCGCTCTACGAAGCCAAGCGCACCGGCCGCAACCACGTCGTCCTCGCCCAGCCCGACGCCTCGCTGCGCCTCAGCGCGGTGCGCAGCGCGGCGGGGTAATCAGCCGCTGGGGCGCTTTGCGTTCGGCGCGGCGTGCAGCCGACGCAATTCGGCGAGGCGCTCGGCGAGGCGCGCTTCCAGCCCGCTCTGTGTCGGCTCGTAATAAACCTTGTCCACGCCGAGATCCTGGCCGGCGACGACGCCGCCCGCGTGATCGTGCGCGTAGGCGTAGCCCTCGCCGTGCCCGAGTTTCGCCGATCCCTTGTAATGCGTGTCGCGCAGAGAAGCGGGCACTTCCACGGTGCGCCCCTCGCGCACCTCCTTGCACGCCGTCCAGATTGCCGTCGCCGAGGCGTTGCTCTTGGGAGCAAGGGCCATGTAGATCGCCGCCTGCGACAGCGTCAGTTGCGCCTCAGGCCAGCCGATGCGCTCGACGATCTCGTAGGCCGCAGCGGCGACCTGGATCGCCCGCGGGTCAGCGTTGCCGATGTCCTCGCTCGCCAGGATCGCGATCCGCCGCGCGATGAAGAGCGGGTCTTCCCCCGCGACGACCATCCGCGCCAGCCAGTACACCGCAGCGTCCGGGTCGCTGCCGCGCATCGACTTGATGAACGCGCTGATGACGTCGTAGTGCTCATCGCCCGTGCCGTCGTAGACGATCGCCTTGCGCTGGATCGACTCCTCCGCGGTCCTCAGATCGATCTCGATCACGCCGCTCGCGCCTTCGCGGCCTTCCTGACTCGAAGTTGAGAGCACCGCAACCTCAAGCGCCCCCAGCGCCCGCCGGGCATCGCCATCGCTCATCACCGCCCAGTGGTGGATCGCCTCGTCGCTCACGCGCAGGTCGAGCTGGCCGTAGCCGCGCCCCTCATCCGCCATCGCGCGGCGGACGACGGACTCCACATCTTCAACGGACAGCGGCTCGAATCGGAAGATCGTGCTGCGGCTCACCAGCGCGGAGTTGACCGCGAAATAGGGGTTCTCCGTCGTGGCGCCGATGAGGATGATCGTGCCGCGCTCCACGTCGGCGAGAAGCACATCCTGCTGCGCGCGGTTGAAGCGGTGAATCTCGTCGAGAAAAAAGACGGTGCGCTGGCCGGAGAGTTCGATGGCGCGGCTCGCCTCGTCGATGACCCGGCGCACATCCTTGACCCCCACCATCGCGGCATTGGCTCGCTCGAAGCGGCTGCGCGTCGTCTTCGCCAGAACCTCCGCCAGCGTCGTCTTGCCCGTCCCCGGCGGGCCGCAGAGGATCAGCGACGTGAGGCGGTCGGCGTCGAGCATCCGCCGCAGCAGTTTGCCCGGCCCGAGAAAGTGACCCTGCCCGACGAATTCATCAAGCGTCCGCGGCCGCATCCGAACCGCGAGCGGCTCAACCCTGCGATGCGCCTCGGCCCGCCGCTCTTGCCACAGGTCGGACATGGGGGATTGTACGAGCGCGGCGCCACAGGGCAGGAACGCGCGAGCCACGTTCGCTGGAAGCCGCAGGTAGCGTTCTGCCGCTCACCCCCGCCAGCCGCCGGCGCGGAGCGCGAGGCGAAGCGTGTCGATGGGTGAATCCGTCGTCAGCGCGCCTTGGAGCGCCATCCCGCGGTTCGTGAAGTCGCGCCGCAGCGTCGCGATGTGCTCGCGCATCAGCCGGGCGTAGTCGCGCGCGATCGTCGGCGCATGCGAACGCACGCTCAGGCCCGTCTCGTCGTCGACGAAGCGCCCGCCGCCGAGGCCGCGCAGGTCGACCTCCTCGGGGGTGAGAATCTGGACGGCCATCACTTCGCAACCCCGGTGCAGGAGCGGGTAGAGGCTGCGCCGCAGGTCGGCGGGTTCGACGAGGAAGTCGCTCAGCAGCACGACGAGTCGGCGGCGCGCGATGAGGTGCTGCGCCGCGCCGATGCACTCGACCAGGCCCGTCGCGCCCCGCGGCGCCTTCGACTCGATCACGTGAATGAGGCGGTGCAGGTGCTCGAGCGTCCCGCCCGCCGGCAGCGCGCCGACGAGCGTCTCGCCCGCCAGCGCCAGCGCGGCGCGGTCTCCCTGGCGGATCGTGATCATCGCCAGCGCCGCCGCGAGCATCGAGGCGTAGCGGTGCTTGCTCAGCCGCCCGATCGCCCCGGCGAAGCCCATCGACGCCGAGCAGTCGAGAATGATCTGCACGGTGAGGTCGGCGAACTGGCGGTGGCGGCGGACGTAGAGGCGATCGGTGCGGCCGAAGAGTTTCCAGTCCAGGCGGCGCACGTCATCGCCCGCGACGTACATGCGGTAGTCGAAGAACTCGGTGGACCCGCCGCGCTGCGGCGTGGCGTGCCGCCCCTGCGTCAGCCCCTCGACGAGCGTCCGCGCGATCACGTTGAGGTCGCGCAGGCGGTCGATCGTCTCGATGAATCGTGCGACCTCATCGCGTTTGCGCGCGGCGGAACGCCGTCGGGGCTCGATGAACGCGGCCGTCATTCGATCGCCCTCGAGGCGATGGCGTACTCGATCCCCCGTGTGCGCAGTTCGGCGATGACGTCCTCGAAGAGCCCCGGCTCGCGTCCGATGAACTCCGGCGGATTCACGCCCGGGCGCCTGAAGCGCCCTTCGACGACGAGCCTCGCCATGATCGTGTTCGGCAGGGCCGTGGTGCGCGACATCGAGGTGCAGCCGCTGGCGCGATCGAATGCGTCATGGAGATCGAGTGTGTGACGCATCCGCCGCCCCCCGCGCGCGCCTTCGACGACGATGCGCATCACCGTCAAGTCCTCTTCGCCGATCTGATACGTCCACTTCGGAAAGAGCAGCGCCGTGGTCACGTCGATGGGCCGCACCTTGACCCGCTGCGGCCCGACCGCGATTTCCTCGTGGCTGAACAGGCCGAGGTGGCGCAGCACGCGCATGATCTCGATGTGGCCGGGGTAGCGCAGCGTCTTCTCGACCATGCGCTGAGCCGGGATCGTCGTCGCCAGGCTCCGCAGGCCGTCGGTGTTGAAGGCTTCGAGCGTGCCCAGGCCGGGGAAGTCGAGCAGTTCCGGCTCGCTCAGCGCCTCGCGCACCACCACGCGGCCGTGCTCGACGATGCGGCTGGGGCGGGTGTACTCCTCGATGACATCCGCGGGCGAAAAGCCGGCTTTGTATTGAAAGGGCCAGGTGCGCTCGCTGGGCAGGCCGCCGACGTAGATCGCGACGGACTCGACGACGTCGAGTTGCGACTGCGCCCAGCCGACGAACATGTTGGACATCCCCGGCGCCACGCCGCAATCGACCACGGCCGTGACTCCGCGCTGCCGCGCGAGGTCATCGAGGTGGAGCGCGTCCTCGGGCATGAAGGAGATGTCGCAGTAGTTCTTCCCGGCCTCAATCACCGCCCGCAGCGTCTGAAAGCCGATGGCGCTGGCGAGGGCGCCGAGAACGATGTCATAGTCCGCGACGAGTCGCCGCACCGCCGCGGCGTCACCGAGGTCGACGTTGATGGTCTTCGCCTTCGGCGCGCGCTGCGCCACGCGCTCAAGCGCCTCTTCGCGCTGGTCGGCGACGGTCACCTCGAACCGCTCATCGCCGGCCAGGTCCATCGCCATGACGCCGCCCACCATGCCGCCGCCGAGGATGATCGCCTTTGTCATGGGTGTGGTGCTTTCGTCGTTGTGGTTTACGCCTGAAATCCAAAGGCAAACCCCCAAGACCCCAAGACTCAAAGAAATGCGAGTTCAATCTGACTTGGGGTCTTGGAGCCTTGGGGGTTCGTCTTGAATCGACGCTCGTTCCATTCACTCTCGATCGCGCTCGGCGGGGTTCTTCTCATCTTCGCCCTCGGTGTTGAGGATAGTCAGCAGTTTCGGGCGCAGTGGCTGGGCGACATCGCAGACGACGGCGCCGAGGAGGGCGCAGGCGAAGAGGGGCGCATCGAGCCAGCCGGCGAGGAAGAACGCGCCGCCCAGCGCCGCCTGCACGGGGCCGACGTCGATCAGCGGGATCGTCGCCATCCACGCCTCGCGCCACGGCCAGCCAAGCCAGCGCAAGGCGCTCGCCAGACCGAGCCAGCGTGCGTCGCCTCCGACGATGAGCGCGAGGATGAGGGGGGCGATCATCGCGCCGGTGAGCCAGTCCACGTTCACCGTCAGCATCGCGATCAGCGCCGAGGGCAGCACGACGAGGCGCAAACCGTGCCGCCACGCCGTCGGCACGAAACGGATCGCCAGACCCAAGACAGCGCCCGCGGGCAGCATTCCCCGCGACACGCCGAGGAATTCCGCCGACCCGGACCGTTCAAGGACTCGCACCGCGACAATCGCGGCAACGAAGCAGATGAACCACACCACGAAGGCCACGTCGATCAACCGATCGCGCGCCTCGGCCGGCACGAGCACGACCGTCTCGCCTCCCCTGTCGCCCGCGCGCCGCGGCACAACGACGGTCGTTCCGAGCGCGGCGAAACACAGCGCCAGCGCGATTGCGGTCGTCCGTGAGCCGTCGAATGCGAAGACGACGGCGAGCCCGACAATGGCGCAGGTGAGCAGGATCATCCACAGCGCCGCGAAGAGGCACTCGCCCCACGAGGTCCTCCGCGGCGCGCGGGGCATCGCCGCCACGACCAGCGCCAGCGCGAGCGTGCCGCACAGCCACAGCCGCGGGCCCTGGTGCGCCTGCATCGCCTGCTCGTGAGCCTGCACGGCCCGGGCCATCTCCTCGCGCTGCGCGTCCTGCCTCTCTTCGAGCGCCGCCTCGGAGACGTCGACCTCTTTGAGGGCGGTCAGGTCGGCGCCGTGGCGGCCGCGAAGGTCGGCGATCGCCTGCCGCTGCTCGACTCCGCCCAGAAAGAAGCGCTCGTGGCGGCCGGGGTCGACCCGGCCGAAGATCGTCGATCCCGCCAGCACGCCGGCGATCAGTCCTCCCGCGACCGCCGCGCGCGACAGCCCCGCCCAGCGCAGCAGCAGCGTCGTCAGCGTCGCCAGGATCGCGACCGCCGCCAGCGCTGCCATCGGCTCGAATGCGAACATCGTGGATCAGGTCGAACGTTTGTCGCGCGTGATCTCGGCATACGCGTTGTGGTTGTGGATCGACTCGAAGTTCTCGCTGCGCACGCGGTACCACACGATGCGATCGTCGCGGTTGAGCGCCGTCGCGGCGTCGCGGACGATGTCCTCGACGAACTTGGGCGACTCGTACGCCGCCTCGGTGACGAACTTCTCATCAGGCCGCTTGAGGATCGAGTAGAGTTCGCTGCTCGCCGCCTTTTCGAGGATGCCCACGACGTCCTCGATCCACAGTTGCCCTTGGAAGCGGACCTCCGCGGTGATCTCGCACCGCTGGTTGTGCGCGCCGTAGCGGCTGATCTCTTTGCTGCACGGGCACAGGCTCGCCGCCGGCGCCGCCACCTTCATCACGAAGTCGTCAAACCCGTTGCTGGCGCACTCGAAGGTCACGCGGTAGTCCATCAGCCCAGGCTGCTTCGACACCGGCGCGAGTTTCTCAATGAAGTACGTGAACTCGACGCGCACGTGCGCTTCCTTCGCATCCAGCCGCTCGCGCAGGTCCTGGCACATCGTGATGATCTGCTCGGGGCGGATGCAGTCGCGGTGCTCGTTGAGGGCTTCGAGGAAGCGGCTCATGTGCGTCCCCTTGCGGTCGTGGGGCAGGGAGACGTACATGTCGATGGTGGCGACGGTGGTCTGCGGCTTGCCGCAGGGGGTGCGCAGGGTGATGGGGTAAACGACGTTCTTGACGCCGACCTTGTCAATGGGCAGGCGGCGCGAGTCGGCGAGGCTCTGGACGTCGGCCATAGGCGATTCGAGGGTGGCCACCGCGGGCGTCCCTCGGACGGTTGGTGCGTTCATTCGATGCTCCTGTGATGCCGCGTGACTCCCGCCGACGATGCAAGGGCCGACCGTGCAGCCTCAGGCGATGCTAGTACAAAGGGGCGAAAGCGTCCATGAATTCGCCGGTTCCCCGCCCGCCGCGGCGCTTTCTAAGGCTTTGGCCGGGGGCAAAAAACGCATTACGCCGGCGCCATCTCGCCCGTGGCCGGGTGATGCTCGGCCCCGAAACTCCGCGCCAGGCCGATGCCGATCGCGGTGCCGAAGGTCCCCGCTGCGATCGCGTCGAGGGGCATGAGGCGTGCGAAGGCCCAGAGGTTCCCCGCCGCCAGGCGCGCCACCGCGTCGCTCGATCCGAGCACCGCCGTCGAGACTGCCGCGAATACTCCCACCGCCGCCGGAACCACGAAGAGGATCGACGCGTTGCAACTCGGCCAGATCATCCGCGTGACCATGGTGGCGAAGGCGCACGCGGCCGTGAAGCCAAAGACCGTCTGCCCCTTGGCCTCGGTCCGCAGAAAGACCCACCCCAGCGCCACGCCCAGCACGATGTTGCATGCCAGCGCTTTGATGCTCGACTGGCTGAAACGGTTCTCCTGCAGGGGATACTGGTTCGGGCTCAGCCGCACGTGCAGCGCCATCATCGCCGCCACGGGGACGGACCAGAAGAGGGTTTCGATGGCGAAGAACCAATACGCGCGCCCGAACGCCCCGCCGAGGTCATCGACGTGGCGGAGGATCGAGTCGATCGGCGTGCCCCGTCGCGCCACGATCACCCAGCACAGGCCGTACATCAGCATCCCCGTGTAGCGGTTCGTCACGCGCCCGACGACGACGGAGATGACAGCAAAGGCAAGCGCGGCGCCGAGCGTGATGGCGATGGCGGAAAGAAACGGCTGGGCCAGCGAGAGCGGCGCGCCGATGCGCCCGTCGCTGGTTCGCAGCGCGTGCAGCGCCCACGTGGCCACGGGCCAGGCGAGAATCCCCCCGGCCACCACCGCCACCCACTGCTTGAGGACGCTGAACATGGGCAGGAGTCTAGCGCAGTGCCACTTCCAGCGTCTCGCTGCCCGGCGGCATCGACCGCGGCCGCCGTGCGCTCGCAACCAGGCCGAAGCGCCAGCGAGGACGAGCGCCCCTGCCCCTTCGCACTGCACTCTCGCTCAGAGCCGCGAACGGGCCGCGGCGTCCCGCGCGCGGGCGCGGGTGCCATCGATCGCCGCCGCTCTGGGCGGAGATCGATGCGAACGTGCAAGAGAGAACGAACGCCCTTGCCGCTCGGCATGCATTGACCCCAGAGCGGGTCAATGCATGGCACCATCAATCGAGCG
>WYBR01000054.1 GCA_011525805.1 Vicinamibacteraceae bacterium
GGGTGCCACACATCGACCCGCATCGGGCGATGTGTGTCGAGCGGGCCACGGCGGTCGTTCTCACTTGCACATTCGCATCGATCTCCGCCCAGAGCGGCGGCGATCGATGGCACCCGCGCCCGCGCGCGAGCCTCACGGGCACAGCCGCCAGAGGATGATGCCCGCGGCGACGGCGACGTTGAGCGAGTCGTTGCCCAGGTGCATCGGGATCGTCAGCCGCCGATCGCACAGACTCACCCACTGGCGCGACAGGCCCTGCGACTCGCTGCCGAAGAGGATCGCCGTGCGCGGCCCGCGCCGGGTCCGCTCATCGAGGCGCTCCGCCCCATCGTCGTCCACCACCGTGGCGATCAACTCGAATCCGCGCCGTCGCAGTTTTTCGAGATCGCGGACCATGTCGATGCTGCGCACGATCGGGAGCGTGAAGACCGCCCCCATCGAGACGCGCACCACGCGGCGAAAGAACGGATCGCACGACCGCTCGCCGACGAGCATCCCCTGCGCGCCCAGCGCGGCGGCGATGCGGATGAGCGAGCCGAGGTTTTCGGTGTTGTGCGTCTCGGGGCAGACGACGAGCGTGCAGCGGGTGTCGCCCGCCGGGAGGAGCGATTCGAGGGGAGGATTCGCGGGCCGTGTCGCGCAGGCGATGACGCCCGAGTGGAACTTGAAGCCGAGGATGCCGCGGATGACCGCGTCGCTTGCGACGTAGACAGGGCAGTGCGGCGGCGCGAGCGGGGCGATCTCGTCAACCTTGCGCGTCGTCACGAGGATCGACACGGGCGAGATGGCGCTGGCGAGGAGGCGGCGCACGAGGTGCTCGCCCTCGGCGATGAAGAGGTCTCCGCGGGCCGCCAGTTCGCGGTCGCGCAGGTTGAGGTAGGGCGCGATGCGGGGATCGTCGGGCGCGTCGATGGCGAGGCGCGAGGCGGGCATGGCGGATGATACCGCGCCTGGTCGCGCTTCTGGGCCGCGTGCGGCGGGCCTATGCTCTTCGACCCGAGCCTGCACAGGAGAAGCGGATGCCCCTGGTTGTAACCGGCAGCGTCGGAATCGACACGATCCACACCCCCAGCAGCAGCGCCGCCGAGGTGCTCGGAGGCTCGTGCACCTACTTCGCCGCTGCCGCCTCCTTCTTCCATCCCGTGCGCGTCGTCGCCGCCGTCGGGGACGATTTCGACGATCGCTTCCTCGAGACGATCCGCGCCTTTTCCGGCGTCGACCTCGCCGGCCTCGAGACGCGCCGCGGTTCGGAGACCTTCCGCTGGACGGGGCGCTACCACGCCAACATGAACGACCGCGACACGCTCGAGGTCGACCTTGGCGTGCTTGGCGAGGCGCCGCCGCCGGTGCCCGCCTCCTTCGCCGATTCGCAGTTCGTCTTCCTCGCCAACGCCTTCCCGAAGAACCAGATGCAGTTCCTCGAGTCCTTTCCCCGGCGCCGCCTCACCGTCGCCGACACCATGGACCTGTGGATCAGCACCGAGCGCGAGGCGCTCAATGACCTGCTCGAGCGCATCGACGGGCTGGTGCTCAACGACTCCGAGGCGGAGATGCTCACCGAGTTCGCCAACCCAGTCAAGGCGGCGATCACGATCCGCGAGCGCTACGGCCTCAAGTTCGTCGTGCTCAAAAAGGGCGAGCACGGCTGCATCCTCTCGCACGAAGAGGGAATGGCCGTGCTGCCCGCCTACCCCGTCGAGTCCGTCGTCGACCCGACCGGCGCGGGCGACTGTTTCGCCGGGGGGATGATGGGCTACCTCGCCTCGATCAACCGCACCGACTTCTCCTCCATCCAGCACGCGCTGACGCACGGGACGGTCATCTCAAGTTTCGCGGTCGAGGCCTTCAGCCTCAACCGCCTGCGGCAGATCGGCATCGCGGACATCCACCGCCGCATGATCCAGTTCGCCCGCGCCGTGCGAGTGGTGTAGGCGTCATGGGCTTTCGCATCATCGACATCGAGACGACGCCGAACCCCAACGCGCTGAAGTTCAACCTCGACCAGCCGATCAGCCGCGGCACGCTCAGTTTTGTCCGGCCGCCGGACGCGGAGCGGGATCCGATCGCGGCCTCGCTCTTCGCGATCGAGGGAGTGGTGTCGCTGATGTTCCGCGGCGACTTCGTGACGGTGAACAAGCGAGCCGACGCCGACTGGGGGCCGATCAAGGCCAAGGTGCGCCGGGCGCTGGCCGAGGCCCAGCCGCTGTCCGAGGCGGGATTCTGACCCGGCGGACCCCGCGTGTTCGGCGCTAGACTTGGCCCCCGACCCGATTCTCATCGCACTCACGAGGCGGTCATGGACTTCAAAGAGCCGATCAAGTATGACGATTTCGCGAAGATCGACCTGAGGGTGGCGACCGTCCGCGCCGCCGCCCACCACCCCAACGCCGACAAACTCCTCGTCCTGCAACTTGACGACGGCAGCGAAGGCGGGCGGCAGATCTGCGCCGGAATCCGCGGCCACTACGAGCCGGAGCAACTCGTCGGCCGGCAGATCGTCATCGTCGCCAACCTCGAACCGCGGAAGATCAGGGGCGAGGTGAGCAACGGCATGCTCTGCGCCGCCAGCGACCTCTCCTCGGGCGAAGAGAGCCGCCAGGTCGTGCTGCTGGGCGTCGATCGGCAGGTTCCCGCCGGCTCGCCGATCAGTTGATGATCGCCGCCGGCGCGCCGGCCGATTCGATCCGGCGGCGCGTATCATGAACCGGAAGCCCCGGTAGCTCAGTTGGACAGAGCAGCCGCCTTCTAAGCGGCAGGTCGCGCGTTCGAGTCGCGCCTGGGGCGTTGCGGCGGCGCGCGGCCGGCGCGTTCGGTTCCCCGGAGAAAAAACACCGGCCGCGCTTTCGGCGCGGCCGGCGCTCTCCTTCCCGAAACTCGCCGTCGCCTTACCTCACGCCGACGACGTCGATGTCATCGACATAGAAGTTGTCGCTCGTCGCGTTCATGTCGGCGTCGAAAGCGATCCGGAAGTTGCTCGTCATGGCGAAGCCCGACAGGTCGATGTCGAAGAACCGGTAGACGTTGTTCCCATCGGCGCTGGTGAGTGTCCGCACAAGCGTGTAGTTCACGCCGTCGGGGCTGACCCAGACCTCGGCCCGGTCGCCGGACTCGAAGGATGAGACCTTGGCCCAGAAGGTGAGATGGACGGAGGAAGCGCCGCTGAGATCGACGCCCCGCTCGATGTACCCCGTGCCGCGGCGCAGCCGCACGTGTCCGCTGCCGCTGTGCGGTCCCTCGCGGTTCCAGCGCAGGTTGACGTCGCCGCTGGTGATCCACGATCCGACCCACGAGCCCGTTCCGCCGGAGAAGTTGCGCGACTCGAAGCCGTCGAAGGCGAGTGAACCCGGATTGCCGCCGGGGTCCGTCACGTTGATGGTGACGGAATCGGTGTCGGTGGCGCCGTCGTCGTCCGTCACGCGCACCGTGGCGTTGTAGACCCCGGCAATGGTGTACGTGGCTGCGGCGAAGGGGCTTGTGCCCGTCGACTGGTCGTAGAACCCGTCGCCGTCGAAGTCCCACGAGAAGTCCACGATCGTTCCGTCCGGATCGCTGCTCGCGGAGGCGTCAAAGGAGACGTTGAGCGGGGCGTTGCCGCTCAGCGGCGCCGCCGCGAGCGACGCGACGGGCGGCTGGTTGCCTCCGCCGCCGCCGACGAGCAGCAGCGAGCCGTTTGTGTTGATCCGCCCGTAGCCGAAGGTGTTGTCGATGCCGGACGTGCCGAGGTCGTCCGTCCCCCCCTTGAGGATCGCCTCGACTTCGGCGGAGGTGAGAGCGGGATTGGCGGACCAGATCAGCGCCGCCAGACCCGCGGTCAGCGGTGTTGAGAAACTCGTCCCGCTCACCGAGGCATAGTCGTTGTCGCTGCCCGAGTCGGTCGTGAAGACGCTCACCCCCGGCGCGACGAGATCGACGAACTGGCCGTAGGCGGAGAAGGAGGCCTTGTTGTCGTTGATGTCGGTGGCGCCGACGACGATGATGTCATCGTTGTCGCGGTTGCCGAAGGTCAGGTTGCGGTTGTCGTTGCCGGCGGCCCAGACGAGCAGCCCGCCAAGCGAGCGGATGTAGGTGGCGGTGGTCAGGTTGGAGGAACTGTCCACGCCGCTGTAGGAGACGCTGGCGACCTTGTCGCCGTTCTCGACCGCGGTGCGGGCCGCGTGCTGAAGCGTCGAGAGCGACGAACCCCCGCCGGTGCTGTTGGAGACGCGCAGCATGCGGTGGCTGAGGTTCCAGCCCACGCCCGCGATTCCCACGCCGTTGTCGCCGTTGGCGGCGGCGCAGCCGGTGGTCATCGTGCCGTGCGGGTGGATCGGGCCGATGGCGCCGCCCTGGTTCTCCCACAGGCGATCGACGGCGTTGTAGCCGAGCAGCCGATGCTGCTGGAAATCCTCGTGCGTCGTGCGGATGCCCGTGTCGCAGATGCCCACGCTCACTGAAGGTCCGCCGGTGTGAATGTCCCACCCGGCGCAGGAATCCATGTTGACGTGATGCCACTGGCTTGAGAAGCGCGAGTCGTTCGGGCAGGCAAGGGGATAAACGATCCAGTCCGGCTCGGCGTACTGGATGACGCCGGTGGTCAGGAGTGAGGCGGCGACGTCGTTTTCAGTGGCGCCCTCGGGCACGGCGATGACGTACTCACCCGTCTGCGGCACGAACTCGACGAGCGCATAGCGCGTGATGGCCGCGCGCGCTTCCTCGATGCGCTCGCGCGCCGCCGCGGCGCCGAGGCCTCCCTCGAGCCACCGGTCCACCTGGATCGGTCGGACGATCATGCGGCCCGAGAACTCACGGTCGCCCGGAACGGCGAAGAACTGGATGGGCGGATCGGACCGCCGCGCCTCCGGCGGCGCCTGAACCATGCCGGCCGAGGCGCCGGCCGCGAACAACGCCGCCGCGCAGACAAGCGGACGGCTGAAGAAGGACGAGGAACCCACGTTCATTGCTGATACCTCCGCACAGTGGGACAAGGGCGGCCACGCGTCGAAACGCTCGATCGGCGTACCGGAGGGCGACCCGCTCGCAACCTCTGCGAAAGGCGGATGAGCCACGGTGCGCCCAGACTACCACATCGCCTCGAGTCTGTCAATGGGAATCTCGGATCGTCCGATTGAATCACGTCGACCGAGTCGCCGGGCCGGGGGAGGGTCGGGCTTTCCGCGGCGCAAAGCGGTTCTATCATGAGCCGTGGGCGCACGGTGGGAGGCGGATGAGACGCATCCGCCCCGTCGGCCCCGCCCGCCATCAAGGAGGTTGGATCATGCAGGGGGATGCAAGCCGCACAGGCGATCGGCTTCGGTTCGGTTCGGCGCGGTCCGGCGCGATCATCGCGGCCGCGGCGATACTCCTGGGATTGTGGTCGAGCGCGCCGCTGAGCGCGCAGACCACCGCATCCGGACGGCCGACGACCGCGGCCGCGAGCGCGGCGGTCCGGCAGGTCGGCTCGCCGGTGTATTCGGACATTCCGGCGCTGATCGACGCGGCGCTGAAGCGAGCCGACGCCGCCGTGGCCGCGATCATCGCGCTGCCCGACGCGCAGCGCACCTTCGAGAACACGCTCGGCGCCATTGACGACATCGACGCGCGCGTCGAGGCCGAGACGAACATGATCCAGTTCATGGCCTACGTCTCGACGGACGCTGCGGAGCGCGACGCCGCCAGCGCCGCCGAGCAGCGCGTCACCGAGTGGTACATCGACCTGAGCAAGAACGAAGACCTCTACCGCGCCGTCAAGGCCTACGCCGCGACGAGTCCGAAACTCCAGGGCGAGCGGGCGCGGATGCTCGAGCACACCCTGCGCGACTATCGCCGGGCCGGCATGGAACTGCCCGCCGAACAGCGCGAGCGCCTCAAGGAGATCGAAAAGACCCTCAGCGAACTCGAGATCCAGTTCCAGACGAACATCCGCGAAGATGAGACCGTCGTCCCCGTAACGCGCGATGAACTCGGCGGTATGCCGCAGGAGTTCGTCGACGCGCTCCAGCGCAGCGGCGACCTGTTCGTCATCACGATGGACTACCCCTCCGTCGAGCCGCTCTGGACGCTGTGCGACAACGAGATGACCCGCGCCAAGGTGCGCTTCGCCTACGTCCGCCGCGGCGGGCAGAAAAACGTCCGCCTCCTCGAGCGCATCATCAAACTCCGGGCCGAGCGGGCCCAGATGCTCGGCTACGCGCACACCGCCGACTACCAGACCGAGACGCGCATGGCCGGCAGCGCGCAGACGGTGCGCGAGTTTTACGACAAACTCATTCCCATCGTGAAGAAGAAGGCGGTGAAGGACTACGCCGAACTCACCGCCGCGAAGCGCGAGCACACCGGCGACGGCAACGCGGTCGCGCAGATCTGGGACGGCCGCTTCTACACCGACTACCTCCTGCGCACCAAGTACGCGGTGAACCACGAGGAGATCCGCGAGTACTTCCCGCTTGACGCGGTGATTGACGGCCTGTTCAGCATCACGCAGTCGCTCTACGGCATCGAGTACCGCGACGCGACGAACTCGGCGGGCGCCGCGGACCGGCCCCTCTGGCACGAGGATGTCAAGTACTACGAGGTCTACGACACCCGCAGCGGCGAGATGCTCGGCGCGTTTTACCTCGACCTCCATCCGCGCCCCAACAAGTACAACCACGCGGCGCAGTGGGGCCTGATGCAGCGCAAGACCTACATGGACGGCCGGGTGCAGAAGCCCCTCGCCGCGCTCGTGTGCAACTTCACCAAGCCCACCGCCGAGAAGCCCTCCCTCATGCGCCACAACGAGGTCGAGACCTTCTTCCACGAGTTCGGCCACTGCCTGCACACCATCCTCAGCACCGCCACGCTCAACTCTTTCGGCGGAACCAAGTGCGAGCGCGACTTCGTCGAAGCCCCCTCGCAGATGTTCGAGAACTGGGTCTGGGACGCCGACGTGCTCGCCACCTTCAGCCGGCATTACAAGACCGGCCAGCCCCTGCCGCGCGAACTGCTCGACCGCATGATCGCGGCGCGGCACCTCGGCTCGGGCCTGCTCGCCCAGGGGCAACTCTGGCTCGGCTCCATGGACTTCGCCTACCACACCGTTCCCGACGGCGTCGTGGACACCACCGCCGTTCAGCACGAACTCTACGAGAAGATCTCCGAGTATCCCGACCTGCCCAACACCTGGTTCCAGGCGGGCTTCGGGCATCTCATGGGGTATCATGCGGGGTACTACGGCTACATGTGGTCGCTCGTCTACGCCTCCGACATGTTCCAGCGCTTCAAGGAACTGGGCATGCTCGATCCCGAGGCGGGGCGCTACTACCGCGAGAAGATCCTCGCGCGCGGCGGAACGGTGGACGGCATGGTGATGGTGCGCGAATACCTCGGCCGCGAGCCGGACATGAACGCCTTCCTCAAGCACCTCGGGCTGGAGGAGTAGTCTCCGTTTCGTTCCCCCCACGCCCACGATGAGGCTCTGCGAATCGTGGGGTGCATCTGCGAATGGTGGGGTGCATCTGCGAATCGCGGAGTGCTGTGGGCACGACGTCGCCGGACCTTCCGGGATGAAAGGTGAATCTCATGGAAATGATCTCCCCGGAAGAAAAGCAGAAACTCGTCGATCAGTTGGAGGAACTCAAGGCCCGGCGGCCTGAGATCAGCAAGCGCATCGCCGAGGCGCGCGAATTGGGCGATCTCAAGGAGAACGCCGACTACCACGCCGCGCGCGAGGATCAAGGCGTCATGGAGGCGCGCATCCGCCAACTCGAGGAGCGCCTGAGCAAAGCCGTCGTCGCCGGCGCCGGCGCGAGCGTCCCGGACGACATGGTCTTCCTCGGCGCCACCGTCCGCCTGCGCAACGTGGACAACGAGCAGGAGATGCTCTACCGCCTCGTTGGTGAAGCGTCAGGCCGCTTCAGCGAGGAAGTCATCGAAGTCACCGCCACGTCGCCGATGGGCACCTCGCTCATGCGGGCGCGCATCGGCGAAGTCATTCGCGTCGATCTGCCGCGCGGCGTGCGGCGCTTCGAAGTCATCGAAATCGTGGTCGAGTAGTTCAGAACATCGAGGTGCATCATGAGTGGATGGACGGGTCTGGGGCGGCGGTCGATCGGGTCGGCAATCCTGGCGATCGCGATGGGAGGCGCGGCGATTCCGAGCAGCGCCCAGGAGCCCGCGACCCCGCCCGCCGAAGAACAGCCCGCGCCCGTCACGGCCGAGTGGAACAAGGACCTCGTCTCCACCCAGCACACCATCGCCATCGACGGCGCCGCCATCGCCTACACCGCCACCGCCGGAACCATGGCTCTGCTCGAAGAGTCCGGCAAGGTGCGCGCCAACCTCTTCTTCGTCGCCTACACGCGCGACGGCGTCGAGGACACCTCCAGCCGCCCCATCACCTTCACTTTCAACGGCGGACCCGGATCGTCCTCCGTCTGGCTGCACCTGGGCCTCTTCGGCCCCAAGCGCGTAGTCATGAACGACGACGCCACGCCCGTCCCGCCTCCCTTTCAACTCGTGGACAACGAGCACTCCCTCCTGGACGTCTCGGACTTCGTCTTCATCGACCCTGTGACGACGGGCTACAGCCGCGCCGCCGAGGGAGTGAACGCGGGCGAGTTCCACGGCGTGAGCGAGGATGTCGAATCGGTGGGCGAGTTCATCCGCCTCTACGCGACCCGCTTCAAGCGGTGGGACTCGCCCAAGTTCCTCGCCGGCGAGAGTTACGGCACGACGCGCGCCGCGGGCCTCTCGGGCCACCTCCAGGGACGCCACGGCATGTACCTCAGCGGCATCATGCTCATTTCCTCGATCCTCGACTTCCAGACGGCCCGCTTCGACATCGGAAACGACCTGCCCTTCGTCCTGTTCCTTCCGACATACTGCGCCACGGCGTGGTACCACGGACGTCTCGACGAGTCGCTTCAGCGCAACCTCCGCGCCACCCTCGACGAAGTTGAGGAGTTTGCCCTCGGCGAGTACGCGCAGGCCCTGCTGCTGGGCGACCGCCTCAGCGCCGAGGAGCAGTCGCGCCTCGCCGCGAGGGTGGCGCGCTACTGCGGCGTGTCGCAGGAGTTCATCGAGCAGTGCAACCTCCGCCCGAGCATCGGCCGCTTCGCCAAGGAACTGCGCCGCGATGAGCGGCGGACCGTCGGCCGCCTCGACAGCCGCTTCGTCGGCATCGACCGCGACGCCGCGGGCGACGGCTATTCCTATGACCCGAGTTACGCCGCCATCCAGGGGCCCTACAGCGCCGCGCTCAATCACTACGTCCGCGGCACGCTCAAGTACGAGAACGACCTGCCCTACGAGATTCTCACCGGCCGCGTCCAGCCGTGGAGTTACGGCCGCAACCAGAACCAGTACCTCAACGTGGCGGAAACGCTGCGAAGCGCGATGACGCAGAATCCGTCGCTGCGCGTCTTCGTGGCCAACGGCTACTACGACCTCGCCACCCCCTACTTCGCCACCGAGCACACCTTCAACCACATGAGCCTCGACGCGTCGCTGCGCGGCGGCGTGAGCATGGGCTATTACGAGTCCGGGCACATGATGTACATCCACGGCCCTTCGCTCGCCAAACTCCGCGGCGATCTCAAGGCCTTCATCGCCGCCGCAACTGCGCCGCAACCCTGAGACACGCCGAGGCAAAGGCTCTGTCACGGCCCCTGAGCCTCGGCGAAGGGCGCTGCCCCGGATCCGGCCGGCAAGCGCCCCCATCGTCGCGGTTTCAGGCCGGAATCGCGCCGTGTCGGCGGCGGACGGTGCCGCCGACTGCGATCGCGGCGGAGATGATGAGCAGGTTTTTGATGATGTACTGCCCCTCCATCGTCGGCGCGTAGGGAAAACGGCCGGGCTGGAACGTGATCTCCCGCAGGATCACCAGGGGAAGCAGGGTGCCGACCATCTGAAGCGCCAGCAGCGCGATCGCGAGGCGCAGCGTCCGTCGAAAGAGGAAGGTTACGCCGATGGTGACCTCCCACCAGCCGATGATCGCCAGCCACTGCCGCGGCGTAAGCAGGGGCAGCCAGTCCACCGTGCGCAGCACGAGTGGTTCGGCGGGCGAGAGGCCCAGCGGCTTGAGCACGCCGAACCAGATGAAAATCACCGCCAGCGACCATCGGAGCAGGCGCGCGCCCCAGTGCTGCATGAGGGAGGCAATGCGGAGATCAAGGTCGCGCCAGATCATGGAATCTCGCCCCGTACAGGGTGGGCCGGGCCGCGAAGAGCCGGCGCGCGGATGGTAGTGCGCCTCCCGCTCGCGGCGCCGATCCGGGAGATCACTGAAATGCATGGGAGCGCGGCGGCGGCCGGGTCGGTTCACGCGGGCCAGAGCCACAGAAGCAGCGCGCCGCCGGCAAGACTCACGCCGAACATCACCGCCATGCGCCCGGCGAGGGATCGACCGGCGACGAGGGCGATGACGGCGAGTTTGAAGAGGAGGTTGGCCATCGCCCCCACGAGGATAAGGCGCCAACCCGTCGCCTCTTCGAGCGCGCCGGTCTTCATGAGTTGGGCGCTCGAAAGGGTGATGGCGTCCATGTCGGTCAGGCCGGAGAGCGCGGCGACCACGTACATCGCCGTCGCGCCGAAGTTCTCGCGCACCGCCGATACGCCCACCAGCACGCCGGCGTAGAGCAGGCCGAAGACGACCGCGGCCGAGAGGTCTGACGGCGGCTGCTCGTCGGCCGAAGCCCGGAACGCGGAGCGGGCGCGGTAGAAGGCCGCGAGGCAGATCGCCGTCATGAACACCATCATCGCCGCCAGCGGCGGCGCGACGGACGCGAGGATCGAGGGCGCCACCAGCGCGATCTCGAAGAGAACGCGCGCAAACACGATCGTCGAAGCGACCATCAGCACGATCGACGACCCCGCCGCCTCATCGCCGCCGGCTCGGGCGCGGCGGGCGTAACTGACGGTCGTCGCGGTGCTCGAGATCAGGCCGCCGAGCACGCCGGCGAGAATCACCCCCAGTCCCGCCCCCATCAGCAGGCGCGCAACATAGGCCGCGAGACTGATGCCCACGATCAGCACCACCATCAGCCAGATGCGGAACGGGTTGAGCACGTCGTACGGGCCGTAGTTCTCATCCGGCAGCAGCGGCAGAATCACCATGCCGATGAGAATGAGCCGGGCGATGGCGCGGAAGTCTCCCTCGCCGAGGCGATCGACGAAGGCGTGCAGCCGCCCCTTGGCATGCAGGAGCAGCGCGACGACTCCGGCGGTCACGACGGCGACGATTGCGTGGCCCACCATGACCGCGGCGCCGATGAGGAAGACGACCAGCGCGGCGACTTCGGTCGTGACCCCCGAGCCGTTCGCCGTGGCCGCGGACCTCGCCTGGTTGCCGATCCAAAGGACCCACGCCACCGCGAGCAGCCCCGCCGCCAGCAGCCACGCGAAGTTCAGGTCTCGGCTGAGCAGGCCGCACAGCGCCCCGGCGAGCGCGATGAGCGCGAAGGTGCGGATGCCCGCGACGGACTTCTCCGCCCACTCGCGCTGCATGCCGATGAGCAGGCCCAGGCCCACCGCCACCATGAGGTCGCGTACGAGTTCGGGTTCCACGCCGGTGCGTCTCCGTCCAGCGGCCGCCGCGTCGGGGCGGGCCGTCGAGGCCCGCCGCGGAAACAATATCGGCACTCGCGCCGCCGGGGAATAGGCGCGGCGCCGCGGGCGCCCCGCGAGCCCGCCGCCGCGCGCCGAATCGCAGTCGCCGGCGCCTGATCGTCGGTGGGAGGGAATGCGCCTCGCGTCGATCGCTCCTCCCGGCGGCGATACC
The DNA here is from genome assembly GCA_011525805.1 of Vicinamibacteraceae bacterium. GTDB lineage: Bacteria > Planctomycetota > Phycisphaerae > Phycisphaerales > UBA5793 > UBA5793. The sequence continues at coordinate 11,735 of WYBR01000054.1, forward strand.
CTCGTGCATCGGCATCGAAGCCGCCCCCGTCCGGGCAGCCCTCGCGCCCGATGCCACCACCACCCGAAAGGACAGACCCCGGATAACAGGGATGGAGGTATTTCACGGGGCGGCGTCGGGCGGCCTTGACCGCGGTGGCCGGCGCGTGTATACTTGCACAATGACGCAAGTACGCAAGAATATCCGCCGCCCCCCCGCCGCCGCGCCCGCCGTCCGAACGCCGGCCCGCGCCTGCTGCCCGCAACTCGCCGACCTCCTCGACGCAAGACTCTTCCGCGCCCTCGCCGACGGCAACCGCCTCGCCCTGCTCATGCGCCTCGCGGCGTGCGGACGCGCCTGCACCGTCAGCGAACTCAACGCCTGCTGCCCCGTCGACCTCTCCGTCGTCTCGCGGCACCTCGCCATCCTCCGCGACGCCGGAGCCCTCCAGGCAACCCGCCGCGGCAAGGAAGTACTCTACCAGGTGCGCTTCGAGCGGCTCGTGCCGCTGCTGCGCGGCATTGCGGCGGCGCTCGATTCGTGCCGATGTGCGGCCGAGTCGTGCGGCCCCTGCTGTGACACCCCCGGCGAGGCCGCCGCGGCGCCCGCCGCCCGCAAGGCCAGGCGCGCCGGAACCTCCCTGCGCTCCACACGCTCCAACCACTCCACCGAATCACGAAAGGAACGATCGTCATGACCACGCGTGAAGCCGAGATTCGTCGCCACGTCTCCGAGTCCTACACCAAGGCCGTCACGACGCCGGGTTCGAGTTGCTGCGGCGGCATGCAGCCGGCGCAGAAGGGCGTGGCCGTCAAAAGCGCCGGCTATGGCCCGGAACTGGGCGAACTTCCCCCCGACGCCGTGGAAAACTCCTTCGGCTGCGGCAACCCCCTCGCTTTCAGCGAGGTGCGCGAGGGCGACACCGTCGTCGATCTCGGCAGCGGCGCGGGCATCGACCTGCTCATCGCCGCGAAGCGAACCGGGCCGACCGGCCGCGTCATCGGCGTCGACATGACCGACGCGATGATCGATCGCGCCCGGGCCAACATCGCCGCCGCCGGCCTCGCCGCGTTCGTCGAGGTTCGCCAAGGCTACATCGAGGCCCTGCCCCTCGAGAGCGGCACGGTGGACTGGGTCATCTCCAACTGCGTCATCAACCTCTCGCCCGAGAAGGAGAAGGTCTTCGCCGAGATCGCCCGCGTCCTTCGGCCCGGCGGTCGCATGCTCGTCTCCGACATCGTCGTTGAGAGCCTCCCCGAGGAACTCCGGCGCAACCAGGCCCTCTACAACTCCTGCATCGCGGGCGCCATCAGCGAGGCGGACTACCTCGCCGGCCTTCGCCGCGCGGGATTGACCGACGTGCAGGTTCGCTCGCGCCACGTCTACGACGAGATGCAACTCGAGTCGCTCATCGAAAGCGAGATCGTCGATCCGGCGGAGAAGAAGCGCGCCGGCGGCTGCTGCGGACCATCCTGCTGCGGCGGTTCAGGCGATGTCGACGTGGCCCGGCTCGCGCGGCGCAGCGCCGGCCAGGTCGCCAGCATCAGCGTTCACGCGCGAAAGGCGTAGCCCGGCGACGCAAGCCAGGTCAACCCGGAGCGGAGATCACCCATCGGTCAGGTTGTCGAGGAGCCGCTCGAAGATGATGATGTTCTGGGCGGTGTCGGGATCCCAGCGGATGCCGACGATGGCGTAGTTCTCTGAGATGCCGAAGTGGAGCATGGGGCGGTGGGTGTTGTTGCACTCGAAGCGCAGCGACGTGTAGCCTTCGTCGCGGGCCCAGATCTGCGCCTTGTGCATGAGGCGGCCGGCGATGCCCATGCGGCGAAAGTCGGCCGCGACGCCGACCATCCAGCCGAAGTGCACGGAGGGCTTGAGTTCGAAACCGATGTAGAAGCCCACCGCGTCGTTCTTCACCGAGGCGACGAGGCAGAGCACCTTGTAGCGCCCGCGAAACCGGCGCTCGAAGGACTCGGGCGGCCGCTCGGGACGGAACATCGTGTTGTGCAGGTGGGAGATAAGTTCGGTGTCCTTGGGATCGATGAGGTCGATGCGCAGGTCATTCATGTCGGCCCTCCCCGTCGGATCGGTGTGCTGTCCCGGGTAACCATCATCGCCTGCGGGGGCGGGGTCAAGCGCCGGCCGGGCCTTTGGCGCTCATTCGACGCATCTGGTGGACGATCGTCTTGACGACGAGGTCGGCCTCGAGGTTGACGCGGTCGCCCGGAACTGCGAGGCCCAGCGTCGTGAGTTGGAGGGTGGTCGGGATGAGGGCGACGACAAACCCGTCGTCGAGGACTTCCGCGAGGGTAAGCGAGACGCCGTCCACCGCGATCGAGCCCTTGGGAACGAGGTAGTCCATGAGGTCGCTCGGAGCGTCGATGCGCAGGCGCACGCCCTCGGCATCGTCGGCGAGGTCGCGGACGACGCCGACGCCATCCACGTGCCCCTGGACGAGGTGCCCGCCCATGAGCGTGGCGGGGGTGACGGAGTGTTCGAGGTTGACGGCGCTTCCGGCCTGGAGGCCGCCGAGCGTCGTGACCCTGAGCGTCTGGTGAATGACATCGAAGCGCAGGGGCGAAAGGCCGGCGACGGTGAGACAGCAGCCGCTGACGGCGATGCTCTCGCCGTGGGCGGGCTGGTGGTCCCAGCCCCCGGCGTCGATGAGCAGGGAGCGGCCGGCGGCCGCGAGCCGCGACTCGATGACGCGTCCGCGATGCTGGACGAGGCCGGTGAACATGGCGCAACACTACGCGTCGGCGAGGTTGGTCACCACAACTCCGGGGAGGATCAGGGCTTGACGCGACGCGGCGACGGCTCAATACTGGCTGTCTCGGCGGCGCGGATTCCTCCCCTTCGGAGGATTGGCGGCGCGCGCCGAACATCCCCTGCCTCGGGAAGGACTCGGCCCATGACTGGACGGCGCCTTGGTTCGTTGCATCGCTGGGCCCGCGCGGCGGCCCTGATGCCCCTCGCCCTCCTCGCCCTCCTCGCGCTCGGGTGCGAATCGAGCCGCAAGGGGCCCGTCGCCCCCGAGTATCTCCTCAATTTCGAGCAGTCCGATCAACTCGATTACACGATCGCGTGGGAGTCGGCCGTGGCGGTGAGCCTGGGCGGCAAGGCCGTCTCCATCCACCCCTTCGGCGAATGGGTGCTCACCGTCGAGGACGGCCGAAACATCCTCACGGCCCTGACGGCGCGCGACGGGCGCGACGCGTGGGAGTACCAGGTCGGCGCCAGCCTCGAGCATCTGCGCGGCGTGCTGCTTCGCGGCACGACCGTTCTCGCGTCCACCCAGTCCGACCTCTACTTCCTCGACATCGCCACGGGTCGGCCGCAGAGCCAGCAGCGCTACGCCGCGCAGAACGCCGCCGCGGCGGCGGGACTGCTCTTCGGACCGTTCCTCGTCTACGGCACCAACGACGGCCGCATCATCTACCACCATCTCGACCTCGGCCTGATGCAGGCCGCGTACCGCCTCGAATCCTCCCAGCCCATCACCCACGCCCCCGTTCCCCTCGGAGACGTCTTCGCCATCATCACGCAGTCGGGCGCCATCCACCTCATGGACGGCGTCAACAACTCGCGCCTGTGGACTGCGGCGGCGCGCGACCCGATCGACACCACCCCCGCGATCGATGAGAACGGCATCTACGTCGCCGGCCGCGACCAGTCCGTCTGGGCCTTCCGCCTCTCCGACGGCAAGATGATGTGGCGCTTCCGCTGCCAGCGGCCGCTCATTGACGATCCGAAGTTGATCGACGGCGTGCTCTACCAGGCCGAGCCGGGGCGGGGCTTTCATGCGATCGACGCCGCGACGGGCGCGGCGAAGTGGACCTGCCCGGCCATACAGGGCGGAACCGTCCTGGCGCGCAAGAACGGCCAGTTGATCGTCTGGGACAAGGACGACGGCGCCGGCGCGACTGGTTCGACCTTCTACCGCGTGCTGGAGCGCGACGGCTCGGTCCTCGGCTCGGTGCGGGCGGAACGAATCTCCGTCGCGACGTCCGACCGCATCGAGAACGGCACGATTTACGCCATGAGCCGCGCCGGCCGCATCATCAAACTCATCCCGTAGCCGCCCCGAAGGGGGCACAACCCCGCATCCGCTGCGACCGGACGGCCGCACGCGGGGAATCGAGGATTGCCGCGTGAGCGATCCAGGCATTTCGCGGCGTGAGGCGATGGCGGGCGGCGGCGCAGCGCTCCTGCTGGGCGCGGTTGGCACGTTGGGCGGCGCCGGCGTCCGTCCCCAGGCTCCGAGCGGCGCCGCTCAGCCCGTCCGATCGATCGCGCCCGGCGAGCCGCTGCACCTGCGCTTCGCGGTCAAGTACGGCATGGTCGGCGTGGACGCCCCGCTCGCCGCGAAATTTGCGCTGCTCAAGAGCCTCGGCTTTGACGGCATCGAACTCGACAGCCCCACATCGCTGCTCGCCGAAGAAGTGCGCGCCGCCAGCGAGCAGGCCGGCCTGCCGGTGCATGGCGTGGTCGACGGCGTCCACTGGAACACGCGCCTCTCCGACCCCGACCCCGCCGTCCGCGACAAGGGCCGCGCCGCGCTCGAACAGGCGATCCGCGACAGCAAGTCGTTCGGCGGGTCAAGCGTCCTGCTCGTGCCCGGCGTGGCCGGCAACGCTGAAACGGAGAGTCACGATCACGTCTGGGAGCGATCGATCGAGGAGATCGACCGCGTCCTTCCCCTCGCGGCCGAACTGGGAGTCCACATCCTCATCGAGAACGTGTGGAACCGCTTCTGCTACGACCACGACGGCGGCGAGGACCAGACCGCCGAGCAACTCGCGCGCTACATCGACGCGATCAACAGCCCCTGGGTCGGCGTCTACTTCGACATCGGCAACCACCGCAAGTACGGCCGGCCGGAGGAGTGGATCCGCACGCTCGGCCGGCGCATCGTCAAGTGCGATGTGAAGGACTGGGGCAAGAGCGCCGGCTGGTCGAAGATCGGCGAGGGCGACGTGGACTGGCCCGCCGTGCGGGCGGCGCTGCGCGACATCGCGTTCACGGGGTGGTGCACGGCCGAGGTCGCCGGCGGCGGCGAGGCGCAACTGCGCGACGTCAAAGAGCGCATGGATCGCTGTCTGCGCGCCTGAGCGTCGAAGCCCACGTTCATTGAACGTGGGCTTCGACGCGGGCGCGCGAGTGATCACTCGATGAGATCGACGCTGCGGCGCGGCAGCCACGTCTCGCGCCCGTCGCGCAGCCGCGCCAGCAGCCACGCGCCGCGGTCCTCCAGCGCCGCAAACTCCACGCCCTCGGCAAGCGGCTCGGTGAAACTCGGCTCGTAGCCGATCTCCGACGGCCCTTTGCGGCCGATCGTCTCGTGCAGCACGACCCCCGTGGGCGCCTCGGGCGCGAGTTCTTCCACGGCAAGCGAGCCGGCGAGAACGAGGGCCAGCGCCGCGGCGCTCCACCCCGGCCAGCGCGGCAGCATCGCCAGGCGATCCGCCCGCCGCGCGAGCGCCCAGATCCATCCCGCGCCCCAGAGAATCGTCAGCAGCGTAAGGCGGGTGCGCTGCGACCAGTCGTCGTGCCAGAAGAGCAGCAGGCCGCGCGCCCGCTGCGAAGCCGGAGTTTCGACGGCGGTGCGAACGCGCCGCCGCGCCTGATCGAGGTTGGCGACGAGGTGCCGGTCGCCGGCGATGTACTGTTCCGCGCGCCGGTAGGCGGCGATCGCCGAACCGACTTCGCCCGCGAGCAGGTGCGCGTTGCCGATGTTGTAGAGCAGGCGGCCGTTGCGGACGCCGCGCTCATCGACGAGTCGCTGCCACGCGGCGGCGGCCTGGCGGAAGGACTCGGCCGCGGCGCCGGGCGCCTCCGCCCGCTGCGCCAACCCCTCATCAAACGCGCGCTGCCCCATCTCGAAGAGCGATTCAAGGGCGCGGGCCTCGTCTTGCTGCGCCGGCGCGGCGGGCGCGAGGCACAGCATCGCCAGCAGGATGGCCAGTGCGCGGAGCATCACGCCTCCGCCTCCGTCGCGGACCGGTCGATCGCTTCGAGGAGTCGGGCCGCCTGATCGACGAGATCCTCCGGCGCCGTCGCCGCCCCGCCGTAGCGGGCCGCGTCGCAGGCGTTGAGGAGGTCGTCCAGTCGCGCCGCGAGCGCGGCGTCCAGGCGCGATACGACCTCGACGCACTCGGCGGTCGTCAGACCCGCCGCCGGACGATCGAATCGATCGCCGATGTACTGGCGCACGGCTCGCCCGGCGCGGTCGGCGGCCGACTCGCCGCCCCGCGCCTTCGCCAGCGACTGCTGCGCCGTCGCGAGCGCCCGGCGGCGCCGGCGCGCCGTCTCATCACGCGCGCGGCGCTGCCGCCAGACTCCGGACAGCAGCGTCAGCACGTAGAGCGCGGGCGGCGCGCCGAGGCCCAGGAGCCATCCAGGCGATTGCAGCGCCGCCGCGAGATCGAATCGCTGATCGACCAGCGCGGCGCTCGCACCGTAGTTGTGCGCGATGCCCTCATCGCGCTCCTCGATCTCGGAGGCGACCGTCGCCCCTTCCGCATCCCCGGCGGTGACGATGCGCGTCGGGCGCACGTTCAGCGCGATCGGCTCGCTGCGCGCCACGGCGTACTGCCCGGTCTGCGTGTCAAAGTACGGCACCTCGATGGGCGGAATCTCCGTGATCGCGTCGCTCAGCGGGCGAACCACCTGTTCGAAGACGATCTCATCGCCCGCCCGTTGCGGCTCCTGCGCCAGGGCATTCACGCGGAAGCGCTCGGCGAAGCCCGGCTGCTTCGCGAGGTCGAGGTGCGGATCGCGCAGGACGCCCGAGCCGGCGATGAGCCGAATGGTGAGCGTGATCGGATCGCCGACGTTCACGTCCGTCGCCGACGCCCGCGCCGAAACGCGGTAGCGCCCGACGAGGCCGGTGAAGTGCGGCGGCCGGCCCTCCTCGGGAACGGGTCGAACCTCCAGCACCACCTCGTTGGAAGGCACGGTGATGCGCTCAACCTGGTCGTTCTCGAAGAGCGATCGCGCCGCCCGCACGATCACCTCGCAGGTGAACGCGGCGGGCCCGAGCGTCTGCCGGCCCGGCATGAGCGGGACAAGCACCTTGCGGAAGGTAAACGTGTCGAAGTCGATCCCGTCGAGCGTCGCCTGCCCGCGCTCCAGCGCCGTTTGCGAACCGAGAAACGCGATCGTGTCGCGCCGCCCGCCGCGCAAACCCTCGCCCGGCGAATCGAGCACTTCGAAGCGGCCCTCGAGATTCGTGAAGCGCAGCGACGGCCGTTGAATCGACGAGCGCAGGTACAGCGTCACCTCCATCTCGATCGCTTCGCCGACGTACGGCGACGTGTGCGCCACCCGGATCGCCATGCGCACGTCCGGGCGCGGCTGCGGTTCAAGCACGCGCACCGTGACGGGGTTGGAGCGGTAGACCGCCCCGCCGATTTCGACGCTCAGGGACGGGACCGTGTGTACGCCGGGCTTGCTGAAGGTGAGTTCGTAGATGTGGACGTAGCCCTCGAAGCGCTGGTCCTGCCGCCGTCCGTTGATGATCGTCGTCATGGACTGCGTGGTGATCTGCCCGCCGAGACTGCGCACGTCGACGCCGTCGAGCGGCGGCCAGTCGGGATCGATCGGCGCCTCCGAGCCGTTGACGCTGATGTGAAAGCGAATCGCTTCGCCGACGTAGGGAGTGTCATTGGTCACGCCGGCGCGGACCGTGACGGGATCCTGCGCCGCCGCCCCACACAGCACCAGCAGCCAAGCCATGGCGCCGGCGAGCCGCGAGACCATTCGATGCGGAACGTCAGAGGCGCGCATGCTCATCACCAGTCCTTCTCCACCGGATTCAATTGCCGCACGCGCGTGCGATCGCGGCTGTCGCGCATTTCGCGGGTGATTCGCTCGCGTTCGAGGAGTCGCTGCACGAGGTCGTCGCGGCCGTCGCCAGGTCCGCTCTGCGGCGCCTGCTCGCCGTCCTCGCCGGGTTGCGGCTGGGGCGCCTGGGCCGGTTGCGGCTGCTGCGCCTGCTGGTCCTGCGCGCCCTTCGGCTGGTCCTGGGGCAAGGCCGGCTGATCGGGCGGGCTCTCCCCGGCCGGCGCCTGCTGCGACTCGCCTTCCGGGCGCAGATGCTCGGCCGCGTCGCGCAGATGCTCGGCGGCGCGCTGCTGATGCTGCTGCGCCGCTTCGAGATCGCCCTCCTGAAGCGACTCCGACGCCTCACGCTGCTCGGCGCGAGCCTGTTCGAGCGATTCCTGCGCCCGGTCCAGCGATTGGCGCAGTTCTGAGTCATCCAACCGCGGAAGGTTGGCGGGCGCGGGCTGCGACTGCGGCGATGACTGACCCTGCGGCTCATCAAGCGGCTCCTCCTGCGGCGGCTCATCCTGCGGCGGCTCATCCGTCGGCGGCGCCTCCCGCGGTGATTCGCGCGCCTCGCGTGATTCGCGCGCCTCTCCCGCTTCACCCGGCTGCGGATCCAGTTCCTCGCGCGCCTCATCAAGGCGCTGCTGCAACTGCTCGGTGAGTTCATTGAGCATCTGCTGCAACTGCTCGAGTTGCTCGGGAGTGAGCATCTGCTCCAATTGCTCGGGAGAAGGCGGGGCAGACTGCGGCGGCGGCTGGGCTTGCGGCTGGGCCTGCGGCTCCTGCGACTGCGGTTGACCCTGCGATGCGCTCTCCGGCTGCGGCTGCGATTGCGGCTGCGTTTGCGGCGGCGCCTGTTGCTGCAATTGCTCCGCTCGCTCCTGCTGCCGCTGCGTCTGCCCGGCGGCGTCCTGCTGCTGTTGTGCAAGTTGCTCGGCCTGCTGGGCCATGTCGCGGCGCTGGTCGCTGAGGCTCTGCGCCTGCTCGATCGCCTCGCGGATCTGCCGCCGGGCGAGGCGCGCGTACTCGAGATTGCGCGCCGCGTCGCGGTCTTCGGCATTGCGCCGCAGGACGTCGCGGAAGGCTCCTTCCGCACGATGCAGCGTGTCCATCGCGGCGCGGGGATCGCCCTGCACCTCATCGAGACCCTGATCGAGCAGCATTCGGCCGATGTTGTAGCGGGCGGCCTCGGCGAGCGCCGGCGGGCAGCGGCGCGTCGCCTCGACCTCGCGAAAGAGCGCCGCCGCCTCATCGCGCTGGCCGAGTTGCGCCAGGGCGACGGCGCGGTTGAAGGTCGCCTCGATCGGCGCCTCCTCCGCCCGCCGCGCCTCGTCGAAGAGCGTGGCCGCGCGGCGCAGGTCGCCGGCGTGATACTGCTCGATTCCCATGCGGATGAGGTCGCGCGGATCACCCTGCCCCCGCGCCGCCCCCGACGCCAGGCACAGCGCCGCAACCGCCGCCGCCCGGCCCCACCGCTCAATCCATCGTGCGCTTGCGTTCACTGATCAACCCTTCCATGACAAGCAGCGCCAAGCCCAGGCCGAGGAAGATCTGAAACTTCTCCTCGTAACGGACCGCTTCGGTCGCCTCCATCTCGCGCTGCGGCGCCCTGCGAATGAGACGCTCGTAGATGTCGTCCAGTTCGATCGTCCCGGTCGCCACGTTGAGGTACTGACCGTCGCGGCTGGCGAGCGCGACTTGCCGCAGCGTCTGTGCGTCAAGACGGCTGAGGACGCGCTCGCCGTCGTGCATCACGTACAACTCGCGGCCGAACTCATCGGGCAGGCGGATCGGCGTGCCGACGCTCTCATCTCCGATGCCGATGGCGATGATGCGGATGCCCGCCTCGCCCGCGGCGGTGGCGGCCTCGACGGGGAAACTCTCCATGTCCTCGCCGTCGGTGATGAGGATGAGGTCCTTGTGGCTCGCCTCGTCGGCGTCGAAGACCTCGCGCGCCGCGAGGCGGATCGCGTCGCCGATGTACGTCCCGCCGCGCAGCACGCTCCCGGGGGAGAGTTCTTCGAGCGCCAGCCGCGCAAAGCCGTAGTCGTGCGTGAGCGGGCACTTCACCACCGCGGAGCCGGCGAAGGCGACGATCGCCACGCGATCGCCACGCATGGCTGCGAGCGCATCGCGCACCCACATCTTGGAGCGCTCAAGGCGGCTGGGCGCGAGGTCGGCGGCGAGCATGCTGCGCGAGACGTCGATCACGAAGCACACGTCGCGCCCGAGTCGGCGGACCTCCTGCGGCCTCGCGTTCCACTGCGGCCGGGCGAGGCTGAACACGACCGCGCCCAGCGCCGCCAGCGCGAGCAGGGTCTTGACGGCCAGTCGCGCTGGACTCGCCGTCGCCGCCAGCGCTTCCAGCAGCCGCGCCTCTGCCAGGCGGCGCAGGAGCGTGCGGCGGCGCTGCCACCCCCATGCCGCCAGCAGCGCGGCCAACGGCAGCGCCCACAGCGCCGCCAGCCAGCGGTCGTCGCCCAGGTGCATCACGGCGTCCTCCTCAGCCACGTCGAGCCGAGCGCCACCTCCGCGAGCAGCAGCGACGCCGCCGCCAGCGCCCACGGCTGGAACAACTCCTCGTAGGACGTGTACTCCTTCGAGTGAATCTCCGTCTTCTCCAGACGGTCGATCTCGCGGTAGATGTCATCGAGCGCCTGGCGGCTGGCGGCGCTGCGGTAGAATCCGCCCGTCGTCTGGGCGATGGAGTCGAGGAGTTGCTCGTTGAAGCCGCCGCCGATGGTGATCTGCCGCTCGCCGAAGGGCGTCTGCACGGTGCGGACCGCCCCGCCGCCGATGCCCACGGCGTAGACGCGAATGCCCCAGTCGGCGCAGAGTTGCGCCGCCTGCGTCGCCGCGATCGTCGTCACGTTCTCGTCGCCGTCGGTGAGCAGGACGATGACCTTGCTCTTGATGGTGAAGTCGGGCGAGGCGTCCTCCTGTTCGTTGCGGCGGGCGAGTTCGGCCTCGGCGTCTCTGAGCCGGGCCGCCGCGAGCGCCAGCCCTTCGCCGATCGCCGTTCCCGCGTCGATCGACTGCGGATGCGCCAGGTCGATCGCATCGATGAGTTGGACGAGCGTTTCGTGGATGCGCACAAGCGGGCAGGCCGTCTCGGCGAACTTGCCGAAGGTGACGAGGCCGATGAGATCGTCCGGCCGGCCCTTGAGGCCGCGGTCGTTGCCGGCGATGAACTCCTTGCTCAGGCGCTTGACGACGTCGATGCGCGTCGTCTCCTCGTCGGGGTCGAGGCGCTCGTTCATGCTCCACGAACGATCGACGACGAACATGAGCGCGACGCCCTCGGCCGAGGTGCGGATCTCGCCGATGCCCTTCTGCGGCCGCGCCAGCGCCACGATCAGGCACGCGAGCGCGACCATCCGCAGAAGCGGCAGCGCCGGCGCGAGTCGCGCCCGCCACGTCGGGCGCACCGGGGCGAGCAAGGCGCGCGAGGAGAAGCGCACGGCGGCGCGGCGGCGCCGCCGGCCGCCCAGCCACGCCAGCAGCGGCGCCAGCGGCAGCAGCCCGAGCAGCCACGGCACGTCGAAGTGGGCCATCATGGCGCCGCCTCCACCGCACGCTCCGTGCGCCGACCCGCCCGGCGCTCCACCCGGGCCGGCGACACTTCCACCTGCGACTCGGCCGACTTAGTGCGCTCGATGAACGCCCGCACAGTGTCGAGCGATTCGTTCATTCGCACCGGGTCGGGCACGAACTCGGCGAACTTGACCATGTCGCAGTGGGTGAGGAACTCTTCGAGCAGTCGCAGGTCGCCGGCGTTGAAGCACCGCGCGTGGCGCGATTCGGTGAGGAACTCCTCGGTCGTGCGCTCCGGCGCCCGCAGGGCGAAGCGGTTCTCGATGTAGCGGCGCAGGATGTCGGACAGGCGCTGGTAGAAGGCCTTGCGGCGTCCCTGCTCGATGAGTTGCTCGGCGATGAGGCGGCCGAGGTCGGCCAGCGCCAGGTCGTGGGCCGCTTTGTAGACGGGCGGAATGACAAGCGGCCGGCGGCGGCGCACGGCGAACCACGCGACCGCCGCGGCGACGAGCAGCGCGCCGCCGCCAAAGCCCGCCCACACCCACCACGGCCAGGGCCGCGCCGGCGCCTCCACCACTCCGCGCAGCGCCGCAGGCTCGCGCGTCGGATCGCCCGCCGGCCACTCCGACACCACCTCCACCGCAACCGGCATCGAATGGAGCGTCACGCGATTGCCCAGATCCCCCTTGAGGTCGCAGTTGATCTCAAAGGACCTGATCTCGTGCCGGCCGGGCAGGTACGGCTCAACCGTGAACTCGAACCGCTCGGTCCGCGCTTCGGCATCGGCGCGACGGACCCCGCGCCGGCGATCGGTGATCACCCAGTCCTGCGGCAGGGCCTCATCGAGATTGATGTCCTCAACACTCGCCCCGGCTGGCGTGGCTACCTCGATGATCAATCGCATCGACCCCGAAGTGCGCACCTCGCGCGGCGTGAGCGTCACAGACGCCTGCACCGGTCCTTCTTCGACGCGATGGGAGATGGATTGCGCCGCGGGATCATCACTCGTCGCGGTTGTCCGGTCGCGGCAGCCGCCGAAGAGCATCAGAAGCACGAGAACCGTCACGCGATAACGGTGTCCGACACCATCTCCTAGGCACCGATGCGCCGGTGTCGATGCATCCGCCGCTCGCTCCCCTGCGCAAAGCGTTCGGGTCGCGGCGAAACGTCGCGCCGCCGCCTTCCCTCGATGCCTTGATGCCTTGATGCCTTGATGCCTTCGCCTGCGCCCTCTCATCACCGCCTCCGCTCCCTTCTGCGGAACAGTTGCATGAGGGTGTGGATGAAGGGGCGGCCGGTGTAGACCTCGACAAAGTCCACGCCGAGGCGGCGAAACCGCTCGGAGAGCGAGCGGTCGTTCGCGGCCATGTGCCGCTCGAACTCCCGCCGCGCCCGGCGCGAACCGGCGTCGAAGCAGAACCGCTCGCCGGTCTCGGCGTCCTCAAACTCGATCAGCCCCGCGGCCGGCATGGCGTGCTCGAGCGGGTCGGTAATGCGCACGCCGATGACGTCGTGTCGGCGGTCGAGAAGGCGCAAGGCGGTATCGAAGTCGCTCGATGGGCGCGGGCCGAGGCGCCCGTTGCCGGGCGCGCTCCGGCGGCCGTCGCGGGCCGGCGCCTCGATCGCGGCGATGAAGTCGGAGACGACAAAGACCACCGCCCGGCGCTTGAGCACGCGGCCGAGGTACTCGAGGGTTCCGGCGATGTTCGTGCCGCGACGCCTCGGATTGAAGTCCAGCAGTTCGCGAATGAGCCGCTGCACGTGCCGCGAGCCTTTCTTGGGCGGGACGAAGTGCTCGATGTGGTCGGTAAAAATGAGCAGGCCGACCTTGTCGTTGTTGGCGATCGCGGTAAAGGCGAGCACCGCGCACAACTCCGTGGCGGTGCGGTTCTTGAAACGGTCGACCGAGCCGAACTGCCCGGAGCCGCTCAGGTCCACGGCGAAGATGATGGTGAGTTCGCGCTCCTCGACGTACTTCTTGACGAAAGGCGTTCCGGTCCGGGCCGTCACGTTCCAGTCGATCGTGCGCACGTCGTCGCCGGGCTGATACTCGCGCACCTCGGCGAACTCCATCCCCCGCCCTTTGAACGCGCTCGAGTACTCGCCTGCGAAGTCCTCGTTCACCGCGCGCCGCGTGAGGATCTGCAACTGCCGAACCTGTCGCATCAGTTCTTCGGGGAGCATGAGTCCTCATTGAATCGTTCGCAAAACGTTCAACACAAAGGCACCAAGGCATGAAGACACAAAGAAGAATCGGTCGGACTTCCCGAAGCGCTCCGCTGCGCAAAGCCTTCGCGTCGTCATTCGACCCCGAGGCTCATGACCCCGAGGGGCGGCTAACATAGGTGATTGACGTCGCACACTCGCTCCCTTGATGCCTTGATGCCCTCTTCCTCACGGCACGGGCACATGATCGAAGATCTTCTTCACGATCGCATCATTATCCAGCCCCTCCGCCTCGGCTTCGTAACTGGCGATCACGCGGTGGCGCAGCACGTCCAGGCCGACGGACTTGACGTCCTGTGGCGTGACGTAGCCGCGGCGCTGGAGAAACGCCCGCGCCTTGCCCGCGAGCGTCAGCGCCAGCGTGGCGCGCGGCGAGGCGCCGTAGTCGATCAGCCGCCCGATGTCCAGGCCGTACTCCTGCGGCCGGCGCGTCGCGTGAACCACGTCCACGATGTAGTCCTTGATCTTGTCGTCGATGAAGATCTGATCGACCACCCGCCGCGCCTCGCGGATCTCATCGAGGGTGATGACCGCTGCGATCGGCGGCCGCGCCTGCGTCGAGGCCATGCGGTCGAGCACCTGCCGCTCCTCGGCCTTGCTCGGGTACGTCACCTTCAACTTGAGCATGAAGCGATCGACCTGCGCCTCGGGCAGCGGATACGTCCCCTCCTGCTCGATGGGATTCTGCGTGGCGAGGACGAGGAACGGATCGTCGAGGGGCCAGGTCGTCTCGCCGATGGTCACCTGCCGCTCCTGCATCGCTTCGAGGAGCGCGCTCTGCACCTTCGCCGGCGCGCGGTTGATCTCGTCGGCGAGGACGATGTTGGCGAAGATCGGCCCCTTGCGAGGCGTGAAGACCCCCTCGCGCGGGTTGTAGATCAGCGTCCCGATCAGGTCCGCCGGCAACAGGTCGGGCGTGAACTGGAGGCGCTGAAACTTCGCGTGGATCGCCTGCGCCAGCGTGCTCACCGTCAGCGTCTTGGCCAGTCCCGGCACCCCCTCCAGCAGCACGTGCCCGTTCGTGAGCAGGCCGATCAGCAGCCCGTCGATCATGTACCGCTGCCCGACGATGCGCTGCTCGACGGCGTCAATGATGCGGCCGACGAAAGCACTCTTGTCCTCCACGGTGCGGGCGATTCCCATGACGTCGACGGCCATCGGCGGTCTCTCCATCCGGATCGGGTTGAAGGATTGTTGGCGTTTCGGCGGCACATTCCCCGCGCAGGCCAATCGGGCGCCACGCCGGGGCGCCGCCGACACCTTGTACTGACGCACCGGCATTGCGTTTCCGTCATCGCGGTCACCAGCCCGGTCAATGGGCGTCAGCGGCCTGCCGGGCCGGATGAGGCGAGGTGCCGGGCAATCGCCTCGAACGTGTCGCGCCAGCCTTTCTCACAGGCCCGCAAGCACTCGTCCGCCTCGGGACCAGCGGGAAACCCATGCTGCTCGACGCGCAGAATGCAGCCGCCGGCCGTCGGCGCGATGGTGAACTCGGTGCGGAAGTCCGCCTCGAAGGGCAGCGGACCTGACCGGGCGCGATAGCGATAGTCGCCCAAGACGATGCGCCGCGGTGGGTCGAAGACGATCATCTGCGCGACGGTGAGGTAGTCGGGGTCGTTCTCATCCTCGCCCCACGCCGCCGCCCACGTGCCGCCCTCGATGGGTTCGACGATGCATCGGGCGGCGCCCCACCAGCCGCGAATGTCGCTGGGCGTGATGAGCAGGTCAAAGACGCGCGGTGGCGCGGCCGGTAGTTCCATCTCGTGTGTGTGACTGCGCGTGGGGCTCATGCCGCTCCCGAGTACGACGGCGTCAGGATGGGGCGCCGCGCCGGCGGCCTCCGCCGACCACCAGCGCCATGCCCGTCCCCGAAATCGCCCACCCGGCGACCTGGTCAAGCGTTTCAGCCGTAAGCCACGCCGTCGGAAAGCCGTACCAGTTCCAGTGCGAGAAGGAGATGGACGCGGGAATGACAAGGCCGATGAAGATGGACGAGAGCACCATCGGCACGAGGGACATCCGCGCCATCGTGAAGATGCAGGCCACGAGCAGCGCCGCGACGACGTTGCTGGCAAACTCGCCCAGGAGCCGCTCGGGCGGCATCATGACTTCCTTGCCCGTGCCCTTGTTGTAGAGGATGAGGCCCGTCGGGCCGGCGGCGTACTTCTTGAGCCAGGCCGCCTCCTGCTCCTTCGTGAAGTTCTTCGCGTCGGCCCCGCCCCAGCCGGGATAGAAGTACACGCCGGGCTCGAGGGAAGCGCCTTCAAGCGCGGCGACGACGGCCGGCTCCGCCTGCGGAGGCATCGAGTCCATGCCCATCTCGCCCAGACCGAGGACCATGTGCGACGCCGCCCCCCAGCCGAACATCAGAACGCCGCCGACCACCGCCGCCACGAGCAAACGAATCATGCGCGACCTGCCTTTCGTTGAGTTGCACCCCCGGGGACACGAAACGCGCCGCGGGATCATGCGCGGCCAATCCGCGGTGTCAAGGCGCGCCTGGCAGGGGACGCACGAGAACTGAGGGCTATTCACACAGGGATGGTGCGGGCTTTCAGCCCTCAGGATCGTACAGGCTGGAAAACCTGTACCACCATTCCCTTGCTCCGTCCCTCACACCCCCAGGATCATATTGATGCGGTCGAGCACGGCCTCGTGGAGGTCGATCTCGGCGGCGGCGATGTTCTCGCGCAACTGCTCCACCTTCGTCGCGCCGACGATGCAGCTGCTCAGTTCGCTCCGCCGCAGGCACCAGGCCAGCGCAAGTTGCGAAGCCGTGCAACCCATGCCTTCGGCCACCTTCGCGAGGTCGGCGGCCTTGCGGAGATTCTCCTCCGTCATGCGCGGCCGCATCCACTGTCCCTGCTTCTCGTCGGCCGCCCGCGTGCCGCTCGGCGGCGCCTGGCCCGGCTGGTACTTGCCCGTCAGAATGCCCTGCGCCAACGGGCTGAAGACGACCACGCCCAGACCCAGGCTCGCGCACGTCTGCAGGATGTTCTTCTCGACGCCGCGTTCGAGCATGTTGTAGACGGGCTGGTTCGACGCCGGCCGCGGCCAGTCGTGCTCATCGCAGATCGAGACCGCCTCGCGGATCTGGTCGCTCGTCCACTCGCTCACCCCCCAGTAGAGGACCTTGCCCTGCGCGATGAGGTCATTGAACGCCCGGCAGGTCTCGTGCAGCGGCGCGTTCGCGTCGAAGCGGTGGCACTGGTAGAGGTCGATGTAATCGGTGCGCAACTCGCACAGCGAGTGATGGCACTGCTCGAAAATGTGCTTGCGCGACAGGCCGCGGTCGTTGACGCCGGGGAAAGGATGCTCGCCGTAAGGGAAGTAAACCTTGGTGGCGAGGACGTAGGTGTCGCGGCGGAAGGGCGCGAGGGACTCGCCGACGAGCGCTTCGGTCTCGCCGTTGCCGTAGACGTTGGCGGTGTCGAAGAAGTTGACGCCGTTCTCGTAGGCGGCGCGGTGGAGGCGCTGGGCGAGTTCGGCCCCCTTGTTGCGGATCGTCAGCCACGACCCGAAACTGATCGTGGAAACCTGCACGCCCCATTGCCCCAGCCGGCGGTACTTCATCGAATCCTCCCGTCGCGATCGCGGTTCCGTCGCATTCGGAGGCATTCTATCGTCCTGCGACCGCGACACGACCATGACGCCTCGCTCCACGCCGCTGACGCCGCGACTGCTCCTGAGCGCCTACGCGCAAGGGTGGTTTCCCATGGGCGATCCGGAGACGGGCGAGATTCACTGGTACAGCCCCGACCCGCGCGGGCATCTGCCGCTGGAGGCGTTTCACGTTCCCGATTCGCTGCGCAAACGGGTGCGGAGCGACGTGTTCGAGATCCGCTTCGACACGGCCTTCGAGGAAGTGATGCGGCAATGCGCCCGGCCGCGGCCCGGGCAGGGCGACACGTGGATCAACGAGGAGATCATCGCGGCGTACGTGCAACTGCACGAGCGCGGCCTGGCGCACAGCGTCGAGGCGCGGCGCGAGGGACGGCTGGTGGGCGGACTCTACGGCGTGTCGATCCACGCCGCCTTCTTCGGCGAGTCGATGTTCAGCCGCCCCGACATCGGCGGCACTGACGCGAGCAAAGTCTGCCTCGTGGCGCTCGTCGAACACCTCAAGGCGCGAGGCTACACACTGCTCGACACCCAGTTTGTCAACGAGCATCTCGCGCAGTTCGGATGCGCCGCGATCGCACGCGACGAGTATCTCCATCGCCTCAACGAAGCGCTGCGCCGCGCTGAAGTGTCGTGGCACAACTCCACGAAATAACACAGCGCGTGCGCCGCTTGCACCTTCGCCTCAGTCTTCCGCGATCTCATCGAGCAGATCGAGTTCCGCGTCGCGCAGGTCGTCCTGCGCCATCTCCAGCGCCTGGTTGAGCGAAGCGATGAGGCGCTTGGTCGAACTGATCGCCTGGTCCATGCTGCGGCGGCTGACGATCTGGCCCGCGAATGGCTGCGGCTGCTGCCGGTCCACCGCTTGCTGCGCGCTGAGCAGGCTCGAGAGCAGCACCTCCGCCTTGTCCCGCGCGGCGTTCGTCTCGATCAGAACGCGCAGCCGGCTGCCGAAGCGATTGCGCTTTCGCAGATCCATCCCCGACCTCCCGCGCCCGATAAGGCAACGCCCGACAACCCGGACGCCGCAGTGGACGCCCCGGCGCTATCGACCGGATGCGTACGGAGGTGAAACGCTCAGGCCACGAGAGACTCGGGTCGGGGAACGATTCGCGGCTCAAGGCTCTTCGGCGCCTCGCCGCACTCGGGCACGAGCGAAAAGACCAGGCGCTGGGCCTCGATCGCATCGCCCCGCTCGCAGCAGCGCTGGAGCAGCGCGACCATTTCGCGGACCTGCCCCGCCTCGGGCGGCGGCATCGTCCAGATGTGGATCCCCGGATGCGCCGTCGGCCGCATCGATTCGCCGTCGCACGCGAGTTCCTCGAACAATTTCTCCCCCGGCCGGATGCCCGTGAAGACGATCGGCATCGTGCCTTGCGAGCCGTCACGTCTTCGTGACGGGTCGCGCGCGACGTTCACACCGTTCCCAACTCCCGCGCCCTCCTCGATCCGCGCCTCCAACCCGTGCGCGCGAATGAAGCGCTTGGCGAGGTCGAGGATGCGGATCGGCTCGCCCATGTCCAGCAGGAGCACCTCGCCTCCCTTGCGGTCCTCGAGGGCCGCGGCCTGAAGGACGAGCGACGCGGCCTCGGGGATCGTCATGAAATAGCGCGTCATGTCCGGGTGCGTGACCGTCACCGGCCCGCCCTGGCGGATCTGCTCAGCCCAGATGGGCAGCACCGAGCCTGACGACGCCAGCACGTTTCCGAAGCGCACCATGCGGAAGACCGCCTCGCTGTTCTGATTCATGTGTTGCACGTACAACTCGGCGAGGCGCTTGGTCGCCCCCATCGTCGAAGTCGGGTTCACCGCCTTGTCGGTGCTGATCATCACGAAGCGCTCGCAGCCGCATGCGGCCGCGGCATCGGCGATCGCGACGGTGCCGAGAAAGTTGTTGCGGATCGCCTCGATCGGATGGTCCTGCATCATCGGCACGTGCTTGTGGGCGGCGGAGTGGAAGATGACCTGAGGCCGAATCTCGCGGCACAGCGCCGCCGTGCGCGACGCATCGGTGACGTCGTGCAGCAATGCCCGGCGGCGCAGCTGCCCCGCGAGCCGCGCGATCTGCCGGTCGATCTCGAAGAGCGCGTTTTCGCTTCGCTCCATGAGGATGAGTTCCGCCGGCTCGAAGGCGGCGCAGCGCCGCGCCAGTTCCGAGCCGATCGAGCCTCCCGCCCCGGTGATGAGCACCCTCCGGCCGGTGATCACCTCGCCGACGGCTCGCTCATCGATGGGACGCGGGCGCCGTCCGATCAGGTCGGACACGTCAATCTCGAACTGGCTGCGCGGCCCGACGCCGGCGAGTTGATCCTCGATCGTCGCAAAGAAGCGGTCCGGCACGCCCAGACGCCGCACGCTCGTGCGCAGCGCCGCCACCGCCTCGGACATCGCTGCCGGCAGGGAAATGATGACCGAATCGACAGTCTCAGGATTGACGAACTCGTCAAGTTGATGCGCCAGACCCAGGATTCGCACGCCCTCGCGCTCCAGTCGCTCGCGCGCCTGAGCATCCGCCTCGCGCCACAGCAGGGCGCCGGCGACGCGCGGCCGGGCCGACTCGGGAAGCAGAGACAACTGCGCTTGCACTTGGAGACACGTGGCGGCGGTCCCGATGATCAGCGCGCTCGGTGGTGCTGGTGGAGCGCTTAGGGTGGGGCAATCGGCGCGCATGATTGGTTCGGATATCGGTTAGGTGCAACGCGCCTCGTGAACGAGTCTTCGTTCCAGAGGCGGCTAGGATTTCGACCGTCTTCCATACTCCGCCGGAGTCCGCCGCATGTCTTCAGCCGCACCGCCCGCCTGGCACGCCGCCATCGTCGCCGATGTCGATGCGCACCTCGCCCGGGCGGTGTCGGAGATGGACCTTCCGGCAAATCTTGCGCAGGCGGTCAACTACGCGCTGCTCCAGGGCGGCAAGCGCCTGCGGCCGACGCTGGTGGTCCTCAGCACCGAGGCGGTCGGCGCCCGGCGCGAGCAGGCCCTGCCCGCCGCGGCCGCGATCGAGATGATCCACGCCTTCAGCCTCGTCCACGACGACCTGCCCGCGATGGATGATGACGACCTGAGGCGGGGCCAGCCGACCTGCCACGTCAGATTCGGCGAGGCGATGGCGATCCTCGCCGGCGATGCGCTCGCCACGCTGCCGTATCTGCACCTCGCGCGCTGCGTCGAGGATGCGGCCCGGCGCAGCCGGCTCATTGAGGAACTCGCCGCCGCGACGCTCGCCATGATCGCCGGCCAGACGCTCGACACACTCGGCGGGTTCGCGGAGAGCCTCTCCGCCCGCCAGCGCCTCGAACTGACGCACCGCTCCAAGACCGGCGCGCTCATCCGCAGCGCCTGCCGCCTCGGCGCGATCTCCGGCGGGGCGACCGAGTCGCAACTCGCCGCGCTCACGGCCTACGGCGAGTCGATCGGCCTGCTCTTCCAGGTCGTCGATGACATCCTCGACGTAACGCAATCGGCCGAGCACCTCGGCAAGCGCTCCAACAAAGACGACGCCGCAGGCAAACTGACCTACCCCTCCATCCTCGGCCTCGACGAATCAAGGCAACTCGCCGAGCGCCTCTGCTCGCAGGCGATCGAAGCGATCGAACCCTTCGGCCACGCGGCCGATGGCCTCATCGCCCTCTGCCGCTACATGGCGGTGCGGACGAAGTGACGAGTTCATTGAATGATGCGGCGCCTCCAGAAGACCATATACAGGCCGCGGTGGTCCGTGGGAGCAGAGGTTGCATGGGTTGAGACGTTCATCGTGGCACTAACAAAGACGCCGTCTCCGGGATCCTCGTTGCCATGCCATTGCGCCAGACCGCCCTTGACGAGGTGACCGGCCGAGCCCGAGGAGTGGTTGTGCCACGAGATTGTGGCGCCGTCCGGCTCACACTTGTGCGCGGTGTAGTGGTTGTTCGAGTTCGTCGGGGTGCGCTCGATGAGCAGCGTGTCCTGCTGGCCCACCCGCTTGTAGAAGCGCACATTGGTCGTGTGATCGAGGGTGTGGGGGACGGCGACGAGAATCGGGCCGCGATCAAGTTCGCCCAGGTCAAACACGCTGCCGGTCACCGTCGTCTGCGCGTCCGTCACGCAGAAGTTGTAGGCGCAACCTCCGCCGGCGCTGATCCATGACACGCCGCAGTTGGTGTAGAGGTAGTCATTTGGCCGCTTGTCGAAGTCAAACTTCAGAGTGAACCTGATGTACACGTTCTCGTTGGCGCTCACGCCCGCCGGGTTCTTCCAGCGCCACGCCGCGGCTTCAAGCAGCCAGTCCTGGTGCATCAGCATTCCGTAGTGCTTCGGTTCCACCACCAGATGGTTATCCGGATGTGGATCGAGTTCGTAGGACGTCATTTCGCTGCCGGTCGCGATCGGCCAGATGCGCGAACCGCAGGGGTCGTGAGGATCGAGGTAGATCGGATCGCCGTCGAGGCCGAACACCATCATGTCGATCATCTCGCTGTACTCGTCTTCGCCGCTGAGCACCTGGAAGTTCTCCGGGTCATTGCCGCCCACGACCTGAATGGACTCCACGGCGAGGAACCACACCCAGTCATCCTCGATTTCCGAGTCTTCGAGCAAGTCTTGGATCGTGAAGCGGGCGCGCGGAATGGCTTGCGTCTGATCGTTAGGCAGTTGCGTCCATTGGTTGTTGTTGTCCGGGTCGAAGTGCCACGCCTCCGCGCTCTGCTGAGATGGAGACACCCGGTACTCCATCTTGACGTACAGATCGTGCGTGTCGATGTCCTGAGCCAGAGATGGGACCGAAACGCCGGCAACGGCGGCGATGGCAACCAGAAGGTTCAACACGAAGTGCGAGCGGATTGATCCGATGGTCATGATGTTCTCCTTGCCAGAAGCCCGGTTCGCATGCTCGCCCGCCAACGGAGCGGACGGTCCCCCCTGTTGTGGCAGAATAGCAAAAAAAGAAAAACCGTGTCAAGTCGCCGAATGAAAGTGACTCCAAATCTCTGAATCTGGCTGATTCAGTGCAGCACACCGGGCCGTTCTGACGTATACTGGCTCCGGAGGAACCCCATGGCGAAGCATGCAGGCTTCAGCGGCATTTCAAGGCGGCTTCACAGCGGCGTTGGAGCGGCTTGGGCAACCGCCGCTCTGGTCCTCTCTGGCCCCGCCTCCGCCCTCGGCCAGCGCTTCAACGTCGTCGCGTATAAGTACCCGATCGAGTTCCGGTTCCTGGACGTCAATGCGATCAACAACGCGGGCCAGATCGTCGGGACGGGTTACTATCGGGAGGGCAACAACTGGAGCGAATCCGCCCTGCTGTGGCACGCCGACGGCCGGGTTGTCCAACTTGCACATCTGCTGCCCTCCGCAGCAACCAACTTCTTCTCCGGCTCCAGATCATCTCAAGCACATGACATCAATGACAATGGCGTCATCGCCGGCCGCTCCGAGGGTCGAATCTCGAGTGAATACGCCGTGCTTTGGGTGGATCCGTGGACCGTCCTCGACCTCCTCGGACGGGACAGTGTCGCGTACCACCTCGATAACTCCCTTCGCGTCGCCGGGATGTTCACGCGGTCCGGATTCTCGCGTGAGCCCTTCTTCTGGGAGAGCGGGCAGTGGTTCTCCCTTCACCCGCCGATGACCCAGGTGAAGGGAATGAACAACCTCGGGCAGGTGGTCGGCGAAGGGGGCGGCGAGGCCCTGCTCTTCGACCGTGACCGCA
>WYBR01000055.1 GCA_011525805.1 Vicinamibacteraceae bacterium
GGCGATCGATGCCACCCCCCTTCGCGCGGATGCCACTGCACGCTCGCCGCTCTGGGCGAGAGTGCAGTGCGAAGGGCAGGGGTGTGCGCTCACCCTTGCACCTCGCCATCGATCTCCGCCCAGAGCGACGGCGATCGATGCCACCCCGCGAGATGGCGGGTGCCACTGCACGCTCGCCGCTCTGGGCGAGAGTGCAGTGCGAAGGGCAAGGGCGGACGATCGCGATTGCAGGTTCGCCCCAGCGTCGCCGCATCGTCAACGGCGCCTCGATCGCTTCAATCTCCCTTCGCGCCCTTTGTGCCTCTTTGCGGCCATGCGCTCATCCTCGCCGGCGCTTGGGCCTGGCTGACCGCTCGCCTGCCCCCCGGGTGCTCTCTGCGCTCTCTGTGTACTCTGTGGTGAGCGCGTTTACGCGGTGCGGCGCCGCGTCAGGAGACGAGACGGCGAAGCACGACCGCGAACGCGACGAGCGCGAGCAGGCCGTTGCCGATCGTCAGGGCGAGGACCGCGGCGCGGGTGATCGGCGGCCAGGCGTGCCAGGGCGCGTTCGCCGCCGCGAGCACGCTCAGCGTCCCTCGACGCAGCCGCTGCTTCCAGCCCGACCCGGCGGGCGCAGCCACTTCCGTCGGCGGCAGGGCGAACTCGAGCGAATCGTCATCGCCGCCATCGACATCGGCCGGCGCTTCGGCGGGCGCGATCGATGCCGCGCCCGGAAACTCGCCGTCAAGGTCGGCGCCCTTCTGGACTCGACGCTGGCGCTTGTCGCGGCGCATCGAGACATCGCCGCCCTTCGGGATGGCCTTCGGCCGCGACGCATCGGCCGCGCGCAACTCCGCTCTGTCCGGTCCGCGCGCCGCCGCGCCTCGGTCAGCCTCAGCGGCGCCGAACGAATCATCCTCCAGCGCAAGCCGGGCCGCTTCGGCGATGACCGCATCGACTTCGGCAATGTCCGGCGCCGCGCGCGACTCACCATCGGGCGAGGGCTTCTCCGCAGCATCGCTCTCCGAAGCGTCCGTCGCAGCCTCCGCCTCACCGTCGATCGGGTAGCCCGCCTCGCTGAGGATCGCATCGACCTGGCTCTGAAGCGCGACGGGATCGACCGGCTGGTCCGCTGGGGCCGCGGGCGTTGCCTCCGCGGAGTTCGCCGCCGGACTCTCAGCCGAGTTTGAAGGGGATCCACCTCCTCCGTCCGCCGCGCGCCCGACATCCGTCGCCGTCGCCGTCGCCACGGCCGGCCCGCCAGCCGCCGAAGGGCTGTCATTCGACGTCGCTTCTCCCTCGGAAGAAAGCGGATGGCCCGGTGTCGCTCCACCGATTGCCTCGCCGGAGGCGGACGAGTTCGCGAGATCGGAGATCGCCTGCGCCTGCTGCTGCGCCTGATCGATGAGCGCCTCGACCTGCTGCTCGATCGGTTCCACCGGCGCTGCGGAGGTGGCGACCGGCGCGGCGGCGACCGGAGAGCGCGGCGCTGGCTCGCTCGCCGGGGTCGAGAGCGGAACCGGGGCGGCCGGCGGCTTGCTCTTCGAAGGTGGTCGAGACGACTTTGCCATGAACCTTGCCCGAGGTGGGTATCATCGCCGCGTCCGGTAATCCGCCCGTCGAAGGCGGCGCGGCAGCGTGGTTATCATCGACCTTCCAAGCCGCGGACTCAAGGCCGCGCCCCTCCGCCCGCTGCCATGGCCCTCCATCGACTCTATCACGCCTGCCTCGCGCACGACGCCCCGGAAGCGGGCCATCTCATCGAGATCGCCGGCGACGAAGCGCGCCATGCCGCGTCGGTCAAGCGGCTCGGCCCGGGCGCGGCGGTCGAGATCTTTGACGGCCTGGGCCTCGTCGCGCCGGGCGTCATCGACTCGCTGGGCCGGCGAACGCTGCGAATCAGGGTCGCGGCGATCCGGCGCGTCGATCGGGCGCGGCCGGCGCTCATCGTCGCCGCTCCTCCGCCCAAGGGCGCGCGGGCCGAGGCGATGATCGACCAGTTGAGCCAGGTCGGCGCGGCGAGGTTCATCCCGCTCGTCACGCAGCGCCGCGTCGTCGAGCCGCGAGAGACGCGCGTGGCGAAGTGGCGGCAGGCGACGGCCGTCGAGTCCGCCAAGCAGTGCGGCCGGGCCTGGCTCCTTCAGATCGACGATCCGACGCCCCTCGCCGACGTGCTGCGCGCGCAGCGCGACTCCGTCCTTCTCGTGGGCGATTCCCGCGGAGATTCGGCGCACCAGGCGCTTCACAAGGCGGGCGCAGCGCCGTGCGTGGCGCTTCTCATCGGCCCGGAGGGCGGATTCACCGACGACGAGCGCGAGGCGATCCGCGCGGCCGGAGCGGCGGCGATCGCCCTCGGACCGCACCTGCTGCGCGTTGAGACGGCGGCGGTCGTCGGCGCCGCGGCCGTCATCGCCGCCCTCCCGCGCGACTCGTGAGCGCCCGCGCCGACGCCCTCACTGCCTCGTGATCTCGAGCGAGAAGCGGAAGCGCGCTCCGCCGCGCTGGTCGGGAGGAACCTGGTTGTCCATCAGCGTGTCCGCGGCCGCGGTGAGTCGATACAGCCCGGGCTCAAGAACGAGCACCTCCTCGAAGGTCTCCGCGCGGCGCGGGCCGCCCGGATCGGCCGCGACGGCGCGATGGAACTCGGGTGTCCCGTGCACCAGCCCCAGCGAGATCGGCGCCGTCGCCGAGGGGAACAGCGCGGAAGACTGCGCCGCCACCATGCCGCGCATCACGACCCGGGACGCCTCCTCGAGTCGAAACGTCGAGTCGAAGGTCGAGTTGCTGAACGAGTGAATAATGGAGAGCGCCGGCCCGCGCCCTTCCGAATACGCCGCGCCCTCCGCCGACATCTCGCCCGCGTTCATGCTCGAGCGCTGCGCAGCGCCCGAGACGCCACGCGATCCTTCGCACCCGTCGATCGTGACGAGCCGCACCGCGAACGGATCAAGGCCGGTCGTCAAGCGCTCCTCTCGAAGGAAGTTGTTGCCGCAGCGCGACGAACTCGCCAGCGTGCTGACCGATCGCAACTGCTCCACGGGAATGAACTGGGCGGAAACGGATGCGGCGGCGCTCAGGAGCGCGGCGGCGACGAGTGCGCCAAGACGTGCGATGCGATGCATGGGTGTCCCTCCTTCATGCGGCTGAATGGAATCGTCCAGCGCCGCGCGCAACCGGGGTCGCCCTCCGCGGCGCTCTGGCCCTCCCTTGGGGATGTGCCGACTCCTGAGGATTATTGCAGACTTCGCCGAGTCCCACCCCCTCGGCCATCGCCCCGCCCGCCGGGAACGCGGCCGGGCCTACGATCGCCTGCCATGTCGAACTTCACGCGCCTGGCGCCGGCTCCGACGCTCGCGCCGCTTTCGGGCGCGGGCGATCCCCGTACCGCGCTGAGCCTCATCGCCGCCGCCGGTCTGCGGCATGTGCAACTTTCCGCCGCCCTCCCCGGCATGAGGCCGCGCGACCTCGATCGCTCGGCGCGGCGCGACCTGCTCGCACGCCTGCGCCGGCTCGAACTCGTTCCCGCCGGGCTGGACCTCTGGATTCCCCTCGAACACTTCACCAGCCCCGAGCACGCCGACCGCGCCGCCGCCGCCGTCATCGAGGCGATCGAACTCGCCGCCGACCTCGGCCGCCTCGCGCTCTCCATTCGCCTCGCCGACGGGCTGGAGGGGACGATCGTGCAGGAGTGGCGATCAAAGGCGGAGACGTGCGGCGTGCGCCTCGCCGACCACGCGCCGACGCCGCATCCGCTGCTGAGCGTGGGGATCGATCCCGCCGCCCTGCTCGCCGCCGGAATGGATCCCGCCGCGTGCGCCTCGGCCGCGCCCGATCTCGCCGCGGCGCGGCTGAGTGACTTCCGCGATGAGGCGCGCGCCGTTCCCGGCGCCGGGCGCCTCGATCTGCTCGCCTACCAGGCGGCCTTGCTGACCCGCGGCTTCGAAACCCCCGTCGCGCTCGATCTTCGCCGCCTCAGTGACCCGCGCGCGGCGCTCGACGCCGCGGTGCGCGCCTGGGCGGGCACGGGCCTGCTGACCGCCGTCAGCGAGTAGCGCCGCTTCAACCGGCAGCGCGCGGGTGCCACTGCACGCTCGCCGCTCTGGGCGAGAGTGCAGTGCGAAGGGCAGGGGTGTGCGACCCGAAAGTGGGTGCCACTGCACGCTCGCCGCTCTGGGCGAGAGCGCAGTGCGAAGGGCAGGGGTGTACGACCCGAAAGTGGGTGCCACTGCACGCTCGCCGCTCTGGGCGAGAGTGCAGTGCGAAGGGCAGGGGTGTACGCTCAC
>WYBR01000056.1 GCA_011525805.1 Vicinamibacteraceae bacterium
AAGGGCCGAACATCGCGCCGTGTTGGCCCACGTTGGGCCGGGCTTGCACATGGGCCGACGCCTCGCATCGAGCAGCCCGGGCGCGCCGTGGGCCACGGAGGGCCGCCGTGTCGACGCCGCGTGAAGAACAGACCGTTCGACCAGACTCACCGCAAGCCGAACGGCCCGGCGCGCTCAACCCCGCCGCTCTATCGGTGACCGACACGGCGCGCACGTTGACGCGCGTCGGCGGCCATCCCATCACCGAGGCGATGATCGAGCGCGACATCGCCGACGGCGCGCCGACGAACGCCGACGGCACGATCAACCTGGTGCACTACGCGGCGTGGTTGGTCAGAGACATGGCCGAGAGCGCCAGCGCCAACGGAGGCGGACGTGGCGATTGACCCGCGCAGCCTCAAGCCCGGTGAACTCTGCCGCCTGCTCAACTCGACCCCGCTGGGCGAGGTGATCAGCGAGCGGCAACTGCACCGGCACCGGACCCGCGCCGGCTATCGCATCGGTGACGGGAAGACCGTCGACCTGCTCCGCTACACCGCGTGGCTGGTGATCGAACGGCATGCGCGCCTGGCCGGCGAAGATGCTGACGAGGACGAACCGTTCGATGAACCGATCGACGCCGCGCGCACCCGCCACCTGCCCGAGTCCTTCACCGGCCGCTCCATCGACGCGCTGTCCGAGATCGTCCATCCCGGCCGCAAGGAAGCCTGCCGCCGCAACTTCCGCCTCTTCTGCGAGACGTACTTCCCGCAGACCTTCCACCTCGCGTGGTCGCCCGACCACCTCAAGGTCATCGCCCGCATTGAGCAGGCGGTCCTCGAGGGCGGGCTCTTCGCGATGGCGATGCCCAGGGGCAGCGGAAAGACCAGCCTCTGCGAGACGGCGTGTCTGTGGGCTTTGCTCTACGGCCATCGCGACTTCGTCGCCCTCATCGGCTCCGATGAAGAGCACGCGAGCCAGATGCTCGAATCGATCAAGGCTGAACTCGAGAACAGCGAAGCCCTCCTGCACGACTTCCCCGAGGCGTGCTTCCCCATCCACTGCCTCGACGGCATCCACCAGCGCGCCGCCGGGCAACTCTTCGAGGGCCGTCAGACGCACATCGGCTGGACCGCCCACGAGATCGTCCTTCCCACGGTACCCGGTTCGCTGCCGTCCGGCGGCATCATCCGCGTCGCGGGCATCACCGGCCGCATCCGCGGCATGAAGTACAAGCGGCCCGACGGCCGCAGCGTCCGTCCCTCACTCGTGCTCATCGACGATCCGCAGACGGATGAATCGGCGCGGTCGCCATCGCAGTGCACCACACGCGAACGCATTCTCGCCGGCGCCATCCTCGGCCTGGCGGGACCGGGGCGCAAGATCGCCGGTCTTATGACACTGACTGTCGTGCGGCCTGACGATCTCGCCGACCGCCTGCTCGATCGCGATAAACATCCGCAGTGGCAGGGCCAGCGCACGAAGATGGTGTATTCGTTCCCGACTCGCGAGCAGTTGTGGGCGGAGTATGCGAGACTGCGGGCCGAGGGACTGCGCGCCGACGAGGGCATCACCCGCGCCACCGAGTTCTACGGGCAGCGCCGCGCTGAGATGGACGAGGGCGCCGAGGTCGCCTGGCCGGACCGGTTCAACCACGATGAACTCAGCGCCATCCAGCACGCGATGAACCTGCGGCTCCAGGATGAGGCCGCATTCTGGGCGGAATACCAGAATGAGCCGCTGCCAGAGAGCACGGCTCTCGACGAAGACCTGCTCACCGCCGAGCAGATCAGCGCCAAGTTGAGCGGCCACGAGCGCGGTGAGGTGCCCATCGGCTCATCCCTGCTGACCATGTTCATTGACGTGCAGGCCAAGGCGCTCTTCTGGCTCATCGTGGCGTGGGAGGAGGATTTCACGGGCAACGTGATCGACTACGGCACCGAGCCGGACCAGAAGGACCCCCACGCGTACTTCACACTCCGCGAAATCCGGCGCACACTCGCGGCGGCCGCGCCGCATGCCGGTCTCGAAGGCGCGGTCTACGCCGGGCTCGAACGACTCGTCGAAGCCAAACTCGGCCGGGAGTGGAAACGCGATGACGGCGCCATGGTCCGCATCGACCGGTGCCTCATCGACGCGAACTGGGGCCAGTCGTCGGATGTCGTGTACCAGTTCTGCCGCCAGAGCCGGTATGCCAATCTCGTCATGCCCAGCCACGGGCGGTACGTCGGCGCTTCAAGCATCCCCTTCAGCGAGTACAAACGCAAGCGGGGCGACCGTGTCGGCCTGAACTGGCGCATCCCCGTCATCACCGGCAAGCGGGCCGTGCGCCACGTCGTCTTCGACACCAACTACTGGAAATCCTTCGTGCATGCCCGGCTTGGCGTGCCGATGGGTGATCCGGGTTGCCTGGCGCTGTTCGGGCGAAGCGGTGCCTCGTCGAATCGTACTGCGACGAACCACCAACTGCTGGCCGAGCACCTGACCAGCGAGTACCGCGTCAAGACGCAGGGTCGCGGCCGCACCGTCGATGAGTGGAAACTCCGCGTCGATGGCCTCGACAACCACTGGCTCGACGGCCTCGTCGGCTGCGCCGTCGCGGCTTCGATGCAGGGCGCGGTGCTGTACGGCACGGATGTTCAGCCGGCGCCACGCCGCCGCATCCGCCTCTCCGATCTCCAGGGAGGGCGGCGATGAGCGAAACGACCGCCAGGCCGAAGCGCGAACCGGAGCCGCGCGGCATCCGCTGCCCGAAATGCGGGTGTGCCCACTTCGAGGTCATCTACACCCGCCGAATGCCGTTTGGGGCGATCCGCCGGCGGCGGGAGTGCCGGCACTGCGGGCGGCGCGTGACGACGACGGAGAAGATGCTCAGCGACACCTGAAAGTCCGAGAATCTCCGGATTTCGCTATTTGCGAAACCTCAGCCTGGAAACCGGCCGAAGTATAGTGTACTATTTCGGTATCTGCGAAGGGAGCACACATTGATCGGAGAGCGACTCAAGTCCGCCCGTGCTGACCGGGGTTGGACGTTGGAAGCCCTCTCGACTCAGACGGGCATCCCGATGTCCTCGCTCAGCGAATTCGAGAACGGTCACCGAGAGCCTCGTCTGACCCATTTGGAGGCGTTGGCGAAGGCGTATGGCGTCACAGTGGCTTGGTTCCTCGAGGCGCACCACACGGAGCCCGAGGTTGTTCTGTGGCGAGATCGCCCCGATGGAAACTGCCAAGCGGCGGCGATTGAAGGCCAGTTCCTCAAGTTCTGCCGCTGGTACTGCCAGCTCGAGGTTTGGTGCGACGAAGAGCGGCCGTGCTTCTTGCCTGAAGTTTCCGGCGAGCCGGAGAGGTTTACATGGCCGGAAGTGCATCGGTTGGCAAGCAAGGTACGACACATGCTCGACCTTGGTCAGCAGCCGGCATCCTCTCTCCTGAGCGTTCTTGAGAACTCCTGCGGAATCCGAATCTTCCATCTGGCGTTTGAACCAAGCGGCACGGCGGCATGTACGCGCAGTGAAGAGCTTGGTATGGCGATCCTTCTCAACTCGGCGAACAAGCGATGGAGACGGAACTACGATCTTGCCCATGAGCTGTTCCACCTGCTGACGTGGAGAGTGTTTCGTCGCGGTGATCAGACTCGGCAAGCCAGTGAACAAGAGGAGAAGTTCGCAAACGCATTCGCATCCAGCTTGTTGATTCCGGAGGAGCCACTGCGAGAGTCCGTGGCTGCCGCTACGAAGTCCGGAGGCAGTCTCAAGCACATTGAGCTTTTTGACATCGCTCGCCAGTTCGATGTATCCGTCGAAGCGCTCCTGTGGCGGATGCATTTTGTTTTCAACAGGAAACAGGAGGTCACAGAGCGCGACATTGAGGTCTGCAAGGCGTTTCGCGAGAGTGTGGAGGTTCGTGAGGACACAGAGCCGCCATCGTTACCCCCTCGGTTCCGCGCCCTGGCCATCCGCGCCCTTCGAGAGGGCCAGATGTCCGTCGGTCGGGCTGCGGAATACCTTGGGATAAGCCGTCGAGAGGCCATGAAGCTCGATGAACTCGAGGATGTCACGGATGACTCGATTGCGCTTAGTCCTGCTTGACGCGAATGTCGTCATCCGTATCTTTGAGTTGGGGATTTGGGAACAGATCACTCAGCGGTGCGAGGTTCTTCTGGCTCAGGCCGTAATCGATGAGACTCAGTTTTTCGATACGGACTCGGGCCGCCAATACATCGAATGGGAGCCTTGGATTTCATCCGGCTCCATCCGGGTCGCATCGCTTCCTCCTCAGGACACGCGGCAATACTGCGGGCGGTTCAGCGGAGAGTACTACGAGAAACTGGACCCTGGAGAGGCCGAATCTCTGGCGCTGCTCGATCGAGATGAGCGGGCGCAGATCTGTTCGGCTGACAAGATTGTCTGGCGTGTGCTCGGAAACCTGAATGCCAGCGACAGAGGCATTTCCCTTGAGGAGATACTCGACAGCATCGGACTCGGTCGAGCATTGCCTGAGCGGTTCACGAAGGGATTCAGAGAGAAGTGGTGCAAGATCGGCAGTCGAGAGCGCCTGATGGGTCGTGGCATGCCCGATTGATCGCCTTCGGTTCTACCGGCGTAACGACTTCTCCCTCACCCCTCCCCATCCGCAATCTCTGAGCGTTTCATCTGTCGGTACCTGACGGATGAACCATGTGCTTCCACCTCTGGATGACCCCGGCCGACTCGTGATCGAGTTGCGCTTTGTCCCTGCGCCTGATCGCGACGACGCGGTGCAGGAGGCGTGGCTGGCGCACCTGGAGGGGCGGCCCGTGTCCACCGCGGTGAACACCTACGCCCAAAGGCAGCGCCGGTATCGCAAGCGCATGGCGGTACTCATCGACTTCTACGAGGACAAGGGATGGCTGAGTCCGACATCGAGCAGGCGATCAAACAGAGCGCCCAAGGCCCCGCCAAGGCGAGCGGCGACTCGGGCAGCGTCGA
>WYBR01000057.1 GCA_011525805.1 Vicinamibacteraceae bacterium
AGCACGCCGTGGTCTGGGAGCGTGCCGGTCCGCAATTCGTGCTGTTCGATCTCAACGACTGGATTCCCCGCCACGCGGACCTGCGCCTGGTCAGCGCCAAGGACATCAACGACGCCGGCCAGATGGCGGTCTTCGGCGAGTACACGGACGGCCGCGAACGGGGCTTCCTTGTTACACCCTACCTCTTCGAAATGTCCGACCCCGTGCCCGGCCGCGCGGGGACTGTTAATACGATCACTGTGACGGGACTGCAACCGAATCAGCGCGTGCATCTCATCTGGGGCACGCAGGAAGGCGCGCAGAAGGTTCGAGCCGCCTGCCCCGGCGGGACACTGCTCATCCGCGACCCCCAGGCGTTGCCGGCTGTGCGCGCCGACCAGAGCGGCGTCGCCACCATCACCGTCAATGTCCCCCTCATCGCACGCGGCCGCACCGTCCGCCTCCAGGCCGTCGCGCCCATCGAGTGCCAGATCAGCCACAGCGTGACGTGGACGTTTGAGTGATTCGCGGTGCCGGCTTGCATCATGTCGCGTCGGTGCTTACCCGTGTAACGACTTCTCGCCTGCCCCTCCCCATCCGCAATCCCTGAGCGTTTCATCCGTCCGTACCTGACGGATGGACCATGTGCCTGCACCCTCACTCACCCTGCGCCAAGAGCGCTTCCGGCGTCGGGGCGAAGCGCACGCCGTACGCCTCTTCGAGTCGATTGGGCGTGCAGACGTCGGCCGTCGGGCCCGCGGCGAGCAGCCGCCCGGCGTGCATGATCCACGTGTCATCACTGAGCCGTCGCGCCAGCACGAGATCGTGAAGGACGACGACCACGGCGCGGCCGCGCAGCGCCGAACGGCGCAAGATGGCCGATGTCTGCAGCACGTGCAGCGGATCGAGAGCGGAAGTCGGCTCGTCGAGCAGGAGGATCGCGTCGTCGCGCTCGTGCACCTGCGCCAGGGCGCGCGCCAGCGCCGCGCGCTGCTGCTGGCCGGTGCTGAGCGTGTTGAGGATTCGGTCTCGCTCGTCCAGCAGGCCGCACTCCGCCAGCGCGGCCTCGACGGCCCCTGCGCGTCGCGGCTGGGCGAAACGGCCCAGCGCCACCGCCTCGAGGGTCGTGAACGGAGCGTCGATGCGCGGCCGCTGGGGCACGTAGGCTACCCGCGCCGCACGCTGTCGCGGATCGAGGCGATGCGCCTCGGCGTCGTCGAGCAGGACCCGCCCCGCGCGCGGCGCCAGCAGGCCCGCCATGAGGCGCAGCAGCGTGCTCTTGCCCGCGGCGTTCGGCCCGATGATCGCCGTGATGCGTCCGGAGGAGACCTGGGCGCTGACTCCGTCGATCACCGTGCGGTCGCCTTGCCCGTAGGCGAAGGTCGCGTGCTGGAGTTGAAGCGTCATGGCGCCCACTCCGAGCCGCGGCGGCGGAGGAGGTAGATGAAGACCGGGCCGCCGATGGCGCTGGTGAGGATTCCAACCGGCAGAAGGCCGCGCGGCTGCGGAATCCACGGCAGGTGCTGGATGATCTGCACGAGACTGTCGGCCGCGAGGAGCAGCCCGCCGCCGATCAGCGCCGCGCCGATGAGCAGTGCCGCGTGCCCGGGGCCGAGCAGCACACGCGCCGCGTGCGGCGCGATCAGGCCGACGAAACCGATCGGCCCGGCAAGCACGACGGAGACGGCCGTGAGCGTTCCGGCGACGATGAACATGCCCAGGCGCAGCGAATCGAGGCGAACACCAACGCTCAGGGCCTCATCGTCGCTCAGGGCGGCGGCGTCGAGGGCCGGCGCCCACTTCAGCCCCAGCCCCAATCCAGCCGCAGCGATCAGCAGGGCCGCCGACAGCAGGCTCAGCGGCGTCTCGGGCGCGATCCGCCCCATCATCCAGCGGAGCAACTGCTCGGCGCTCGGCCCCATGAGAAACGTCAGGAGCATGAGCAGCGCCGACGCGATCACGCTGAGCATCACGCCCACGAGCAGCATCGTCATCGGTTCAATCGCGCCGCGCT
This sequence comes from Vicinamibacteraceae bacterium, assembly GCA_011525805.1. Lineage (GTDB taxonomy): Bacteria > Planctomycetota > Phycisphaerae > Phycisphaerales > UBA5793 > UBA5793. Next base: position 1,994 of record WYBR01000057.1, read on the forward strand.
GTCGGCTGAGCCGATACACCAGCAGCAGCACGATGAGCGACCCGGCCACGGCGGCTGCGGGCTGAGAAAGCCAGGGAACGGGATCCGCGCCGCGCCCGAGCAGTTGCGCCGCGCCCACCCCCAGCGCCGCGCCCGACGCCAGGCCGAGGATGTAGGGACTGGCCAGCGGATTGCGCAGCAGCGACTGGAGCATCACACCGCTCACCGACAAGCACGTGCCCACAGCGATCGCCCCGAGCGCGCTGGCGAGCCGCAATTCGCGCACGAGCGGCTCGCCGGGCCAGCCCATTTCGTACCCCGTGATCAGACGAATCACCGCCAAGGCCGCGAGGCCGACGCCGAGAAGGAGCAGGCGGGGGACTTGCCGCGATCTCATGGCCCGGTCGATTCCGGCGCCGGCGCGAGCGCCTCCAGAATCGTTCTCAGTTCGCGCGCCACGTCGATGAGTGAAGCGCCGGGGAGCAGCGCCCGCTCGTGCCGGAGGACGGCGACGCGCCCGGCTCGCGCACATTCGAGATTCAGCCGGCCGACCGAACCGAGCGCCTCCCGAGGATTCTCGACCGCGGCTTCCGAAGCGCCGGGCTTGACGGAGATGATCGCCCAGGGATCGACCGCGACCACGCGCTCGAGGTCCAGTTCCTGCCACGCTCCGCCCGCGATCGCGTTGCGGCCGCCCAGGGCCGAGAGCATGTCGCTGAGGTAACTGCCGGGCCCGAAAGCGGACGGGGGATCGGTGAAGTAGAGCACCAGGATCGGCCCGAGGCGCTCGCTCGTCTCCCCGGGCAGCGGGGCGAGCGCGGCGTCCATCTCGGCGAGAAGTTCGCTGGCGCGGCGCTCCACGCCGGCGCGCCGCGACTGATCGTCACCGGCGAAGGAGAGTTCCTCCACCAGTCTCCGCAGCGCCAGCCGCGCATCGTCGAGCGTGTCGATCTGGAGGTTGATGAAGCGCCATCCGCGCTCGGCCGCGATCGACTCAAGGCGCGGCGGAGCGCCCGCCCGGCTCGCCTGGAGGATTACGTCCGTGGGCTGAAGCACGAGCACCGCCTCCACGTTGGCGTCCACCAGGTCGCCGACCCGGGGCACGGCTTCGGGCAGTTGCTCTTCGTAGGCGTCCCGGCCCACGATCCGGTCCCCCAACCCGATCGCGAGAAGCATGTCGCTGACCGCCGGGCTGAGGCAGACTATTCGCATTCGATCGGCCGGCGCGGAGGCGGGCGTCGCGCGGCGGCAGGCGGGAGGGAGCATCGCCGCCAGCAGCAGGCAGACGGCTGCGAGTGCTGCGGACCGATAAGGGCGAGTGGATGACCGATGAGGTGACATGGGTGATTCGTCGTTCATCCTACGCGCTTCGCCCGGTCGATTGGTCGAGGCGGCGGCGCGGGAATCTTGCTCACTCTGCGGCCCGCGCGGTGCGACGGTGGTATCGTTGAGGGCGGCCGGGGTGCGGCCGCACGATTTGCGGGAGGAAGCACACGCGCATGACCACGGCCACAGAAACGCCCGTCACCGAGGCCCGGCAGTTCGCGATCGAGGTGGCGCAGTTGCTCGCCGACACCAAGTGCGAAGAGGTTGTCGCGCTGGACGTTCGAGGATTCAGCCAGGTGACGAGTTTCGTCGTCATCGCCACGGGCACTTCCGACCGCCAGATGCGCTCCGTGAGCGACGACGTGATCGAACTCGGGCAAGCGTCGGGCCATCCCCTCTTTCGGATCAACCGTGAGCGATCGTCAACCTGGACGGTGGTGGACTTCGTGGATGTGACGGTCCACCTCTTCGAGCCGAACACCCGGGCGTTTTACGACCTGGACCATCTCTGGATCGACGCGCCGGCGCTGGCGTGGAAGCGTGATGCTTCGCCGCGGCGCGGCGGCGACGCGGGCTGAGGACATGCCCACCTTTCGGTCTTCCGGACTTTCCCTCGCCAACAAGTGCCAGTTGCTCTTCGGGCTGGCGGTGGTGCTCATCCTCACCGCGGCGCTCAGCGTGCCGTGGATCCGCATGCAGCGCATGGTGGATGAGGGGCAGTTTGAAGTCGCCAGCCAACTCGCCGACGGCTGGCTGAGCAATCTCTTTGACATCGAGACGGTCAGCGGCTCCAGCGACGTGTCGTCGCCGCCCGGTGATGCGGTGCGGCCGCCGCCATTGAGCATCCGCTTCGTGCCGCTGGGAGTTGGTTCGGACCGCGCCGCCGACGACGCCTTCCTCGCCGAGGCCGCCGCCGCGCTCGCACCCGGGGAATTGAGTGAGTACACGCGCGTCGAGCGGCCGCGCACCGGACCGGTCCGCTATCGCTACGCCCGCGCGCTGACGCGCCTGGACGTCGAGTCGGTGCGCGACTCGGCGCTTCTGCTCGCCGGGGCGGATGCGCCCTCGAGCGAAGCGGCCGGCCACGCCGTCGTCGGCCTGCTGCTCATCGACCGCGACGCCCGCGCCGCCCTCCGTGAGATCTTCATCAACCGCGCCTACATCTTCGGTTCCGGCATCATGGCCGGGCTGCTGGCCTTCGCCGTCTTTTATGTCATCACCACGCGCATCATCCTCTCGCCGGTGCGCGTCCTGCGCGAGACGGCCGAGCGCGTCTCCACGGGTGAACTCAACATCCGCTCGGACATCCGCACGGGCGACGAGTTCGAGGAACTCTCCGAGACGTTCAACCTGATGCTCGCCAACCTCAAGACCAGCCAGGATCAGTTGCGGCAGATCAATAAGAGCCTGGACCTGAAACTCAACGAACTGGCCGCCTCCAATGTGTTTCTGGAGCAGTCCAACCGGCTCAAATCGGAGTTCCTCGCCAACGTCTCGCACGAGTTGCGCACGCCGCTCAACTCGATCCTCGGCTTCGCGGAGGTCATCGCCGAACTTGACGCGGAGTCGGCCGAGGACTCGCCGCAAGTGAGGCGAGAGAAGCGCCAGCGCTACCTGAGCAACATCATCACCTCGGGGCGCAGCCTGCTCGAACTCATCAACGACCTGCTCGACCTCGCCAAGATCGAGGCGGGGCGCCTTGAGATCACCGTCGAGTCCACCAGCATCGCCGACGTGTGCGAAGGGTTGATGACGCTGGTGCGCCCGCAGGCGGAGAAGAAGGGCATCGAACTGGCGCTCCACGTCAACCCCGTCCTGCCCACCATCGAGACGGACCCCGGGCGATTCCAGCAGATCATCTTCAACTTCCTCTCCAACGCGGTGAAGTTCACTCCGCGCGGCGGGCGGATCACGCTGGCCGCCGAGCGCGGGCGGTCGGCGGAAGCGGGCGAGCAGGTGCGCATCTCCGTGAGCGACACGGGTCCGGGCATCAGCCCCGAGGATCAGCAGATCATCTTCGAGAAGTTCCGCCAGGTGGACGCGAGCCACACGCGCCGCCACGCCGGCACGGGGCTGGGCCTCGCAATCAGCCGCGAACTCGCCACGCTCCTGGGCGGCGCAGTGAGCGTCTCGAGTGAAGTGGGGCGCGGCTCAACGTTCAGCCTCACGCTCCCGCTGCGACTCGAAGTGGATCGGCCTCAGCCGCTCATGCCGACGGCCTGAGCGCGGGCGGACGTCGAATTACGGCGAATCATCGGCCGTGAGGTTCGGAAACGGTCCGCGTCCCGTCCAGATGCGAAGGGCGCCGCCCTGCCAGTCCAGCCAGACGGGCGCCCGGCGCAGCAGGCCGATGCCGATGACTGCTTCAAACTCCGCAGCGACGCCCGGCGGTGGGCTCCATCCGCTCGCGACGCGGACTTCTCGATACCGGCACTCGCCGATCACCAGCGGGGCGAGCAGTGGGTGTTCGGAGAGCGTCGCGCGGCGACCGGAGATGTCGGCCATGACCTGGGTTGTTCCCGCACCGAGCGGCCAGGGCGCCTCCGCGCAGAGCAGGACGTCGCCGGTGAATCCCGTGTCGATCAGTGCTGTGTAGGAGTCGTCGCCGACGCGCAGCGTCGTTCTCGGCAAAGCGCCGGAAGTCGAGATGATGACCTGGCGCAGACTCTCGCTCGACGCTGCGTCGACGTTGATCTCCAGCGGGGCGACCGACCACTCGGCGCGGTCCTTCAGGGAATCGAGCCACGCGCGCGAGGGAGCGGCACTGGGCGAATACAGGCTCCGCCTCGCCACCAGGTGCAACCGCCCGCGGTTCCAGTCGATGATGACGCCCTCGAAGAGCGAGAGCAGTCCCATCCCCACGTGGGCGCGTGAGTTTCGAGAGGACACGCTCACCGGGACGGGCTCGAGCGTCATGCCCGCCAGTTGGATTCCGCCCAACGCACCGTGGAAACTCTCGTGGTGACCCAGTGCACCGATTGATGAATTCGCTCCGATCTGGGCCGAAATCCACGGCCGATACCGCGTCGCGCCGGATCGGGAGAGCAGCACCGCGCCCTGGCTGCCGGTGTCCAGCACCGGCGAGGCCCGGCGGCGCGTTCGACTCGCCGAGGAATCAATGAAGTGAACCTCACGCAAGGTCAGTTTCTCATCGCGCATCTCGAAGGGTACGGTAAAGAACCCATTCGGCGCCGAGCCGCGCATCTGCATGTTGATCTGAAGTCGTGGCGCCGCCGAATGCTCATTTCTCTCGACCTGCACCTGGGCCGCAAGCCAGGGCGGAATCTCGGCGGAAGGTCGGGGAGCGCAGGCCGAGCAACCCCAGCCGACTACCGGACCGAGCGTCAGTACCCACACACGGCGCCGGTTGAGCGAAGGGCGGTGGCGCGCGACCATCGGCGCGGCGTGTCCCATGCATTCTGCTCCAGGGCCGCGGCACGGCCGGATTCGAACGCCTGTCTGGGCGGTTTATCGCCTCTCTACCGCGAGAATCATTGACAATTCACGATCGGCCGCGGGAGTTGGCCGCCCGCCGCGGGGCGCGATCTCGGCTCCACGATCGCGGATGCGTTCAGTCCTGTCGGACGGGATCGGGGTGTGACTCCCTGGAAAGACTCAATCCGGCCCCGCCGGCCCGGTGGTTCCGTCCCCGAATCCGCCATGAGCGAATTGACAATCCTGATGCGTTCGGGCATACTTTCCGTGGATCGACGAGCCACGTGGGGGAGCCGGCCGCTCTGGTGCGATCCTGATTCCGGGATCGGGGCGATCGGATTCACCCTGAACTGCAAAGGAGAGAGAAAGATGAGACGTTTCATTCTCAGCGCGGCAACTCTGGCCATGGTCACTGGGGGCGCCCAGGCGGATGTCCTGTACACCGTCCGCACGGGCGACGACATGCTCCGCGCCTTCGACACCCAGACGCGAGCCTTCACGGACATCGGTCGGCTCGGCGTCCCGTACGACTTCGGCGACCTCGGCTGGGATCCCGGGTCGCAGCAGATGTACCTGGTGCAGGGCTTCGCCGGAACGGGCCTCTACCGCGTCGATCTCACGACCGGCGCCGCGACGCTCGTGGGATCGCACGGGTCGCCGGACATGTTCAGCCTCGTGTACGATCCGAACACGAGCACCATGTACTGCGGCGAGTCCACGCGCAACACTCGCTTCTTCTCGATTGACCTCAATTCGGCGGCACTCACGCCGATCGGCAACCCGGCCATCAGCATGGACGCGATGACGTACGACCCGGTGCGCGATCAGGTCGTGGCGGCCTACGCCGGTCCGGGCGACCTCTACTCCATCGATGTGAGCACAGGCGCCGCCACGCTCATCTACGACGGACCGTTCTTCAACAACTGCGGCATGGCGTACGACGCCGACACCGACAAGTACTGGCTCATCGACTGGTCGGGCAACCTCTACTCCTACGATCCCAACAACGGCTACGCGATCACGCTTGAGATGTCCGGCCTCGGCGCCCACGACGGCTTCGCCTCCGCCAGCGGCGGCGCCGGCCGTTACAGCCTCCGCGTCACGGGACCGTGCCCCGGCACGCTCACCCTCTCCTGGAGCAACGCCAATCCGAATCGCCAGCAGGGCATCGTCTTCGGCCAGAATGACGGGCAGACGACGATCCCCGGCGGAATCTGTCAGGGAACCGTCCTCGGACTCGCCGGAAACGTCCGGCTCGTCAACACGATCGGCACGGGCAGCAACGGCAGCGGCTCGATCAACGGTCGGGCCGGCACCGCCGCCTGCGGCGGCCGCCTGCAACTCGTTGAGGCGCCGTCGTGCAACACGTCGAACGTGGCGCGCATTCCCTGAGCGCGGCCGCAAGTCCCAGTGCGTCATGCAAGGCCCGCGGGTTCATCCGCGGGCCTTGCCTTTTCCTCTGCTCCGCCCTCAAGGGTCCCGGAGTCGGGATCGCCGGCGCGCTCGAGTTCGCCCAGCAGGCGCGGCGACAACTTCGCGTACGCGATCGAGGTGAGCACGAAGAGCAGGCCGACGCCGATGAACGAGAGGACGCGGTAGATGTACTCGACGTCGCCCATGTCCACGATGAGCACCTTGAGCAGGGTGACCGCGAGCAGGCCCAAGCCCGCGTAGCGGCTCAGCGCCGCCCTCGCTGCAAAACCGATGACGACCAGCGCAATCCCGTAGACGCCCCAGTAGATGCTCAGGCCCGTCTGCCGCGCCATCGCCGCGTCGGCGAACGTCGAGGTCTCGGGGTTGAAGAAGCGGTCGATCTCGAGCGAACCGAGCCACAGCCCGATGAGCGCGACGAGCACGGGCGCCGCGAGGGCGACGTCGTTTGGACCGCTGAGCCGCGCGCCGCCGCGACCGATCCGTGCCGCGACCGCCAGCCCGGCGCCCAGCGCCAGGCCGCAGAGGAACTGGGCGTTGAAGACGACGCGCACCGGCGCCGCGCCGTTGGCGATGCGGTAGTACAGCGTCCCCCACGCCAGCCACGCGATTGCAGCGCACGCCGCCGTCACCAGAGCGGGTTGGAGCAGGCGCGACCCTCCTCGCAGTGAGGTGAAGACCATGCCCAGGACGCCGGTGAGGCCCCAGAGCAGGGCGAGCGCGAGCGACGCGAGCTGATACTCCCCCCAGCGCTCGCGCGCCGCGGCGCTTTGAACGGCCTCGTAGGCGGCGACGGCGCGGTCGGTCTCGAAACTCAGAACCAGAAGTGTCAGGAGCGCGAGAAACGCGCGAAGCGCAACGGCCGGGCGGTCGTCCCAGACTTGGCGCACCGCGCGAAGGCGCCGCTCCATCCATGCCGCCGCCGCGCCGGCGGCGATGATGGCGGCGCCGAAGAACGTCGCCTTGTTCAAGAACGGCGTCGCCTGGATCCACTCCGTCAGGTCTTCCGTCCGCCGCAGGAACAGATCGACGAGCACAAGGCGCAGGCTTGCCGCGGCGATGAGCGCCGCGCCGATCTCAAAGTACTTCACCCGCAGGCCGACGCGCGCGAATGCGATGAGCGCCGCGGCGGCCGCCAGCCACGCCGCGCCCATCGACATGCCGGGCAGTTCCAGGGCCGTCAGCAGTATCCACAATGCAGCCGAAAGCGCCGCCAGACTGATTCTCATCCCGCGCCACGGCCGCGCTCCGTCCGGTCGCAGTCGCCACCCCGCGGCATGGACGATCGCCGTGCCCGCGAGCGCGAGCAGGCCCCACTCGGAAATCTCATAGCCGCCGATGCGCACCGCCGTCGTCCCGATCCCGACGACGAGGCTGACTGACACCAGCCGAAGAAAGCCGAGCGCGGCGACGAACAGGCCAAAAACGTCCGCCGCGAGAGAGGGAAGTCGGCGGCCGATCTCGATTGCGCCCAGCCCCATGATGAGCCAGGCGAGCGTGACGCCGTGGTCGTCAAACTGGAGGCCGGCGGCGATGACCAGCAGCGAAGCCGCCTGCGCCCAGAGCGACGCGGCGAGATTCTCGATGGCGACTCGCGGCCGGCGGCGAAGCGCATCCAGCCCGGGACCGAACTGGAAGGCGATCGCGCCCGCCAGAACCGCAACGCCCGCGGTGAACGCGCCCGCGAGGTCGCCGGAGATTGCGGCCGTCGTGTGGAGCAGTACGCAGCCAAAGAGCACGTACCACGAGGTCGCGGCGAGGCTCAGGATCGCGTTGCCCAGCGAGGATTGCCGACGGATGGCGGCGTAGAGCGCTTCACCCGTCACCATCATCCACCAACCCGAGAGAAAAGTCAGTTCGAGCAGGCCGGCGGCGCTGCCGGTTTCGAGCAGCCACATCGTCGCGATCGCGGCATGGGCGGCGCAGGCGACGAGGCGCAGGGTGCGGAAGGGGCGGGGCCGCCACGCCGAGAGCGCCAGCCCCACCGCGAGCAGCATCGTGAGGTAGGTCGGCAATGCCGCGGCGAACGTCTCCGCACCGGGCACGAGCAGCGGCGCCGCGTAGCCCGCGACAATGGAAACCACCGCAATGCTCAGCAGAGCCGCGCGAAGCGCGATCGCGATTCCCAGCGCGGCCGTGAACGCCAGCAGCAGCAGCGTCAACCCCGCCGAGCCGAGCACTTCGAGCCGGAAGGCCACCAGCGCCGTGACATAGAGCGTGCCGAGCCCCGCGCCGAAGAGACCGACCGAGGCGTTGCGGCCGACCTTGCGCAGCGCGATCTCGCCGCAGACGATCAGTACGGCCCCGAACGCCGCCGCCATCGCGCAGCGCATCGACAGACGGACAAAGCGCAGCCAGCCCTCGTCGTACGCGAACTTGATGAACAGGCCGATGCCGATGACCACCGCGATCGCGCCCACCCACGCCATCCACCGCCCGCCGATGGCGAGTTCGATGGAGGTGCGGTCGGCCGGGGAGTGGGGCGCGCTCGCCGTCGTCGCGGCCCGCGGGGGAGCGCCGCCCGCCGCGCCCGCTGTGGCGACTTGTCGAGCCGCGCCGGCCCGCGCGGCATCGACGATCGCCGCAACGGTACTCTCCCGGCGCGCCGGGCCAGCGGCCGCTCTTGGCGGCATCACAGGCGGCATCACAGGCGGCGTCACGGGTGGCGTCGCAGGTAAAGCCGCAGGTGGCGTCGCAGGTGGAGTCGCAGCCTGGGTGGCCGCAAGCGGGGGAGGGGCGGGGGCCTCGGCCCGGGGCGAGGCGGCCGGGCCGGGCGCCTCCCGCTCGAGCGATTCCAGATCAAGGAGGCGCTCCAGGCGGTCCAGCCTCGCGGAGAGTCGCCGCAGTTCTTCGTTGATGTCGGGATCGCTCAAGCGGCAAGCCCTCGGGTGGCGCGCAGCGCGCCGGCGGCGCCATCAGCGTACCCGTCAAATCCACCCGGACAACGCCCGACCCGAGCGGCCAGAAGAGAACCGAGGCTCGCGCCGCGCGCGAGCCTCGATCAGATCGTCCGATGGTGGCGGTCTGAGTCAGGGCTTGTCGCCCACCGGCTTCGTCTCGCCCTGCGGCTTGCTTTCCGCCGCTGGCTTCTCAGGCGCGGCCGGCTCGTCGCCGTCGCCCGCGTCCTCGAAGTTGAAGTCGAACAGCCCGTCGCCTTCCTCTCCCTCGGCGGTCAACTGGAAGATCGTCGGCTCCCAGTCGAGCAGTTCGAGTTCGTAGACAAAGCCGCGATCGTTCTGGATCGGCGTGAAGTCCTGACCCTTGTCAATGTTCGGCGGCACGATCATCTTGCGCTTGCCGCCCTTGCGCATGCCCGTCAGCCCCTTCTTCCAGACCGAGGGATACAGGGGCGAATAGAGCACCTTCTCGCGCCCGGGCTTGCGGCTGCTGTCGTAGAGCGAGTTGTCGGCCAGCGACCATGACGAGTAGTGGATCACGGGCACCCACTTCTGGAAATCGCCCTCAAAGACATCGCCTTCGCCGATCACCAGATCGACGATCTTCACGCCTTCGCCGATGTCTTTCTCATCCGTCGGATTGTGCGGCGTCTGCGCGATTGGGGGCGTGACGGAGTAGCAGTCGATGAGCATGCGCCACCGCCGCGGTCGGGCGTCTTGCGCCGCCGCGCCGTTGAGCGAGCGCTCCAGGCGGAGTTTGCGGTACGGCTCGGGCTCGGCGAACTCGACGATGCGCGATCCGCCCTGTCTCATGCCGTGGGCGTAGCGGACCCAGTATCGCTCGGAATTCCCCGATGCCGTGATGTTCATCCGGGCGATGGTCGTCGAGCCCATCAGTTCGCCGCCGTCGTTGAAGACGTTGATGTTGAAGGTGGCGAAGCCGTCCGCGTTGAACACCGGACCGGTTTCCTCGCCCGTCGCCATGTCCATCCATCGCGTTCCGTCCGGCTCCACCTTGGCCACGATGGGGTCGGGGTTGGGGACGATCGCGAACACGCCCAGTTCGATGACAAGGTCTTTGCCCGCCGGGATCGGACCGAGGCCCTCCGGGCCGGGGCCTTGCTCCTTGGGAATGAGGATCTTGCGAACCTCGAATCGCTTCATTCCCATCATGGCGTCTTCCCACGCCTTGCAGCCGGAAAGTTCACCCCCGCGGATCTTCACGCCGGCCGCCTTGGCGCCGGGTTGACGCGAGGCGTAAATCAACTCGCCCTCGGCGGTGAAGACGTTGAACTCCAGCCCGACGAAGCAGCCATCCACGATGTCCGGACCGCTGCCCTGGTTCAGCACGACGTACTTGATGCCGTCGCGCAGTTCGATCTCATCCTCCGTCCGGTGCATCGACATGACGGGGGGGATCCAGCCCCGTTCGCGGCGCGCAGCGCCGGCCTGGCCGCTCTGAATCGGCTGGATGACGCGAGCCGGCTCCTGGGCCTTGATGGTCTCGCCGCTGCCTTCGGTCCGGGTGGGGTCCTGCACCGCACTCGCGAGGCAGGGCCAAACGAGAAGAGTCGCCGCCAGACCGCTCGCGCCGAGCGATCGCGTGATGCGCATCGTGTGGTTCATCAACGTCTTGCCTCCGTCTTCCTGGTCAACAGATGACGCGACCGGACCTGTGCATCCGGCACGGGATGGATGCCGATTTCCAACAACCATAGGGTTCGTTCGGCGGCGAGTGTAGCCGCCCGCGGTTCGACCAGGGAGGTTATCGACGCCTTCCCACGGGGGGTTGAGGAACCCCCCGGGGCCGGACGGTAGGATTCGACCCCGCCGCCGAGGCGGGGCGGCCAGCCCGCGCGGCCGTAGCGCCGCCCATCCTTGCTCCACGGAGCCGGACTCCCGCGTGTACCAGGCCATTCTCACTCGCCGCTACCTCCTCCGCAAGATCATCCCCCTACTGGCGATGCTCTCGGTGGCTCTGTGTACGGCCATGGTCATCATCGTCGTCTCGGTCATGACCGGATTTCTGGACATGGTGACCCAGGCGGGGCGGAAACTCATCGGCGACGTCGCCATCGACCGGCAGGTGACCGGCTTTCCCTACTACGAAGAGGTCCTCGCCGAGTTGCGCGGCCTCGACGCCGTCGCCGCCGCCTCGCCCATGATCGAGGCGTACGGCCTGCTCAAGATGCCCTACAACCAGATCTCCCAGGTCCAGGTCTTCGGCATCGAAGCCGACTCCTACGACGCCGTTACCGGCTACGCCTCGACCATCTACTGGCGACCGCTGACCGGCGAAGACACCTCGCGCCGCCGATTCCCCGCTTCTGACCTGCGGCGCGAAGACTGGCAGGCGGACCCGCAGGACGATGACCTCAAGGCCCGCCTCAATGCCGCGTTCTTCGATCCGCAGTACGAGCAGTTCGGCCCGCTCGGGCCGGCGGGCCTGCGCAACCACACCAGCGACTGGCTCGATCCCGACCGGCCAGAGGCGCCGCTGCTCGAGCGCCTGGCGCAGGCCGGGCGAACGCTCCGCACCCCGGGCGGCTCGCCCGCGGCTGTGCTCGGCATGCGCGTCAGCATCGGCAACGAGCGCGTCGCTTCGCGCTCCTACACCTTCCAGGACACCTGGTTCATGCCCACGCGCGAGGTCACCCTCACCGTGCTGCCCATCACCGACGATGGAGGCGTGCGCCAGCCCGAGAGCCGCATCCTCCCCGTCGCCAACGAGTTCGTCGTCGAGCGCTACGACGTCGATTCCGCCTACGTCTTCGTTCCTTTCGCCATCCTCCAGCGGATGCTCGGCATGCACCCGGTTCAGGAAGTGAGCGAGACGGAGACGGACGAGTTCGGCACGCCGCTGCCGACGGGGCGGATGATCCCCGGCCGCGCCACGCGCCTCGTGATCAAGGCCGCGCCCGGCGTGACGCCGGCGCAACTCAAAGACCATGCCGCTGCCGCCTGGCAGCGCGTTCACGACCGGCACCTCGGCGAGATGCCCCCCGTGTCGCGCGTTCAGATCCGCACGTGGGAGGAACAGATCGCTCTCTACATCGGCGCCGTGCAGAAAGAGACCGCCCTCGTCACCACCCTCTTCGCCATCATCAGCCTCGTCTCGGTCATACTCGTCCTCGCCATCTTCTGGACCGTCGTCCAGCAGAAGACGCGCGACGTCGGCATCCTCCGCGCCGTCGGGGCCTCGCGCGCGGGAATCGCCTGGCTCTTCCTCCGCTACGGCGTGATCCTCGGCATCCTCGGCGTCATTCTCGGCTCCATGCTCGCGCACCTCATCGTCTGGAACATCAACCCGATCCACGAGTGGCTCGGCGAGAAATTCGGCCTGGTCATCTGGGATCCCAAGATCTACATCTTCGACGAGGTTCCCAACCACGTACCGCCGCAACTCGCCCTGGTTGTCATGGCCGGCGGCGTCGTCTTTGCCGTCCTCGGCGCGCTCATCCCCGCCCTCCGCGCCGCTTGGATCGACCCCGTCAGCGCCCTTCGGTACGAGTGAACCAGACGTGAACGATCCCATCCTCCAAGTCCGCGCGATTCACAAAACCTACCGCCTCGGGCGCGTCGACGTGCCGGTGCTGCGCGGCCTTGACCTCGATGTGCGCGAAGGCGAGTGGGTCGCCGTCCTCGGCGCTTCCGGGTCCGGCAAGTCCACCCTCCTGCACCTCTGCGGCGCGCTCGATCGACCCGACCGCAACGGCGGATCCATCACCTACCGCGGCCAGAGCATGAGCGGCTGGTCCACCGCGGAGAAGGACCGCTACCGCAATACGACGGTCGGCTTCGTGTTCCAGTTCTACCACCTCTTGCCGGAGATGAACGTGCTGGAGAACACCGCCCTGGCGGCGATGGTGCGCTACGGCCGCTGGGGCTATTCGATGCGCCGCCGGCAGACAAACCAGCGCGCCGGCGAACTGCTCGAAGCCTTCGGCCTCTCGCAGCGCCTGCGCCACAAGCCCGCCGAACTCTCCGGCGGCGAGCGCCAGCGCGTCGCCATCGCCCGCGCCCTCATGAACGAGCCGCAACTTCTCCTCGCCGACGAACCGACCGGCAACCTCGACGCTGCTACCGGCGCGCAGATCCTCGACGTCATCGCCCGCACGCACCGCGAGGGCCAGACGATCGTGATGGTCACCCACGACCGCGCCATCGCCGGCCGGGCCGACCGTATCGTCCAACTCACCGCCGGCCGCATCGTCGCAGCCTGACCGCGGCCCGCGCCCTCACCGTCGCGCGTCGCGCCGCCGTCCGCTCCGCAGCGACCCGCTTCACTGCCGCCGGTCGAAGGTCAGCCTCAGCACGGCCTGCTTGAGGAAGTGGACGTGCTGGTCGCTGGGGAGGGTCTTGGCTCCCTCGCCCAGGCGCTGCGCTTTGAGCAGCACGCCGTGGTTCGCCGTCGTCTGGCTCGCCCAACCCTCCGCGAGAGTCCCGAGCGCTTCGCTGTGCCCGAAACTCATCGGGTTGCCGACGGGCATCGGCGCGATGCGAATCTGCTTGTGGAGCGATCCGGCGAAAGTGACCGCAATGAGGTCGCGATCAGGTCGCAATGAGATGCCGTGGCGGCTCACACTTTGTACATGAAATAGAATATAAATATAACAGAATGCGCTTGATCG
>WYBR01000058.1 GCA_011525805.1 Vicinamibacteraceae bacterium
CGATCAAGCGCATTCTGTTATATTTATATTCTATTTCATGTACAAAGTGTGAGCCGCCACGGCATCTCATTGCGACCTGATCGCGACCTCATTGCGGTCACTTTCGCCGGATCGCTCCACAAGCAGACTCGCATCGCGTCGATGCCCGTCGGCAACCGGGTGAGTTTCGGGCACAGCGAAGCGCTCGGGACTCTCGCGGAGGGTTGGGCGGAGCAGACGACGGCGAACTACGGCGTGCTGCTCAAGGCCGAGCGCCTGGGAACAGGAAGCGACCCGCTCCCCGGCGACCAGCACGTCCACTTCCTCAAGCAGGCCGTGCTGCGACTGACCTTCGATCGGCGGCAGCGGGGCCGGGCGGCCAGGCGGCGCAGACGTGGGTATGCCGGGCTATGCGCGGCCGAAGGCTTGCTCGATCTCCGGGAGCCAGCGACGGACGGTGGAGGCGTCGAAGCGGTCGGGCAGGTCGCGCCGCGGCCGGCGCGCGAGGAGGAACTCGATCACCTGACGCGCCACTTCGCTCGGCCGCTCCATGCCGCGCGACCAGTGGTCGTAGTCCGACCAGGAGAGCGTGAAGATCAGCGGCGCCGAACCCTCGCCGGCCCCGGCGACTTCGACGATAAAGCGCCAGCCTGAATCGGTCTCTTCTTCGCGCTGAATGTGAATCACGGCCACCGATCTGCTCCTCGGGAGTATAATCGATGCTTCCCGGCGAGCGACATGACCTTCCTCCTCGAGACAATCCGGCTCGGCCTCAAGAACCTGCGGCTGCACCTGCTGCGCTCGCTGCTGACGGCGTTCGGCATCGTGCTGGGGATCGCGTCGGTGATCGTGATGATGGCGATCACGGAGGGGTCCAAGCAGAGCGCGCTCAAGCAGTTCGAGATTCTCGGGGCGCGGAACGTGATCCTGCGCTCCGTCAAGCCCCCTGAGCAGAACCAGATGGGCGGCTCGAGCAGCCAGCAGACGGACATGGTGCTCTCCTACGGCCTGACGCGGCAGGACTACCGGCGGCTTGAGGCGCAGTTCGCCGGCGACGCCGAGGTCATCGTCCCGCTCAAACTCTGCGGCGCGACGGTGACGCGCGGGTCGCGGCAGATGAGCAGCCAGGCCTTCGGCACGACTCCCGACCTGCGCCGGTGCGCGAACCTCCCGATTGCGCAGGGGCGTTACCTTTCGCCGCTCGATCTCGAGACCGAGGCCGCGGTCTGCGTGATCGGCCGCACGGTGGCGGCGCAACTCTTCCCGCTCGAGGAGGCGCTGGGCAAGACGCTGCGCGTGGATGATCAGGTGTTCACGGTGGTGGGGGTGCTGGCGCCGATCGGCCTGGCGGGCGGCGCGGGAAGCGCGCTCGTCGGGCGCGACCTCAACCAGGACGTCCACCTCCCGCTGACGACGGCGATGGCGAAGTTCGGCGACATCATCATGCGCCGCAGCGCCGGAAGCCGCGACGTCGTCAACATGGAACTGAGCGAGATCTACCTTGGCATGCGCACCGTCGGCGACGTGTCGCGCGGCGGGCACATGGCCGAGCGCATCATCGAGATCGGTCTGCGCCGCGGCGAGGACGTCACCGTCATCATCCCCTACGAACTTCAGGAGATGGCCAAGCGCACGGCCCGCATCTGGAGCCGCGTCATGCTCTTCATCGCCGCCATCGCCCTGGTCGTCGGCGGCACGGGCATCATGAACATCATGCTTGCCTCCGTCACCGAGCGCACCCGCGAGATCGGCATCCGCCGGGCGCTGGGCGCGACGAGGCGGCACATCACCTGGCAGTTTCTCGTCGAGACGGGGGTCCTCTCGCTCTTCGGCGGGCTGATCGGGATCTTCGTCGGCGTCTTCGGCGCCATCGCGCTGGGCGCCGCCTTGCCCGAGCAGTTTCCCACGCAGGTTACGGGCTGGTCCATCGCGGTCAGTTTCGTCGTCGCGTGCGGAGTCGGGCTGATCTTCGGCCTCTACCCCGCCAACGTCGCCGCCAGCCAGGATCCGATCGTCGCGCTGCGGCATGACTGATGCGGGCCGCAGCGGGCGTCCATCGCCCGCGGCGGCGCGCCTTGACGCCAACCAGCACGGCAGCCGCCGGAGTCGTGCGCAACCGCACTCCCGGGCGCATATCCTCGCCCTCATGTCGGACGAACCCCAAGACCGAGCGCCCGGCGCGCGCGACGCCGTTCTTCGCCGTCTCGCGGAGCAGGCGATGCGCTGGCCCGGTCTCGATCTGCGCCCGATCGCTGCGGGCGATCTCGACGCGCGCGACCGGCGCCTGGCGCAGGCGATCTACGGCCAGGTGATCCGCCGCTGGCTGACGCTCGAGCATCTGCTCAACACGCGCCTCGAGCGGCCGCTGCGCGAACTTGAGGCGAAGATGCAGGCGGTCCTCCTTGCCGGCGCCGCTCAGGTCTTCCTCTTCGATCAACTTCCCGATCACGCAATCGTCAATGAGTCGGTCGACTGGACAAAGCGGCGCATCCGCGCCAGGGCCGGGGGGATGGTCAACGCGGTGCTCCGACGGATGATCGACCTGCGCGGCGAGGTCGTTCCCGCCCGGCCCGAAGGGGGAGCGGCTCAGGCGCTGCCGCTCTCCGACGGCCGCTGGCGCCTGCTCAACGAGGCGGTGCTTCCGGACGAGCCCGTCGAGCGGCTCGCGGTGCAGACGGGTCATCCCGCGGACCTGCTGCGACGGTGGGGACGGCGCATGGCGCCGGCGGAGGTCGTTCGCCTCGCCATGCACAACCTCATCCAGCCGCCGACGCTCCTCGCGGGACTGAGCGCCGACTTCATCTCGCAGCACGATGCGCTCGAGCCGCACGAGGAGCCTGGCTTTGCCGTGTGGCGGGGTGAGCCGGATCAACTCGCGGGCTTTCTGCGATCGCATCCACAGGCGCGCGTTCAGGATCCCGCTTCGTTCGGCGTCGTGCGTTTCGTCCGCGAGCACGGGGAGGTGAAGGGGCTGATCGTGGACGCGTGCGCCGGCTCGGGGACGAAGACGGCTCAACTCGCCGAGGCGTTTCCGCGCGCGACGATCGTCGCGAGCGACCGCGACGCGAGGCGCTCCGCCATGCTCCGGGAGCGATTCGCGGATTGCCCGCAGGTGCGGGTCGCGCCGCACTCGAACCTGCTCGAGTGGGCGGGGCGGGCGGAACTGATTCTCCTCGACGTTCCCTGCACGAACACGGGGACGCTGGCGCGGCGCGTCGAGGCGAAGTACCGCGTGGATGAGGAGCACGTGCGGTCGCTGCTGTCGCTTCAGAATCAGATCGTGGCGGATCATCTCGCGCTGCGGGCCCCGGATGGCCTGATCGCCTACAGCACGTGCAGCCTGGAGCCGGAGGAGAATCACGAGCAGGCGGCGTGGATCTGCCAATGGCACGCGATGCGAATTGTGGCCGAGCGTTCGCGCCGCCCCTCCGGTCAGCCGGGCGACCCGCCGGGGCGCTACTCAGACGGCGGCTATGTCGCGCTCATCCGTTAGCATACCATTCCCGAAGCGCCCGGCGCCCCGACTCGATGGAACGACGTGCTACGACGGACGGCGACTCATGAATCTTCTCGACTTTCTCAAGCCCGAGTGCATCAAGGTTCCTCTCGCCTCCAGTGCGAAGAAGGCCGTCATTGACGAGATGGTGGACCTGATCTGTTCGGCGCACCACGTCGCCAACCGCGCCGCCCTCTCCGAGGCCGTCTGGAGCCGCGAGCAAACGCGAACCACCGGCATCGGCCAGGGGCTGGCCATTCCGCACGGCAAGTCGGAGGTGTGCGAAGATCTCATGCTCGCGATCGGCAAGCCGGCCCAGCCGATCGAGTTTCAGAGCATCGACCGCCAACCCGTCAAACTCGTGGTGCTGCTGGTGAGCCCCCCGGACCAGACGAGCCGGCACATCCAGGCGCTCGCCCGCATCAGCCGTCTGATGACGCAGGATGAATTCCGCGAGGCGGCGTACAACGCCGGCAGCGCCGAAGAGATCTACCGCCTCTTCGAGCAGTATGAGAGTTCCGCGGCGCAGAGGTGAGGCCCCATGCGCAGCCGCAGCATGATTGCGATCCTGGGCTGGCTCGCGCTGTCGCTGTGCGCAGGGGGTTGCGAGCCCAAGACCTCAATCGAGCCGTCGCCGGCCGCCCAGAGGCCGAACGAGCCTTCCCCGGCCGAAGCGCCCGCGCCGACGTCGAGCGACACCGCTCTGCGCCCGGAAGCGCCGCCGACCCCGCCCGATGCGCCACCTCCGACTGAAGCGCCCTCCGCCGAGCCGGCGCCCGATGCGCCCCGCTACGCCGAGGTCGACTGGCCGCACGTGCGAATCGACCTGAACGAGAAAGCCGTCGAGATCGACGGCGTCTGCGCCATCAATTCCGGCTGGCTTGAGCAGATCATCTGCTCGGCCGGCACGCGCACGCACGAATCCCTCGTCGCCACGGAAGCCAAGCCCAGCCACATCCACGCCGCCCTGCTGCTCATCGGCCTGGAGCCGGGCAAGCCGGGCTGGTGGAAGATCGATCCCGACGACCCCGAGGGCAGGAAGTGGATCGTCCAGCCGCCGACCGGCGCGCGCGTCAGCATCACTTTCGAGTGGACGGGCGCCGACGGTACGGCGCGCAGCGCTTTGGCCCGCGAGTGGGTGCGCGACTTCCACACGCACGACCTGCTGCCGGACGGCCCGTGGATCTTCGGCGGCTCGATGATGAAGCCCGACTACACCGGCGCTGTGACCTACGTCGCCGACCGCACGGGGTCGATCGCGGGCCTGGTCACCTTCGGCGATGAACTTCTCGGCTGGTGCGAAGTGCTCCCCGACCAGGAAGCCGTCATGGCCCCGGAGTGGGAGGCGAACACCGAGGCGATGCCCGAGCCGGGCACGCCGGTGACGATCAGGCTTGTGGCCGCAGGTCGCCCATAGCGAGGTTAGGGGATCCTCCACGGCGATGTCCTCGGCGCGCCGGCGATGACCGGCCAGCGGCCCGACGCCAAGTCGCCGCGACTGCGCTCAGACGCGCTGCGACGGCTGCGCCCTCACGCCGCGCGGAACCACACCGGCTGAGCCTGCACACCCGCCGGCAATCGCCGCGGCCGCTTGTAGCGCCGCACCCCCGTCAGGCGCCACTCCCACCAGCCATCCTTGTAGATGCAGTCGCGGATGACGGCCGACCCGACGAGGACGCCGGTGGGCAATTGCCCCTTCCTCCAGTTCGATGGGGGGAGGCCGGGAAGGGGGGCTTTCATCACCTCGCCCTCGACCAGATCGGCGGGTGCTTTGACGCCCTCTTGTGGATATCCTGTGCATTGCTTGCCCGCCCCGGTTCCGGTGGTAACATCCACCGGAAAGCCCGCCCAGGTGCGGGCCGCGTAGATGGCGAAGCGCTCCCCGATCTTCCGCGTCGGCCGGGAGCGGTACTCAACGGTCTTCACCCCTCGAAGGATCAACTCGGCATACGGCTGGCGGATCGAGAGGGCGAGCATGCAGGCGATATCGGCCCGATGGGCTCGGCTCTCCTCTCACCTGACCACCTTTCTCGGTGGAGCCGCCCCGCCTACCATGGCCCAAACGCGGCGTCGAGGTGGTGTCGTGAAGATTGGGCGTCGAACGCGGTGGGATGCGCTTCCAGAGCTGCGCCTATCCCACCCTACTTGCTAACCGGGGATGTCATGTTCGACATCCCGCTGAATCCTGAAGACATTGTGGCGCGGTTCTCCAGCAATCCAGATGCCCGAGTTAGTGAGAGTTGCATATGAACGAAGCCTTTACCGCACTAATTACAGGTGATGATCATCCACAGTTGAACCAACTTGCGTGGATCATGCTTGCTGTTTGCATCGGTCTCGAGATTGTGTGTTATCTGATGTGGAGATTGCTGCCGCGATGGTGCTGGGTCACGTCCAGAATCATTTCGACGCTAATGGGGATCGGGTGGAGCGTGCTGTGCGCGTGGCATCTGGTGATGTATTCCGCCGGCCATGAAGGGAGCCTGCGTGGAAGCCGCGGTCCCAAGGCTTTGTTCGTGTACGGAATTGCCGTTGGTGCAATGATCCTGTGGATGACAATCCGCGAATTCCGAGGTGATCGCCATGCGGAGGAATGAACCAGCGTCCGTGTCACGCGCTTCGCTCGTGCGCGGAGCAGTGATGCATATGTGCGCGTTTGGTGTGGTCGGAACGTTAGAAAGTAGCCCGGGTTGCTCGGGTGTAGGGTGGCGTTGAGGCTCTGCGAAACCCACCGCGTTGGGGCTGCGACCACACCGCTCGGTTCCGATATCCCGAGGTCCGCCGAGTTGACCGCATGCTCTCCGGAAGTTCGGGGCGCTCTCCGCAAGCCTTATTCGTCCTCCGCGAATTGCGGGCGCACTCCGCGATCCATATTCGCGCTCCGCGATCCTCGGGCGCACTCCGCGTTTCTCGGGCGCACTCCGCGATCCATATTCGCGCTCCGCGATCCTCGGGCGCACTCCGCGTTTCTCGGGCGCACTCCGCGATCCATATTCGCGCTCCTCGAGTCGCGGGCGCACTCCGCGAACCATATTCGCACTCCGCAAGTCCTATTCTGCGAATTAGACTCTCATTCGCAGAGTGGCGCGGCCGATGGGCACATTTTGGCCTTTTTCTCCATATTCTCGCTCCTCGGACTGGATGTTCATCCTCCATGCGCCGAAAACACACCAGTAACAATCCCCTGACCAGGGAAGGGGAGAGTGGACGCGGAAGCGGTGCGCGATGGTCGTGCGCGGCCAGGCGTCGTGTCATCGGCGCAAGCCGGAAAGGAATCCGTTATGCCCGTTCCCCTCTTTCCACCCCGCAAGGACGCGGACCTTCTGTCGTGGTCGATCAACTTTAATGCGCTGATCAACGCGTCGCCGATGAATTATGGTCTGACGCTGCCGCAGGGCGCGGCCTACACGGTGCTGCACGATGCCTTTGCGGCGGCGTACGCGGCCGCGGTCAATCCGAACACCAACTCCAAGGCCAACGTCAACGCCAAGAACGTCGCCAAGGAGAACCTGCTGTACGGCGCCGGCGGCGCGTGGGAACTGGTGAACATCGTCCAGGCCTTCCCCGGCACCGATGACACCGAGCGAGGCCAGCTCGGCCTGCGCATCCCCGACGTCAGCCCGACGCCGGTGCCGGCGCCGGCCGTGGCGCCCGACCTGTCGATCATCTCGACGTTCGGCCGCACGATCAAGGTGCGGCTGCGCGACCAGAGCAATCCCGACAGCCGTGGCAAGCCCGAGGGCGTGCAGGGCGCGACGGTGATCTACCACGTCGGCGAGACGGTGCCGAGCGATCCGGCGCAGTGGACCTTCGCGATGAACGTGTCGCGGACGGTGTTCGACGTGGAGTTGCCCGCGTCGGTCGCGGCGGCGAGCAAGGTGTGGCTGACGGCGTTCTGGTTCAACGCCCGGAAGGAATCGAGCCCGGCCGCATCGCCCGAGTACACCGTCATCAGCGACGGCGTGTCGCAGGCGGCGTGAGTTGTTTACCGCAGAGAGCGCAGAGGGCGCGGAGGAATCCGCGCTTTCTGCATTTGTCAAGGCCCCCAGTACATTTGGCTGACGAAGAAGATGAGCGCCAGCCCGATTGCAGAGACCCCGATGAAAAGCAGAATCACGAGTCTGACAGATGGGTGCAGGCTCAGGCGCGCCGATGCGGGTGATTGAAACGTCCGGTCGTCGCTCGGGTCGAAGATCCGGCCGCACTCGGGGCAGTGGTTGCCATCGAGATTCTGCAGGTCGTATCCACAGGACAGGCAGTGCACCGGAGATCATACGTCGGAAACGAGGTGAAGCACCATGAACGGCATCATGACTCACCAGGATTCTCAGGGGGCCATCGCCCTGCCGCAGCCGCGCGAGGCGATTGCGATTCGGGTGGCGGTGGCGGATGACCTGGCGTTCATCGACGGGTTGCAGAAGCAGCACGCCCGGATGGTCGGCTGGTTCCCGAGGCAGCAACTGGAGACGAACATCAGGCGCGGGCAGATTCTTATTGCGGAGGCACGCTCGGACGAGCCGCGCCCGTCAGGAAGCGGGTTGGGTGTGGCGCAGGCGCAAGACGATGGAGGCCCGCTCCTGCACGGTCGCGGCTCGTTGGATCCCTCGCCTCTTGGCTATTGCATCTCTTCCGACCGGTACCTCAAGCATGATGACCTCGGCATCATCTACCAGTTGAACGTGGCGCCTTCGCATCAGCGCGGCCTGATCGGGGCGACGCTCATCAAGGCCGTCTTCGATCGCGCGCCGTATGGCTGCAAACTGTTCTGCTGCTGGTGCGCGCAGGACCTGGAGGCGAACCACTTCTGGGAGAGTCTCGGGTTTGTGCCGCTGGCGTTTCGGACGGGGTCGAGGAAGGCGGGGGCGAAGAAGGAGCCTCGCATTCATGTTTTCTGGCAGAGGCGGATTCGCGAAGGGGACTGCGAGACGCCGTATTGGTTTCCGAGCGAGACGACGGGGGGGTCGATTCGGGAGAATCGCATCGTGCTGCCGATCCCGCCGGGCACGCATTGGAGCGATGCCAAGCCGGCGGTGCTGCCGGGCATTGAGGAGGCGATGAACGCGCTGTCCGAGGAGGATCGTCCGGCGAAGGCGAGCCGGGACAGGTTGAAACGCAAGAGCGCGCGGCCGGAGAGGAGCAGGAACGGATTGATACCGAATCGGCCGACGAATGGACTGTGGTTCGCCCCGCCCGAGCCGACGCCGGAGCAGAAGAAGGCGGCGAAGGCGGCTGCCAGGGAGGAGGCGAAGAAGGACAAGCCGCGGCGCAGGAATGATCCCAAGTTGGTCGCGGCCGCGCGGGAGTTGCGGGACCGGTACATGGAGCAGATCAATGACGGGCTGCTCCTGCCCCCGGGGGCGTGCGGGAAGTATGACCTGAGCCGGTCGCTGGAGGGAGCGCCGAGCGTGTTTGAGGCGGAGGCGGCTGCGCTGGAGGGGAGCCGGGTCGGGCCTCCGCCCCGGAAGTTGCTCGACGCCGCGTGATTTGGTCGGGTGATGTGGAGGCGGCTGCCCAGCACGGTCAAATGAGGCGGGTCCGCGACCTTTGACGTGGTCGCTTTGCCTGGCGCGTGCGGCGGGCGGCTGGTTGCCTTTGACCTTGCGACCTGCGCTCCAAGCAACGCCGTGACGATCGAGTAGACTCGCATCAAAGCCGGCCCGCTCTCGGGTCGCGCCCTGCTTCCCCGGCGGGTCGGCTCGCCGCGAACTGGCGGGCCATTGAGCGCGAGCCTAAACTATCCGTCTCTCGACGCGGCTCGTCTCATGGCGTTCGGCCGGTCGGCTCAATCAACACTCCAACGCCAGCGGATGAGTTCAGGAGGCGGGCGATGACGATGCAGAAGGCGACGAACATTCACTGGCACGAGGGCGAGGTCAGCCGCGACGAGCGGTGGAAGGCCCTCAAGCAGAAGGGCTGCGTCCTCTGGTTCACCGGCCTCTCCGGATCGGGCAAGTCCACCATCGCCTGCGCGCTCGAATCCGCACTCGTCAACCTCGGGCATCACTGCTACCGCCTCGACGGCGACAACATCCGCTTCGGCCTCAACAAGAACCTCGGCTTCAGCGCTGAGGACCGGGCGGAGAACATCCGCCGCATCGGCGAAGTCGCCAAACTCTTCGCCGACGCCGGGATCATCACGCTCACGAGTTTCATCAGCCCCTACCTGCGCGACCGGCAGACCGCCCGCGAGGCGTGCGAGAAGGGGGGGATGAAGTTCTTCGAGGTCTACGTCGAGACGCCGCTTGAAGTGGCCGAGGCCCGCGACCCCAAGGGCCTGTACAAGAAGGCCCGGGCCGGCGAGATCAAGGGCTTTACCGGCATCGACGACCCCTACGAAGCGCCGCTCAAGGCGGAACTGGTGCTCAACACGGCCGAGATGTCGCTCGACGAGGAAGTCATCGCGCTCGTCGAGTTTCTGCGCGGGCAGGGCATCGTCGGCAAGGGCTGATCGAGGGCCTCCGCTCGCGCCACGGGTGCGATCGGTCAACGGCGATCTTCAATTCTCCGCCCGGCGATTCGTCGATAGATGGATCGCCGGGCGTTGCCTTTGGCCGGGAGCGCGGGATGATTCGCGGTCGCCCGTCGCCATGTCCCGCGCCGGCCGCGTCCCCGGATCGATTCCGATCACTTCTCAACTCGTGGAGATCGAGCACATGGAGCGAATCAGGTGGTGGGTGGCGCTTCTGAGTTGCGTCTTGGCCCGATCAGTCGTTCTGGCCGACGATGACTTTTCCTGGCTCGTTCGCGGCGAAGGCGTTGACGCCTCGCAGCCGCCTGGTTCGGGCGAGGCGGAGCCGACCCTGGCGGTCACGCCATTCGGCGAGGTGGGCTCGTGGCGCTGGGCGATCTACGGCGGCGCCGCCGCAGACGTCAGCAACGATGCCGAGCACTACAACCTTCACTTCTCCGCGGAGCATTTCCTCGCCGAGTACTTCAGCATCAACCTCGAACTCGGGGGGCTGTTTTTCGACCAGGAGCAGGACACCGGCGGGGCCAACTTCAACATCCTCTTCCGCTGGCACTTCCTGCAGGGAGACGACTGGACGATCTACGGAGACGCGGGCGCGGGCCTGCTCCTTGCCGGCGAGGAAGTCCCGGACACGGGAACGAATTTCAACTTCACTCCCCAGGCCGGCGTCGGCGGCACCATCGACCTCGGCGACGACGGCGCCCGGCTGATGGGCGGCGTGCGCTGGCACCACATCTCCAACGCGCGCATCAAGGGCGAAGACCACAACCCCGGCCGCGACTCCGTCATGGTCTACGTCGGAGTGTCGTTTCCGTGGTGAAGCGAGGCAGGTCTTGTCGGGAGTGTCACAGACGTCCGATGCGCAGTTCTCGGATGCGAATTGCGCCCTCCGCGATGACCACGATGGCGCCTCGCTCAAGGTGGGGCGCGATCATCGGCAAGTGATCGATTAGCATGGACTCTTGTGCATTCGGATCGCCTGTCCGCAGCCGAAAGTAGGCCACCGACGGGCTCGTCCGACCTGCAGCGACCAGCAGGGTACCGAAGTCAGCATCTTGCGTAACGATGACGCGCTTGTCGCCGACCGCACGATCTATGATCTGCTCGTCGGAGGCCGTCTCCATCCCGAGGTCTCTGACATGAACCGCATCGTGCCCGGCATCGTTCAGGGCGCGGGCGATCCGCCATGAGATCGGCTGGTCCACGAGGAACCGCATTCAGGAACCCGTTGGTCTGAGCGGAATCACGCGGTCCTCGGCGAGGGCCGCCGCGTAGTTGAGCGATTCCGCGATGTCGGCCTCTTCCAGGTCCGGATAGGCGTCGATGATCTCGGCAACACTCATTCCGCTGGCCACGCATCGTACAACGGTCGCGACGGGGATGCGCAGATTGCGGATGCAGGCCTGCCCGCCGAGTTGGCGAGGATCGAAAGTGATGCGCGTCCAGGTCATGATGGAAGTATAGTGCCGATCGACGGAATCAGCATCCCTTCCGGGTGTAGTCCAGGGCGATCGCGTTTTCGTCATTCCCGCGCAGCGCCTGCTCCCAGCGAAGGCGGGAGCGGGAATCCAGTCGGGCGGGACGTACCTGTTTCAATCGCCAAAGCCGGTTTGCATGGGCCTCGTAACCTCGCTGGATGCCCGCATTCGCGGGCATGACGACGAAAACGCGATCGCCCTGGGGTGTAGTCCGAGTTCATGGCACGTCGTTCGGGTGCCCGTCATTCCCGCGAAGGCGGGAATCCAGCGATGGCGCGGTCGACCTCTCGACTGGATGCCCGCCTGCGCGGGCATGACGACGGTGCGCCCCGCGGGCTTCCGGTTCGCCGTTACTCTCGCTTCTGCGAGTGCCATTAATTTGGACTACACCTTCCCTTCCTCGGCGCGATGCGATCTTCGGCGCAAACCGCAAACGCCAAGAGGCCGCGCCGATTTGGCGCGGCCTCTTGTGATCAGAATCATCGCGGCCTTACGCCGGCGCCGTCTCCTGCGCCTTGGCCTCATCCTTGAGAACGGCCTTGCGGCTCAACTTGATGCGGCCCTGGTCGTCGATTGAGATGACCTTGACCTTGATCGTGTCGCCGAGTTTGACGACGTCGCCGACGTTCTTGACGAAGCCTTCGCCGAGTTCGGAGACGTGGCACATGCCGTCGGTGCCGGGGGCGATTTCGACAAAGCAGCCGAAGTCCTTGACGGCGACGACCTTGCCGGTGTAGATGGTTCCGACCTTGACCTCGGCGGTGAGGGCCTCGACCTCGGCCTTGGCCTGGGCGGCGGCCTCGGCGTTGGCCGTGGCGATCATCACGGTGCCGTCGTCTTCGACGTCGATCGTCGCGCCGGTGCGTTCCTGGATGGCGCGGATGGTCTTGCCACCCGGGCCGATGAGTTTGCCGATGTTGTCCGGGCTGATGCGCAGCGTGATGATGCGCGGGGCGAAGGGGCTGATGTCCGGCCGCGGCCGGGCAATGACCTTCTCCATCTCGCCGATCAGCCACAACCGCCCCTCCTTCGCCTGGGCGAAGATGCGCTCGATCTGTGCGAAGTTCAGGCCGCGGGCCTTGAGGTCGAGTTGGATGCCGGTGATGCCTTCGCGCGTGCCGCAGATCTTGAAGTCCATGTCGCCGAAGAAATCCTCTTCGCCGATGATGTCGGTGATGTACGTCTCTTCGTTGGTGTCGTCGTCGGTGACGCGGCCGATGGAGATGCCCGCGACGGTGTTCTTGATCGGCACGCCGGCGTCCATGAGCGCCAGCGTCCCGCCGCAGACGGACGCCATCGACGATGAGCCGTTGGACTCGGTGATGTCGGAGACGATGCGGATCGTGTAGGGGAACTCCTCGGGATCAGGCAGGACGCCGACGAGGCTGCGCTCGGCCAGCGCGCCGTGGCCGATCTCGCGCCGGCCGGGCCCCATGATGCGCTTGGCTTCGCCGGTGCAGAAGGGCGGGAAGTTGTAGTGCAGGGTGAACTTCTTGGAGTATTCGGGAAGCAGGCCGTCGATGATCTGCTCGTCGCGGCTCGTGCCGAGCGTACAGGAGACGAGCGACTGCGTCTCGCCGCGCTGGAAGAAGGCCGAGCCGTGCGTGCGCTGGAAGATGCCGACTTCCATCTCGAGGGGGCGGATTTCAGTGAGGTCGCGGCGGTCGGCGCGGATGCCCTTCTTGGCCAGCAGCCGCCGCGCGGTCTTCTTCTCGAGCAGGCGGATCGCCTCTTTGCAGTGGGTGATCTTCTGGGCGTGGGCGACGTACTCGTTGTAGTTGCCGCTCGTCGGCGGGGGACAGTGGCTCGCCATGAACTCCTCGGCGATGGCGGCGATGCGCTCGGCCCGCTCGAGTTTGCCGGGAATCTGCCGCGCGGCCGTCATCGCGTCCGTCAGTTCGCGCTTAACGAGCGCCGTGATCTCCTCAGGCACGGCGACGAGTTCGCCGACGACCTTGGGCTGGCCCGCCTTCTCGACGAGTTCGTTGATCAGGCCGAGCACGTCCTTGATGTGCTCATAGCCGAACTTCATGGCGCCGATCACGTCGACGTCGGGCACCTCGGCGGCGCCGACTTCGATCATGTTCATCCCGTCCTTGTGGCCGGAGAGCACGAGGTCGATGTCGGAGTACTCAAGTTGGGCGCTCGTGGGATTGATCACGAACTGGTCATCGATGCGGCCGACGCGCACCGTGGCGATCGGTCCCTCGAAGGGACACGAACTGATCGCCAGCGCCGCCGACGCCGCCGTGCCCGCGAGAACGTCGCTGTCATTGAGCGTGTCGTGGCTCATGACCCAGCACTGAATCTGGACCTCCTCGATGAACCCGTCGGGGAAGAGCGGGCGGATCGGCCGGTCGATCAGCCGCATGGTGAGGATTTCCTTCTCGTTGGGCGCCCCTTCGCGCTTGCGGAAGCCGCCCGGGAACTTGCCCGCGGCCGGGGCTTTCTCGCGGTAGTCGACGGTGAGGGGGAAGAAGTCCAAGCCGGGCCGGGCGGGGGCGCGGACGACCGTCGCCAGGACGGTGGTTCCGCCGTAGGTTGCCAGAACCGCGGCGCTGGCCTGTCGCGCGATGCGGCCGGTTTCGAGGATGAGCGTGCGGCCGCCGACTTCGCGTTCGACCCGTGTGTATGCCATGATCGTTGAGGTTCCCTTCTGCGGCCATGGGCGAACGCACACAGGCGATCCCGGAGGATCAATCTGCGGCAGCGTTCACTGGCGTGGCCTTGAGTAGATCAGTGGACCCAGTTGCCCGGATCGGCCCATGGCGCGAGTTGTCCGAGGTGGTCCGCGTCCGCCGGGTTGCGTCGCTCAGCGAGCGACAGCGGGCGGTGCCGAAGGGACCGGTCGGGCAAAGGCGTCGATGGGCCGATACAGCGGGACGTCACCAGAGAAACGCTCCCGGTTATTTGCGCAGGCCCAGTTTTTCGATGAGTTTAAGATAGCCGTCGCGGTCGGTGCGCGAGAGGTATCGCAGCAGCCGATTCCGCTTGCCGACCATCATGATCAGCCCCCGGCGGCTGTGGTGGTCGTTGCGGTGGCTCTTGAGGTGATCGGTCAGGTCGGTCACCCGGGCTGTCAGCAGGGCGATCTGAACTTCGGGCGACCCGGAGTCCTTGTCGTGCCGGCGGTGGTCCGAGATGACCTTGGTGCGGGCTTCAGGTGCGATGGACATCAGTTTCCTCGTCTCTTTCAGTGTTTCCAGCGTGTGATGTGTATCGGGGATGGTATTCCCGCCGCGGGCAGGGGGCAAAGGGGGACAGCGCGAATCCGCAAGCGGCCCCAGTGCCCTTCAGTTTGCCAAACTCGCCCGCGCCTGCCGGAGTATGATCGATCGGGGGTGCGCCATGACCACAGCCGTGCATCATCGCATCGTCGCGCCGCGCGGATCGCAGCGGACCTGCAAGACCTGGCAGGCCGAAGCCGCGATGCGCATGCTCATGAACAACCTCGATCCCGCCGTCGCGGAAGATCCCGATCACCTGATCGTCTACGGCGGCCGCGGGCAGGCGGCGCGGTCGTGGGAGGCGTACGAGGCCATCATCGCCGCGCTCAAGGACCTGGCGGCCGATGAGACGCTGCTCGTGCAGTCGGGCAAGCCCGTCGGCATCGTGCGCACGCACGAAGATGCGCCGCGCGTGCTCATCGCCAACTCGAACCTCGTGCCGCACTGGGCGACGCAGAGTCACTTTGACAGCCTCTGCGCGCGCGGGCTGATGATGTTCGGGCAGATGACTGCCGGCTCGTGGATCTACATCGGCACGCAGGGCATCGTGCAGGGAACTTACGAGACTTTCGCCGAGGCGGCCCGGCAGTACTTCGGCGGCACGCTCAAGGGACGTCTGTGCCTCACCGCCGGTTGCGGCGGGATGGGCGGCGCCCAGCCCCTCGCCGTCACCATGAATGAAGGCGTCTGCCTCATCGCCGACGTCGATCTCACCCGTCTCGAACGGCGCCGCGAAACGCGCTACCTCGATGAGATCGCCGAGAGCGTCGATGCCGCCATTGATCGCGCCCTGAGTGCGGCGCACGACA
>WYBR01000059.1 GCA_011525805.1 Vicinamibacteraceae bacterium
GCGTCGGCCGTGCGCGGGCCGAGGCCCAGTTGCGGCCGGGCGAGATTCACGGGCACGTTGAGCGCCCCCACGTTGACATAGCCGGGTCCGGTCGTGCTGTAGACGAGCCACGCGCGCTCATTGGGCCACGCTTCGCTCACGTCAAACTGCGCCGGCTGGCCGGCGATGAGCGGCGAGACTTCGAGCACCGTCGGATGCAGGCGCTGGAAGTAGATGTCCTGCTCGCCGTTGAAGGTGGCCGGGTAAATCACGCTCACTGAGCCGTTGTCCGAGCGGCTCTGGAAGTAGTCGCCGATCTTGCGCTGCACCGGCCAGCCGAGCAGCGGGTTGAAGGAGTCGCTGACGGGGCGGTTGGGCGACCACGTGACACCGCCGTCCCAGGAGTACGAGTAGTAGAGGCGCGAATCACGGTGATTGGGATCATCGCGCGTGTCGAGCCAGGTGGCGTCGAGGCGGCCGGCCGGCGACATCGACATCGCCGCCATCCACTGGAAGTCCTGCCCGGATGAGTCGTCGTTGACGCGGACGGGGTTGCTGAACGTCTGCCCGCCGTCCGTGCTGCGCGCGAACATCACGTCGCACACGTCGTTCTGCCTGACGGCGGAACTGAGGACGTAGACCCAGCCGCGCGTCGGCCCCTCGCGGTGATCAACGGCGATGTTGACCTGGCTGCAGCCGCCGGCGGGATTGACGGGCGGCTGCCAGGGCATGGAGCCGAAGGGGATCGCGACTTCGGGCGTGAAGGTCGGCACCGCGCCGGGATCGCGGGCGTTGTCGGAGCGGCGCATGATCACACCGTCCGCGCCCTCCCACCAGCCGACGTGAACCTCGCCGTCGGGGCCGATGCCGATGTGCGCGAAGATGCTCGCGCCCATGCTCCAGCGGCTCCACGTCTGCCCGCCGTCCGTCGAGCGGGCGAATTGCCCCGGCGCCTGCCAGATGGAGTAGTGATGGCCGCCGAGTTGATCGATGTCGTACCAGTTTTTGTCGGCGCTGCTCGGGCGGATGAAGGCCGGGGGGTTCCAGGTGAAGCCGCCATCGTCGCTGGGGTAGACGACCACGCCGAGTTGCTCGCCGCGGAACAGGAGCGAGTTGTAGAAGAACTTCCCGGCCGCGTCGGCGGCGAGGACGGGGTCGGACTGCTGCGCGCTGGGCGCGCCGGGCGGAGGCGGGACCACGCCCTGATTCATCCAAGTCAGCCCGCCGTCGAGCGAGACCGCGACGCCGGCGTAGCGCGCGTCGGAGTTGATCGTCGGAAACTGCCGCCACCCCACGACCATGTGCAGCGGGTTGAGGGGGTTGACAGCGAAACTCGGCTCATTGGCCGCGTCGCCCGTGATGTTGTTGCCGTTCGCATCCGTGTTGATCTGCACGCCGCGCTGCGCGAGGGCCTGCGGCGCAAGCATTAATGCGGACAGAATCGCTGTAAGTCGCATCGTGTGCGATGGTCCGCGGCTGGTCGAATGAAACATGGAGTCCCCTCTCTCAAGGTTGGTTGATTACTGCACGACCTGCTCAACGACGTTGCTCGCGTTCTCGCGCTGCACCGCCTGGAACCAGACGCGGCGGCCTTGCGACTGCGGCGGCATCGTCACCGTCCACGACACGTTGCCGGACGAGTCGGCCGTGCGCGGCCCGAGGCCAAGGCGCGGCATGGCAATGTTCACGGGAACATTCAAAGGGCCGATGTGGGTGTACCCGTCGCCGTCGAGGCTGTAAACGATCCACGCGCGCTCATTCGGCCGCGCTTCACTCACGTCGAATTGCGCGGGCTGGCCGGCCCGCAGCGGCGAGACTTCCATCACCATCGGATGCAGCCGCGTGTAATAGATGTCCTGCTCGCCGTTGAAGGTCGCCGGATGCACCACGCTGGCCGAGCCGTTGTCGGACTGGCTCTGGAAGTAGTCGCCGATCTTCCGCTGCACGGGGTAGCCGAGGCGCGGGTCGAAGGGGTCGCCGACAGGTCGGTTGGGCGACCACGTCGCGCCGTTGTCCCATGAATGTGAGTAATACAGGCGCGAGATGAAGTGGCTCGGGTCGCCGCGCGTGTCGAACCAGACGGCGTCGAGTCGGCCGGAGGGCGCCATCGACATCGCCGCCATCCACTGGTAGTCCTGTCCCGGCGGATCGTCGTTGACGCGGATCGGCGTGCTGAAGGTGCGCCCACCGTCGGCGCTGCGCGCAAACATCACATCGCACACGTCGTTGGAGCGGATGGCGGAGGTGAGCATGTACACCCAGCCGCGCGTCGGCCCGTCGCGCGGGTCGGTGATCGTGTTGATCTGGCTCGCAGCGCCGTCGGGATTGATCGGCCGGCCGTAGAGCAGACTCCCCATCGGCACGTTGATGGCCGAGGTAAAGGTCGGCGTCTGGCCCGGATCGCGCGCGTTGTCGGAGCGGCGGATCACGACCGCGCCGCTGCCCCACCAGCCGATGTACAATTCGCTGTCAGGCCCGACGCTGATGTAGGCGTAGATCGAGGCGCCGACGCTCCAACTGCTCCACGTCTGTCCGCCGTCCGTCGAACGGGCAAACTCGCCGGGAATCTGCCAGATGCCGTAGTGGTGGCCGGTGCGGTCGTCGATCTCGTACCAGTTCTTGTCGCAGAAGCAGTTCTCGCGGATGTAGACGGGGGCGGCCCAGGTGAAGCCGCCGTCGTCGCTGCGGTACACCGTCTGCCCGTCGCGGCTCGAGCGGTAGATCATGCTGTTGTAATAGAACACGCCGTTGCGATCGACCTTGATGACGGGATCGGTCATGTTGGCGTTGCCCGAGCCGGGCGGGGGCTGGAGCGTTCCGCCGTTGAACCACGTCTTGCCGCCGTCGAGGGTGACGGCGTAGCCGGCGAGGCGGAAGTCGGAGTTGATGGTGGGGAACTGCCGCCAGCCAACGACCATGTGCTGCGGGTTGAGGGGGTTGATGGCAAAACTCGGCTCGTTGGCGGCGTCGCCGGAGATGTTGTTGCCGTCGGCGTCGGTATTGATCTGCACGCCGCGCTGGGCAAGCGCCGCGCCGGCCAGCAAGCCCGCACCGATCGCCGCCAGCAATGTGAACATGCCGCGCCGCCCGCCCGCTGCTCGATCGCTCATCGATCCCCTCTCCTTCTGCGGCGCGGCAACGAGACTCCGGCTCGAAGCGGCCGCGCACGCGCCCTTCTTTAACCCGCCCCGCGGCGATTCCATGCCCGAAAAATGGAACCCCGCGACGGCTCGATCCTATCCGCTGCGGCCGCCTTGCGCCGCCCCGGCCCCGGCCGCCGCCTCACCCGGCCCGCCATTGCCGCTCCGCTTCAACTTGAATCGAGCGCTGAGTGTGAGCAGGTCCGCGATGTCAAGATGGGCAAAACGCGGCTGCATTTTCGGCCGGAGCCGCTCGACGTAGTGCGGATCGGCCCGATCGAGCACGTCAACCCGCCTCACGTCGAACCCCGCCTGAGCGAACATCCCCGCGAGTTCGGACGCGCGGACGCGGTTGCCCTCCCGCCCCTGGCGCCGCGCGAAGAGACGATCGAATCGCTCATCCGGCATGGCGAGGAATTCGAGCGGCCGGTCGGGATCGCAATGTTGTCGGAAGTCGACGAGGTGGACGCCGACTCCGCCAAGCCGGGTGAGGCGCGCCAGTTGTCGCGCGGCCTGGGACATATCGGAGACGTGTTCGAGCGCCGCATTCGAGACGATCGCGTCGAAGCCTCGCTCCGCTACCGCTTCCTGCATCGACGAAGCGCACGCGAGGTCGGCGGCGATGACGCGGACGACGGCATCCGCGTCGCCGCCTTCGGCGCGGGCGAGGCGCGCGGCGAGAGACCAGTTCAGTTCCGGCCAGCGGCGCTGCGCCGCTTCGACGAAGCGCGGGTAGAACGAGGCGTGGTACTCGCGGCGCCACCGGACGGGAAAGGCGTCCAGCGCCGCCGTCTCAGCCCCCGCGGCGGCGCAGACGAGCAGCGAGCCGATGGTCAGCCCCGGCCCGATCTCGAGGACGCTCAGGCCGGCAAGATTGGGCCACGGCGAAGTCGCGCGCCCGAGCAGCGCGGCGACGTCGCGCGCGTAACCCATCCCGTTGATGAGCGCCTCCTCCACGTCTTCCTCGATCTGCGCGGCGGAGACGTCGTAATGCGGGTAGTGCTCGTGCAGGTGCGCGAGTCGTCCGCGGCGCACGAGACGCCGCAGCCGCGCTTCGGCCAGAAGGCGGCGCACGCCCAGCGGCAGGGCAGCGCGATAGAGGCGGCGCAGGAGCATGGCTGACGATACCCGCTCCGGTGGTTCACCGCCGCGACTCGAAGTGCTGTTTCATCGCAGCGTTCAAAGCGGCTGCGTCGGGGCAGGGCTGCTGCGCGTCGAGGCGCTTCATCTTCAGCGCGATCGCCCGCGCTTGCTCGAAGGTCTCATCGGTGATGAACCCGTCAATCCAGGAGACGGGGCGCAGGTCGCGCACCGGGGCGAGGTAGAGATACCCTTCAGCGGCTTCATCGAGCGAACTGCCCGAGCCGAGCATCGTGAAGTACATGCAATCGTCGCGGCGCAGGCCAGCCAACGGCGAACCCTTGACGGTGACGCCCACTGGGCCGTGCTGCCCCGCGAGGACCTCTTCAAGCAGACCGGTGAAGGGCGATGTTTCCCCCGGACCCGGGAAGTTGTGATGCAGCGCCACCTGGAAGATGCGCTCTCCGTACCTGCGCTTGAGCACCGTCGCGAAGCGCTCACCATGCTTCGTGATGCTGTGCGCATAGCCGACGTGCGCAAGAACCTTTGCGCCTGGCTCCTGGATCGCCGTTTCGAGACTCTCAACCATGCACCGTTCGCGCTCCAGCCTGGTTCTGAAGTTCTTTGCTTGATCTGGTTCTTCGAGAAGGGCGAGTTGTTTCCAGTCGCTGTCGAGGCCGACGATCAGCATCGGCGCGGCGCCGGGCGGTCGATCGGCGTTGCTCCTCCAGATCGCTTCCAGAATGGCGAGGTACTCGCGGTAGCCCCAGAGGGGGTTGGGGCCGCGGCGCATCAGGTCGATCGCCGCCGCCTCGTCCCACTGCGGCGCCTGCACGAGTGCGTTGGCCTCCGCGCTCAGCCGGCGCGGAACGAACTCGGTCGCGTAGCGGCGCACCGCCGTGCGGCGCGCCAGATCCACGAGCAGATCGGCGATGAATTCCTCGTTGTCCGCGACCTCGTGAATCTCACCGATGATCACGACGTCGTGGTCGGCGAAGAGGTCCGCGACGTATTCGCAGGCGGGCCGCGCGCTGCGCCCGACGTATTCCCGCAGCCGGACCATTTCCTCGTCGGGTGACTCCTGCGCAACCGCGGCCCCGGCAAGAAGCGCACACGCCAGCGCTGTCGTCAGAATCGACTGGCGCATCTTTCTGTCCTCCCCTCTCGGCAAGTCCCGCCTGCTGGAGGAATTGTCCGCGGCCCGCCTCCGCGCGCCGCCGGGGAATCAACCCTGATCGCCGCACCCGGAACGTGGGTCGAGATGGCGGCTGCGTCGGAAAGGCGCCTCCTACGATTGGGGGTGCTTGTTCCGGTCGCGCTTTACTCGGTGACGGTGCTGCTCGTGCTGTTGGGCGCGGTGGTGCTGCACGTGGCGGCGTTCCGCGACCGGGCCAGGGGCCGGCCGCGCTGCCCTAAGTGCTGGTATGACATGACCGGCAGCCGCGGGTTTGTCTGCCCCGAGTGCGGCCACGACGCCGCGCGGCCGCGCAACCTCTACCGCACACGCCGGCATGGCGCTCGGGTGCTTCTCGGCGCCCTGCTGATCGTCTCGGGCCTCTCGCTTGGCGCCGTGCCGACGGTGCAGGAGCAGGGTTGGAGCGCGCTCATCCCCACCAGCGCGCTCATGCTCGTCCTGCCCTGGACCGACAATCCCTGGGTGTTTGAGGAAATCGATGCGCGCGTCTCGGCGACGAACCCGGAGTGGTTCGCGCGGCGGCGCGGCCGGCACGAAGTCTCGACGATGACGGTCTTTTACGCCCGCCGCTGCGCGACGCTGCTGCGCTCGCCGCGCGACGCGGACCTGCGCCTCAAGGCCTCGCAGACGCTCTTTGACCTCTGCGTCCGCGACGCCAAGGTCGAAGCGGCGCTCATCGCAGGCACGATCGACCGGGAAGCCAAGGTTCGCAGCCAGTCCGTCCTGGCCCTCACGCAGATGGCGGGGAGGAACTCGCTTGTCGATGATTCGGCGTGCGCCATTGCGGTGGCGCGTTGCCTGAAGGATTCGAGTCCCGTGGTGAGCCAGGCGGCCGGCCGCTTCTTTCGCAGCCTGGACGAGCCGATCGCCTCGGTCGTGCCCGAACTCCTCGCCGCGCTCGAGGACGAGCGCTGGGAGGTGCGGGCCGAAGCGTGCGCCACGCTGGCGCAGTTCGGCCCGCTGGCTGAGCCGGCCGTGCCGCTGCTCATGCGGCTGATGGACGAGAGCCCTGATCGCGTGGCGACGTTCGCCATCGTCGCGCTCGGGCGCATCGGACCCGGCGCGGCGCCGGCGATCGAGCCGCTCGCGATCGCGGCGCGCCGAGCCGACCGACGCGGGGCCGCGGCTCTCACGGCCCTGACGCGCCTCGGGTCCACCGCCAAACCCGCCGCGGGCACTCTTGTCGCCATGCTCCTCGACCCCACGCGGGGCAGCGAACAACGCACCGCCGTCGCCGCGGCTCTTCTCACGATCGATCCATACGACCCGGCCATCCTCCGGGCGATCGAATCGGCGGCACAGGAAGACATCGAACCGCTGCGACTCCACCTCGCGCGCGAGATGACGCGGGTGCGCGCCGACGAGCCGCAGCAGGTGCGGATCATGCTTGCGTGCCTGCGGTCGGCCTCCGCCGAGGTGCGGCAGGAAGCGGCGCTGGCGCTCGGGCGACTCGCGCCCCTGCGGGCCGATGAGATCGCCGCACTCGCCGCACTCGCGGAGGATTCGGAGTTCATCGGCCGCGAGCAGGCGCAGATCGCGCTGAGCCGCGCCATGGAACTGCCCGGCGCCGGCTCGGACCCCGCGGCCATGACGGAGGGCTCCGACGGGCCGCCGCCCGTCGCCGATGCCCCGTCCGGCAAGGACGGCGGCTCGGCCGGCGGCTGATTCAACCTCGACGGCTCCCACCATGCCGGAACTTCCAGAAGTTGAAACGCTCCGCCGCTCACTCGTGCCGCGCCTGGTCGGCCGCGTGATCGAGCGCGTCGAAGTGCTCCGTCCGGAGATGGTGCGATCGCGGCGTCGCGGTGAGGGGGGCGCTCCCGGAGCCGTTGTGATGCCCCGTCTCCGCGCGATGCTGCTCGTGGGGCGGCGCATCGAGCGGCTGGAGCGCCACGGCAAGCAACTCGCCATCGTCGCCGAGCGCGGCGGGCCCGTTCTCATCGTCCATCTCGGAATGACCGGGCAACTGCTGTATCTCGCTCGTGGCGAGTCGGCCGCGCGCGAAGATCACATCCACGTCCGCTGGATCTTCGGCGATGAAGCACAAGGCGCGTCGCTGCTCTTTCGCGACCAGCGCCGCTTCGGCCGCATTACGCCGGCGGCGTCGATGGCGGATCTCCTGGCGCAGGAATGGAGCCGCCTCGGCCCCGATGCGCTGCGCGTGCGAGCCGCGGACCTCGCCGCGTCACTCTCCAGGACGACACGGAGCATCAAGGCCGCGCTGCTGGACCAGGAGATCATCGCCGGTATCGGAAACATCTATGCCGACGAGACCCTGTACCACGCAGGCCTTCATCCACTCACGCCCGCGCATTCCCTGACGCGACCGCAGGTGCACTCGCTGTCGGCAGCGATCCGGACTGTCCTCAACAGAGCGGTCCGCGCCGGCGGCACGACGTTGCGCGACTACGTCGACGGCAACGGCCAAGCCGGCAAGCACCGCGCCAACCTGCTCGTCTACGACCGGGCGGGTCTGCCGTGCCCCGTGTGCGGCAAGCCCCTGATCGCCTCGGTCGTGGCCCAACGGACCACCACATTCTGTCACCAATGCCAGCCTCCCGTCCCGTCCACAATTCGTCCACATCGTGGATGAAGAGCCGCGCCTGCATGGCCTCCCGGATCCTTCAGCCAAGGCTGGTGCTTCGCACCGGGCAAGGGATAGTGGCGGTAGTTAGGAGTTACGAAAGTCTTTCTCTTCATCACCGTTAAAGGGCCTGTTGAGATGTGGACATCCGGATTAGATCGACACGTAAAGCGTTGTGGCTCAGCGGGTTACCCGGCTGATCAGCGCGGGGACAACTTGTCGATTGGGTGACGGGCTCGATCGATGCGGTTCTGTGAGGTCGGGAGGGGCGGTGTTCGGGATGTGAAGGGCAGGTGGATTCCCGCTGACAGGGCGCCGCCCCGTGTCGAGAAGCAGCCCGGCTGTCGTCTTTTCCCAACAGGTTGTGCACAAGGACCACAAGCCCGCGGCGGCGATCGTCGCGGGTCGCCGCGAGCCCTGCTCCACTTGGCGCCGCGTGAATACCCTCTCTGACCGGAGTCTTTCCTCATGGCGCAACCGACTGAAAACTCAGGATATCCCGAACCGAAGACGATCGAGCAGACCATCTCTCTGTGTCGCCTGCTGGTGGGGTGCTTCGCGCTGGCGCCGGCGGTCCTCGGCGTCATCGTGCTGGCCATGAACGGGGCCTCGGGGCCGATCGCGGGCGCCAACGCAATGATCGGGCAGATCCTCGGCGGAGTGGCCGCGGTCCTGCTGCTCGTCAACGCGGTGATCGGTGCCGTTCGCTGGCGGCTGCTCGCCGGCGAGCAAGATCGCGGCGAGGCCCCTTCGCCCGCGCGCCTGACCAGCGCCGTGATCGTGCGCGGAGCGCTGGTCGAAGGGCCGGCGCTGCTCGGCGCCGTCGCGGCGCTGCTTGGCGGTTCGGCCTACCTCTTCGTCACCCTCGCGGGCTGCGCGCTCCTCGTGATCATGTGGGTGCGGATGCCCGACGACCTCCGCAACATGGTGGGCGCGCTGGACCGCAACCCCTACCGCTGGGAGCGATGAGCCCCCTCACGACGATCGGATCTGAAGATCGCGCTCGATCACATCGAGCCGGCGGTCGAACGAGGCGTCGTTGGCGCGCAGCCGGCTGATCTTCTTGACCGCGTGCATCACCGTGGTGTGGTCGCGCCCGCCGAAGAACCCGCCGATCTCCTGGAGGCTGTGGTTGCTGTGGCACCGCGCCAGATACATGGCGACCTGCCGCGGCAGGGTGATCGACTTGTGCCGATCCTTTGAGAGCAGGTCCGTCTGCTTGACCTCGAAGTGGCGCGCGACGGTGGAGATGATCGCCTGCACGCTTACGATCGGCGCCAGAGGCGCGGGGACCTCGCCCAGGGCCTCGCGCGCCAGTTCCGCGTCGATGGTCCGGCTTGTCGCCATCGAGAGCGCCTGGAGTTGTGTGAGGGCGCCTTCCAGTTCGCGGATGTTCGAGTCGGTGTGGTGGGCGATGTAGCACAGCACGTCGTCGGGCAGCGAAAGGCCGCGCAACTTCGCCTTGATGCGGAGGATCGCCAGCCGTGTCTCGTAGCAGGGCTTGTCCATCCGCGCCACGAGGCCCTGCTTGAAGCGGCTGAGCAGCCGGTCCTCCAGTTTCGGGATCTCGTTTGGGGCCGCGTCTGAACTGAGGACGATCTGCTTGCCCATCTGCCACAGGCTGTTGAACGTGTGGAAGAACTCCTCCTGCGTCCGATCGTGCGCGGCGAGGAAGTGGATGTCGTCGACGACGAGGACGTCGATGTCGCGGAACTTGTGGCGGAACTCGAGCATCTGCCCCGCCTGCACCGCCTCCATGAACTGGCTGACGAACCCTTCACAGGAGACGTAGTAGATGCGGCAGCCGGGCTGGGTCGTCAAGATCGCCTGGCAGATCGCCTGGAGGAGGTGCGTCTTGCCCAGCCCCACCCCGCTGTGAATGAAGAACGGGTTGTACGCCACCCCCGGCTGCTGCGAGACCGCCACCGCCGCGGCGTGCGCCAGGCGGTTGTTCGGCCCGACGACGTAGGTCTCGAACGAGTAGTCCGGATTGATGACCATCTCGTCGTAGATGGTCCCCCAGACCGGCCCGCCGTGGCGCACCGGGGCGGGCGGCGCCGCAACCGGCGGCGGCCCCGAGGGCTCCGCCACGGACGACCCCTTTGGGCGAGGGGGCGCGGCCAGCGCGGCCGACAGCGCCGCCTGGCCATTCACCGCGCCATTGCCGTGCCCGTTGCTGGTGCCGTTGGTCGATGCGCCGGGCGCGGCCGGAGCGCCCTCGTTCACCGGGGGGTTCGCGGGAATCGTCGTCACCATCGGAAGATCCTCCGTGGAGACGAAGACCACGCTCAGCAGCATCCCCGTCACGCTCTGCGCCGCCTCGCGGAACACCTCCATGCACTCGCGCTGCAGGTAGCGCAGATGTACGGGGTTGCACGTGCGCAGCGTGAGCAGTCCGCCGGCGAGGCCGGCCATTTCGATCGCCTCAAACCACTGCCGGCACCGGGCGGGATGATGCTTCTTGAGGTGCGCAAGGATGCCGTCCCAGATCTTTGGATCGGGGTGAGTTGCCATTGGGGTTTGCTTTCGTCCGTTCGGTTGTTGAGAGTCCAGGAGATCCACCAGTCGAGCGCGAGGCGGCCGCACGCTTGCCCGGCCGTGCCGCGTTTCGCTTCAACGGCACAAAGGTAATTCTTCGTCCACCGTTTGTCAACCCCGATTCGCGCGAATTGCAGAAACTCTGCGGGACACGCCAACTTTTTTCAGGCCGACGCCTGCTGCTCGGCCTCGGCGCACTGCTGCTCGTAGCGCGCGCGGTTGCCCGGGTGGTCCATGAGCAGATGAACGCGGCCGCTGTGCGCTTCGCCCAGCCGCTCGTGCAGCATCTTCTTGGCCAGACCGAGGTTGGTGCGCCGCGAGACGTGGGTGAGCACGATCGCCTCGGCCTCGATGCGCTCGCACAACTCCGCGATATCGTCCGCGTGAACGTGCTTGCCCGTGATCGCCCGCTCCTTGTGCCCAGGCTCGAAAAAAGTGCACTCGATGATCACGATCCGCGCCCGCCGCACCGGGTCGGCAAGCAGGTGCGGGCCCGGAAGCGTGTCGCCGATGTACGCGACCTGGGGCACGCGCACCTCGCGCGTGATCTCCACCCCCTCCTGCTTGAGTTGCCTCAGCCGCTCCTGCGGCTGGCCGATGAACTCGTCGCGCAACTTCGTCCGCCGCTCCACGATCCCCCAGCCCACGCTCGGCACCGTGTGATCGACCTCGAAGGGGCCGAGGAAGATGTTGTGCTTGATCTCGTGGTGCTCGCCGGGGGCCAACCCCACGATCTCGTGGCTGGTACGCTGCTGCTCCACATCCACCCATCCGAGCATCATCGTCCGCAGGGCCGGCTCGATCCGCCGGTCGCACACGCACGTACCCATCCCCATGCCCTGGAACCACCGCTGGCTGAAGTAGTACGGCAGGCCCGCCACGTGATCCATGTGCCCGTGGCTGATGGCGATGAAGCGCGAGGTGAGCATCGGCTTGAAGCACACGCCGATGTCAAAGCAGACGTCGAACTCGGGAACGGTGACGGCCGTCGCCTCGCCCGCGATCGAGTACCCCTCGACGCGGTAGGGCGGGAAATAGAGGAAGCCGAGTTGGCCGAGCCTCGGCGAGGGCTTGGGCAGCATCGAAAAATCTCCGCACCCGGACTTCCGCCCGGAGAGGATCAGAGGGCAAAGCGGAACGCAAGGGCATCATACCGCCGCAGACGCACGAGGCGAGGAACGCGACCAGCCCGAAGCGCCAGCGAGGAATCGAGCAGCGCAGCGACGAGAAGAACGCGGGGAGATGCAGGATCGAAGGCCGCTCACGCAGAGGCGCAAAGTGCGCAGAAAAGGATGCGCCTTGGCGAATCTCAGCGCCCTCAGCGCCTCTGCGTGAGGTTGACTTCCGGCTGCGGAATCGAGTTGTCGCTTCGCGCTCCCTTCCTCGCTGGCGCTTCGGCCCGGTGGTCCGTGCTCGCTCTTCGGGTTCACGGGCGGCGCGCCGGGCCGCCGGTCCGGGTCTCTGGTACACTCCTCACGGGCGCGTCGGCGCTCTGCGGGGAGCATCCATGCCTCGGCTGCCGGGTACAGATTCCAGTCCTGCCCGCGTTGTGGGAGTGGTGCTCGCCGCGACTCCGGCGATGGGGGCCCTGGGCGCTCTGGCGATGCTCGTGGCGATCGTCCGCTACGGTGGCTGGGCCGAGGCGCTGCACGATGATGATCTCCTCCTCGTTCCGGTCTGCTTCCTCATCGGTTGCGCCGTCGGAATTCTCAGTTTGCCGATCGTGGTCCCGGCGCTGGCGCGGACGGACCTGCGCTTCTCCGTGCCGGTGGTCTACGGCATCAGCGCGGTGGTGGTGGTCGTGTACGCCCTGTCGAGCCACTCGCCCTTCTACCCCCTGGACTGCGCTGTCCCCGCGTTCATCTCCGTGTGCGTTGTGAGCGCGCTCTACGGCCTGCTCTACCAGCCCCCGGAGCCACCCGCGTCGCCGGTGTGCCGCGAGTGCGCCTACGACCTCCGCGGCAACACGAGCGGCGTATGCCCGGAGTGCGGGGCCAGCGTGAACCGAGATCGCGCATGAGTCGCTCACGATCGAGTTCGTGGCGGCGGTTCATCTGCACGACGTTGCTGTGGTCGTTGGCGCTGCTGCTCATCACGAACGTCGGGTGGTCGGTGTGGTTCTCGCAACGCTTTGCGGAAGCGTACAAGGATCAGTTCATACGAGATCTGGTCGGGTATCCCGTCGATTGGCCCAAGTGGATCGAGACACAAGGCCAGCGGCGCGTGTGGATCTCCCGCAGTGACTTCGGCGGTTTCGAATCACGTTGGCTCAGTGGATTCAAGGTCACAGCGGTATCAATGGATCTGCCGGATTTCCTCTCGGCTGGAATGCCGGATCATGCTCCATCCCGATCACTTCCGCGCTGGGTCGATGTCGATCGGTGGCGAAACGATGATCGGCCACTGGCCAACGGCGTGGCACATGAAATGTACGTCGGCGTCGCGTATCCGGCGCGCCTGCTTTGGTGTCGATGGGTGATGGAGCAGGGTGCCTGGGCGATTGATCGATCCACCGCGATCAATCGAACAGATGACCCGCAACCCTGGAACGGACAGGTCGACGAGGTGCTGCCCTTCCGCCCGATCTGGACGGGACAACTGGCCACCGCAGCAATCTGGTTCGGCGCCGTCCTGGCGCTCAGGTGCCTGTGGTATCTCGTGCGCTTCGGCCTGCGCGATCTCCGACGCAGTCGCGAGTTGTGCGCGCATTGCGCCTACAACCTCCGCGGCAACACCAGCGGCGTCTGCCCGGAGTGCGGGACGCCCGCGCAGCCTCACCCATGAATCATCCGCCCCACGCTCGCGAGGGCCGCTTCGTGCACCGCCTCGTTCATCGTGGGGTGCGCGTGGACGGTGTTGATGATGTCCTCGGCCGTCGCTTCGAGGCTGCGGGCCAGGGCGAACTCGGCGATGAGTTCCGTCGCCTCGGCGCCGATGAGATGCGCGCCGAGAATCTCGCCGTGCGGAATGCTCGTGAGCAGTTTCACCAGGCCGACGTTCTCGCCCTCGGCGATCGCCTTGCCGTGCGCCTTGAGTTGGTAGGAGCCGACGTTGTAGTCCTTGCCCGCGACGAGGCCCGCTTCCTTGAGCGCTCGCTCGGTGCGGCCGATGCTCGCCACCTGCGGATGGCAGTAGGTGCAGCCGGGGATGGAGTCGTAGTCGACGCCGACGCAGTCGTGCCCATTCATCCGTTCGACGCAGGCGACGGCCTCCTCGCTCGCGACGTGCGCGAGCCACGGCGGGCCGATGACATCGCCGACGGCGTAGATGCCCGGCGCGCTGGTCTGGTAGGTCGGATCCTCGACGCCGCGGTACGCGACCTTGATGTGGTCCTTGAAGGTCTCGATGTTGAGCGATGAGTCAAACAGCCCGTCGTAGCGGCCGCGCACGCCGATCGCCACGAGCACGACGTCCGCCTCGATCGTCTCGGTCTTCGCCTCGTCGCCCGTCGCGGCGATGGTGACGCTCAGACCGCCTTTGCCTTTGTCGATCTTCTTCACGACGTGGCCCGTGCGGATGTTGATGCCGGACTTCTTGAACTCGCGCTCGAGCACCTTGCTGATGTCATCATCCTCGATGGGCAGGAGGCGGTCGAGCATTTCGACGATGGTGACCTGCGTGCCGAAGGCGTTGTAGAAGTAGGCGAACTCGACGCCGATCGCCCCGGCGCCGACGATGAGCAGGCGCTTGGGTTGCACCGCCAGCGTCATCGCTTCCTTGGCGGCGATGATGGTCGTGCCGTCGAAGGGGGCGAAGGGCAGTTCGCGCGGCACCGAGCCGGTGGCGATGAGCACCTTCGGCGCC
Source organism: Vicinamibacteraceae bacterium (assembly GCA_011525805.1). Taxonomy (GTDB): domain Bacteria; phylum Planctomycetota; class Phycisphaerae; order Phycisphaerales; family UBA5793; genus UBA5793. The sequence goes on from WYBR01000059.1 coordinate 14,321, forward strand.
GTCAGGGTGTGCTGTCTGCTCCCGCCGGGCTTGTCGAAGACCTGCACCTCGCAGGGCAGCGTCGGCCTGGCCGCGCGGGTGATCTTCGCGTGGCCGGCAAAGTGCGTGATCTTGTTCTTCTTGAAGAGGAAGTGGATGCCCTTGTTGAGTTGATCGGCTACGCCGCGGCTGCGGCCGATGACCTTCTCCCAGTTGTGGCTGAGGCGCTCGAACTCAAAACCCCAGTCCTTGCCGTGCTGGGCGACCTCCTTGTAGAGGTAGGCGTTCTTGAGCAGGGCCTTGGTGGGAATGCAGCCCCAGTTGAGGCACACGCCCCCGAGCAGGTCGCGCTCGATGCAGGCGACTTTCATGCCCAGTTGGGCGGCGCGGATGGCCCCGACGTACCCCCCGGGGCCGCCGCCGATGACGATGAGATCGAATTGCGTGTCCGACATGGATCGTTCCTTGTCAGGCCGGGCCGGCGCCAAAGGCCGGAGGGCCGCGATGGGTAGATGGACAGGAGCAGCGCCGAACCGCGCCGCGAAAGCGATGGTAGGCACCCTCGCCGCCCCTCTGGGCGCGCCCGCTACCGCAGCGCCGCCGGCGGGCGCGGCCCGCCGTGCACGCTACTTTCGCGGCCAGATGCGGCGCAGGTCGAGCAGGAACCAGAGGAACACGAGCACGGCCCCGGGGCCGAGGATGATCACCGCCAGCCACGTCGCCCACAGCATCATCGCTCATCCCTCCCCAGCAGCCATCCCGCCGCGAAGGCCAGGGCCGAGGCCGGCAGGGCGAAGAGCACCGCGTACTCGCGCCACGCCTCGAACGAACCGACGCGCCACACCATCGACTCCACCTCCACGTCATACTCGCCGTTGAGGGCGACGGCGAGGTGATACGCCGCGTAAACGATGATCCCCGACATCGTGCTGAGCCAGCCCGCAAGCGGCGGCGGGTTGGCCAGGATCGCCCCGAGCGCCGGCACGAGCACGACCGACGCGAGGGCTCCGCTCATGAACACCCAGGCGTGGTTGATGCGGTCGAACTCGAGCGACAGCAGCGAGCCGAGCAGAAGAACGACGATGATGCCCGCGCGCGTCAGCCAGATGAGTTGCGCGTCGGTCAGCGGTTTGCGGCGAAGGGGGCGGTAGATGTCGTAGACGATGTTGCCGCTGGCGAGCAGCGCATAGGTGTCGGTGCTCGACATCGCCGCGGCGAGCACGCCGCCCAGAAACAGGCCGCGCAGCCCCAGCGGCAGCGTCTGCATGCACACGGCCATGAGCGCCTCGCGCCCTTCAAGATCGGCGCTGAGCAGTTGTTTCTCGACGGCGACGCGGCCGATCATCCCCACCACCGTCACGCCCCAGTCGTAGGCCGCCCAGAGAAGGATGCCGATGAGCAGCGCGCGGATGACGGAGCGGGCGTCCTTGGCCGCGAAGATGCGCTGATAGAACGCCGGCTCGACGAAGACCGTCAGCGCGCCGACGGTCCACGCGAGGATGATGCCCCACCCCAGGCCGCCCGTGGCCGTCATGTGCTCGGCCGGGAGAATCTCGAAGGACTCGAACCCGCCGACCCACCGGAGCGCGATGGGAATGGCGATGGCGAGGGAGACGCACATGAGGACAAACTGGATAGTGTCGGAGATGGCGTCGGCCCAGAGGCCGCCCATCGCCGTGTACGCCGCGCAGATCCCCATCGAGATGAGCAGCGCGATGTGCGTCTCCCAGCCGAGCATTCTGAACATGATCGTCATGCCGGCGAGCGCGGTGATGGGCAGGCTGTAGACGAAGCAGGCCAGCGCGCCGGCGATGCGCGTGCCGACGCCGTACTGCCGTTCGAGCAGGTCGGGGAGGGTGATGCAGTCGAGTTTCTTGAGTCGCGGTGCGAGCAGGATCGCCGCGAGGATGATGCAGACGTAATACGGCCGGCTGAGCCAGAACCACGAGACCAGGCCGTAGTAATACCCCTGCTCGCTCACGGCAAAGGTGACGTCGAGTTCGTAATAGGTGCTCACCAGCGTGCAGACGAGCAGGGGCGTGGTGAGCGCCCCGCCGGCGAGGAAGTACTCCTTGAAGCCGTGAATGCGCCGCGCCAGCAGCGCCCCGATCGCCATCATGCCGAGCATGTAGAAGGCGAGGATCGACCAGTCGAGGGTGTGGAGGGATTGGTCCATCGCGGGGGCGATTGTAGAGTGCCTGCGCGTCAAGACGGCCGCTGATGCACGCCACTAGGCCGACGCGCCGGCGGGGACGACAGACGGCGATCGGGACGGCCGTTTGCCGCCTTTCTGGGCGGCTTGACCGCGTGCGGTCCCTCGGCGGCGAGGTCGAGCCGCACCGGGGCGGGGCGGCGGGTCCAGGGACCGGCGTGGGGGGAGGACCGTACTTCGGGGTGGTTTTCCTGCTGCACTCCCAGGAATCGGCGGTACACTCTCCAGAGGCGAAGCAGTTCACTGGGTTGGGTTGGACTGTTGTCCTCCCGACGAAAGGCAGGTGCGCGATGCAGACGTTTGCCCAGACGAAACGGTTGAAGTGGTTCTTCACGGTCGCGGCTGCGGCGATGAGCCTTGCAGCGGCCTCCGATGCCTCCGCTCAGCCGGTGCTCACGCTGGAAGGCTCGTGTCCCGGGCCCATGCGGGCGGAGGTGCGCAACGCACCTCGCAACGTGAGTGCTTTCCTTCTCTTCGCTCGCTCCACCGGGAGTTTCCTCATCCGCGGCGGCGCATGCTGGGGCACGACGCTGGGGCTCAGTTCGCAGGGACTTCGACAGGTCGGTGAGGCCATCACTGATGGAACAGGATTCGCTTCTTTCGAGGGCAATGTTGGGCGGGCCGCCTGTGGGGGATACTTACAGATCCTCATGGGTGCTGGCGGCGGGTGCCAAACGAGCAATGTCGTCAGGATCGAGTAGGCGGTTCATGTATTGCGGGAGCGTTCTGAGGCTTCGAGGCAGTCTGCTGCTGGCGTCGGATTCGATGGAGGGACATGCGATGGAGCGAAGTACCGTTGGTCGCGATCGCAGCGTGAGTCTCAGAGTGGCTTTCATTCTTTTCACAAGCGCGCTCGGTGCCACCGCGTTCGGTCAAGAGTGTGGCCGCCGCGTGGACTTCGAGTTCGAGGCGCACTCCACCACGCTGGAGAATCAGGCAGATTGCGCGATTGCCGTCGGACCGAGCCACATTCTCACGACGACGAACTGGGGACGGCGTGTGTGGGATCGCAATGGTGGGCTGTTGGTTTCGGAGACGCTTGAGCAGTTCTTTGGGTTCCCCGTGTTCTCCGATGCGGTCGTCGCATTTGATCCAGACTCGGCTCGGTTCTTCGTGCTGGTCATGCGCAATACGGTCGATTCGCTGGCGCTTGCCGTGTCGCACAACTCCGATCCCGTCGACCGCAACAACTGGGACTTCCACCAGCCGCCGGCGCTTCCTGTCTTGCCTGATTACCCGCACATGAGCGTCGGCCCACAGCAAGTCTTCTTCAGTTGGCAACGCGCTCACATCCCGACGAAAGGAACGGCCGAGATCGCCTGGGCCGACAAAGCCGCGCTCCTCAACGGACAGTTGCCGCCGGTCCAGCGGCACTTCATCGATCAGATTCCCAACCAGGACAACACCTACTGGCGCGCCATCGGCTGCTTCAGGATGTATGAGCAGGTCTCGCCGTCCATGGGCTACTTCATCACCGACTCCCACACGATCACCGGCGAGAACAATTGGGTGCGCCTGTACGCCCTGGACGCCGCCACCAACACGCTCTATGAGCCTTTCGACCTGACCGTGCCGTACTACAGGACCGCGCCCTGGGGGCATCAACATGCCCGGAGGCACCATCAACTGCATGCCGTTCTTCAAGTTTCCCGTGTATCGGAACGGATCGGCGTGGGTCGTTCACGCCATCGGCGACGATGAGCCGAACACGGCCAAACTGCGCTGGCACCAGATTGCCATGAACGGCTGGCCGCTGAGCGGCAACATCCCGACGCTCGTCCAGTCGGGAACCATCGATCCGGATGACGCTTCCGCCAGCGCTCTCTTTCCGGCGATTCACGTCGATGACGCCGGCAATATGGCGATCACCTACAACGAATGCTCTCCGACGCAGCACATCGCCATCCGGCGAACCATCCGCAAGCACTACGATGCCCCGGGTACGACTCGCGCGCCGATCACCGTGCGCGAGAGCACGGCATCGCCAGTGAATGCGGCCTGGGCGGACTACAGCCAGATGGACGAGGATCCAGCAAACCCCGGCGTGATGTGGAGCCATCTTGAATGGTTCGGCATCAACGCCGTGACGCCCGATCTCGTTGAAAAGAGGCGAACGTCCGTCGTGCGCACAGACCTGAACAAATCGCTCACGTTTGAGATTGGCCCGGAAGGTCCGATCCGGCGCGGGGTGACTTCCGTTCACCTCGAAACGCGCGGCGCCGCACCTGGGGGGCTGGTCAGGTGGTTTTACTCAACCACCGGCTGCGGTTCGACCACGATCCTGCCTCTGCAGGTGACATTGGAGATCGGGAATGCGGTGTTCTTGGCGCAGGCTCTGGCGGATGCTGAAGGAACAGCCGTCAAGAACTTCACGATGCCCGCTGATTTCCCGCTGGGCGAGGTGTGGGCGCAGTCCGCTGAGTATCAGAACACGTCGGAGGTCGTGAAGCGGATCATCGTGGACTGAGGGTGGTACTGGCTCGATCACTTCGTCGATCGCTTCCTGCGAAGCCCGCCGCTCACAGTCGGCTGTGTTGCGTCGGCGAAGAGGTTTTCGGGCGAGGCGTCGGGATTTTCAGCCGCGCCGCCTTCGTCATCACCCGCATCGCCGGTGAGATTGATCGGCGCGCGGCGTTCTTCGCAGATGATCACGCCGTCATCGTCAGCCAGTCGCCCGCCGTCGTCCACGACGTTGCCGGAATCGTCGAGGACGTAGTCCGCCTCGGCGGTGCGGCGCTGCGCCTGCTTCATCAGCGCGTCGTAGAGCGCCTGGCCGTCGGTTCCGGTGATGGCTTCGCAGGCCCGGCTGATCTCGCCGATGTAGCGCAGGAAGGCGCCGCGCCGCTCGCCCTCGCGGCGCATCTTGCGCCGGCGGTTCAAATACGTCTGCATCTTGCGCCCGCATTCCTGAAGCGCCAGGCGCATCTCTTTGCGGATCTCGTCGTAGTCGGCGATGGCCTCTTTGCTCTCGCTCGTGAATGGCACCCAGACCGAGGCCATGTGGATCATCACCACGAGGGGGCCGACGGGCAGGGCGTTCTTGGGCTGCGTCAGGCCGTAGTTGCGCCAGTTCGTCTCGACGACCGCCTTGAAGGACGAGCACGCCGACTGCTGGTAGAGCAGCGGCACGCGATTGGCGAAGCGGATGACGCGCGCGGGGTCTTCGGCGGGGAGGTCACCGCCGAAGGCGATCGCGGCCTCGATCACGAAGGGCCTTCCGCGGTAGACCGCCGCAGGGCGCGTGCTGGCGGCGTAGAACTCCGCCTTCACTTCCTTGAGCAGGCCCGCCAGCAGCGTGCGCGTGCCGATGGGCTGCACGCAACTGGTCGGCGGGGCCATGATCTTCACTTCCTGAATCGCCTTGTAGAGGCGCTCGGCATCAGCATGGCCGGTCTGCTTGATCCAGGTGCGATCCGTGAGCCCTGCCTTGGCGCATATCTCCTTGGCGACACTGGGACCGACTCGGCAGAACTCCTTCTTGAAGAACGCGCCCAGTTGCGTCGTCTCCGTGCGCTCGAGCATCTGAATGAGCGTGCCCAGTTCGATGCCGCGCGGATGCGGCTTGATCTCTTCCGCCTCCGGGGGCAGGTCTTCGACGGTGCGGTTGTACTCGAATCGCTCATTCGTCGGCGCGATGTAGGTGAGGCGCGCGTGCGGGTTGGCGATGGCGGTCTGCTCGAGGTATTCGTCGATGCTCTGGCGTCCCTTGAGGTACTTGCCTTCGAGTTCGATGGTGACCTGCGTGCCGTGGCCCTCGGCGAAGAGCGGATCATCCTCGGGGTGCTCCGTTTCACTGACGACGTCGGCCTTGTTCTTGCTCGTGTCCATCTTGAGCAGGACTTCGTGGGCGGGCTTGTTTCTCTTCGTCTTGCTGATGATGAGCACGGGCTTGCCGGTCGTCATCAGGCCGTACATGCCCGCGGCGGAGATGCCGATGCCCTGCTGGCCGCGGCTCATCTTGAGGCGGTGGAACTTCGAGCCGTAGAGGAGTTTGCCGAAGATGTTGTCGATCTGCTTGCGGACGATGCCGGGCCCGTTGTCGCGGATGGTGACCTTGAAGCGGCTCTCGTTGGTCTGGAGGATCTCGACGTGGATGTCGGGGAGGATGCCCGCCTCTTCGCAGGCGTCGAGGGAATTGTCCACAGCCTCTTTGACCGTCGTGAGCAGGGCTTTGCGCGGATTGTCGAAACCGAGCAGGTGGCGGTTTTTGGCGAAGAACTCCGAGACGCTGATCTCGCGCTGCTTCGCGGCCATGGACTCGGCGGTGGCGCGCTGGCGGGGCTTGCCTTTCGAGGAGGGGGTAACCGCAGAGGTCGCAGAGGGGGAATCCGATGGGTCGGGCTGCGAATCTGATGTCGCTGCGCTCGCTGCCTGGGCCCTCCTGGTCTCCTTTTTGCTCTTCTCTGCGCTCGCAGCACTCTCGGCGGTGAATTCCTCTTCTCCCGCCAGACGGAGGCGCGGGGCTTTGGTGGGCTTCTTCGATGGCATGGCGGAATCGAGCGGGTTGGTCGCGAACAGGGAAGTCATGAATCAAGCCCTCCATGGCTTGCGGTGCGGCGCGGACGTGCGAGGCGCCGGCGCCCGGCAGCGCCCCGAGGGTCGGCGCGCCACGTTCTGCATCGGCACAACGGGCAAGGATAGTCGAGCGATCAGGGGGTGGCGTATCAGCGCGTTGCCGCGCGGCCGTGCCGCCACGCGAGCATCGCCGGCAGGACGACGAGGGAGGCGAGCAGGCCCGCTGCGCTGCCGATGAGCATGAGCAGGCCGAGGCTGGCCAGACCGCGGTGCGAGGCGGTGAGCAGCGAGCCGAAGCCGATCATCGTTGTCATCGCGGTGACGAAGACGGCGCGGCGCGTCGAGCCGAGGTCGAGGGCCTCGCGCCCCTCTGCCTGCTGCTCGCGGCAGCGGCGGATGAGATGGATCCCGCTGTCCACGCCGATGCCGATGAGAATGGGCACGGCGAAGAAGTTGGCGAGGTTGAACTGAACCCCCAGCGCCCCCATCGCCTCGACCATCCATACCATGCCCACCAGCAGCGGCGCCATCGCCAGCAGCGCCTCGCGCCAGTTCCGCAGGTCGATCAGAATCAGCGCAAAGACCGCCGCCAGCGCCAGCATCGCCGCCTTCACGAACGCCCGGCGCATCTCCCTGAGCGATTCATACTGCGTCATTGGCACGCCGGTCGCATCAGGCTCGACGAGCCGCACCGCCTCGACGAAGCGCGCCATCGGCTCGAACTCCCAGACGTTTTCGCGCGGATGGATCGTAACGAGCAGCACCCCGCCGGGCGAGATGAGCCGGTCGCGCAGGGCCGCGGGAATCGCCTCGCGCAGGGGCATCTTCGACCCGAGGTGGATCCACATGAGCGCCTGCCGCGCTTCGTCGATCGCGCCCTTGACGCGCTGGGCCATCTCCCGCGCCTCTTCCTCCGTGCCGTGCAGCGCGTCGCGCACCTGCGCCCCGGCCGTGGCGAGGTGGAACATCATCTCCGACTCCTGCGGCGCCGCCGAAGCGGCGAGAGCGCCAAGGCGCTCGATCGCTTCGTCGAGTTTCACGGACGCCGTTCTCATCGCCTCGACGTCCGGGCCGACAAAGAACGAGGGATCGACGAGCGAGTCGCCTTCGCGGCGCGCCACTTCCTCGTCGAGCCGCACGCTCCACGCGAACGAAATCGGCTCGCCGCGCTGCACGACGTCGAGCACGCTGCCGACGCGCCCGATTGTTTCGCTCAGCCCGGCGCGCTGAGCGATCTCGCGCACGTCGTCCAGGCCATCGACTTTGACGGCGGCGAACCACGTCTCCGCCGAGTCGTCGAGAATGCGATGCTCCCACTCGACTGATTCGAGGCCGCGGGCCTGGAGGTCGAGCAGGTTGCCGTCGAAGCGCACCCGGGCCGCGAAGGGCAACAGCGCGGCGGTGGCCGCGGCGCACGCGGCGAGCACCCAGCCCGGGCGCGTGGTGACTGTCTTCCACATGCGCCCGCCCGCGGCGGGAATCGCCTCGACGAGCGTCGCGGCCGGCCGGCCCCTGCCCCAGCGCCGCTCGTAGATCATGAGCAGGGCCGGAAGCACGACGGTCATCGACACCAGGCACAGGAGCAGCCCGCTGCCGGCGATGAAGCCGAGTTCGCGCAGCCCCTGAAACTCGGTGAAGAGCGACATGAGAAACGCCGCGCTGGACGTCACCGCTCCGGTCACGTTGCCGCGACCCGTCGTGCCGACGGCGTGCTCGATGGCTCTCTCGACGCCTTCGCTGCGCAGAAACTCCTTGTAGCGCGCGATGAGGTGGACGCCGAAGTCGATCCCCACGCCGACGAGCACGAGGGTGAAGACGATGCTCAGCAGATTGAGTTGGCCGATGACGAGTGTCGTGAGGCCGAAGGTCCACCCGATGCCGACGCCCAGCGCCAGCAGCGCCAACAGCGAGCGCCACACCCCGCCGATGACGGTGATGAAGAGGATCGCCACGAGCGCGACGGCGAGGATCGAGGCGCGCATCATGTCGCGCTCCGTCGTGGTCATCTCGTCGGCTTGGAGGACGGGTTTGCCGGTGAGTCCCATGTCGAGGTCCGGGAAGGCGGCACGGGCCTCGTCGAGCACAGCGCGGATGCGGCGCACCGGCTCGGCGATCACCGCCATCGTGCCGTAGTCCTTCACCGGCATGATGAGAATGAAGTGCAGTTCGCCCGAGTCGGAGGTGAGGTACTGCGACTTGAGGCCGTCGCCGGGATGCAGCGGCTGCGCGGGCGGCCCCCACGCGCCGGGCGAAGTGATGAGCCGCGCCAGCCAGACCGCCGCCGCGCCGAGGCGCGCGCGCTCGGCGGCGGGCATGAGCGCGCCCTCGCGCATGACGCGGTTGAGCAGGTCTGTCGCCTCCTCCATCAGGGCGGCGGGGCTGCTCTTGAGCATCAGCGGCGCGATGGCGTCGCTGAGCGCATCGAGCGCCGCCGCGTCTTCGTCGCTCATCGACCGGCTGGCGAGGAGCAGTTGCTCGCGCGGCGTGATGGACCAGTGCACCGCCGGCAGGCCCTCGATGGCGCTGAGCCGCGCGCCGATGAACTCGATGCACTCTTCGGCGCGCGGCGTGTGGCCGTTGTCGGCGACGACGACGTAGAGATACTCAAGGTCGCCGAATTCGTTGAGGAAAGCGTCATACTTCTCTTTGTAAGGCCGGTCGGCGCCGATAAGGTCATCGGTGTCGGCGTTGAGTTGCAGCGACGAAGCGGCATAGAGGCCGCAGAGCACAGCGCTGACCACGCCAAGCGCCGCGACGACAAGCGCCCGCCGGCACGCGAATCTCGCCACCCATCGCAACCAACGTTCGAGCATGAGAAGAGTCCGGTGAAAGGGGCGGGGGATCGAAGGTTGCGGTTCGCCGCGACGCGACGGCTTTGCGCAGCGGAGCGCGCGGCGCAGGAACAGACGGATCGGGGACCGTCATATCGTGCGTCCACGATCTTACTCGCGCGCGGCGCAACGGACACGATATCAAAGATCTCGCTCACGCGTCGGTCTCGCTGCGGGCGCCCTTGCACGCTGGCCGCGCTCCCCTGCGCAGAGCCTTCGGGTCGCGGCTGAACAATCGCCTCGATGCCTTCAGCCCTCGGCGTCTTGGAGCCTTGGGGCTGGCCTTTCGTCTTGCCTTGCACTTGCCGTGGCGGCGAATCGATCCTCTTATCCGTCATGGAACCAGCGGCCGCATCGCCCCGGACCGCCGACCGCCCCGCCCGCCGCGGCCGGGTGCGCAAGCGCTATCTCATCCTCCTCGCCATGGTGGTGCTCCTGGGCTGGGTGGGGTGGCAGGTGTACGGCGTCCTCACCGCGAAGCCCGGCCCGCTCATCGACTACACCGAACAACTCATCGCCCTGAGCGCCCGTTACCAGCCCGAGGGGGAGAACGGCTGGCCGGCGCTCGTCGCGGCTCTGGAACGCTTTGAGGCGATTGGCGTGCCGGATGTGGAGGGTTGGCCGACGGAATCCCGTGACCGCATCCTTCGCTTTGATCTGGTGCATGGCGGTGTGTTCTCTCAAGATCGCTTGAAGTACGTTCTGGCTTATCTGGAGCGCATCGAGCGCTCTGGCGTACTGGAGGAGATAGACGCGGCGCTTGCGGCTCGCCGCTTTGTACGAACGGAGTTTCCCGGCGCCGAAGGGGGATTCTTTGATCTTACGTTGCCGGAACTGGCGAGGGCGCGCACGTTTGCACGCGCAAGGGCCGCCTCGATTCGCATCGCGGCTGAGGCGGACGACTGGACGGCGGTCGAGCAGGCATGGAGTGAACTGCTTGAACTGGCGTCCGCTCTGTCGCACGACCCGATGCTGCTCAGTCACCTGGTCGCGCAGGCGATCAGTGTTCTCGCCGCTAAAGAACTCAACTGGGTCATGGTTGAGCGCGAAGTAGATGAAGCAATCGCACAGAGACTGCTTCAGTCGATGGGCGACGGTGAGATTCTCGCCCCGCTCGAACTGGCGCTCGAAGGCGAACGGTTGATGTTCTATGACCTCATTCAACGTACGTTCACCGACGATGGGGGAGGCGACGGAACGCTGATGATCGATGCGCTGGCCAGGGTCGGGGATGTGGAGAACACCTTTGTGACCGGGGCCGAGGGGATAAAGCCGCTTGCAACTCTCGCCGGATCGATGTTCGCAGGGCGCGCCGAGACTCTGCGTGAGTTCGATCGATTCATGGATGCCGCCGTGCGACAGACACGAGGATCACGCGAGGAGGCCGAAGCCGATCTGGAGTTCCTGCGGGACTTCCAGAGCGAGTTATCCAACCGGCAGATCTTCCTGAGATTGCTCCTGCCTGTACTGGACCGGCCGCTGGAGATGAGAAGAGTCTGGCGCTCGTGGATGAACGCGACTCGAATCCTCATTGCGATCGAACTGTACGAAGCTCGACACGGTTCTCTCCCCGCGTCGTTGGATGATCTCGTTCCCGAGTGCCTGACGGAGATTCCGAGGGACGAAGTCTCCGGCCTGCCCTTCTCGTATGTGCTTCGAACACCGACGCCGGATGATCCTCGCAGGCTTCTTCTCTATTCCATCGGCCTTGATCATCAAGACAACGGTGCGGCGGAGACATCGCTGGCACCGCCGGATTCAGTTCTCCTGCTCCGAACAGCGCCGGAGTCTCGCAACGGCTATGACTACATCTTCAACCGCCTCCGCGATCCGTTGCCAGAGGTTGAAAATTGAGATGTGGCGTCGGGCGCCATTGCACGTTCGGCGCGCTCCCCTGTGCAGAGCCTCCGGGTCGCGGCTAACCAAGATCCCGTGCCCCTGATCCCCATGGGGTCTTCGGGCCTTGCGGGTTTGACTTCCGATACGTCGGCAACTCTCACGCCTTCACAGGGGCAGTCTCGCTCCGCGCTCGGTGCGTTACCGCCATGGCGCCGAGGTCTTTGAGCACGCCCCACACCGGGCCGGGGAACTTGTGCACGTCCGCCATCACCTGCTCGAACGCATCGAGGAACCACTTCGCGTCATCCTCGCTGATGATCAGCGGCGGGATGAGTTTCACGACGTTGGTCCGGTGCCCCGCGACCTGCGTGAGGATGCGGTGGCGGTCGAGCAGCGGCATCGTCACCGCCTGCGGGAAGAGGTTCTCATCCATGCGGTTGATGAGCGACCATGCGGTGCGCAGGCCCAGCGACCTCGGCTTGCCGAACTGGATGCCGATCATCAGCCCCCGCTGCCGCACGGCGTGGAGGAACTCGAAGCGCGGGATCATGGCCTGCACGCCGTCGCGGATCATCGCGCCGATGCGAATGGCGTTGTTCATCGCGTCGGTGTCGTCGAGCGCGGCAAGGGAGGCGAGCGCTGCAGCCATGGCCGGCGCGCCTTCGTGGAACGTCGAGGAATGCACGATGGCCCGGTCCATCGACGAGTACACGCGATCGAAGATCGACCGGCGCAGCAGCACCGCCCCGACCGGCACGTACCCGCCCGAGAGCGCCTTGGAGAGAACGACCATGTCCGGCTCGCAGCCCTCATCCCACTGAGTGGCGAGAAACTTTCCGGTCCGCCCCACGCCCGTCTGCACTTCATCGACGACCAGCAGCGTGCCATACTCGCGGCACAGGCCCATCGCTTCGGCGAGATAGCCGTCGGCGGGAATGTTGACGCCCTTGCCCTGGATCGGTTCGACGATGAACGCCGCGACGTCGCGGTTGCTCAGTGCCGCTTCGAGCGCGGTGAGGTTGTCGAAAGGGATCTGCCGGCAGTGCGGCAGGAACGGCTCAAAGCCGCTGCGGAAACTCTCGCACCCGTTGAGGGAGAGCGCGCCGAGCGTCAGGCCGTGGAACCCTTTCTCGCAGTGCACGATGCCGGGGCGACCGGTGGCGCAGCGGGCGAACTTGATCGCCGCCTCGATGCCCTCCGTTCCCGAGTTGGTGAAGAAGACGCGCTCGAGGGGGTAGGGGATGCGCTTCTTGAGTTCGGCGGCGAGGGCGCCGGCGAGCAGCGGCGCCTCCATCTGCACCCAACTGGGCAGGTCGGCTTCGAGGGCGTCGATGATCGCGCGGCGGATGTCGGGGTGGTTGCGGCCGAAGTTGAAGACCGCGTACCCGCCGAGCATGTCGAGGTACTTGCGGCCCTCGATGTCCCAGAGGTACGCCCCCTCGGCCCGGACGTAGCAGCGGTCAAAGCCGATCGTGCGCAGCACGCGGGCGAACTGCGGATTGACGTGCTCGCGCAGCAGGTCGTAGTTGCGGCCCTGGTGGTCGCGGATGATCTGGCGGATGTCGATGGGCACGGCCGTCTCCCCGGCGGTCGGTAGGGCGCAGCGGGCGTTCACCCGCCGCAGGAGACTCTATGGGCACATCGCGCCGGCTGCCACCGTGGCCGGTCCCGGTCGAGGCTGGTCCTGTCTGCACATGACCCTTTCATGTCCGTCCCTTCGAGCCGACTTGCCATACGCTGTCAAGCTGGGCCGGGCTTTCGGCGGGTTGCCTTGGCCGCTTGTTCAATCCGCTTCGCTGAAGCAGTGAGCAAACCCCCCGATCGGGACTCCAGCGCGCAAGCGACGCCGCTCCTATGTGTAGTCGCCGCGCCCCGAAAAACTGGAGGATGAACCGGCTCGCGTCGGCGTATCCGAGTTCGCGTATGAGAATCTCCATGCCGCGTTGCTGGAGTTCGATCGGGGTCATCGCCGATGCTCCGTTCAAGGCCGCTCAATCTTATCGGGTCGAACGACGGCGTGTGGTGTTGAGACCAAGAGACGCCGAGAAAAGCAGTCAGTGGAGCGCTACCATCGCTACGGAGACCCTGCGATGCCTAAGGCGAAACGGTACACAGTCAGCGATGGGCGGCTCGTTCTGACGCTTGAGGAAGCGGAGCGGGGGTGGTACGCGGTCTCTTCGCCGATGGAACCGGCCCTACAGACTCAGGCCAGGAGCATCCCTGAGGCGTTTGAGATGGCTCGGGATGCCATGAACGAACTGCGCAAGTACCGCGAATCGAAGTCCGCCCGCCGGAGCGGACGCCGAGCCAGCGCGTAGTCAGATGCCACTCGGACGAGGGATTCCGAGCTGTTTGGCGATGCCGCGAGCCGTGGGGTTGGGTATCTCAGTGTGGCGCGCCACGGTCGATTCACGGCCATTCGCAGGGTTGCACCAGACTTCGTGACGTCTGCCTTCGCGAGCGATTTCACACCCGTGTTTTTTGAGGTGGGCCACAAGATCACGCTTTCTCACGTCTTGCCCTCCTCCTCGTCCGTCAGGACGTCCTTCATCAGGTCAAGCCACCCTCTGATCCGACTAAAGTCAGACTCTGAGATGGGCCGTGAAATCCTGAGTATTGCCGCACGGCCACGAGAAAGAGGGATGCTGAACGCCTCGCTCTCCTGCCCGGATTGAGGCGTTTGGTCGCCTGTCTGTCCCGAGTTGCTCCATGCATGCTGACCGTTCGGATGCGGCTCTGACTCCCGGCCAGAGCCCTCGCTTGAACCGGTCGTGGTGGGAACCTCACTCAGGACACCATGTTGAAGCAGTCGCGCGTACTCGACGCTTCGTCGAAAGCATGCCGCCACATCGGGCGCGGTTTTGGATTGCACGCCGAAGTCGTGAATCAGGCTTCCCTCCAGTTTGGACGGAAGTCCCTTCCCGAAGAACTTCTGGCACAAATCCCGGTATAGCGCGGGTGATCGCGCCGCTTCCGCCAGCGCACTCACACGGTCCGAATCGTCCCGCGGGTACAAAATTCTCTGCCCCAGCGGCGACAGGCGGTACGAGTTGCGTCCACGATCGAGAAGTCCAAAGTGAGTCAACGATCCGACTTTTGAGTTCACGATGCCGCTGACGGCCTTGTGTCCAAGGGCCTCGGCCAAGGCTGCTCTGGCGAAGGGTCCGTCGCCAAGACTCTCGGAAATCCTCTTCAAGAACCCCACAGCGGTTTCCAGATCGAACTGGGGGCTGCGCCGGCCCCTCGACTGCGAGTCTTCGCTTTCTTCGCTGGCCATGATTTGACTCCAAAGGTCTTTAGAGACAGTCAATTATGGCTGACCAAGGAGTCAAGTCAAGTCCGGCCGTCAAAACTCCGCCAGCCGCGGCGCTCTCGGGAAGGGGATCACATCGCGCATGTTCGCCATACCGGTGACGTACATGAGCAGGCGCTCGAAGCCCAGGCCGAAGCCGGCGTGGGGGACCGTGCCGTAGCGGCGCAGGTCGCGGTACCACCAGTAGGCCGCCTTGGGCAACTTCATCTCGTCGATGCGCCGGTCGAGCACCGCCAGGCGTTCCTCACGTTGCGAGCCGCCGACGAGTTCGCCGATGCGCGGCACGAGCACGTCCATCGCCGCCACCGTCTTCTCATCGTCGTTGAGCCGCATGTAGAACGCCTTGATCTCCTTGGGATAGTCCGTCACCACCACCGGCTTGCGATGCACTTCCTCGCACAGGTATCGCTCGTGCTCTGACTGGAGGTTGTCGCCCCAGTTGACGGGGTACTCAAACTTCTTGCCGCTCTTGCGGAGTTCATTCACCGCATCGGTGTAGGTGAGGTGGACGAAGTCGGACTCGATGACGTGCTCGAGCGCGGCGATCAGCCCCTTCTCGATGCGCTCGTCGAAGAACTTCATGTCGTCGGCGCAGTCGGTCAACACCGTTCGCAGCAGGTGCTTGACGAGGTCGATGGCGAGCAAGCGGTCATCGCGCAGGTCGGCGAAGGCGATCTCCGGCTCGATCATCCAGAACTCGGCGAGGTGGCGTGCGGTGTTGCTGTTCTCGGCCCGGAACGTCGGGCCGAAGGTGTAGACGTTGCTCAGGGCGCAGCAGAAAGTCTCGACGTTGAGTTGGCCCGAGACGGTCAGAAACGCCTCGCGGCCGAAGAAATCCTGGTCAAAGTCCACGCCGCCCTCGGGCGTGCGCGGCAGGTTGAGCAGATCGAGCGTGCTCACCCGGAACATCTCGCCGGCGCCCTCGGCGTCGGACGCGGTGATGATCGGCGTGTGGACCCAGAGAAAGCGGCGGGCGTCGAAGAACTGGTGAATCGCCTGGGCCAGCCGGTGCCGCACGCGCGCCACGGCCCCGAAGGTGTTGGTGCGCGTGCGCAGGTGGGCGACGGTGCGGAGGAACTCGAAGGAGTGCTGCTTGGGGCTGATGGGATAGGTGTCGGGGTCTTCGACGTCGCCGAGGAGATCGATCGACTCGGCCTGAATCTCGCAGCGCTGCCCCTTGCCCTGGCTGGCGGCGAGCGTGCCGACGCAATCGACGCTGCACCCGGTCGTGAGTTTGAGTACGACGGACTCGTAGTTGGGCAGGCTGGCGGGGACGACGACTTGGATCGGGTCGAAGCACGTGCCGTCGCTCACATGAACGAAACTCAGCCCGGCCTTGCTGTCGCGCCGGGTGCGCACCCAGCCCCTGACTCTGATTTTCGTGCCGACCTGGCCTGAGTGAAAGGCGTCGGCGATGAGCGTGCGCTCCATGAATCGATCCTCCGCGCTGCAGGCGGGGATGATAGCGGGAGGAGGCGGGCGGCGCGGGAGGCGACCAGCCGAACGCGCGAGCGCGGAGGCGTCGCCGCATCTCGGTAGGTCGGGACAAGGCTCTGCGCCGGCCCGGCACTTGGGCGCACGTCGCGGCCGCCGTGTCCGTATCGCGCTCACACGCCAAACTCGCGGACTTATCCCACGATTCGCAGAGCCTCATCGTGGGCGTAGGAGACCACTCATCGACTTCGGCGACGGTTCTAACCCGCCTTGCGCAGGCGGCGAAGTTGCGCCTCCTGCTGCATCGTCACGCAGCGGCGGATCTGGTCGGTGATGAACTTCTGGTGCCCGCGGTTGTGGCCGAACTCGAACGCCAGGCCGCAGTAGGTCTTCTGGCTCGAATCGATGTGCGTATGCACGAGTTTGGCCGTCACCGCCAGCGGGACCGCGATCTCGGGCGGCAGGGCGATGCTCAGCCAGAAGGTGCGGTGGCGGGTGAGGGCCTGGGCGTCGCCTGGCTCGACGACGAGGCCGATGCCGCCCCCGCCGATGTTGGCGAGGGTGGCGCGGAAGGCCGGGCCGACCTCGGGCATGGTGAGGTGCTCATCGACGTTCTCGAAGTCCGCCGCCTCCTGCGGATTCTGCGAGGCGAGGACGCGCATCTCGTTGGCCTTCTCCGCGAGGACCACCGAGTCGGGGTTGAGCAGCGGCCAGCACGTCACTTTCGGCAGGACGAGTTCGGTGGTGGAGACGCGGTAGAAGTTGCGCCTCCGGCAGCGTTCGACGCGCTCCGGACAGGCGATGCGCAGCGCGCTGATCGTCCGGCCGACGATCGTGACTTCCGCGGCGCCGAGGACGCGGGTGGTGAACATCCAGCGGTTCTGTCCGACGGCCATGACGGCGACGAGTTCGACCCCCTTGGCCAGGGTCATCGTCTCGCCGAGGGCCATGGGCTGTTCGAGGAAGATTTCCTCGTCGGTCAGACGGAGAATGCGGACGCGCCAGATGAGGTTGCAGGTGGCGTCATCGGCGGGGCTTGCCTCACCGGGGCCGGCGTCGCCGGTCCGAGCGCGGGGGAAGGAGATTTCGAGGCCCCCGCCGCGCTCGAAGATCTGTTCGAGGCTTCGTCGCCACTGTTCGTTTCGAAGGCGATTGGCGGGCACGCGGCGTTCCCCTCCGTGGTGCGGACCGCCGGCGCAGCGCGCGTGGGGGCGCGACGGTCTCCTGCGGGAGTATCGGCGTTTGGGGCCTCGACTTGAGGCGGGCCCGCACGCGCGGGCCAGGAGGACACGGCGAAGCGGCGCGGTCGTCAGTCGTGATCCGCGCCGTCCGGTAACGCGGCGGCCTGGCGCAATCGGGTTCGGAACCAGGCGAGGAAGCGCAGCGAAAACGGGGCGCACGAGAGCGTGTAGTGGCCGCAGAACATCTCCGTCCACTCGTGCTTCACGCCGTGCTCCTCGAACTGCGCCCGCAGCCGACGGCCGGTGTCGGTGGGGAAGGTGAAGTCATAGTGCGAGGTCAGCATCGCGCGGAGCGGGCGCGGCATGTCGCGCAGTTTCGGAACGTAGAGGTGCGCCGAGAGCGGCCGCCAGACGCGGTCGAGTTGCTCGCGCGAGATGTTCGCCTCGATGGACTTGCGGATGTGCCGGGTGGAGATTCCCTCCATGACGCAGCGGGCGAAATCGTCTCCGCAGAGGACGCAGATGACGCCCAGCGGCCGCGGATCGAGGGTGTCGAGAATGTTGATGACGGCCGAGCCGACGCTGAACCCGGCAAGGATGATGCGGCGGTGGCCCAGTTGCCGCAGCACGCTCACGGCGTCCATGGTGTCGATGATGCTCTGCTGCATGGAGCGCATCGTGCGGCCGAGGTCGGAACAGATCAGCGCCTCGGCGTACGTCCAGCCCTCGGGCTGACGTTCGTCCTGGTAGGGCAGGCTGATGGAGGCGCCTCCGAATCCGCACTGCTTCGCCGTGGGCAGCAGGGTCTTGAGCCGCCATCGCTGGGTGTTCCAGGCGGGGACGGCGAGGACCATCGGGCAACCCTTGCCCAGCGGGCGATAGGCGATGTAGGCCGTGCGGTTGCGCGCTTCGCTCGTCACGCCGCGGCTCGGGAAGCGGATGAGGCCCGAATCCATCTCGAAGGGCACCTCCCCGGCCGCGCGCGGCAGGAAGCGCTGGGGGTCGGCGGCCCAGGCGTCGGCGACGCGGATGAGGCCATCAAGGTCGTCCGCGCCGCGGATGTGCGCGAACTCATCCCTCCACCAGTCGGCCCCGACGCGATAGGGCAGCGGCACGTGGTCCCGGCCGTAGTGGTGCGCCAGGCGCACCTCCCAGTTTCGCATGAGGCGGCTGTACAAGCGTGGGCTTCTCCCGTGCCGAACAACGACGCCATAGGGTAGGCGAATGCTCGGAAGCGCGCGGACGGGCGGCGGGGTGGACGGCGCCGCGAGCGCGCGGCCGGCGGCGACCTTCGGCGCTGGCGGCCTAACATCCGAACTGACGACCCCTCGCCCCTTGAGGACCACGCTCGATGCACCTGAAGCGAGACGATCACGACCACGGCCCGAAGGAGATTCCCATCCGGTTCATCCTCGAGAACCCGGAAGAACTCGTCGCGCCCGAGCACGCCGAGCGCAAAGAGTGGGTGGTTCTGGGCGGCGTCGGCGAGAGCCTGCTTGAGGTCGCCCTCGACGCCGGAATCAACATCGAGCACTCCTGCGGCGGCGTCTGCGCCTGCTCCACCTGCCACGTCTACATTGAGAAGGGCATGGAGCACCTGAGCGAGGCGACCGAGGCGGAGGAAGACCGCGTCGAGGAGGCGCCCGCCCTTCAGCGAAACAGCCGCCTGAGTTGCCAGTGCGAGATTCTCCGCAAGGGGGAGATCCAGGTGCGCGTGCCGGCGTGGAACCGCAACGCGATCAAGGAAGTGCCGCATTGAGTTGAGCCGCGGTCCCCGAAGCCCACGTTCATTGAACGTGGGCTTCAGGGGCGGCGCGGACGCACGAATCCCCGACCATGAACGACACGCTCCACTGGCTCGACGTTGAGGACATCGCGGAGGAACTCGAGGAAGCGCACCGCGAGGTGGATCCGCTGCGCCTGGGCTTTCCCACGCTGCGGGCGCTGGTGGAGGCGCTGCCGAACTTCGCCGAGCGGCCGGGCCACCCGTGCAACGAGCGCATTCTCGAAACGATCCAGGCGCACTGGATCGAGTTGCGCGGCGGCGCGCCGGCGGGCGACGACGACTGATTCACTGGTGGTGTGGCATGGCGTCGCGCTTCGCGTCGCTATGCCATGAGCGCAAGTGTGCTCGAACGCAGTTGCCCGCACGGCATAGCCAGGCGAAGCGCCAGGCCATGCCACCCACGCGGCGCTCCGTCATACCATCACTCGATGTTTCCTGTTCGATTCACGATCCTCGGCTCGGGCACTTCGGCGGGGGTGCCGGTCATCGGCTGCGAATGCACCGTCTGCACCTCGCCGGACCCGCGCGATCAGCGCACGCGAAGCGGCGCATGCGTCGAGTTCGTCGATCGTGAAGGCCTGCCGCGCGTCGTGCTCCTCGACGCCTCGCCGGACCTGCGCTTCCAGGCGCTCCGCCAGCGCCTCAGCCGCTGCGACGCGATTCTCTTCACGCACCATCACGTTGACCACGTCTTCGGCCTTGACGAGGTGCGCCGGTTCAACGCGGTGATGGAAGCGCCGATCGACATCTACGCCGAGCCGCACACCCTCGAAAATCTTCAGCGCGTCTACCGGCACATCTTCGAGTCGCACAAAAACGTCAACCCGAGTTTCGTGGCCACGCTGATTCCGAAACTCATCGAGCCGCAGCGCCCGCTGGACCTGCACGGCCTGCGCTTCACGCCGCTGCGGCTGATGCACGGCCGGCTGCCGATCGTGGGCTTTCGCATCGACCGCACCGGGCCGAGCGAAACGATCGACGTGGACGATCCGCTGCCGCTGGCGTACTGCACGGACGTTTCATCGATCCCGCCGGAGACCTGGCCGGCGCTGCGCGGCCTCAAGACGCTCTTTCTTGATGCGCTGCGCTACCGGCACCATCCCACCCATTTCACCGTCGATCAGGCGATCGAGGCGGCGCAGCGCATCGAGGCGAGCCAGACCTACCTCGTCCACATGACGCACGACATCATGCACAAGGACCTCGAATCGCAACTTCCCGAACGCATCGGGCTGAGTTACGACGGCCTGTGTGTCGGCCGGATCGCGACATAGGCCGGGGAGGCGCGGCGGGCGCGACGCCGGCGGCGGACCGATCGCGTACACTCGTGCGATGCTGCGCATCGGCCCATTCTCGACGGACTGCCGCGTGCTGCTCGCTCCGATCGCGGGGTACACCGACCTCGCGTTCCGGCTGGTGTGCCGCGCCGCGGGGCACCGCGGCCTCGCCTACACCGAACTCCTCCACAGCCGCGGCGTGCTCGAGCAGAACCGCGACAGCCTCGAGATCGCCCGCGTGAGCGAGGAGGACCGGCCCTTCGGCGTGCAGTTGTACGGCAACGACGCGGACTGGTTCTGCCGCGCCGCGCATCGGGCCGAGGGACTCGGCGCAACCCTCATCGACATCAACATGGGCTGCCCCGTCGACAAGGTCACCAAGACCAACGGCGGGTCAATGCTCCTGTGCGATCCCGATCGCACCACGCGCATGGCCGAGCGCATCGTGCGGTCCGTGCGCGTCCCGATTACCGCGAAACTGCGGCTGGGCTGGAGCGAGTGCCGCATCACCGCTCCGCGGCTGGCGCGGCAACTCGAGAGTGTCGGCGTGCAACTCATCACGATCCACGGCCGCACGACGGCGCAGCGCTTCAAGGGCGCCGCGAATCTCGACGGCATCGCCGAGGTCGTTGCGGCCGTCGAACGCATCCCCGTCATCGGCAACGGAGACGTCGATTCGCCGCAGGCGGCCAGGCGCATGATCGCCCACACCCGCTGCGCCGGCGTCATGGTGGCGCGCGCCGCGATCAAGCGCCCCTGGGTGCTGCGCGAGATTCAAGAGTCACTCGCGACGGGCCGCACACCGCCCGAGCCGACCGTCCTCGAAAGGATTCGGCTCATCCGGCTGCACTTCGATCTCATGCGGCGCTACCGCGGGGATCGGATGGCGATGATCGTCATGCGCGGGCGGATCGCGGCCTATGGGACGACGCTCGGGCACGTCAAACCTTTCAAGGAGCGCGTTCGCCTCATGGCCGAGCCGGGCGACTTCGACGCGGCGATGGACGACCTCGAGCGGGCCGTCGATCCCCAGTGGCACGTCGTTCCACTCTGGGCGTTCGCGGGCCGGGAAGGCGCACAGGAACCCCTTGAGACGGCGGGAAACGAGGCGGGCGTTTGACCCGGCCGGCGCGGGCCGGTCGATTGTGCCGCGCGGCAGTCGAATAATCGCCCTGCGGTGGCCCGCCTGAAGTTCAGATCGTCGCTGGTTCTCAAGATGCGTCTTCGGGCCTTCTGGCTGCGCACGATCGAGTCGGGCCGGGACCCGGGCATCGAGATCAAGCCCTTCATCCTCACGGGCCCGCCGCGGAGCGGGACCAGCCTGCTCACGGCACTGCTGACGCGCAAGGGCAACGTGCTGGTCGCCAACGAGCCGGTGGTGGTGGGCGATCCGCTGCTGGCTCGGGGCAAGCCGGCGCGCCTCCTGCGGGGCTACATCCACTCGCTGGCGCGGCAGGCGGTGCAGCGCGGCACCATGCCCACCAAGGTCGATCGGCGCGATCCCTCGCGCCCCACCACCGACACCGCGCACCACGGCGCCACCCGCCGCGACGTCGCCGTCCGCATCGACCGCGCGCGGCCGCTGTGCGTCGGCGTCAAGCACCCCATCTCCTTCATGGAGTACCTCGGCGAACTCGTCCATGGCTGGTCGCAACTCAAGGTCATCGTCCTGGCGCGCGACCCCGTGCTGACGATTCGCTCGTGGCGCGAGACGACCTACGGCTGGCAGCCGGGTCTCGACGATCCGGGCAAGGGGCTCTGGCGGCGCATGTACGCCGAGATTCCCGCCGACGTTTCTCCTCTCGAAAAGCGAGCGCACCTTTGGAACCTCCTCGTCGAGCGCGGCGAGAAGTACGCCGCGAGCCATCCTTCGCAGGTGCGCCTGCTGCGCTACGAGACGCTCCTGGCCGATCCCGCGGCCACGATGCGCGCCCTGTTCGCACACATCGGCGCCGACCGGCCCGAAGAGCCCATCGACGTCTCCGACGTGCGGCCGCAGGAGCACGCCTCCTACAAGGGCTTCAGCGAAGACGAGGTGCAGATGATCCAGCGCCTCTGCGGCCCAACCGACCGCCGCACCCGCGGGGCGTAAACGAATGTCAAATGAAGCGGCGCGAGAGCCGTCGCGCGGCGGGCGACCGTGGCTCAGGTCCCGAGGCTCTCGCCACCCACGGTGACCAGGGTCGAGCGCCAGGCTTCGCTCCCCCAACGCACGCGGCCGCGCTCGATCCAGAAGAACTCGACGGTGCGCGAGTGGTACATGTCGCCTCGGCGATAGATGCGAAACGGCAGGCCGAGCGCCTCCGCCTCGGTGCAGGCGGCGAGGTAAAGCGTCTCAGGGATGGCGAGGTCGAGTTCGTTCTCCGACCCCCCGCGGCCGATGGGCAGGAACTGGTACAGGTGCCAGGCGTGGACGTTGCCGCCAAGGCGGACGTAGCGGCGCAGGAACTCCCCCACCGCCGCGACGTGCTCGACGTTGTGCCGCGTGATGACCGTCGAGATGGTGACGGACTTTCCGACCCGGCGCAAGGCGTCAAGTCGGTCCATGATGATCGCGTGATGCCGGCGGCGATAGAGGCGCATCGCGTTGTGCGGCCCGGGCTCGACGGATTCCAGGGGCAGGACGTAGCGATCGAAGGCGTCGGCAGACTCGAAGCCCTCCGGCAGCGCCACGCCGTTGGTCCCGACCTGCATGAGCAGCCCCAGCGAGCGCCCGTAGCGCCCCAGCGCCATCACGTCGTGCGGCCAGTCGAAAGGCTCGCCTCCGCCGAGGACGACGGAGCGCACGGTCCCGCCGGCCTTGAGCGCACCGAGCAGCGCCGCTCCCTGCTCGAAGGTCATGGCGCTGAAGTTGTCTTCCGTGATACAGAAGGTGCAGTGCATGTTGCACCGCGGTTGAAGGAAGATGACGGCGACGCGCGGCCCGGCGGCGGCGGGCAGGTCGATCGTCCCCAACTCGCTCGCCGCATCATGGGCGCTGCCGGCATGGCCTGTCTGATTCGCTTTCACGTCGACTCCCGCCGAGGGCCAGACAATCACGCTGAATGATGCTCATTATTCGCCGCGCGGCCAGTGCGGGACTTGCCTTGGTCTGGCGGCGGCGCGCGAATACGCTCTGGCGTGAGCGATGCAGCAGACCCGTTGACGTACTTTTCAGGCCTGGCGGATGACTACGCGGCCCACCGACCCTCCTACCCGGCGGAGGCGATCGCGGCGATTCTCGAGGGCCTGCCGAAGGCCCCGCGCGTGGCGGACGTGGGGTGCGGAACGGGCATCGCCTCGACCCTCCTTGCCGAGGCCGGCGCGGCCGTGACCGGCATCGAACCCAACGAGGAGATGCGCCGCCGGGCCGTCGACCGCCGCCCGCCGCGCCTCGCGCCGCGGCTGGAGTACCGCTTCGGCACGGCGGAGCAGACGGGATTGCCCGATGCGGCCGTGGACGCGATCGTCTGCGCCCAGTCCTTTCACTGGTTCGACGTCGAGCCGGCGCTGCGGGAGTTTCGCCGCATCCTGCGCCCGGGCGGACGCCTGGCGCTCATGTGGAACATCCGCGTGTCGAAGAGCGAGTTCGACCGCATCTATGCCGAAACGGTCGTTCAGGCGCAGGAGGATGCCAAGCGGCGCGGCCGTCTGCTGCGGCGCGACTACGGCGTGGACCTGAGCGAACTCGGCCCGCTCTTTCGCGGCGCTCGACGGCTTACCTGGCCGAATCCCCAGGTCTGCACGCTCAGCGCCCTGCTCGGAAAGGCGCGCAGCGCTTCGTACTTTCCCAGAGAAGGGCCGCTCGTCGATGAACTGCTCGGTCGGCTGACCGAGGCGTTTCACGCGCACCAGCGCGATGGCGTGGTGACGGTGAACCAGGAGTGCAGCCTCACCCTCGCCGAGCGCGCGGACTGATCATTACGCCCGCCCCCGCTCACCAGCGGCAGGCCCGGCAGCGGCAGCCGGGGCCGTGGTGATGCCAGTACCGGTAGTGATGGTGATGGCGGTAGTAGTGATCGTGATGATGGATGCTCCGGCCGTAGGAGCCGCGATAGTAAATGTGCGAACTCGAAGAACACCCGCCCGCCGACGCCGACGACGCCAGAAGCATGACGGCGAGGGCGGAGGCGCCGAGCACCCGGCCGACGCGACGGTTGAGAGCGTGAAGCGACATGACAACCTCCCCGCGAACGCGGATTCGGCGCTGCTGGCCGCCCGGAATCAGCCGGACGCACCGGCGCCCGTTCAGTGGGACGCTCCCCACGTCGCTCTATTCCACGCAATCCGCTGTGAATCCACTTCACGCGGCTGGTCGCGAGGCCATCTTGCTCGCGTCAGAAGCCCTCGGCAAACATCCAGACAAGCAAGGCGCCCCAGGCGAGAGTGAGCAGTCCGCCGAGGATGATGCCGACCCAGGCGTGGATGGCCCC
Organism: Vicinamibacteraceae bacterium; assembly: GCA_011525805.1. Classification (GTDB taxonomy): domain Bacteria; phylum Planctomycetota; class Phycisphaerae; order Phycisphaerales; family UBA5793; genus UBA5793. The sequence goes on from WYBR01000059.1 coordinate 39,100, forward strand.
CTTGATCTCCGGCTTGCGGCGGTAGCGCATGAAGCCGATGATGCCGAGGATGACCGCGGCGACGCCGAGCAGGGCGCCGATGCCCGGGATGAGCGCGAAGATGCCGCAGTAGTAGGCGATGAGGGCGGGAGGATTCGCGTAGGGGATCAGGGCCGACGCCCCGCCTGCGGGTACCGCTGCCGCCGTGAACGGCATGGTCGGCGGCGCCTTGAGGAGCCGCGCCAGCCTCGGCTCGGCAAAGACGCTGCGAACCCGCGAAGGGTCGGCGGTTTCGACGAGCAGGCCGTCGTGGGGCACCCGTCCCTGTCGCGCCCACTCTTCCAGCAGGTTGAGATCAGCCGGGCCGAACTCCCCCCCGTCGCCGAGGCGAAGCATCCAGGTCGGGGCCGGTTGAGCGGCGGTCGTCGGCTGCTCCATGCGGGGAGTATGCCCGCTGCCCGGCGCGGGGTCAAGTGGGATTATTTGACAAATCCTGCCGCAGCGTTCGATATGGGCCAAGGTGAGCCGCTGCCGGCAGCGGCTCCGTCCCTTCACTTCCAAGGAACGCCTGCATGTCCCAGTACCCACCTCAAGCGTCCGGTCCGCCCGGGTCATACGGCTCAATGCGCCCTCACCGCGGCGCACTCGTCCTTGTGCTCGGCATTCTCGGGTTGCTGCTGTGCGTCATCCTCGGCATCATCGCCTGGGTGATGGGCAACGGCGACCTGCGCCAGATGGATGCCGGAGTGATGGACCCGGCGGGCCGCGGCCTCACCCAGGCGGGCCGGATCCTCGGCATGATCTCCTGCATCCTCGCGATTCTCGGCATTGCAATCTGGGTGATCTTCGTGGGACTGGCGGTCATCGGCGCGGCCGCGAGCGGTGGGCCCTGAGGCGATCGACACTCCCCTTCCCAATCGCGATGACATGCGGCTGCTTCTCCTGGTCGTGGTGACGTGGGCGGTGCTGCTCATGGTCGGCCTGATGCTCAGCCGGAGTTTCGGCGTTGAGATGCCGTCGTGCCTCTTCCGCCGGATGACGGGCCAGCCCTGCGCCGCTTGCGGCGGGACGCGCGCCACCATCCTCCTCGCGCAGGGGCAGTTCGGCCAGGCCCTGCGGATGAACCCTCTCGTTGCAATCGCGTGGCTCGGCGTTCCGGGGATCGCGGCGTGGCTGCATCTGCGGCGCCGCGGGGGGGCTTCTCGAATCACCCCGATCGCGGTGCGGCGCCTCTGGATCATCGCCGGGCTGCTCCTCGCCGCAAACTGGGCCTACCTTCTCCTGTGGGGCGTGGCCGTCTGAGCAGGGCAGGTCGAGCCCGCGGCAATCACCACGCCGAGGCTGGTCGGCCCACGGCCGGGCTACTTCCCTTCCAATTCGCCGCCGCCGCGCGCGGCGGCGGTGAGTTCCGCGAGCGATTCGGGTCCGGGCGTCATCGTCGCGGCCTGGGAGGCGCGGGCCCGGAGGACATCGATGCGCTCGCGCACTTCCTCGGCCATGCGCGTGTTGGGGAACTCGTCGATGATGGTCTCACCGATACGGACGGCGGTGGCCCAGTCGTGATCCTGGACGGCGAGTTTGAACTGAAGGCCGATGTTGGCGCGGGCCTTGTTGATCACGCCGCGCGCCACTTCCTGCAGCGGCGCCGCCTCGTCGGGGGTGAGAAAGACGTCGAGATCTTTGAGCAGTTGCATGGCTTGATCGACGTGCCCCGCCCCCGCGGCTTCGAGGAACTCGCGCTCCAGCGTCTTCTTGTGGCCCTCCCACGCCTTGCGCACCCGCTGCTCGAGGCCGCGCGTGCGGTGTGAGTCGGGGAAGAGACGCGCGATCCGCGCCGCCTCCGCGTACGCCGCCGCCCAGTCGCGCGAGTCGAGGACCATCTGGAAGTGATCGAGCGCTTCGGTGATGCGGCGGTTCTGCCCGTCGGCCCGGCTGCGGTCGATGCGCGCCAGGAACTCCTCCGCCTCCTCGCGGTAGCCGAAGCGCTCGCGCATCTCGTTGACGAGGACGGTGGCGGCCTGCCAGTCCTCGTTGGCGATGTCCTCTTCAATGGCGCGGGCGAGCATGGCCCGCTCGTCGCGACGGTAGGCGATGTGCTTGGCCGAGTCGGAGAGGAGCGTGTGCTCCTGGATGCGCTCGAGCAAATCCAGTTGCCGGCGGAGGAGGTCGCTCATCGCCGTCCGGTCGGCGCGCGAGCGGAGCAGGACGAAGGTGAGCGGGACGAGGGCGGCGACGACGATGAAGGAGACGATGCCGCCGGCGAGCAGCGCGCCGCTGCCGCCCTGCGCCGCTTCCTGACGGCCCGCGATCACAAGCCAGACGCTTGCGGCCAGCAGCAGAACGTGGACGGCGCCCACGAGCACGTTGGTGGTGGAATGTCGCATGAAGTCACCTCCCGGAATCACGGCGCGGCGCCAGGCGCGTCAGGCGCCCGGCGTCGGCTGGCCGCAGTCAAACGTCGTCGGCACCATGCACAGGAACTGGAGCGGCTCGCCCCGGTCGGCGCGGAACTGGTGCTGAACATTGGGTTGGACGAAGAGCGAGTCCCCGGCCTTGACGGCGCGCGATTCGCCGCCGATCTCCGCCGTGCCGCGCCCGCCGACGACGTAGATGCCGTGCTCGTAGTTGTGCTGGTGGCGGGGCGTGTGCCCGCCCGTCTTGACGGTGAAGTGCCGCATCGCAAAGGTCGGGGCGCCGTCCGCCCGGCCCAGGAGCAGCCGCATCCCGACCTCTTCCGCGCCGGGCATCGTCACCGGCGCCTCGGGCATCTCGCTTACATTGCGGATCAGCATGGCCTGAACTCCCCTGCGTGGGCAGCGATCGACCTACTCTAGTTTACGATCCAACTCCTCGTGAGGGTGCAGGGAAGTTGCCCGGGAACGCGATTCATGCCCCAGATTGACACGACCGATCCGATTGTGAAATCCTGCACGCTCGGACCGTGGGAGACGAACTGCTATGTCGTCTCCCTTCCCGGACGGCCGGAGTGCTGGATCGTGGATGCGGGATTTGACCCCGATCCTCTCATCGGCTGGGTTCGCCGGGCGGGGCTGCGCCCCGTGCGGATCATCCTGACCCACGCCCACCTCGACCACATCGCCGGCGTGCGCGAGGTGCTCGCGCAATTCGGCCCGATCCCGCTGGCCATCCACGAGGCCGAGGCGGACTTCCTTCTGGATCCCGACCTCAACCTTTCAACCTTCGTCGAGATGAACGTCACTACGCCTCCCGCGGATGAGTTGCTCAAGGACGGGCAGATGCTGGCGCTGGGCGAATCGCAGTGGCGGGTGCTGCACACGCCCGGCCACAGCCCCGGCGGAATCACCCTTCACCACGCCCCCTCGAAGCAGGCAATCGTCGGCGACACCCTCTTCGCCGGCTCGATCGGCCGCTACGACTTCCCCACCAGCGACGGGCAGGCGCTGATGCGCTCCATTCGCGAGCGGCTCCTGACCCTGCCGGATGAGACGCGCATCTACCCCGGCCACGGACCCGAATCGACGATCGGCCGCGAACGCCGGACCAATCCATTCCTCAATGCTTAGCCGCGACCCGGAGGCTCTGCGCAGGGGAGCGGACGTCCCACGGGAGGCGCCGCCGATCCCGCGCGAGACCCACGCCTGGGCATCACACCCGCATTTCACGCTCGTGCGTCAATTCCCCGTTGCAATCCGGCGCGACTTCGGGTACGCTGTCTCTTTGCCGCGCTCCTTGCGGCACCAGGAGGTGTGAAGATGCAGCGCTCTCTCCGCGCCCAGTCCGTGATCTTTGCGGCCACGGCCGGTCTTTCCGGTCCGGCGCTTCTCGCCCAGCACTGCGATCCGCCGGCGGATCTCATCCTCGCCGACCTCGCGGGCGAGCAGGTGCAGCCGAAAGCGGCGAGTGTCGTCGATGCGGCCGACTACGTCGCGTGGTTCGACAACGCCTCGGGCGGATACGACGTGCGCCTCCAGCGCCTCGATGCGCGCGGCAGTGAGACGTTCGCCCACAACGGTCTGCTCATCGCCGATCGCAACTTCTCCTCGACGCAGGACTACGGCCTGGTGACAGACGCCGCCGGCCACGCGCTGCTCGCCTTTCGCGATGACCGCTTCGGCGGGGTCCGCATCACGACCCAGCGCATCGCGCCCGACGGCTCCATGCCGTGGGGTCCCGGCGGCGTGCAGTTCGCCAACGGGAGCGACTTCGTCGCCTCTCCCAAAATCGCCGCAACTTCCGACGGCCACGTCGTCGTCGCCTGGACCAACGAGAGCACCGTCCGCCTCCAGCGGCTCGACGCCTCGGGCAACGTCCTGTGGATGAGCGACGTCGTCCTCTCCGACCCCAATGCCTCGCTTTCGCTGTGCGACCTCAAGCCGGCGCTCGACGGCGGAGTGATCGCGTCGTGGGTGCGCAGCGCCTCCTTCAACAGCCCCAAACACCTCTACGCCCAGCGCCTTGACGCCAATGGCAACCTTCTCTGGGGCGCAAATCACGTTGCCGTCTTCGACGGCGGCTCGCTCCAGTTCGGCAATTTCCCGCCGATGGTCTCCGACGGTTCAGGCGGGGCGGTCTTCGCGTGGTACAGCACGAGCGGCTCGCTCCAGTGCTTCGTTCAGCGCCTCGACGCCGACGGCAACGAGGTCTTCCCGCACAACGGCGTGCCCGTTTCCATCAATCCGCTGCAGGATCGCGTCTCACCCTCCGCCGCCTTCGATCCCAACACCGGTGAGACATACGTCTTCTGGATGGAGCAGCGCAACGCGCAGTCGGAGCGGGGCGTCTACGGCCAGCGGTTCGACGCCTCCGGCGCGCGGCAGTGGGGCGACAACGGCGTGGTGATCCGGCCGGTGAGCCCCTCGACCGATTTCCGCTCGATCAACGCTGCTTTCACCGCGGGCGGCGCGATGGCGTCGTTCATCGAGAGCGCCGGGTTCGGCAATGACGCGGTGCGCGCCGCGGGGCTCAATCCCGCCGGCGATTTCACCTGGTCGCCCGCCGTCGTCGACGTCACGCCCGGCGGCGTCGAACGCGCGCGGCTCGTCAGCGCCGCCGGATCGGCAAACGGACGCATCACCCTCGCCTGGCAGCACGGCTCGACCGGCTCATCGGACCTCCACGCCCAGGCGATCCGCATCGGCACCGGCACGCTCGGATGGGCGCCGCTCGATCTGCTTCTCTCAGGCTCCTGCCCGGGCGCCGTGACGGTTACGGTGCGCGACTGCACGCCCGGCCGGCGCGTGGCGATCCTCCACGCCCGCGGCGCGGGCAGCCTGCGCATTCCCGACGGCAACCCCTGCGCCGGCACGCGATTGTGCCTCAACGCCACCGCCCAGGTCGGCGCGATCCTCGACGCCGACCGTTCCGGATGGGTGCGCCTGACGCGCCAACTCCCCCCTGCCGCCTGCGCCGGCCGCGTGCTCATCCAGGCGATCGACGTGACGACGTGCGGCACGAGCCGGCCTGCGGCCACGCCGTGAGCGCCATGCGGCGCGGATCGATCGCGTCGCAACCCGGCTGAGGCGCCGGCGATGAGAAGTGTCCCGCGCCACCGGCCGGGCAGCGTCGGGTGGATCCTGCATCTATGGCGAATCGTCCGCCTCCGGCGCCACGCCCTCCGGCAGGGCGTCGAGGAACTTGCGGCCGTAGAACTTCGTCACGATGCGCGAGTCGAGCACGACGAAGCGGCCCGTGTCCGTCGTCGAGCGGATGAGCCGGCCGAAGCCCTGCTTGAAGCGGATCACGGCGCGCGGCAGCGAATCTTCCATGAACGGGTTGCCGCCACGCGCCTTGATGCGCTCGAGACGCGCTTCGATGAGCGGGCGATCCGGCACGTCGAAGGGCAGACGCGTGATGATGACGTTGCGCAGGTTGCGGCCGCGCACGTCCACCCCCTGCCAGAAACTCGCGGTTCCCAGCAGCACGCTGCGCTCATCCTCGCGGAAGCGTTTGAGCAGCACGCCGCGCGGCCCGTCCTGGCCGTGAATGAGCAGGGGGAACTCCTCGACGCCCGTGCCGCGGCACTCGAGCAGCAGCCGGTCCGCGACGTGATTGAGCATCGCGAAACTCGTGAAGAGCACGAACGCGCCGCCGTCGGTGGCGCGCAGGTGATGAAGAACGCGCGGCACGAGGCGGTCGATGTACGAGCCGTCGCCGGGGTCGGGCAGGTCGCGCTCGATGATCATCTTCACCTGCCGCGCGTAGTCGAAGGGGCTGCCGAGTTGCAGTTCCTCGGCGTCATCGCAGCCGAGGCGGCTGCGGAGGTGCGCGAAGTCGCCGCGGGCGGTGGTGAGGGTGGCGCTGGTGAGGATGATCGAGGGGCGCTTCTTTGTCGCATTGTCGCGAGGCGCCGGCGCGGGCGCTTCATCTTCATGATCCGCGTCGCTTCCATCTGAAGAACCGCTCTCCTGCCCCTCCCACGCTTGCGTCTTCGCCTCCCCGACCGCGCCGAACAGATGCCTACGAAGCACAGGCGCCACCTCGACGGGCGAGCACGAGAGACTGGCGCGGCGAAACGCGCGCCCACCGTCGCGGGCCCCCACCTCCACCCAGTAGACGCAACCATCAAGCGCCTGCTCCGTGAGCGCCTCGGCGTCGCCGGCGATCGCCGACGCCCGCGCCGCATAGGAATTAAGTTCGAACTTGTCCTCCTCGCGCTTCGCCAGTTCCTTGAGGCGGCGAAGGCGCAGCGCCAGTTCCGTCGCGATCGGCGTCAGGATGTTCTCGACGAGGTTCGGCTCGTGTAGACGGATCGCCTGCCGGCTGCCGCGCTGGCGCTCGTAGTAATCGATCCACCGGTCGAAGAAGGCCCGCGCAGCGCTGCGGCACCGGCTCACGGCGTTGAGCGTCTCGTTGATCGCCTCATCGTCGCCGGCGTCGAGTTCGAGCGAGGCGAGAAAGCCCCGCGGCCGCGTCTGCGCCCTGCTCCGCCGATCCGAGTAGAGCGCGTTGAGCAAGTGAACGATCCGCCCTTCGGTGAGCGACAGGCCGAAGTGCTCGCTTGCGACCTCTTCGATGTTGTGCGCTTCATCGAAGATGACGTGGTCGTAGCGCGGCAGGAAGCCGACGCCCTCGCGCCGCAGCGCGAGATCGGAGAAGAACAGCGCGTGGTTGCACACGAGAATGTTCGCCGCCTCCATCCGCCGCCGCGCCGACTGGTAGAAGCACTTGCGGTACGTCGGGCAGCGCCGCCCCATGCAGTTGTCCGCGTCGGACTGCACGCGGTCCCAGATGTCCGGGCGGGCGAGTTGCGGCAGCGTCGCCAGCGAGCCGTCGCTCGTCTCATACGCCCAGTCCTCGATCATGTGCAGGTCATCAAGTTGCGCGCGGTCGGGGAAGAGGATCTTCTGCCGTTCGCTGGCGAGTTTGAGGCGGCGGAGCGAGATGTAGTTGCCGCGCCCCTTGACGAGCACGGCGGTGAACTCCTCCGGCAAAGCCGCCTGGAGAAGGGGAATGTCCTTCTCCATCAACTGTTCCTGGAGGCTGATGGTGTTGGTCGCGATGACGAGGCGCTCGCGATGATGCACGGCCCGTTGGATGGCGGGCAGGAGGTAGCCGAAACTCTTGCCCACGCCCGTGCCCGCCTCGACGAGAAGGCGGCCGCGAGAGGCCAGCGCGCGCTCGACGGCCCGGGCCATCTCCGTCTGCTGCGGCCGCGCCTCGAAGCCGGCGATCCGCCGCGCGATCGGCCCGTCGGGAGCGAGCAGCGTGGTGATGGCCTCGGACATGGGAGGATTGTAAGTCAAGGTCGTGAACTCCGCCGAAGCGCCGGCGAGGACGCGAAGCGGGCAACGCTCCACCAGCCCGAAGCGCGAGCGCACCTTGTGAGAATCGACGGATCATCCCCGGCTCGGCGGCAGCGATCGCCGCATCGCTCCCCCACGTTCGTTGTTCACGCGGGTACACTCGTGGCATGGCCGAGGCGCTGGCGATCGTGTTCGGGGTGCTCTTTGTGCTTGCGGCGGCGGCCGCGGCGTGGCTGCTCATCGGCCGGTCGCGGCTCGCGCTCGACGCCGCCCGGGCCGGGCAGGAGGCGGCGCACAGCCGCGAGGCGCTGGAGCGCGTCGAACTCGAGAAGCGGCAGGCCCTGGAGCGGGCCGACGACCTCGGCGTGCAACTCTCGCAGGCGAGCCAGCGCCTCGCCGCGCTCGAATCGCGGCGCGAGGCGGAGGAGCAGGCGCACCAGCAGCGCCTCGCCGATCTTCAGGCCGCCCGCCAGCAATTCGCCGACACGTTCAAAGCCATTTCGGCGGACATTCTCAAGGAGCAGAACACCCGCGCCGCCGAGCACTTCGAGCAGCGCCGCCAGGCCATCGAGCAGATGGTCAGGCCCATGCGCGAATCGCTCGAGCGCTATGAGAAGACGCTGACGGCCATCGAGAAGGACCGGGCCGAGTCGCACTCGCGCCTCCACGCGCAGATCGAGCACATGAAGCAGACGGGCGAGACGCTGCGCCGCGAGACAAGCCAGTTGACGCTCGCGCTGAAGGGATCGGAGACGCGCGGGCGCTGGGGCGAGTTCCAGTTGCGCCGAATCGTCGAACTCGCGGGCATGACCGAGCACATCGATTATGTGCAGCAGCAGTCGCTGAGCACGGGCGACGGCGCGCGGCAGCGGCCGGACATGATTGTCCATCTCCCAGAAGGCCGCCGTCTCGTCGTTGACGCCAAGGCGATCATCGATGCTTACCAGGATGCCGTCGCCGCCGACAGTGATGAGGCGCGACACGCGGCCCTGCTGCGCCACGCCCGCCACGTGCGCGAGCAGGTCGTCGCGCTCGGCGCCAAAGCCTATTGGGAGCAGTTCGACCACACGCCCGATTTCGTCATCATGTTTCTTCCCAGCGAGGCGCACCTGGCCGAAGCGGCGAAAATTGATCCCAACCTGCTTGAAGACGCGATCATTCGAAACGTCCTCATCGCCTCGCCCATGACGCTCATGGCCCTGCTTAAGAGCGTGGCCTACGGCTGGCGGCAGGAGGCCCTCGCCGACAACGCGCGCGCGATCATGAACCTCGGACGCGAGATGCACAACCGCCTGTGTACGCTGGCTGAACACGCCTTGCGCGCCGGCGACGGGCTTGACAAGGCCGTGCGCTCTTACAACGCCTTCGTCGGCTCGCTCGAGAGCCAGGCGCTGGTGCAGGCGAAGCGGTTTGAGTCGCTCGGGGTGAAGTCCGCGAAGGACGTTCCCGAAGCGGCGCTGATCGAGTCGCAGTCGCGGGCCTTCCGGCGCCTCACCGGCGAAGCGGAGGAGAGCGCGGGCGAGTCGAGCGCCTCGGCCGGCGCAGCAAAACGCGGCGACTGCGCGTGAGGCGCACGCGCAGCGCCGCGAGGTGAGTCGGCGATCCGGCGTCGCTCAGGCCGCGGTGTACAGCCCGCGATCGACCTTTCGGAACATCTTCGAGTTCTTGATGAGCGTCTGGTTGACGATGGTGCGGAAGTTCGCGGCGTTGGTCTTGTAGCCGGCCTTCTGCACTGCCTTGGAGACTTCCGTCACGCCCATCGTCTTGCCGCGCAGGACGCCCTGAAGGGCCTCGGTGAGCGTCATGGTGTTCTGGGCGCGGGTCGCGGCGGCGCCGCGGTTCGAGCGGCGTCCCCTGCGGCCGGTCTTGCCGCGCTTCTTCTTATTCTTCGATCCCGGCGGGCGCCCCGGGCCGCGCTTCACCACCACCGGCTCTCCGAACGCGTTCAATTCGGCGTCGAGGCTCGCGAGTTCCGCCGCCAGTTGCGCCCGGCGCGACTGAATCGCGCCGACGCGGCTGTGGCGGCGCTCGAGTTCCCGGCGAAGGTCCACGGTGGAAATCCTGCTCAGTTTTGGCTTGGCCATATGCAACCTTGTCGATTGAGAAAGGGAAGATCACTGCCGCTGGCGACGCGACCACACATCAGCGTCCGGCAATGAAATGAAGAACGGCGAATCGATACACCCCCCCCGTCGCGGTTCGGGCGCATGTTAGGTACCTGCGCGCTCCATGTCCAACATGACGCGCCGGAGGCCAGGTCGAGCGCCGCGGCGCTCTCTCGTCTTGCGATCGGCGGCGATCGTTTCGCGCGGCGGCGCGATGCGCGGCTAGCGCTCGGCGTGTCGAATGAACGCCTCGAATTCATCGAGGTTCGCGAAGGTGAGAATCACCTGGCCGGACGTGCGCGAGGCCCCCTGCCGAATCCGCGCCGGCAGGCGCAGCGCGCGCGAGAGGCGCTCTTCGAGCGCTGTAATATGTTCGGGTGTCGTACGGCCAGTGCGAGGCGCCGCCGAGTGAGTCTGATCCGACGAGATCAGCGACTCCACTTCGCGCTCGAGGCGCCGGACCGACCACCCGTGCCGGACGACGGACCGTGCCATCGTTCGCCGCAGCGCCGCGTCGGGCAGCGCCAGCAGCGCCTTGGCGTGACCCTGGCTGAGGCGGCCGGCGCGCACCTCCCCTTTCGTCTCTGCATCCAGCGCGTTCAGGCGAATCGTGTTCGCCACGCTCGAACGATCCATCCCCACGCGCTCGGCAATCTGCGAGTGCGTCAGTCCGAATTCAGACATGAGCATCTGAAACGCTTCCGCGCGCTCGATCGGGTCGAGGTCTTCGCGCTGGAGGTTCTCGACGAGCGCCCATTCGGCCGCCCCGGCGTCGTCGAGGTCGCATTCGATCGCCGGAAGTTCTTTCAGGCCAGCCAGTTGCGCCGATCTCCACCGCCTCTCGCCTGCAATGATTTCAAAACCGGAGTTGGATTTATTGGCCCGCACGAGGATCGGCTGCATCACCCCGGACTGGCGGATGGAGGCCGCGAGCGTTTCGAGGCGTGTGGCGTCGATCGCCTTTCGCGGCTGAAAGCGGTTCGGCTGGATCAGATCGACGGGGATGGAGCGGATACGCCCCCCCTGCTCGCCTCCACCAGGACGCGGCTTTGATCCAGTCGTTTCCACGGCCGGTTCGCGCATCGGGCCCTGCTCGCGCGAGGCAGGAGCCGGTGATCCGCTCGCCTGCGCCGCGATGCTCACGGGCTGGCTCATGAGGCTGGCCAGGCCGCGTCCAAGGCGGCGGCGCTGCTTGACGCTCGTGTTCGCTTCGACCATCCCTGGTCCTTTCACACTTGTTTTCTCGAGGTGTTTGCCGCTGACTGTCGCCACTGCGGAGAACGCTAAGGGAGGATCCCGCGGAAGCGGCTCGTCGGGACGCTAGGGGCCGGATGGCCCCGAGGCAAGATGTTCCACGTGGAACGCCTGCAGATTCCCGCGAGATGAGGCGACCCGGATCGGCTGCGACGCGAGCCGGCACGCGCGTTCCACGTGGAACTCCTGCGGCCGGTGCGCGCGGCCTCGGGTTCAAGGCACGTTCTGCGAACGCCGATGGGAAGGGGAGATCGTGCGGTGCGATCTCAACCCGGCGGCCAGCACAATGTCATACGACGCCAAACTCTCCAATGACCGTGATGTCCTCCTTGGCCGCATCCGGGAGATGGAGGGCCAGATCAGCCGCCTCGAGGCGGACCTCGACCGCACCAGCCGCCTCGCCACGCTCGGCATCCTCGCCGGCATGATCGCACACGAGTTCAACAACCTCCTCACGCCGGTGATGAGTTACTCCCAACTCGCCATCGCTTCACCGGATGACCGGGAACTCGTCGCCAAGGCCCTCAATCGCACCGTCGATGGCGCCCAGCAACTCTCCCGCATCGCCTCCGCGATCCTCGGATTCCTCCGCGATGATGACCAGATGGCCGAAGCCGATGTCAATCGCGTGATCGATCTGACTCTCGAGTGCATGGCGAAAGATCCGCAGAAGACTGGGATCTCGGTGGTTCGGCGGATCCCCGACGGGGTTCGCGCCGGCATTCGCCCCATCTGCCTGCAGCAGGTGCTGCTCAACCTGTTCCTGAACGCGATCGAAGCGATGCGCGGCAGCGGCGGAGAGTTGCGTGTGACCGGAGCGGTCGAGCCTGGCGGCTTTGTCCGCCTCACCGTCTCCGACACGGGCTGCGGCATGACGCGCGAGATGATCGAGCAGGCCTTCCGGCCGCTGGCCTCGCGAACGAGAGACGCAGGGGGATCGGCGCCGCCGGAGGCCGTAGCCCGGCCCGGCGCGCGGCGCGGCCACGGCCTGGGCCTGGCGATCTGCAAGCGCCTCATTGAGGAGGCGGGCGGATCGATCCAGATCGACAGCCAGGTGGGAGAGGGGACGACGTTCGCGATCCGCGTCCCCGCGGCGCGGCAAGGCCAGTCCCGCCGTTCCGCGTGAGGCGCCGCATCGCGGGCACACGAACACACCATATACTTATAATATTTTGGTACATCGCTCCGCGGGCGGCGGAGGCCGCCGCACCGTCTCCGGCGCGCTGGCGCCTGGGGCTGGCGGTGGGAGGCGATGCCGCGGCGCCATGCGAAACCGGGCCGAAGAGCCAGCGAAGACGCGAGGAGCGAAGCGACGAGGGCGCGGCCATGCGATCATTCGCGCTGGCGCGTCGCGCGGACGGGAGCATCACAAGGCGCATCGCTTCGCTCTGCGTCCTTGCTGGCCCGTCGGGCTCGCAGGTGGGGGGGGCCGGCGCGAGGCGCCGCGTCGCGCGGGGACGGTCGCCCGGGCGCACGCTATGCTCCTGCCCAGCATGGCCGAGCCGCACGAGTGTCAGATTGAACTCTCCATCATCGCGCCGGCGCACAACGAGGAGGAGAACGTCGGCCCGCTCGTCGAGGAGATTCACGCCGCGCTCGCCGGCTTCGTCGAACTCGCGGGGCGATTCGAGGCGATCATCGTCGATGACGGCTCGACCGACCGTACCCTCGAACGGCTGACATCGCTCATGACGGTGCGGCAATGGCTGCGCGTGGTGCGGATGATGGACACGCCGCCGGGGCGCGGGCACGGGCAGTCGGCCGCGTTCCACGCCGGGCTGCGCCACGCGCGCGGCGAGATCGTCGCGCTGCTCGACGCCGATCTCCAGAACGATCCCGCCGACCTCCCGCGCATCCTCGAAATCATGCGGCAGACCGGGGCCGACCTCGTGCAGGGCGATCGCTCACTGAACCGGCGCGACACCGCGGGTCGGCGGGCGGCGAGTTGGGTCGGTCGGTCCTTCCGCCGCCTCCTCCTCGCCGACACCATCCGAGACACCGGCTGCTCGCTGCGCGTCATGCGCCGCGAAGTCGCGCTGGCCATCCCGCTCGAGTTCCACGGCATGCACCGCTTCATCCCGCTCACGGCGCGGCAACTGGGCTACACCGTCATCGAAACGCCCGTCTCGCATCGGCCGCGCACCGCGGGCGCGGCGAAGTACGGCGTCTTCAACCGCGCGCTGCCGGGCCTGCTCGACTGCCTCGCCGTGCGATGGATGCACCGGCGCAGACGCCCGACGCGCGCCAGCGAAATCACGCGCGAGGACGCGCCAGATTGAGTCCAATCAGGCCGAAGTGCCAGCGAGGACGCGAGGAGCGAAGCGAAGAGGGCCGCCGCCCAAACGGCCGCGCTGGCGCGTCGGGCAGGCGGGAGCATCACAAAGCGCATCGCTTCGCTCCGCGCCCTTGCTGGCGCTGCGGGCTCGCGGGGGCGGGGGGGGTTACGAAAGGAACCTGATGGTGACGGGGTAGCGCACGTATTCGCCGCCGTTGGCGCGGATGGCCATCACGATCGATGCAATGATCTGCAGCAGCAGCACCAGCGGCACGAGCACGAATCCCACACACACGGTCATCAGCACGGCCGAGACGATCGCATACAGGAATACTGATATCTGGAAGTTGACCGCCTCGCGGCCATGATCGTCGATGAAGGGCGACGTCTTGCGCTTCATCAGCCAGAGGATCAGAGGCGCAAAGATCGAGGCCGTGGGAAGGATGAACCCTCCCAGCCCCGCAAGGTGGATGAAGGTCGCCCACAGGCGCTCGTCATCCGTCGCGTTGAGTTCGTAGAGGCGCTCCCGACCGCCGGGGACGTTGGCCTGCGCGGCATTCGCGTCGTTGAAGTTCATGGCCACGGTGCCCATGCGGCTGGTCTCCCGCCCCTTGTTGGGCGGAGCGCGGGCGGGGTTTCATCCCCCGGCCGCAACAACCTCGCGCGAACCATTCTACCCGACTACCCTACAGCCTGTGCCTGATCACGAACCCAACCCGGCGCCTCGGCGCCCGCCGTCGGCCGGCCTGCTGCTGGTCATCTCGGGCCCTTCGGGGGTCGGCAAGACGACGATCACGCGCCAAGTGGTCGATCGGCTCGGGGCCGTCTTCAGCGTCTCGGCCACCACGCGCCCCCCAACCGCGGCCGACACGCCGGGGGTGGACTACCACTTTGTCAGCGACGAGGAGTTTCAGCGGATGATCGCGGCCGGCGACCTGCTCGAGTACGCCCGGGTTTTCGGCAAGTTTTCATACGGGACGCCGCGTCGGCCCGTCGAAGAGGCCCTTGCTCAGGGAAGGGTGGTCCTGTTGGAGATCGACGTGCAGGGGGCGCTCCAGGTGCGGGCCAACCTGCCCGAGGCGCTGCTGGTGTTCATCTTGCCGCCGGATGACGCGACCCTGCTTGAGAGGCTCAGAAAGCGGGGTCGGGAAGGGGAGGAGGAGATCGCCCGGCGCTTCGCCGAAGCCAAGCGGGAGATCGCCACGGCGGAGGGGAGCGGGGCCTATGACCTGTTCCTGGTGAACGATGAGGTCGAAAAAAGTGTGGCCGAAGTGTGTTTTGCGGCAAGGAAGCGCTTGCAGGGAGGCGTCAGGTAGGGTACATTCTCTAGACCGGAAGTCCGGCTGACCGGAACCAGACGCTGGAGGACGCGCCCATGAGGCCCCATCGCCCCGCCGCCCGCAAGGGCTTCACCCTCATCGAACTTCTCGTGGTGATCTCGATCATCGCGCTGCTGATTGGCCTGCTGCTGCCGGCGCTGCAGCAGGCGCGGGAGTTCGGCCGGGCGACCGGCTGTCTTTCCAACCTGCGCCAGATCGGCTTTGCCGCGACGGCGTACATCAACGACAACAATCTCGTGCCGCGCGAGGCGGCGAGTATTCCGGGCCGAGACATCGCCTGGGCACTTGCCTTCCGGCCATACTTCTCGAAGATCAAGGATGACCGGTTCGAGTCGGTACCGATGTACCGGTGCCCGGACCATCCGAACAAGGCACACTGGCTTCACTTCGTCATCAATGCGTTCAATTTCAGTCGGCCCGGGCAGGTGTACGGCGACCGTCGGGAGGAGCACAAGCCGAATCTGATCTACTTTCCCAGCCAGACGATCTACATGGCGGACTTCACCGACGACTCACAGAATATTCTCGTGAACGCGTGGTACGCGCAGGGGCAAAACACGCACGAGAACAACGTCGTGATCTGGTACGACATCTGGGCGGCTGTTCATGTCCAGCGGCCGATCGAAGGACAGCAGAATGGATTGCGACTGGAGCCGCGCCGACACGTCGGCGGCAGCAACGCACTCTTCCTTGACGGACACGCCGCAAGGCTGCCCGAGGAAGACATGCAGAACCTCGATAACTGGGACGATCGGACCTACTTGCGAGGCAACGTGAACGATTACGAGCGCAACCGGTATCGGTAAACGCCAGGTAGGTCAGGTCGCGACCTGACACGGCGTGCAAGCGCCGCCGATCGTGCGGAAGGCGTGAATCGGGATTCATGCGACGGGACGACGTGCGCCGCAGCGCCGCACACGCGAGCGTCAGGTCTCGACCTGACCGACGGCTGGACCCGCCCCCTCACACACTCGCCGCGACCTTCTCCTTGGCCGGCTTCTTCTCCGCCGCGACCTTCTCGACTTTGCCGTAGGTCCGCGCCTTGGGTTTGGCGAGGCCCATCTGCTCTGGGCATGATCGTTGCGGCTCGGCGGGCATTCCGCCGATACTCTGACGTACAATGGTGAAGTGCCGCCCGGAGATCGGCGGGCGGGCGCGCCCCAGCCCGGCGTCCACGCGATGAAGAGCCCCAAGTACAAGAAGCCGCCTGTCGTCGAGACCGTCCTCGGGGTGCAGTTCCCGGAGATCGCTGAGTTCGGCAACGTTCACTTCGGGCTGTACTGGGAGACGATCCGCGAGCGCTACCCGAAGCCGCCGCAGAATCAGCCGCGCATCGCGTGGGCCGTGGAGACTTTTCCGTACCGACCGCTGCCGGCGGGACTGAATCTGCGCCTCAGCGATCGGGGGCCGCAGCGCATGTGGTTCACGGCCGAGAGCGAATCGGAACTCATCCAGGTCCAGCCGGACCGCTTCCATTTCAACTGGCGCGGTGAGGAGGGCAAGCCGTATCCGTCGTACCGGGCCAACTCGCGGAAGTTCTTCGATGAGTTCGCGGGCTTTGAGGCCTTCTGCAAGGGGCAGGGCTGGGAGCCGCCCAGACCGAACCTGGCGGAGGTTACCTACGTCAACCACATCCTCCCAGTGGAGGGAGAGACGAGCATCGAACTCTTCCAGAAGGCGTTCGTCGGCGTCGACTTCACGGAGGTGGTCGAGATGCCTTGCCTGCCGGAGCGGGCGGTCTTCAACCGCGTCTATCCGATGGAGGGCGAGAAAGGACGGCTGTACGTCGAGGCGAATCTGGCGCAGAAGCGCGACCGCACGGAGTTTGTGCTGCTCAAGATGACGGCGCGGGTGATCGTCCCTCCCACCGGTGCGGTTCCATTGGCCGAGGGCCTCCAGAAGGCGCATGACTGGGTCGTGGGCGGCTTCGCGGCCATCACGCGGCCCGAGATTCAGCAGCAGAGATGGGAGCGGATTGAATGAATCCCGACATGCTCGAGTATGCACCAACCGGCGCGGCCTTCAGCACCTGGCGCGTGGAGGAACGCGTGGAGGAACTTGCAGCGAGCGCACTCGGCGACACTGTCGTGCTGGAGAAGCATCGAACGCCGGTCTTTGCGGTGCGCACGGCGCCGGCGCCTTGGTTCGCCTCTGTCAACCAGGCCATCCTCCGCCTTGCTGACCGCAGTGAGAACTGGGACAGTTACGGGGCAAAGGCGATTGATCCGGCCGCGGTCGCGAACGCAACGCGCATCGCGCGCGAGTTGGCCATGATCGAAGGCGTCGCACGGCCCGTGGTGGGCGGCACGCCGGACGGTGAAGTTGTGTTCGAGTGGGACACCGGCGAGTGGAGCCTCGACCTGACCGTCGATCCATCCGACCAGTTCCACTACGCCTATCTGGATCGGCTCGATCCGGCGTGCGACGATGAACAATACACGCGGAACCTCGACGATCTACTTGTCCTGCTCACGCAACTTCCGAGGCGCTGATGGGCGCGGGTGAAGACGACGCCGATCTTGCCAACGCCTCTCCTCTGGTGGAATCAGAGACGCTGATTCGCCGAGTTCTTCCGGACGGGATCGTCGAGCGGCCCGGCATCGGGTGGACGGCCCAATCAGGCGCGCTCAGAGCCACCGACGATGACCCGTACCCTTCGTGGAGCCTCCTTCGAGTCACATCACCGCAGCGCCTTATCGAGATTGAGTCCATGCGGCGAGATACACGCGGCTGGCACGTTGTGGCCATCTCCATCGGGCAACTCGCAGCACTCGGAATCACGGTGGTTACAGATCCCACTGAAGAGGATCCCGGTCACTGCATCCTCAAACCCGCCGATGCTGAGCCGTTCAAGGGCAAGTCGATCTGGAAAAAAGTTGCCGAACGCACACGCGTCGTCTACACCCATCCCTCCTGATCGCCTTACTCACGCGCTTGCCGCCGCGACCTTCTCCGCGGCCGGCTTTTTCTCCGCCGCGTCCTTCTCGACCTTGCCGTAGGTCCGCGCCTTGGGTTTGGCGAGGCCCATGGTGATGTCCTCGTAGCGGATGCTCGGGCGGCCGCTGCCGGGTTCCCACTGCGCCACGGTCGTCTTGAGGAACCGCTCATCGTCGCGCTCGGGATAGTCGGTGCGGTAGTGCGCGCCGCGACTTTCCTTGCGCATCAGGCCGCCGAGGAGAATCACCTCGGCGAGTTTGAGCATGTCGCCCACCGCTCGCGCGAAACTGAGGTTCTGGTTCGTCCACAGGCCGTGGTCGGCGAGGCTGATGCGCGAGTAGCGGTCCTGGAGTTCGTGCAGCACCGCCATGGCCTGCGTCATGCGGGCCTCGGTCTTCACGACGGTCGAGGCGGCGGTCATCTCCGCCCCCATCTCGTGCGCAATGACGTAAGGATTCTCGGGGCCGCTTGCGTCGATGAGGTTCTGCATCTTGCGCGTTTCTGACTCGACGGCGTCGTCGAAGAGGCCCGCGGGCCGATCGGCCGCGGCGACGGGCAGGCTGCGCACGCGTTCGGCGATGCCCTTGCCGGCAAAGAGGCCGTCGAAGGTGCATGAGAGCAGGGCGTTGGCGCCGAGGCGCGTCGCGCCGTGGTACTGGTAGTTGACCTCGCCCAGCGCGTAGAGGCCCTCGATGTTGGTCATCATGGTGTTGGGCGCGCCGTAGACCATGCCCTTGCCGTCGGCCTTGGCGGTGTAGGTCGCCCACATCCCGCCCATGGTGTAGTGGACGGCGGGGAAGATCTTCATGGGCAGTTCGCACGGATCGTCGCCGGCGAACTTGCGGTAGATGTCGAGGATGCCGCCGAGTTTGGTTTCGAGGTATTCGCGCGGCTTGTGGGTGAGGTCGAGGTAGACCATGTTGCCCCCGCCCACGCCCAGGCCCAGGTTCACGCACACGTCGAAGATCTCGCGCGTGGCGATGTCGCGCGGCACGAGGTTGCCGTACTTCGGATACTTCTCCTCGAGGAAGTACCAGCGTTCGCTCTCGGGGATCTGGCGCGGGTCGCGGCTATCGCCGGCCTTTCGCGGCACCCAGACGCGGCCGCCCTCGCCGCGGGCGGACTCGGACATGAGGCGGCACTTGTCAGCGCCGGGGATGGCGGTGGGGTGGACCTGGATGAACTCGCCGTTGGCGTACCACGCGCCGGCCTGGTAGCAGCGGCTCGCCGCGCCGCCGGTGCAGACGATCGAGTTGGTGGACTGGCCGAAGATCAGCCCGTTGCCGCCGGTACACATCACGACGGCATCGCCGCGGAAGGCGCGGATCTGCATCGTGCGCATGTCCTGGGCGACGCAGCCGACGCACACGCCGCTGTCGTCGAGGATCGGCCAGAGGAACTCCCAGAACTCATACTTGGTGACTTTGCCCTCGGCCTCGGCGCGGCGGGTCTGTTCGTCGAGGGCGTAGAGCAGTTGCTGGCCCGTCGTCGCGCCGGCAAAGAAGGTGCGCTTGAAGAGTGAGCCGCCGAAGAGCCGCAGGTCGCGGTTGCCTTCCGGCGTGCGGTTGAAGGGCACGCCCATGCGGTCGAAGAGGTCGATGATGCGCGGCGCCCAGTGGGTCATCTCATAGACGGGGGGTTGATGGGCGAGGAAGTCCCCGCCGTAGAGCGTCTCCTCCATGTGGATCCACTCGCTGAATCCCTGCTGCCGCGCAACTTCGTTGCAGGCGTTGATCCCGCCCTGGGCGCAGACGGAGTGGGATCGCTTGACGGGGACCATGGAGATGAGATCGACGGCGATGTCTTCCTCGGCGAGTTTGATCGCGGCCGCAAGCCCGGCGAGTCCGCCGCCTACCACAATGACGCGTTTGCTGGAAGTCATGCCTGGTCAGTCCTTGCGTGAGCCGGTCGCGCGGGTCGGATCAGTGCCCGGGTTCGGCCGGAGGAATAGTTGCGGATTCGACCTCGATGGGTCCGCCGTGGCCGGCCTGCATGGCGGTCTCGATGGCGCGGGCCTCGTCGATGTCGAGCGCCGAGAAGCCGACGACGGCCGCGACGCCGGCGCCGGCGAGCGCGAGCCCGAGCGCGGCGCAGACGTAGCCCCAGCGCTTCTGCGCCTCGACGCTGATGGTCAGCCCCCATGTGATCGCCGCGGTCCACAGGCCGTTGGCGAAGTGGAAGACGAGCGCGCTGACGCAGACGAGGTAGAAGAGGGCCATGAGCAGGCCAAGGCCGCCCTGCTGAAAGTGCGCGGCGGTGCTCGACGCGGCGTGCTCGCCCTCGAAGGCCGGCATCAGCCCGCCGTAGGTCCAGCCGAAACGAAGCGAGGTGATGTGCAGGAAGATGAAGAGGACGCCGACGTAGCCGCTGAGGCGCTGGAGCGAGTAGCGCCAGTTGTCCTGGTAGTTGTAGGCCTTGACGTTGCCCTTGCCGGTCGTGGCGTAGTAGATGCCCAGCAGGGCGTGGAAGGCGATGGGCACGAAGAGCACGAGCCACTCCATGAGCGGGAGGGCGGCGAGGTTGTGAATGAAGTTCACCTCGTGCTGAAAGGTCTCGACGCCCGCGTCACCGTGCTGGCTCTTTCCCAGCACGCGGCCCCACATGATCGAGGAGTTGGTCGTGAGGTGGAAGAGCAGAAACGCGCCGATGGGGACGATGCCGCTGAGCGAGTGCAGGCGGCGGAGCAGGAAGTAGTGCCGATCCATGAATCCGGCGGATGGTTCAGACACGGCAGAGCGCCTTTCCAGCGGAGGAGCGGGGTGAGGTCGGCCCCGGCGGCCGCCCCCGGCCGGAGCGCGGCATTATACGGCCGGGCGGAGGTTTCTCTGGCAGGGGGAATTACCTGAAGCCGCGCCGCGACTACGGCCGGACTCCCCCGCCGCGCGGGCCGCGCCCGGGGCCGCCCCCGCCGCCCGAGATCGCCTGGGCAACGCGGACGTACTGCATCCGCAGTTCGTAGAGCACGGCTGCGAGTTGCTTGGCCTCATCCTCCGTGAGATTGCCCTTGGTCTTGGTTTCGAGGACGCCGAGGAGGTCGATCTGGTGCCGGGCGGCTTCGAGATCGACCATGGGGCGGTTGGTCTGCGGATCGACGTATCCGCCCATGTAGAGGAGCGCCTGCGTGGCCATCATGCCCATGAGGGTGTCCCAGTTGGCGGGGGGGAGTTGGCCGTGGGCGCCCGCGGCGCCTGGGCCGCCGCCGGCCTTGGTTTGCGCCTTCTCCTGCTCGATGGCCGCGAGGCGCTCTTTCTCCGCCTGGGCCTGGCTCTTCCAGTCGCTGTCAATCTGAATCTTCGGCTGCTCGCCCTGGTCTGCCATGTCCGCCCGCTCCTTGCTGCGTCCTGCGGTTGAAAGTCGGTCCGTAAGGGGCAGTATAGGCGGATGCGCCGCGCCCTCATCCCCGCCGCACCCGGCGCTCGATGAAGCGGATGAGCAGGCTGAGGAGCACGGCCATGCAGGCCGCTGGGACGGCGCCGAGGAGGGTCAGCCGCGAGTCGTTGCGCGCCAGGCCGCGCGCGATGAAGTCGCCCAGCCCGCCCGCGCCGATGTAGGTCGAGAGCGTGGCGATCCCGACCGTCAGCACCGTTGCGGCGCGGATGCCGGCAATGATCACCGGTGCCGCGAGGGGCAGTTCCACCATCCACAGGCGCTGTCGCGAGGAGAATCCCAGCCCGTCGGCCGCCTCGATCACCTGCCGCGGCACTTCGCGCAGACCCGTGAAGGTGTTGAGCACAACGGGCAGCAGGGCGTAGAGGACCAGCGCCGTCACCGCCGGCGCCGTCCCCAGCAGGCCGTAGAGCGCAAAGAGAAACGCCAGCATCGCCAGGCTCGGGATTGTTTGCACGATCTCCGTGAAGGCGAGGACCGCGCCGCGGGCCGCGTCCCGGCGATGGATGAGAATGCCCAGCGGCACGCCGATGAGGACGGCCATCGACGCGCCCAGCGCCGTCAAGACGAGATGCTCGCCGACCTTGCGCGCCACCTCGCCGCGCCGCTCGATTGCCAGGGCGAAGACGCCGCGCGCGTCGCCGGCGTCCCGCTCCTGGGCCTCCTCGCGCGCGGGCCGCTCGCCGAGGCGGTCTTCGATCCACTCGCGCGCCACCTCCGCCGGAGACCGCTTGAGCACGTCCACCGCGTGGTTCATCCGCCGCATCGACTCGTCGTCGATCGTCCCCGCGAGCGTTGCCAGCACCTCGCGCAGCCGGGGCAGACGCGCGAGCACCGCGCTCCGCACCACCGGCGCCGCGTCATAAGGAGGAAAAAAGCCGCGATCATCCTCGAGGACCGCGAGGTTGTACTCGGCGAGGCGCCCGTCCGTGGCGAACGCGCAGATCAGATCGACCTGCCCGCGGTTGAGCGCCTCGTACATGAGGCCGGGGTCGAGGTCGGTGGTGCGGCCGATCGCGAGGCCATACGCCACGCGCAGCCCCGGCAGGCCGTCGGGCCGCTCCATGAACTCGGAGGTGAACCCACCGTGCAGCCCGGCGGCGTCGGCGGCGAGGTCGGAGAGGCGCCGCCAGCCGCGCTGCGCCGCGTCCTCGGCGCGCACGGCGATCGCGTAGGTGTTGTTGAAGCCGATGGGCGGCAGCCATTCGAGATCGAAGCGCAGTCGGTAGTTGCGCGCGACGGTTCGGTAGGCGAGGTCGGGGTTGGCGATGACGTCGCGCTTGAGGATGTTGAGCAGGCCGGTGCCGGTGTACTCGACGTAAAGGTCGATCTCGCCGGCGAGCAGCGCGGCCTGGCAGAGGTCGGTGCCGCCGAGGCCGAAGCGCCGCACCACGCGCCATTCCGAGCCGCGCTCGATGAGTTGCGCGACGAGTTCCCCGAGGATTTCCTGCTCGGTGAAGTTCTTGGCGCCGATGCGGATGGTCTCGACCTGCCGGGCCGGCGCGGGCGAACCGCCGAGCAGGACGACGAGCGCGAGGATCCACCGGCACATCAGCGCACCTCCCCGATGAGCGCCGCCTGCCGTCTGGCGTGATCGAAGAGTTCGGCGACGAAGGGCGTCGCGGGGCGCTCCATGAGGTCCGACGCCGTGCCGATCTGCTCCAGCCGCCCGCCGTTCATCACGCCGATGCGGTCCGCGAGGCGAATCGCCTCGAAGAGGTCGTGCGTGACGAAGACGATGGTCTTGCGCAGCGCGGCCCGGAGGTCGATGAGTTGCCGCTGCAACTGGTCGCGCGTCACGGCGTCGAGCGCGCCGAACGGCTCATCCATGAGCAGATGCCCCGGGTCGGCCGCCAGCGCGCGGGCGATGCCGATGCGCTGCTGCTGCCCGCCGGAGAGGTGAAGGGGCAGCCGCCCGCCGTGTTCCTCCGCGTCCAACCCGACGAGTTGCAGCAGTTCCGCCGATCGCTCCCGGCGCTTCTCAACGGGCCAGCCGAGCAGGCGAGGCACGATCTCGACGTTCTCGCGGGCCGTCAGGTGCGGAAAAAGCCCGATGTCCTGAAAGACGTACCCGATCGAGCGCCGCAGGTCGAGCACATCGCGCTCGCGCACCTCCACGCCGTCCACCTCGATGCGGCCGGCGCTCGGCTCGATGAGGCGGTTGATCATCTTGAGGGTCGTCGTCTTGCCGCAGCCCGAGGCGCCGAGGAGCACGAGCGTCTCTCCGCCGCCGACATCGAGGCTCACGTCGCGCACCGCGCACGTGGCGCCTCCGTCAAACGACTTAGACAGTTCGGAAAGCAGTATCACTCGCGCACGGGCTCCGCGGGTCGCGATTGGTGCAGCAAATCGATGGGATGTGCGGTAACGTATTCATAGGCACTCCGCTCCGGCGGAGCCGCCTGGAGTCGGTGGGGGCGCCTCGCGGCCCATTGTGCAAGCCGCGCCTTCCCGCGCGTCGATGTATGGAAGAACGCCGACCGTGGCTCATGGCCCGCCCCGCCGAGGCCCGACGACCCGGCCGACCGGGCGACCTTTCCGCGGGCGCGGATGGAGACGGCAGGGGCGCCCTCCTGATTGCCGGTCGCGGGCGCCGATCGCGGCGCGTAAGATCAGACCTCCGGATTCCCGGGAGACTGGCCATGCTCGAGTCAGAGAATCGTGGTGGATGGACGCCGGCAGGCGCGCTCACGCTGACGCTGGCAAGCGCGCTCGCGCTGGTGGGCTGCGCCGGCAAACCCGACAGCCTGGCGGCGCGACCCGAGCGGCCGCACGCCAGCCGGACGCTGAGCGTGGCGGACTTCCGGGGCGAGCCGGCCGCGCCGCCCTTGGCGGTCGTCGGCTCGGCGGCGGTAGGGGCCCAGGCGCAGGCGGCCGCGTCGGCGGTTCCGGGAGCGCCGCAGGGGAGCAGCGCCGCTGCGGCTCCGGTCGAGGCGCCGCCGACGGCGCAGACGCCATCGGCCGCCGAAGCCGGCACTGTGCCGCCCGCCTTCGTCAGCCACGCCGGTCTCGTCGGGCAAGTGAACGGCCGGCCGATCTACGTCGCCGAGTTCTTCGCCCCCGTCGAAAACCAGTTGCGCATCTGGGGGCGCGACATGACGCGCCTCGAGTTCACCGCCAAGGCCTACACCTTCATCCAGGAGCAACTCGCCGAACTCATCACCCGCGAACTCGTCTACTCCGAGGCGGAGGCTTCGCTCACCGAAAACGAGCGCGTCGGCCTGCGCTACTTCCTCCAGCAACTGGAGGCGGACGTAACGCGGACGCGCGGCCGGGTCGCGCAAGAGCAGGTGCTGCGCGAGGAGCAGGGGCTGGGGGTCGATGAGGTCATCGAACTCGAACGGCGCAAGCAACTCGTCAAGTACAAGATTCAGGCGGAGATCCGCAAGCGCGTCGTCGTCTCGTGGCGCGACGTGGAGCGCTACTACCGCGACCACTACGCCGAGTTCAATCCGCCCGCCTCGATCCAGGTGCGCATCCTCGCCGTCAAGGCGTCGGACGTGGCGAAGCGGGCCGAGATCGAGCGCTCCCTCGCCGAGGGTTACCTCTTCAGCGCGCTGGCCGAGGAGCACAGCGCCATCCTCGCCAGCCGCGGCGGCCTGCTCGACCCCATGCCGCTGACGCAGGGGCTCGAGAGCACGGCCATCACGCGCTGGCCCGAGGTGGACGCCCTCGCCCGGACGCTCAGGGAAGGGGAGTTCGGCGGGCCCGTCGTGAATGGTGACCTTGCCATCTGGGTCTACGTGGAGAACTTCGAGGACGGCACGGGCCGCTCTCTCTACGACCTCCAGCATGAAATCCAGGAGCGCCTGGCAAACGAGCGCTTCGCCGCCGAGCAGAAGAAATACCTCGCCGACCTCTTCGCGCGCGGCAACATGGACGACTTCAACAACATGACTTATCTCCTCCTCGACATCGCGATTCAGCGCTGGGCCAGGCCGGAGTAACGGCGGTGAGCGCGCTCTTCGCCTGGTGCCGGCGCCGGTGGTCGGCATGGCGCGGCGCCGAGCGCCGAGACGAGCGCCACCAACTCGGTCAGCGCGGCGAAGACCTCGCCGTCTCCCACCTTGCCTCCATCGGCCTGCACTGCATCGACCGCAACGTGCGGCTGCGCGGCGGGGAGATCGACCTCATCTGCGAAGCCCGCGACGGCGCCATCGTCTTCGTCGAAGTGAAGACGCGCACCGGCGATGAGTACGCCGGCGAACTCGCCATCAACCGCGCCAAGCGGGCGCGCCTCATCCGTCTCGTGCAGATGATCGCCCGTCGCCGCCGCTGGCTCACCCGGCGCCTGCGCATCGACGTGGTCGTCATCGTCTGGCCGGCGGGAGGCGAGCCCCTCATCCGCCACCACCCCAGCGCCGTGACGCTGGACCGCTGACGCGATTCCCGATCAAGCGTTTCGGCGCGCACGAGCCGCCAGACCAGGCCGAAGCGCCAGCGAGGACGAGAGGCACGGCCGCGAAGAGGCACAAGAGGCGCAGAGCGAGATCGAACCAACCGAAGCGCTGGAGATGCCGAAGCCCTCCACCGCGGCGCCGTGCTTCGCGGCTCTCTGAGCAAAGCATGGCGAACGGGCAAGCACAGCCGTTCGCCCTTGCCTCTCGGCACACATCGCCCGCCTTCGGTCCAACTCAGGCCGGGGAAGCGGTCCGATGTGTGGCGCCCCCAATTGATTCGCCGCACCAGAGAGGGTGCCACACAGCATCGCGCCAGCGTGCTGTGTGCGAGCGAGCAACGACGAACGAACGGAGGAGACACGAGCGTCCTGGCCCTTCGCGCTGCACTCTCGCCCGAGGCGGGTCGATGCATGGCACGAGCCCCGGACACCCGTCCCTCTCTCCAGTCGCGCCTTGGGGTACACCCCCGATTGATCGCCTCGGCCACGGGGTTCGTCGGCGGCGCGGGGCCGCTCGCCGCACCGCGCGCTATCGTGAGCCTGCATGTCTGGAGCGATTGGATTGAGCGACCCTGGGCCCGCCGCGCCGTTGCCCGAGCGGCGGCCGTGGTACCGCGGCAAGCCGCTGCGCCGCCTGCAGAGCCTCGTCGGCGCCGTGGTGCATCATCACCCCCACCGCAACCTCTTCATCACCGCGATGCCCAAGTCCGGCAGCACCTGGCTGGCGCGCATGCTCGCGTCCATCCCCGGCTACCGCGAGTGGATCCCCACCTACATCACCGAGACGGACCACACCCTGCGCCCGGATTCGCTCCGCCATCCGCCGCTGGGCTACACCGTCACGAAACTGCACTGCAAGCCCACGTCCGAGCACATCGCCCTGCTCAACGGCCTTCAGCGCCCCTACGTCATCCTCTTCCGCGACTTGCGCGACGCGGCCGTCAGCGCCTACTTCTACCTCCACGGCGTCTATCGCCACGACTCCGCCGCCCCCTATCGCACCCTCGGGGCCGAGGAAGGCATCGCACGCTGGATCGATGAACGACTCAGCGAGCGCATCGAATGGATCGACGGCTGGCTGCGCGGCCACGACCCGAAGTGGGGCCTCATCGTCCGCTACGAAGAGTTGCTCCGCGACACGCTCGGCGTCCTCCACGGCGTCTGCGACCACTACGAAGTCAACCTGACTGCCGCCCAGTTGCAGCGCATCGTGCAGCGAAACTCCTTCGAGCGGACCACCGGCCGCAGACCCGGCACGCCTGACGCCGCCTCCTTCAACCGCAAGGGAATCGCCGGCGACTGGGTCAATCACTTCACCCCCGCGCTTAAGGAGCGATTCAAGGCGATCGCAGGCGACGCGCTGGTTCGCTTCGGGCATGAGAAGAGCAGCGACTGGTGATGCGGCGGAGCGCGATGAACGGGCAATCGCGTCCGTTCACCACGGCGCGCGCCGCATCGCGCTGCAACGCCGCCGGTCATGACGTGCGCTGAAGAGTGCGCCTGGTCTTGCGCACGGCGTGCGCGGCCGCGTCGAGCGCGACCCAGAGCGGATGATGCGTGCGCCATCCGGAGACGGGCTGATAGCCGAGTTTCACCATCGTCGGCCCGGCGAGGCGCTCGACCAGCGCGACCTGGCGCGGCGTCAAGTTCGACCGGTAGCGTCCGATCGAGGCGTTGGAGAGGGGACGGCGCGTCTGGCCCTTCCACGCCGACTCTCGCTCGTGAAATCCGCTCGGCCCGCGCTCGTGGTAGCGCAGCATCGCCGGCTCGAACGCCTCGCCGAGAAAGTCGCACAGGCGGCGCAACTCCTCCTCCGGCCGCTCAATGAGCGTCTCGAAGCGCACGCCGGTGTAGCGCTGCGGCGGCATCTCATGGCACAGCCTGCGGTGCTCGTCGAGGATCTTGCGCCAGTTCCGCGCGTGGTCGCGCACCGAAGCCGTCGTCCACTCCATGGTTCGCATCGAGGCGACGACGTCGCGCGCATCGCGGTAAACGTGAATGAACCGCGCGGCCGGAAAGACCTGCGCGATGCGCCGCACGCACTTGCAGTGAAGCGGGCTCTTTTCGCCGAGACGCGCCTTGCCGCTGCGCGACCGCCACGCGCGCATCAGCGCCAGAAACAGCGACGCGGCGCTGCGATCGCTCGCCCGCATGAGCGGCTCGACCTCGCGGCGCTCCAGCCCCAGGTCGGCCCAGTCCGGCGAGGCGAAATAGTCCTCGAGCCACGCCTCGAAGCGGTCCGCCGGCAGGGGGTCGCCGCCGAAGCGCGGCTCGATCGGGTCGTGCCGCTGAAAAAACTTCGTCTCCGGCGGGATGTCCAGGCGCGAATGCGACGCCAGCATCGTCTGTACCAGCGTCGTCCCGCTGCGCCCCGTGCCCACGATGAAAAAGAGATTGTCCGCCAGCGGGTCGGTTGCGGGCATGATGCTCATTATAGTTGGGGCGGCGCGGCGTCCGGACGCGGTCAGCGCCGCCGATCGCTTCGCTCGGGAGGCTGATGAACGTCTGCGTCGTCATGCCGGTGTACAACGCCGCCGCCGCGGTCGGTTGCGCCATCCGCAGTGCGCTGGCCGAGACCCGCGTCTCGGCCGTCATCGTCATCGACGACGGCTCGACGGACGGCAGCGCCGACGCGGCCCGCTCGGTCGCCGACGCCCGCATCCTCGTCGAATCGCAGCCCAACGCCGGGCCGGGCGCCGCCCGCAACCGCGGCATCGACCTTGCCCTCAATGGGCGCGAGGTGACGCACCTCCTCTTCCTCGACGCGGACGACCAGTGGCTGCGCGGCTCACTCGACGCCGTCGCCGCGATCGTCGCCGAACATCCGCACGCCGGCCTCATCGTCGGCGGCCGCGTCGAAGTGGACGGCGGCGAGGAGAGAGCCGCCATCCCCCCGGCCGACTGGGCGGGCCGCGTGCTCGAGCACCGCGGCGGGATCTTCCGGCCGCAGCCCTTCTTCGGCACGTCGGGGATGATCGTCGCCCGGCGCATCGTCGAAGAAGGCGTGCGGTTCGACCCGCGCCTGCGCATCGGCGAGGACCGCGACTTCGCGTACCGCGCCGCGAACCTCGCGCCCGTCTTCATCACCTCGCGCCTCCTGCTGCGCGTGACGCTGCACCGGGGGGGGGACAACCTGACCGGCCCGGCCCAACTGCACCGCTGGCTCGAAGATCACCTGCGCCTCATCGAGTGGCACGGCCAGGACCAGGGCGCCGCCGTGGCGCTGCACCGGCAGGCCGACTGGCTGCTGGCGCACGCGAGCCGGATGCTGGCGCGGCGCGGCGAGGCGATCGAGGCGCAAGTGTGGCGGGCGTACCGCGACCGCTACCGCGCAATGGGCTGGCCGAGGCCGTGGCGGGCGCTCCGCTGGCGCTGGCTGCTCGCCCCGGCGATGCGGCCGTTCGTGCGGCGGTGAGAGGGGTGGACGTGCCATCGCCCATCTCGCGCCGGAATGACCTCATGCAGCGCAGCGCTGTCGGAACCAGACCGCGCGCCGGCGCGGCCTACTGCGGAATCTGCACGACGTTGCTGACAGCGCAGGGCGAGCCATCCCAGACGATCACCTGGATGTAGCCTCCGCAGGCGCGAGCCGAAGCGCGGCCTGTAAGCATGCCGGACCCGTTGGACCCCGACTGAATCGTGCGGACAAGCCGCAACGAACTGCCCAATCCGATGTAGGTTCCTTCGCACCAGCCCCATCCGATGTAGTAGTTGCCCGTCGTGAAAGCGAACAGCAACCCGCCGGGACGGTTGGGCGGGGCGTTCTCCCACTCAACCGCCATCCGGCCGGGGCACTCGCCATCAAGCGAGATAACGACCTGCGCGTGCGCGCCGCGCGCGGCGGCAAGGCAGGCCACAACGGCGAACACTGCGGCACGCAATGTCCCTCTCATGCGACCCTCCTTCACTGCGGAATCTGAACGACGTTGCTGGTGGGACAGGGGTACTGGTTGTGGTCATCCACCACCATCTGAAGGTACATCCCGCAGACGGACGGCGAGACTCGGCCGGAGACAGTGCCACGACCTTCCGGACCGGTCCGGATGATGGTGGCGAGGCGCAGGCCGTGCGGGCCGATGTCGAGGTACGTTCCACCGCATCGGCCGCCCGGCCCCATCTGATAGCCCAAGGTGTCCGAGGCGATGACCAACCCCGCGCGAGTGTTCGGCCGGGCGCCTTGCCACTGCAAGACGAGATACTCAGGACATCGACCGCCAATGGTGATGACGACCTGGGCGCGTGTGCCGCATGGGACGCTGAGGCACGCCACAACGGCGGACACTGCGGCAAGCAATGGTCCTCTCATGCGATCCTCCTTCATTGTGGAATCTGCACGACGTTGCTCGTGGTGCAGGGGTTGCCGTCCTGCACGACCCTTTGAAGGAACCCGCCGCACGAAGGCGACGCGGCTCGGCCCGTGGCGGCGCCTTGGCCGGCGGCGCCGGTGCGGAAGAGCCACACCAGCCGCAGGCCGCGAGTCCCCAGGCCCGTCACTGTTCCGCCGCCGGGCTGATTCAGTGTGAAGTTTCCGCGTTCATCACTGTAGATGAGGCCGGCCCACTGATCTGGAGTCGCGCCCTCCCATCGGAGTCGCATCGCGCCGGGACAGGCGCCTTCGAGCGAGATGACGACTTGCGCGCCGGCGCCGCGCGCGGCGCTGAGGCAGGCCACGGCGGCGACCACTGCGGCAAGCAATGTCCCTCTCATGCGACCCTCCTTCACTACGGAATCTGCACGACGTTGCTCAGTAGACAGGGCAGACTGGGGTACTCGATCATCTGAAGGTACCCGCCGCAGGCATGAGGCGTCGCGCGACCACTCAACTCGCCTTCACCATCCGGACCGGTGACAAAGAACCTCACCACATGCAGGCCCTGAGTACCAAGTCCGATCACTGTTCCCTCGCAGAAGCCGGCCGGCAACCGGTACTGCCCGAGGTTCTGCGAGAACATCAGGGCCGCCCGTTGATTCGGGCTCGCCCCTTCCCAGCGAACATGCAGAGTGCCGGGGCAGGCGCCTTCGATCGAGATGACGACCTGCGCTTGCACACCGCGCACCGCGCCGAGGCAGGCAAGAGCGCCCACTGCGACGGTGAAAAGC
>WYBR01000060.1 GCA_011525805.1 Vicinamibacteraceae bacterium
CAAGGACAGCCGGTGCCGAAGCGGCTACGAGCACGCCGTGGTGTGGGAGCACAACGGCCAGGAGTTCGTCGAGTACGATGTGAATGACTACATGCACCGCCAATCAGACCTGACACTCATTCAGGGCAAGGATGTCAACGACGCCGGGCAGATCGCAGCGTATGGCGAACTAGTCGGCGGGCAGGGGCGCGGCTTCCTCGTCACGCCCTATCTCTTCGAAATGTCCGATCCCGTGCCCGGTCGCGCGGGGAGAATGAACACCATCATCATCACCGGCCTCGCGCCAAGTCAGCGCGTGAACCTCGTGTGGGGCACGCGCGAGGGGGCGCAGAAGATCCACAGCGGCTGCGCCGGAGCCACACTGCTGATCCGCGATCCGCAGGCGCTGCCTGCCGTGCGCGCCGACGCGAACGGTGTGGCGACGATCAATGTCAACGTGCCCCTCATCGCACGCGGCCGCACCGTACGCCTCCAGGCCGTCGCGCCGATCGAGTGCCAGATCAGTCACACCGTGACGTGGACCTTTGAGTAAGAGACCGATCTTTCGATGCCACCGCGCGCAGAGAGCCGGCCCCGAACTCCAATCCGTGGAGTCGGGGCCGGCGCCGGATGAGGCGTTGACTCCCGTTTCGCTTCGAGGCGCTATGGGATCATCACGGGATTGCTGACCTTGCAGGGCGAGCCGAAGTTGGTAACGGCGATGAGCCACTTGCCGCAGGCGCCGGGCCCGGCCGTACCGGCCACGGAGCCGACCCCTGCCGCACCGGTCGAGAACGGCGTGCCGACCATGCCGACCGACCCCTGAATGCAAATGACCGTGCCGAAACACGGCCCCGGAGGAATGGTGAATGATCCGGGGGTGTTGGCGATGATGAGCGCCTGCGTGCTTCCCGGGGGCGCCCCGCCCCAGAAGACCGTGACCGTTCCGGGACACGAGCCGGTGATCGAGAGTTGATAGTCGCTGCACTGGCCGAACGCCCGGCCGCCCAGCAGCAGCGCCGCCGCCACGATGATCCACGAGAACTTCATTGAATGCTCCTTCCCGCATGAGCGAGGATGTAAGCCGCCCAGGGGCAGTCCGCCACGCCGCCGCACCTTGCGGCGAGGAAGGTGCAACCGTCGCCCCTCCCGCATCGTCCCGGACCCACATCAGTGCCCCGTCGGCTCGGCCTTATCCTGTAACTCGCGGTCTGGGCGCCTCGAGGACAACGGAGATCTGCAGGTTCGTCGCCGCGGCCACCGTCCGCAGCGGCCAACCTGAGTCGCCCGAGCGGCCCTCGACTGAGAGCGCCGCTCGCCGCGACCGCCTACGGAACCTGCGCCACGTTGCTCGTTGCACAAGAATGTGTCTGGATCAACTGGACGAACCCGCCGCAGGCGCCGTCGCGGGCAAAGTCCATGAAACTGCCGGCGCCGAGACCCGTGCCGATTGTGATGTGGATCTGGAGGTGGTGCCCGCTGAGTCCCAGGCGCGTTCCGGCGCAGGGACCGGTTCGGATCGTGAAGGCGCCCTCGCCGCGCGCGAAGAGGATGGCTTGGGAGCGGTTCGGGTCGGCGCCGCGCCACTCAAAGCGGAGCACGCCGGGGCAGGGGCCGCTGACCGTCAGGGCGTAGGACTGGTCGCACGTCAGACCGTAGGACACATCCCACGGGCCTCCGCCGATGATGTTCTCCCACGGCATCGGAAGCGGGTAACCGAAGAAGTCGGACTGGAAGAACGCGCGGCCGTTGTTGCCCCGGGGCGAGCCGACGGCGTTGTAGCCGCTGGTTGACAGGGCAAAGGCCTGGCCCTCACCGGTGCCAACGAGGCGGATGCCGACGTGGTACGTGTCCGGAGGGAGATTGAAGGCGGCTCCGCCGAGACTTGCTTCAAGCAGGAACGTGTTGTTGAGCCAACCGATCCTCGTGAGCGTGAAATCCACGACGTGGCTGACCTCAGACATGAGGGCGCCGAACTCGCCTTCAGCCATGCCTCGATAAACAACGATGTCAGCGGCCACCACGGTGGTGCTCGCATTCGTGATGAACTGGCCAAGGAACCCGGTCACCATCCCTCCCTCCCAGTCCACGTCATCGAAAGTCCACGAAGCGGTCACGGCGGTGTTGCGGTCGCTCGGGAAGCCGTTGCGGTAGTCCATCTCACCGTTGTACCAGCAGATCCCCTGCGGCCGTGCGGCGCCGGGAGGCGAGGCCGCAGGGGCGCCGATCGGACCGGTCGTCAGGGTCGGCTCCTGCGCCGGCGCCGGGCCGGCGCAGCATGTCAGCGCCGCCGCTGCAATCAGGACGTGGTTCATGCCGCCCTCCTTCGTTGCCTCCGATGACTCGGCGACGATGCGTCGCCGCGAACTCGGCGATCAGTTGGCGCGGCCGCGCCCCGTCGCGTCAGGCTTGGAAGTGATAGCCGCGCGCCACCGCAGCGCCGTCGCGGGTGAAGCCGGAGGACCGGTGAATTCGGTGGGGATGGGCTGGAATCACGGGGGCGCCGAGGCGCGCTCGGGAGAACCGAGCCGGCCGGACGCGATCCGCAGGCGAACGAGACGAAGAACGCAAAAAGCAAAGGGAGCGCGGCTGGGCCGCGCTCCCTTCTCAGATGAATCGCAAAGACCTGGAGTCAGGCAGACTCAGGGAACCTGGGCGACGTTGCTGACGGCGCAGGAGTGAGTCTGGATCAGCTGCACGAAGCCGCGGCAGGCGCCGGAGCCGGCGTTGGCGTTGACCGAGCCGCCGCCGTTGCCGGTGCCGATGACGTTGTAGAGCTGCAGGCCGCTGGTGCCGAGGCCCAATTGCGTGCCCTGGCAGGGTCCATTGGGAATCACGAAGTTGCCGGTGTTGCGGGCGAAGACGATGCCCTGCTGACGGTTGGGATCAGCGCCGCCCCAGGAGAGGGTGACCTGACCGGGGCAGGTGCCGGTGATGTCCGCGGTGTAGCCACCGCCGCCGCCGCACACGAGGCCGTAGGAGACGTCCCACGTTCCGGGGCCGACGAGGTTCTGCCAGTCGGTCGGATTCGGATAGCCGAAGTAGTTCGACTGCAGGAAGGTGCGGCCGTTGTTGCCCGGAGGCGTGCCGACGGCGTTGAGGCCGCTGGTCACGACGGCGAAGGCCTGGCCCGCGCCGGTGCCGACCATGCGGATGCCGACATGATACGAGCCGGCGGGGAGGTTGAAGGCGGAGCCGCCGAGGTTCGCTTCGAGACGGTACTCGTCGCGGCCGAAGGCGTTGTTGCCCGTCAGGGTGAAGGTGTAGTCGGTCACGTCATTGACGGCGGCCATCTGCGTGCCGAAGTTGCCTTCGCTCATGCCCGAGTAGACGACGATGTCGCACGCCCCGAAGGTCGTGCCCGGGTTGACGATGAAGTTGCCGACGAAGCCGGACACGTCACCGCCCGGGAAGTCGACGTCATCAAAGGTCCAGGAGTCGCTCACGGCCGTGTTGCGCTCGCTGGTGAAGCCGTTGCGGAAGTCGAGATCGCCGTTGTACCAGCAGATTCCCTGGGGAATCGCGTTGCCGCCGGCCATCTTGTGGCTCCCGCCGGTCTCAGCCGCGGTGAGGACCGGGTTTTGCCCCATCGCCGTGCCGGCGAGGAGAGCCAGGGCAGCAGTTGAAAACAACATGCGCTTCATAGAAAACTCCTTCTCTTTCGAGAACTGGGCCCCCGCTCAGGACGCGTATTTCACGCCGCAGAGGCGGTGGCCGACCAGACACTGTCCCTCCGGGAACACCCCGGACCGGACTCTGTCACCAACTCAGATCAACCCGTGAGCGCCGTGGCGGCGCTGCCTCGAGCGACATGCGCGAAGCGCCGGCCGGAAGCAGGCCGCGACAGCCGTACGCTGCTTGGGCGCCACACAGCGGGCGCGCCGAGTCGCAAGAGGCGGATCGATCGATGTGAACATCAGACTCAGTCTCCCCAACGCGTCGGACCGCGCGCTTGGCGACTGTCCGACTCATCCTCCATTGCGAGTTTACCAGCAATCCGCGACGATGCAATGGCGAGATGGCAGAAAAGCGAGTTTTTTTGTCGCTGGCCCCGCGTCGCGAGCCGAATCCCCGTGCACTTCGCAATATGCGTGAGATCACTGTCATTTAAACCGACGTTGAATACTGGCAATACCGTACCCAGTACGAACACATGTTCCCGGCGCCTCGGTAGCAATGCGGCCTTAGGGGGAGTTTTATCGATCTTCAAGAAAAACCTCACTTGACGCTTCCAAACCGACATGGTTGGGGTTATCTTTGAGATGGCCGATCGAGGGTGCTTTCCCAGAGTCGGCGGACGGGGAGGGAACACCAACCACTCCGCAGGCGCACCGGCGGTACGTCCGCCGGGGGAAGGGTGCGTCTCGTTCGGCTGCCGCCGGCGCCGGGAAGCGTCGGCTGCGTTCCTTGTCAAGGGGGTCTGAGCGCACGACCGGGGTTGGTCGCGCGGCCTGCCCCGGGGTTTCATTCATCTCAGTAAGGAGCGGATTCGATGAACATCAGCAAGAAGGGGCTTTCGTTTGCCGCGGCGCTCGGCCTGGTCGGTCTGGCCCCCGCGGCCATGGCGCAGGACTGGAGCGACAATTTCGAGGCCTACAGCAACGGCCAGGTGCTCTTCGGCGTCGGCGGATGGGACGGCTGGGACAACCAGATGGGCGTCGCGGGCAGTTGCACGGTCGCTCAGGCGCACGGCGGCACCAAGTCGATCCTGATCGAGCCCAACGACGACGCGATCCATCCCTTCACGGGCCTGACGCGCGGCAGTGGCACGATCACCGCCTGGATGTATCTCGAGCGGGGCAACCACGTCGCCGACACCTACTACATCGCCCAGAACGAGTACAACCACGGCGGGCCGTACCAGTGGTGCATCCAGGTGCAGTTCGACACCGCGACCGGCCAGGTGCTCGACGACTACCGCACCGAGACCAACGTCATCAACATCGCCTACGACACGTGGGCCGAACTCCACTTCGTCATCGACATCGACAACGACACGCTGACGACGCACTACAACGGCGTGGAACTGTCCACGGGCCAACTCTTCATCCGCGGCGGGGCGATCGAGTTCAAGAACATCGACCTCTACTCGACCGGCGCGACGAACTACTTCGACGATCTGTCCGTGCTCGGCCTCGGCGGCACGCCGCCGTACACCTGCACGATCACCGGCACCTG
>WYBR01000061.1 GCA_011525805.1 Vicinamibacteraceae bacterium
GAGCTGCGAAGCATGGCACCGCACGCGAAGTTCAGGAGTGGTGCCATGCATTGACCCGCTCTGGGGTCAATGCATGCCGCGCGGGCAAGGGCGATCGTCGGGTGCCACACATCGACCCGCTTCGGGCGATGTGTGTCGAGCGGGCCAAGGCGCTCGTCCTCGCTGGCGCTTCGGCCTGGTAGCGAGACGCGATGCGACGCGCTTGCACGTTCGCATCGATCTCCGCCCAGGGCGGCGGCGATCGATGCCACCCCCGTTCGCACGCAGGGTGCCACTGCACGCTCGCGCTCTGAGCGAGAGTGCAGTGCGGTGGGCAAGGGCGGACGCTTGCTCTTGCCCGTTCGCACACAGCACGCTGGCGCGCTGCTGTGTGGCGCCCCTTTGTGGGGCTCACGCGCTTGCCCGTTCGCCATGCTTCGCCCAGAGCCGCGAAGCGTGGCGCCGCGCGCGTCGTCCGCAGCCACCCCATCTGGCCTGACCCACCCTATCCGAGCGCCGTCTGCTTCTGCTCGACCTCATCAGGCGCGATGCGGGTGATGATCTTCGCGCCGACCGCGTCGCCCCAGACGTTGATGGTGGTGCGGCACATATCGAGGATGCGATCGACGCCGAAGATCAACCCGACGGCCGCGAGGGGCAGGGCGGGATGCGATGTTCCCGCGAGCGTCGTGTTCACTGCCTCAATGACGATGACCATCGTAACGAGCCCCGCCGAAGGAATGCCCGCGGCGCCGACGGCCGCGAGCGTGGCCGTCAGCGCCACCACCGCGACCGCCTCGAAGCCGAGTTCGATGCCGTAAACCTGGAAGAGGAAGATGACGGCGACGGCCTCGTAGAGCGCCGTGCCGTCCATGTTGATCGTCGAGCCCAGCGGCAGGACGAACCCGCTCGCCTTCTTGCTGCACTCGCCCTCGTTCTCCGCGGTGCGAATGGTCACCGGCAGCGTGGCAGAGGAGGAGTCGGTTCCGAAGGCCGTCACCAGCGCCGGCCGCATGCGCCACATGAAGCGGTACGGGTTGATCTTGCCGAAAAGCAGCAGGACGACGGGCAGCGTGAGAAATCCGTGGATCACCAGCCCGACGAAGACGATGAGCATGTACTTGCCGACTGCGGCGACCGCCTCGCCGCCGAGGCGCGCGATCGTCCACGACACGAGCAGAAACACGCCGATTGGCGTCAGCCACAGCACCCAGCCGACAAGTTGCATCACCGCGCGGAAGAGCGCCTCGAAGAACTCCGTCGCGGGCTTCACGGACTCGCCGAGGAACCCGAGCGCCAGGCCGAAGAGGATCGAGAAGGTGATGACCGGCAGGGGCTGAACGTTCACGGCCGCCGAAAGGACGTTGTCGGGGATCATCTGCCGCAGGATGTTCATCCAGACGCTGCCGAGGTCG
The DNA here is from genome assembly GCA_011525805.1 of Vicinamibacteraceae bacterium. Classification (GTDB taxonomy): domain Bacteria; phylum Planctomycetota; class Phycisphaerae; order Phycisphaerales; family UBA5793; genus UBA5793. Next base: position 1,395 of record WYBR01000061.1, read on the forward strand.
CGCGGCGAGCCTTCGATGACCTTTCGCGGACTGTCGTCGGACTCGGCGTAGCGCTGCTCGACCTCCTGCAGATTGACCTTCTGCGACACGCCCTCTCCGGGCTGAAAGGCCGTCACGAGCGTTACGCCGAGCACCGCCGCGAGAAGCATTGTCGCGAAGTAGTACACGAGCGTGGAGGAGCCGATCAGCCCGAGGCGGCTCGGGTCGCCGATCGACGTGATCCCCACCACCACGCTGGTGAACACCAGAGGGATGATGAGCATCTTGAGCGGACGGATGAGAATCAGGTCGCCCGCGTCAAAGAGCCATTGCACGCGCGCCGCGAGTTCCTTGCTGTCGAGGTTGAGCGAGCCGTAGTGCCGGTAGAGCAGCCAGCCGACGATCACTCCGGCGATCAGGCCGATGAAAATCAGCGTGTTGAGGAGTTTGTGACCGCGCATCGGGCCTCCGTCTTCCAGTCTGAGGTGGCGGGTCGAGCCGGCTCCGCGCCCGGGCGGGCCCTGCAGTCTACAGGCTTGAGGCGTATTGATCGAGAGCCGCGGCGAAGGAAGTGAGCGGCAGGCCCAGGTGCTGCCGCACGCGGAGCGTGTCGCAGATCGAGTCTTCCTGGCTCATGATGACCTGGTCGACGTTGAAGGGCAGCAGGGCGTCGAGCGACGCCGCCGCCGCCAGCTGCGCCATCGCCTTCGCCTTCCACGCCGGGATCGCAATCGCCCGCTTGCTCGACCCCGGCGCAATCGCGTCGCGAAAAGCCACGAGCATCTCAGGCCAGGTCATGCGATCGGGCCCGCCGAGAGGATACACCTCGCGCACCGCGCGCTCCGTCTCAATCGCCCGCGCGAAGGCCTCGGCCAGGTCGTTGACGTACACGGGTTGCACGAGGCGCTTCGGACCGCGGCCGAGCACGCCGGCGCCGAAGTAGGGCATGAAGAAAAAGGGCGGCGCCTGCCCTCGCGCCCACTTCGCCGCCATCGCCGTGAACTCGCCGTCGGGCCCGTGAATGACCGAGGGGCGGAAGATCGTCCACGGCAGGCGGCTGGCGCGCACGATCTGCTCCGCCTCGAACTTGGTGCGGTGGTAGCGCGCCCTCGCGTCGGGCCGCGCGCCCAGCGCCGACATGTGAACGTAGCGCAGCACCCCCGCCCCTTCGCACGCCGACACGACCCTCGACGTCGCCTCGACGTGCAGCCGCTCAAAGGTGATGTCGAATCGCGGCCGCTCCATGATGATGCCGATGAGGTGGATGCACGCGTCCGCCTTGTCCACCAGCCGGTCGAGCGAAGCGCGGTCGAAGACGTCGCCCTCGATCACTTCCGCCGCCCTGGACAGATGAACGGAGCGCTTCGCGTCGCGCACCAGCGCCCGCACGCCGTGGCCGTGCTCGATGAGCGTGCGGCAGAGATGCCGGCCGACGAACCCCGTCGCCCCCGTAACCGCGACCGTCAGGTTGCCGGCCGTGCGGACGAAAGACGGCTGCGCGTCAACCGGGGCCGGCGGGGAGTCGCTCGCATCGGCTGGTTCGTCGGGGGCGACCTTCACCTCGGCGTCGGGGCTTTTCTCTTCGGTCATGAATGCTCTCGCGGCGAACGTCGCGGGGGGTCGGGACACGCTGCACCCGCGGGCGGCGCGGCCGCGGGCGGTGCGGCTGCATCATATCGCCGCCTCGCCGCCGTGCAAAGAACCTGCCCTACCTCACGGGCTCGGTTCATCCGCGCCTTCCTGCGCCTCGCGCACCGCACGGGCGATCTCTTCGAGCGTGAGGCGCTTGATCGCGTCCTGCACCTCGGCGCTCCGGTAGAACTCGTGCACGAGGGGGTTCTTCTGGAGGCGCCACAGGGCGAGGATGTTTCCGCTCGACGCGGCCATCAGGTCGTCGTATGTCGCCGCATCGTTGGTCATCTTCATCAGCGCTTCGGAGTTGAGCAGGTGATCGATCTTGAGGTTCTCCGCGGCGCGGCGCCGGACCTCCTCGTCCGCCGAGGCGATCTCCACGACGCTCATGAGCGAGTCGCTTCCCGCGCCGACGGCGGGAATCCACCGCACCACCACGTTGTTGAGCGAACGCGCGGGGGCCGTCCGAGCGTACGTCAGCGCCCCCTGCTCCGCGCCGCCGCGCAGCGCGATCAGCAGGCTCCCCAGCCACACCACGATCACCGAGATCAGCACGCACACCGAGGCGCCGGCGATCCGGTCGATGCGATGCGGTTCCTTGGGCAGGCGCTTGCGCGCAAAGAACTGGAGGACGTACCCGCCGGCGAGGCCGACCCCCATGGGAAGAATGAAAGGCCACGCCAGACCCGCGCTCGTGATGGACTCCACGCGAAACAGCAGGCCGCTGAGCAGCCATATCAACGCCGAGGCAAACGCGAGCGGCGCCAGGCCGTAGGCCACGCGAACGCCGCCACGCCAGTACCCCCACGCCCCGAACGTGCCCGCGACCAGAATCAGAACCACATAGGTCATGCACGACCTCCGGGCGATTGTACGGCCGCTCAGACGCGGCGGATGCATCCGACTCGTCCCGTCGAGTACGGCGGGCGCTGGCCGGCTCCGGCCGGTTCAACGGTCCCTTCCCCCATCAGCCCGCGCCCCGCGCCCAGATCGACAGCGTCAGCAGGGTGAAGAGCCGCTGACCGTGGTCGCGCTTGCCGCTCATGTGCTCATCAATGAACCGCTGCACCGTTTTGCGGTTGAGTTGAATCGGCCCGAACGGCTCGGCCGAGTTGAGGTGATCGAGCAGCAGCGTCTTCATCCCCGAACCCTTGTGGGGCAGATCATCGCTGCGGAACCACTCGCCGATCGGAATGGCGAACCCCATCTTGGGCCGATCGACGCACTCCTTGGGCAGGTACTTCCGCGCGATGCGGCGCAGCAGCCCCTTGCGCTCGCCGCCTGGGATGAGTTCATCGACGGGCCGATCGTTGAGCAGGGCCGCAAGATCCGCATCGAGAAACGGGCAGCGCACTTCCAGCGCGACGGCCATGGAGGCGGTATCGGTCTTGCGAAGGAGATCGCCCGGAAGGTAATGATCAAGGTCAAGGTCTCGAAGCAACTCAATCACGTCACCATCATTCGGACTTTGAGGCAGGGCAGGTCTCCGGCCGGTCAATTCCTTGATCTCCCGGGGCCGAAAGATCACTTCCATCGCCACGATTCCAATGGATCGATAGTCGCGGGCCATGTCAATGAAACGCGCCAACTTGTTCCGTCGCGACTTTGAATGAGCGCGATGCAACAGGCCGTTTGGCATGAGGGCCGCGAGGGTCGCGAATTGCGCGAGCGGGCGCGCCGCGAGATACCGCTCGTATCCGAAGAAGAGTTCATCGCCGCCGTCGCCCGCGAGCGCCACCTTGACATGCTGCCTTGCCGCCTTGCTTACCCAATACGTCGGCAGAATCGATGAATCTCCGAACGGCTGGCCGAGTGTCTGAATGAGATGAACAACGTCTTCCGCCGGGTTCACGGCGAAATCGAGCGTCTGGTGGCGCACTCCGAGATGCGCCGCGACCCGCTCAGCGTGCCTTGACTCATCGTAGCGCGCATCAGGCATGCGCACGGTGAAGGTCATCAGGTCAGGCTTGTGCTTCCTCGCAAAGTGCGCGATCAACGACGAGTCCACGCCGCCCGACAGGAAGCAGCCCAGCGGAACGTCCGCCTCAAGGCGGCGCCTCACCGCCTCCTCGAGCGCCTCCTCGACTAGTCTCGGGTCAAAGTCCGGTACGTGCCGTCCCTGCACCATCGTCTGACGCGAGATGAGTCCGTCGCCCGATGTGTACGTCACTGACGAATGCCGCGCCACTTCCACTTGATCCTGCGCCGGATTGGAATGGACCGGCAGATAGCCCAATTGAAGGAATTCAAGAACATCCCACCCACGGCTGCGTCCGCGCGGCAGCGGGACTTGTTCGACCGAGTGACGCTCGCTGGCGAATGCAATGACCGACCAGTTCTCGCCCTCGCGGATCGCAGAATCATCCACTCGATAGAGCGGCTTCTCACCGAAAGGATCACGCGCCAGGTGCAGGCGGCGGCCGCTACGATCCCAGAGTGCAAACGCGTACATCCCTTCCAGATGATGTCGCAACTCGTGACCCCACTCCCGCCACCCGTGAATCAGCACCTCCGTGTCGCTGTGATCCGTTACGAACCGGTGACCCTTGGCTTCGAGTTCGCGGCGCAACTCGCGGTGGTTGTAGATGCAGCCGTTGAAGACGACCGCGACGAGCCCCTCGCTCTCATTGCGCCCGCGCTCGCTGACCATCGGCTGATGGCCGTCCTTGTGGTCGATGATCGACAGCCGCCGATGCACGAAGGCCACCTCGACGACGCGCTGCCGGCCCTGCTCATCGGTGAACGTCACGCGATCGCGGAACCGCCCCGCTCCGTCCGGCCCGCGATACGCAATGCGCGCATCGATCGCATCAAGCCACTCCTCGGGAATGGGCTGACCGTCAGTGCGCAGGATGCCGCCGATGCCGCACATGGGAATTCATTGGCCGCAAAAAGGCACAGAATGCGCAAAAGGGAAAACGCGAAGGCAATCGCAGAGACGCAATCGGCCAAAGCCGGTGCGTGCCTGAATAGCCGCCGGAATCGTCTTTTTGCGACTCTTGTGCCTCATTGCGGCCATCCGCCTTCTCTCTTACTTCGCTTCCGGCTTGAGCATGATGTTGAGTTCATCCAACTGCTTCGAATCCACCGCCGACGGCGCCTGCATCATCAGGTCCGCTCCCGTCTGCGTCTTCGGGAAGGCGATCACGTCGCGGATGTTGTCCGTTCCGCACAAGAGCATGATGAGGCGGTCCAGGCCCAGGGCGAATCCGCCCAGCGGCGGGCAGCCGTAGGACATCGCCTCGATCAGGAAGCCGAAGCGGTCCTTCGCATCCTCGTCGGAGATGTTGAGAAGTTGGAAGATCTTCTGCTGCACCTCGGGCTGGTGGATGCGGATCGAGCCGCTCACCATCTCGTGGCCGTTGATCACGAAGTCGTACGTCTGAGCCGTGATCTGGTGCGGATCGGTGTCGAGCAGGTGGAGTTGCTCCGGCCGCGGCGCGCAGAAAGGATGGTGGGCGCTGTCCCAGCGCTTGTCTTCCTCGTTCCAGAGAAACAGCGGAAAGTCCACCACCCAGAACATCGCCCACTGCCCTTCGCGGGCGAGTTTGAGTTCGCCGGCCAATTTGCGCCGCAGTTCGCCCAGCACGCGGTTGGCGACGTCGAGTTTGTCGGCCGCGAAACAGATGAGGTCGCCCTCGCCGGCGCCGAGGGTGGCGATGAGTTCCGGCGCGACGGCCTCGACGAACTTGGCGATGCCGCCTTCGAGTTTCCCGCCGGCGATGACCTTGGTCGTCGGCAGGCCGCCGGCGCCGAACTGCTTGACCCATTCGCCCAGCGCATCGGTCTGCTTGCGCGAGAAGGTCGCCGCACCCGGCACGGCGATCGCCTTCACCACCCCGCCTCCCTCGATCGCCGAAGTGAAGACGCGGAAGTCGCACTTCCTGGCGATCGCGGTGATGTCGTAGAGTTTCACGCCGTAGCGCAGGTCAGGCTTGTCGCTGCCGTAGGTATTGGTCACCTCTTCGTAGGTGAGGCGCGGAATCGCGCCGACTTCGACGTTGAGCAACTCCTTCCACACCGCGCGGATGACCTGCTCGAAGGCGGCGAAGATGTCGTCCTGCTCCACGAACGCCATCTCGACGTCGAGTTGCGTGAACTCCGGCTGGCGGTCGAAGCGCAGGTTCTCATCGCGGAAACACTTGACGATCTGAAAATAGCGATCAAAGCCCGCCATCATCAGAATCTGCTTGAGAATCTGCGGACTCTGCGGCAGCGCGTAGAACGTGCGCGGCATCAACCGGCAGGGCACGAGAAAATCCCGCGCCCCTTCCGGCGTGCTCTTGCACAGCACCGGCGTCTCGATCTCGCAGAAACCCATCGCCGTCATCGTGTTGCGGATGATCTGAGTCACCTTGTGGCGCGTGCGGATGATCTGCTGCATGCGCGGCCGGCGCAGGTCGATGTAGCGGTAGCGCAGGCGCATATCTTCGGAGACGGTTCCCGTGTCGTCGCGGGCCTCGTCGGGAAGAATCGGCGGTTTGGCGCACTTGTTGAGGCGCTCTGTCTTGCTCGCGACGATCTCGATCTCGCCCGTGGGGATCTTCTCGTTGACGCTCTGGCGTTTGACGACCTTGCCCTGGGCGGCGATGACGTCCTCGCGCCGATACGTCGCGGCGAGTTCGTGCATCTCCCGGCCCTGGTCGGGGTCGAAGACGAGTTGCGTCACGCCGGTGTGGTCGCGGACGTCGATGAAGATGAGCCGGCCGTGATGGCGGTAGGAATCGACCCAGCCGTTGAGGGTGACGGTCTTGCCGACGTGTTCAGCGCGCAGTTCGCCGCATTTGTGGGTGCGTTTGAGCATGGCGAAGATGGTACGCGCGGGGGGCGGGTCTTGCGCGAGGAGAAAGCAGCGGAGCCTGGGCGTCCCGCCCGTACGAACGGTGCGGTGAAGAGTGCCAGAAGCGCGAGCAAGAACCTACCAGGCCGATGCGCCAGCGAGGACGAACTGCACAAGTCTGGCGCGCGGGCGACATTCGCCCGACTGCGCGATTCGTCCTCGCTCGCGCGTCGGCCCGGTATCGGCGCGTTGCGGCGATCAATCCAATCCCGCCGCCTCGCCGCTCTCGAAAGGGTCGTAGAGCAAGGTCACTTTTGGCACGGCTCGGCGGTTCCACTTCAGTTCCACCTCGTAGGGCTGCTGACCCGGCGTCGTTTCCATTTCGAGCACGTGGTTGACGACGGGGCGCAGGTCATCAAGGAAGCGCGGAATGTTCACCCCCATGAACACCTCCGGCAGGCCGTCGAACTTGGTGAGCATGCTCGCCCAGACACGCTGCACGCCGCGCGGGTTGCTGCGGTTCATGTGCTCGAGCACCACCGCCGCCTGGATGAGGCCCTGGTAGAACTTCGCCTTGCGGCCGGCGGTGTTCTTCCAGATCTCCTCCCACGCCTCGTGCGCCTCGAAGAACTCGCCCTCGTTGAAGAGAGAGACGCCTTCGTAGAAGAAGCGCTTCTCTTCGGCGGGGTCATAGGGGGCGTACGCGGGCATTATCGACTGCCTCTCTGGTCAGCCTCGACGCGATGGCTTCGGAGCGGTGCGCTTCGGGCGGGCATTCGCGTTCGTTCCTGCTTGCACATGCGGCACAGCCACGCGAAGCGCGAGGCCATGCCACCCGGCGCGACGCATCGCCGGCATCACTCGCCCACGCCGTCCATCGGCCGCACGATCGCCGGCTGATCGAGCAGGGCGCGGCCGCGGATCGCGGCGCTGTAGGAGTTGAACGTGCCGACGTGGACGTAGTAGAGCGTCTCGCCGCGGCTGCCCTCGCTCGTCACGATGCGCGCCTCGCCGATCGAGGCGCCGCGGCCGGCCTGAAACTCGCGCACCATCGCCTCGGCATTGACGCGGCTGGCGAAGACGCCCAGTTGCAGCGTGTAGCCGCTGGTCTTGAGTTCGCGATCAACTTTCGCCTGAAACGCGGAGTCGGTGCTCGCGCCGCGCGCGATGATGAACTGCACCCGGGCGAGGCTGTGCGAGCCGCTCTCCTTGTAAGCGAGGCCGGCGCGATACGCCGCCTCGGCCTTGCCCTGGCCTTCGAGTCGATCGGCCGCCTTCTTGAAGTACTCCGCCGCCTCGCGATACCGGCCGCGCTCGAGTTCGACCAGGCCCATCGTCCCCGCTGCACGGCCGGCGACATCAGTCGACGCGATGCGCACCAGCGGGCTGAGATAACGGTCCGCATCCTCATAGCGCTGAAGGCGATAGGCGCTCAGACCCGCCAGGTACGCCGCCTCATCGCGCTCGGGCACCACGGATCGACGATAGAGCGAGACGGCCCCGGTGTAGGCATCGAGGAAGCGGCCCGACTCGTAGTCAGCCATCACGGCCTTCATGTCCGGCAGCGCGCCGCCCCCCGCGGCGCGGTTCGACGCGCACCCGCCCAGCGCCGCCAGCGCCGACGCCAGCGCGAGCAGACAGAGCGATCCGAAGCGGGATGGCCGGAGACGATGGCGTTTCAAGGCAGGCCTCCTGCAGAAGGTCGCGACGGCCGCGCCGCGATGCGGGGACGATAGGACCGCACCGCCGCGCGACAAGGGGAGCCGGCGCGGCGCCTCGCACGCGAGCAATCAGGGCGATCGCGCATTCATCGGCTGCCAATTCACTCCCTCCCCCGGCTCTGCGGGGGAGGGCTGGGGTGGGGGCGCATCGGCCACTGGAGCGGACGGCGCAAGTCGAAGACCTCCGACCATGCTGTCGCCCCCACCCCTTCCCTTCCCCCGCAGAGCCGGGGGAGGGGCATGCACTTGGACGCTCCTGGAAAACGCGATTGCTCTGTGCGGAGAATCTCCCGCATGCCGGCTCGCGGCGCCGGCGACTACAATGGCGCGGCTGAGCGGGGCGCAAGCGCGCCGACCCGCCGGATCGGCCGCGGCAACCGCTTCGGAGCACGCATGACCGTCCATCGAATCGAGGTCCATCCCCGGCCGGGCCAGGCCGACCCGCGCGGCGAGACGGTCCGCCGCGACGCCCTGGCCGCGCTCGGATGCGCCCTCGAACGCGTCCACACCGCCAGCGTCTACCTGATCGAGGCCGACCTCACGGCCGCACAGATCCGCACAATCGCCGACGACCTGCTCCGCGACGCCGTCGCGCAGGTGGCGACCGTCGGCGTCCGGCCGGCGGAGCGCGGCAGCGCGCTCGTCGAGGTCCACCCTCTTCCCGGCGTCATGGACCCGGCGGCCCAATCCGTCGAACTCGCCATCTCCGAACTGCTCGGCATCGGCGCCTCCGTCCGCACGGGCACGCGCTACGACCTCTTCGGCGCGAGCGACTCCGACGCCGACCGCATCGCCAATCGCCTCCTCGCCAACGCGACAGTCCAGGCCGTCTACCGCGATCCGCACTGCCCCGGCGCGTTCCCCCGCGGACATGAGCAGCCACTGATGGTGCGCGAGATTCCCATCCGCGACCTCGATGATGCGGCGCTGTTGCGCCTGAGCCGCGAGGGGCATCTTTTCCTTTCGCTCGAAGAGATGCAGGCGATTCAGGCCGAGTACCGCCGCCTCGGCCGCGAAGTCCGCGATGTCGAACTCGAAACGCTGGCCCAGACGTGGTCGGAGCACTGCGTCCACAAGACGCTCAAGTCGACGATCCGTTACCGCGGCGAGTTGCCGGGAGCGGCCGACCGGCCTGGGCACGTCGTCAATGCCGACGGCTCGATCACGATCCACAACCTGCTCAAGTCCACGGTCGCCGCCGCGACTCACGAACTCATCGCCGACGGCCTGGACTGGTGCCTCTCCGTCTTCGTGGACAACGCCGGCGTGATCGCCTTTGACGACGACACCGCCGTGTGCTTCAAGGTCGAGACGCACAACCACCCCAGCGCGCTCGAACCATATGGCGGCGCGGCCACGGGCATCGGCGGATGCATCCGCGACGTCATCGGCACGGGCCTGGCGGCCAAGCCGATCGCCGCGACCGACGTCTTCTGCGTGGCGTTCCCGGATTCGTTTACCGAATCGAGTCTTCTTCCAGCCGGCTGTCTGCATCCGCGGCGCATTCTCGCGCAGGTCGTCGCCGGGGTACGCGACTACGGCAATCGCATGGGCATTCCCACCGTGAACGGCACGGTGTGGTTCGACGACCGCTACGTCGGCAATCCGCTGGTCTATTGCGGCTGCGTCGGCGTCATGCCGCGCGACAAGGTGCGGGGCGCGGCGAAGAACGGCGACCACATCATCGTCCTCGGCGGACGCACGGGGCGCGACGGCATTCACGGCGCCACCTTCTCCTCGGCCGAACTCACCGACTCGCACGCCGACGAGTTCAGCCACGCCGTGCAGATCGGCAACGCCATCACCGAGAAGAAGATGCTCGACGTGATCCTCCAGGCGCGCGATCACGAGCGCGGCTGCCTCTACCACGCCATCACCGACTGCGGCGCCGGCGGATTCTCCTCGGCCGTCGGCGAGATGGGCGAAGCGCTTGGCGCAACGGTGCATCTCGAACGCGCCCCGCTCAAGTACGCCGGCCTGACCTACACCGAAATCTGGATCAGCGAGGCGCAAGAGCGCATGGTTCTCGCCGTCGCTCCCGCGAATCTCGCTGAACTCCGCCGCCTGTGCGAAGTTGAGGGCGTCGAGATGTGCGACCTCGGGACCTTCGGCACGCCGGGGCGCGACCTCGTTCTCCACTACGCCGGCACGGAAGTCGGCCGCCTGCCGATGGAGTTCCTCCACGAAGGCATTCCCACGCCGACGCGTGAGGCGGTGTGGAGTGGGGCGAGCCGCGACGTCCCCGTCGCGCGATCCGCCGCGGGGACGGGGCGGCTCACGCACTCTGAGTTGCTCCTCGCCCTCCTCGCCCATCCCAACATCGCCAGCAAGCACTGGATCATCCGCCAGTACGATCATGAAGTGCAGGGGCAGACGGTGATCAAGCCTCTGACGGGTGCGCGCGATGATGGCCCCTCAGATGCCGCCGTCCTGACGCCGAAACTCGATTCGACGCGCGGCCTGGCGCTGGCCAACGGCCTGGCCACGGGTCTGGCCGGCGATCCCTACCTCATGACCCTCGCCGCCATCGACGAGTGCGTGCGCAACCTCGTCTGCGTCGGCGCCGATCCGAACTGCATCGCCATCCTCGACAACTTCTGCTGGCCTTCGTGCGGCAAGGCGGAGAACCTTGGCTCGCTCGTCCGCGCGGCCGAGGGATGCTACGACGGCGCCAAGGCCTACCGCACGCCCTTCATCTCCGGCAAGGACTCGCTCAACAACCAGTTCACGACCGAGTCGGGCGAGACGATCGAGATCCCGCCGACGCTGCTCATCTCCGGTTTCGGGATCGTGCCGGACGTGCGAAGGTGCGTGACGATGGACCTCAAGCGGGCAGGCAACCGCCTCCTCATCGTCGGCGAGACAGAGCCCGAGTTGGGCGGCTCGCACGCGCTCAACCTCGCCGCGCTCGACGGCGTGGATGAGCACCTGCCGCGCGTCGATCTGAAGCGCGGCCCGCGCCTGGCGAAGGCCGTGGCGCAATTGATCGCGGAGGGACTCGTCCAGGCGGCGCACGACTGCTCCGAAGGCGGCCTGCTCGTCGCGGCGGCGGAGATGGCGCTCGCCGGCGATCTCGGACTCGATCTCAACGTCAGCGAGATGCCCGTGCGAGGCGCCGTCAACCTCACCGCCCGCCTCTTCGCCGAGTCGCCCAGCCGATACCTCCTCGAAGTCCGCGAGCGCGACCTCCCGGCAGCGCAGCGCCGGCTTGGCGATCTGCCGCACGCGGTGATCGGCGCTGTGAACGACTCGCGCCGGCTGACCGTCGCGGCGGCGGGCGTCGACCTCGAGATCGATTCTCTCCGCCGCGCCTGGCGCGGTACGCTCGACTGGTAGACCGACAACGCTCCCGAAACGCTCATCCGACGGAGACGCCCGTGCGCGACCCACGCATCACCCGCCTCGCCGAAGTGCTCGTCAAGTATTCGACGGCGGTGCGCCCGGGCGACATCGTCGCCATCGCGGCCGACCCCGCCGCCTTTCCCCTCATTGAAGCGACGTACGAAGCCGTGCTTGCGGCGGGCGGTCACCCCTTCTGGCAGGCGCGGAGCGAAGCCCTGGCCGACCTCTTCATGGAGCGCGCCAGCGAAGAGCAACTGCGATTCATCTCCCCGATCCAGGAACATCACGTCGAGACGATCGACGTTCACATCGGCTTCTGGGCCGATCTCAACACCAAGTCGCTCAGCGCCATCGACCCCGACCGGCAGGCGATCCACGCCGCCGCGCGCCGGCCGATCTCGAAGCGCTTCATGCAGCGCGCCGCCGAAGGCTCGCTCCGCTGGGTCGGCACCCTCTTTCCCACCAACGGCGCCGCGCAGGACGCCGAGATGAGCCTCCGCCAGTACGAAGACTTCGTCTACTCCGCCGGCCTGCTCGAACGGCCCGATCCGATCGCCGAGTGGAAGCGCATCTCCGAGGCGCAGAAGCGCCTGTGCGACTGGCTCCAGGGCAAGCGCGAACTGCACTTCCTCGCCCCCAACGGCACCGACCTGCGCGTCGGCATCGACGGCGGCACGTGGATCAACTGCGACGGCCACGAAAACTTCCCCGACGGCGAGGTCTTCACCGGCCCGCAGGACGCCAACGGAACCGTCTGCTACTCCTTCCCCGCCGTCCATGGCGGCCGGGAGGTCCACGACATCCGCCTCGCCTTCAAGGGCGGCCGCGTGATCGAGGCCGGCGCGACCAAGGGTGAGGAGTTCCTCCATCGCATGCTCGACCTCGACGACGGCGCCCGCAACCTCGGCGAGATCGCCATCGGGACCAACTACGGCATCACCCGCTACACGAAGAACACGCTCTTCGACGAGAAGATCGGCGGGACCTTCCACGCCGCCGTCGGGGCAGGCTATCCCGAGTCGGGCAACTCCAACGAGTCGGGCCTCCACTGGGACATGGTCTGCGACCTGCGGACCGGCGGGGCCATCGCGGCCGACGGCGAGGTTTTCCACCGCGACGGCCGCTTTCTCCGCGACGGCTGGCCGGGGACGGGGCCGTCCTGACCGACTCTGCGGCACCAGCGCCGGCTCGCTTGGTCTAAATCGTTATCAGACAGTACCTTGCGCCGAATGGACCGACGGAGCGCCGCTCGCTGCCGGCCCGGATTCTCCCGGGTTGCAGAAAATGAGCCGATTTCTCACTTTTCCCCTTTTATTCCCCGGATGCCGTGGTAGAATGTTCCCATATCCGGTTGTTCCCCGATCTCCGCATTCGCGTCGAGGGGGGCGGGCCGGATCTGTGGGGTATCTCGATGGCCTTGGCCGGCCTCCCGGCTGAAGTCATCTCAGACAACTTGGGCTTGCGGCGCGGGCCGCGAAGGACTCGCGCCAGACGACCGGCTCAGACGCTGCCGTTGCGCGTGCGCGGCCTGTCTGGTCAGTTGTTTCTGCTTCGATCCGGTTCGGCGAACCAGACACTACTCGAAAGGGGACGGCATGTGGACTGACACGCTCACACGACTCGAAAGGCGAAGGGCACGCAAGGGCTTCACCCTCATCGAACTTCTGGTGGTCATCTCGGTGATCGCGCTGCTCATCGGCCTGCTGCTGCCGGCCCTGGCCCGGGCCCGCGCCGCCGCCCGCGCCACCCGCTGCATGGGCAACCTCCGCAACATCGGGATCGGCCTCGAAACCTACTCACAGGAGTGGAACGGCGTCATCAGCAACGGCACCGTCGTCGAACTCGTCGGCACCCCCAAGAGAATCGGCTCCCGGCCGGCACACGGCCTCCTCGACGGATCCAACTGGACTCGCGTCTTCGGATGGCCGGGTCAGGAGAGCAACGCGTTCAACTACGGCGATCTTCAGCGCTACTGGTTCCTCCGCATGGCCCAGTACGTCGCCAAGCAGGAGACCGCCAAGGCTGTCTACGACGACGTCTTCTTCTGCCCCGATGACCGCTTCTACTCGGTCCAGGCCAAGCAGATGCGCGACCGGTTCAGCGGCTGGATCCACCGCTCGTCCTACCTCATGACGGATGCGGCCTTCTGGGATCCCATGATGTTCTCGGATGACAAGATCTCGCTCATCCTCTCCCCCGACCAGTTGTACAACGACGGTCAGGGCCGCCAGTCGAACCCGGGTCCCTCCACGCTCGGCACCCCCGGCCGGCGCTACCTCAAGAAGGAAGAGGTCAAGTTCCCGACTCAGAAGGCCTATGTCTACGAGGTCAACGCCTTCCACGAAGAGCCCACGCACGGCTACAACGAGCGCGACCTCCAGGCCACCGTCCTCTTCTTCGACGGCAGCGCGGACAAGCGCGTCGCCTCCAGCGTCGAGTACCCGCCGCAGGGCCAGCCGCAACTCTGGCTCCCCATGAAGATGCGCATGGGCTGGACCGACCCGCCCCTCCAGCCGACTGAGCCCTGGCAGTACTACTACGGCGCCACCAAGGACGGCATCCGCGGCCGCGACTTCTACGATTGATCCGGCCCCTTCCGCCTGAACCAAACCAGCACGCCCCGGCGCCTCGTGGTCGGGGCGTGCTCGCTTTCATACAAGCCCGGCGCCATGGCACGCTCGCCGCTCCGGGCGAGAGTGCAGTGCGGCGGGCAAGGGTGTGCGGCTGTGAGTTAAGTGGGTGCCACTGCACGCTCGCGGCTTTGAGCGAGAGTGCAGTGCGAAGGGCAAGGGTGTGCGGCTGTGAATTAAGTGGGTGCCACTGCACGCTCGCCGCTTTGGGCGAGAGTGCAGTGCGGCGGGCAAGGGCGATCGTTCACGCCTGCACCCTCGCCATCGATCTCCGCCCAAAGCGGCGGCGATCGATGCCACCCATCGCAAAAGTGGGTGCCACTGCACGCTCGCTGCGTTGAGCGAGAGTGCAGTGCGAGGGGCAAGGGCGAACGAGCACCCCTGCACACTCGCCATCGATCTCCGCCCGGAGCGGCGGCGATCGATGCCACCCCGCGAGATGACGGGTGCCACTGCACGCTCGCTGCGTTGAGCGAGAGTGCAGTGCGAGGGGCAAGGGTGTGCGGCTGTGAATTAAGTGGGTGCCACTGCACGCTCGCCGCTTTGGGCGAGAGTGCAGTGCGGCGGGCAAGGGCGATCGTTCGCGCTTGCGCGCCCGCCATCGATCTCCGCCCAGAGCGGCGGCGATCGATGCCACCCCGCGAGATGACGGGTGCCACTGCACGCTCGCTGCGTTGAGCGAGAGTGCAGTGCGGCGGGCAACGGCGCGCGACCCGACAGTGGGTGCCACTGCACGCTCGCATCGATCTCCGCCCAGAGCGGCGGCGATCGATGCCACCCCGCGAGATGGTGGGCGCCACTGCACCCTCGCCCTCGCTATCGGGGCAGCGGGTTCAGCGGGATCATCGCACGCTGCTTCTCCCCGGCATACCACGACGCAGACGAGAACGGATAGTCCGCCGCGTGCTCCACCAGTCCGGCGCGGACCGCATTGAGGTGTATGTACTCGATCTTCTCGAAGAGCTCCTCGTCGCTCACGATGTTCCGATCGTACCCGCCGCCGGGTTGCCAGAAGTGACATCGGCCGCGACGGTCACGAACTCTGTTCAGGACGGGTGCACTCAGCCGGCGCCAGCGTCTGAGCACCCGCTCTGCAAACGGACGCTTCATCGCGTGCAGGACACTCGGCACCGTCCACTCCGCGCTTCGCGGGCGAAGCAGCAGATGAACGTGCGTCGGCATGACTGTCCATGCGTAGAGATCAAATCTCCCGACCGCTTGCTCCAGGCGGACTCGCTCACAGAATGCTCGCTTGATCGCGTCATTGGCAAAGAGTGCGAGACTGCGGTAGCAGGAGAACGTCAGGAAGCGCACATCATTCGGGCGCTCGCGACGCCTCAGTCGTTTGGTGCGCAAACGCGTCATCCTGATGCTCCACGCCGCGGCGGACGTGCGAAGGTCGAGACACACCCTAATTCTAACCCGAAGGGTGCCACTGCACGCTCGCCGCTCTGGGCGAGAGTGCAGTGCGAAGGGCAAGGGCGATCGTTCGCGCCTGCACCCTCGCCATCGATCTCCGCCCAAAGCGGCGGCGATCGATGCCACCCATCGCAAAAGTGGGTGCCACTGCACGCTCGCTGCCCTGGGCGAGAGTGCAGTGCGGCGGGCAACGGCGCGCCTCGAAGAGCCCCTGCGCGCCCGCCATCGATCTCCGCCCAGAGCGGCGGCGATCGATGCCACCCCGCGAGATGGTGGGTGCCACTGCACGCTCGCGGCTTTGGGCGAGAGTGCAGTGCGAGGGGCAAGGGTGTGCGGCTGTGAATTAAGTGGGTGCCACTGCACGCTCGCTGCTTTGGGCGAGAGTGCAGTGCGAGGGGCAAGGGCGAACGAGCACCCCTGCACACTCGCCATCGATCTCCGCCCAAAGCGGCGGCGATCGATGCCACCCATCGCAAAAGTGGGTGCCACTGCACGCTCGCGGCTTTGGGCGAGAGTGCAGTGCGGCGGGCAAGGGCGATCGTTCGCGCTTGCGCGCCCGCCATCGATCTCCGCCCAAAGCGGCGGCGACCGATGCCGCCCCGCCGCGGAAATCGCCTGGAACCCCTCCGGCCGGCCCTGCGTACCTTATCGCACCGGGGCGCGGAGCGGTTCTGCGCCCCCGGCCGGTTCGGTGGACATTCGTTGGGCAACCCTCTAGACTTGCCTTGGAGCCAAAGGTGGGTTCACGGCGTCCGGTGCGGCGACTTGCACAGGCGCTTCGTCGGGGTGTGAAGTCCCAGCGGCCAACCAGTCGGACTGCGCGAGCAGTCGGGATCGAAGGGCTGTCTGCCGCGCTGCGGCGGGCGGCGCGGGAGAGGTTTCAATCGCCCTGCTCGGCTGCGTCAGGCTGCCGTGCGGGAGGGGCAGGCGTACCGGGATTGGGATTGCGTTCAATCCGCACCAGAATACGAAAGGTCAGACTCATGCTCAGCCACATTCAACGCGTCGTGGATCGCAGAGCGAAGAGGGGCTTCACCCTCATCGAACTGCTCGTGGTCATCTCCGTCATCGCGCTGCTGATCGGCCTGCTGCTGCCGGCCTTGGCCCGCGCCCGCGCCGCCGCACGCGCGACCCGCTGCATCGGCAACCTGCGCAACATCGGCATCGGCATGGAGACCTACTCGCAGGAGTGGAACGGCGTGATCACCAACGGCAGCGTGATCGAGCTGGTCAACAACCGCATCGGCAGCCGGCCGGCATGGGGTGGCGCCGATGGCTCGACTTGGGGACGGCTCTTCGGCTGGGTTCCGCCGGGCCAGGAGTTCCGCTACGACCAGTTGCAGCGCTACTGGTTCCTCGCGACGGCCCAGTACGTCTCCAAGCAGGAGACCGCCAAGGCCGTCTACGACGACTCCATCTTCTGCCCCGATGACCGCTTCTACCCGATCCAGGCCAAGCAGATGCGCGACCGGTTCAGCGGCTTCATTCACCGCTGCTCCTACCTCATGACCGACGCCGCCTTCTGGGATCCGATGATGTTCACCGAGGACAAACTCAGCCTCATCCTTACCCCCGACCAGTTGTACAACGACGGCCAGAACCAGGGCGGGCGCAACGGACCCGGCAACATCGGCACCCCCGGCCGGCGCTACCTCAAGAAGGAAGAGGTCAAGTTCCCCACCCAGAAGGCCTACGTCTACGAAGTCAACGCCTTCCACGAGGAACCCACGCACGGCTACAACGAGCGCGACCTCCAGGGCACGGTCCTCTTCTTCGACGGCAGCGCCGACAAGCGCGTCGCCTCCAGCGTCGAATACCCCCCGCCGGACCAGCCCAAACTCTGGATCTCCATGCGGATGCGCATGGGATGGACTGACCCGGCCCTCCAGCCGACTGAGCCCTACCAGTACTACTACGGCGCCACGCTCAACGGCATCCGCGGCCGCGACTTCTACGATTGATCGATTCCCCTGACCGCCGACTCCTCCCGCCGCCTCCCGACCCTTCGGGAGGCGGCTTTGCTTTTCAGCCTCGTGTGCTGTCAGGACGTCGAGCACTGCCTGCCGACCGCCATCGATCTCCGCCCAGAGCGGCGGCGATCGATGCCACCCCGCGAGATGGTGGGTGCCACTGCACGCTCGCTGCTTTGGGCGAGAGTGCAGTGCGAAGGGCAACGGCGCGCGACCCGACAGTGGGTGCCACTGCACGCTCGCCGCTCTGAGCGAGAGTGCAGTGCGAAGGGCAGGAGCGATCGTCGGGTGCCACCCATCGACCCGCTTCGGGCGATGTGTGCCGAGGGGCAAGCGCACTCGTCCTCGCTGGCGCGTCGGTCTGGTATCCACACGCGATGCGGCGGCGCTTGCACGTTCGCCATCGATCTCCGCCCAGAGCGGCGGCGATCGATGCCACCCCCCTTCGCGCGGGTGCCACTGCACGCTCGCCGCTCTGGGCGAGAGTGCAGTGCGAAGGGCAGGGGTGTGCGCTCACCCTTGC
>WYBR01000062.1 GCA_011525805.1 Vicinamibacteraceae bacterium
CCGACGATGGTCTCGGTGCCCGGCGTGGCCTACCTCCCGGACGGAAGCCGCGTCGAACTCCGCTTGCGGCCGACGGGCCCGGGTGCCTATTCGACCCAACTGCCCGCGACGGAGAGCGGGCACTACGTCGTGGCGCTCACGCCGCGCCTCGCGGGCGGGGCGGTGGACCTGGTCATCGGCGGCGTGAGCCGGCGCTCGGGCGTCGAGTTCCGCCGGCTGAGCAGCAGTCTCGCGCTGCTCGAAGCGATCGCCGACCAGACGGGCGGCCGGCTGCTTGACGCCCGCCAGCCCGCGGAAGCGAACCTGTTCGATCGAGGCGACATGCCGCCGAGCATCGGAGTCGTTCCGATGTGGGGGCTCCTGCTCGTGCTCGCCTCGCTGCTCTTCGTGCTCGACGTCGCATCGCGGCGTCTGGCGTGGTCGAGCGCGGCCATCGCCGCGGCGCTGCGCCGGGCCGGCGCAAGCGTCGGAATGGGCGCGCGACCGTCGGCCGGCGAAGCGAGCGCGATCGGCTCGCTGCGCCGGGCCGTCGACGCCGTCGAAGAGCGGCTCACCGGCGCCCGGGAATCGCCCGGCGCCCGCAGCGAGAGTCACGCGGCCGCAGAACAAGCGCTGCAACTCGAGGACGAAGGGGACCGCTCCGGAGCGGTTGTCGGCGACGAATCGTCGAAGCGCGAAGAGCCGGTTGATGCGCAGGAACTGGAGCGCCTCCGCGAAGCGCAGCGGCGCGAACAGGCCGAGCGGCGGCGGGCGGCGCTCGCGGCCATCAGGGGCCGATCGCAGGAGGCGGCGCCCCCTGAGCCTCCCGCGACGCCGCAGGAGCCTTCCCCGGCCGAACGGGCCTCTCGCCAACTCGCCGAACTGCGCCGCCGTCGGCGCGAGCGCGAGCGGGAGTGACCCTCGCCCTACTCCGCTTCATCCGCCCGGCGCGACCACTCAAACTCGAGCGGTTCGAGTTCCGCCGCCAGCGCTGCGCGCTCCTCGGAGAGCCGCTTGGTCTTGCGCCCGTCGGCGCGGGCGCTGAAGTCCATGAGCGATTCGTCGATGGCGCGGATGCGCTTCTCGATCTCTTCGATGCGCGCTTCGAGTTTGCCCATGCTCATCTTCGAGATGGCGCTCGCCGGGGGTGAAGTCTCCGCTCGTTTCGCGGGAGAAATCGCCTGACTCGGGCGGGGCCGCGGCGCCGCCGGCGCCTTCGCCTCCTCCCGGCGCTGCGCGGCTGCGGCCGCCTCGCGCTCGCGCCGCTCCCTCCACGCGGTGTAGTTGCCCGCGACGATCTGCGCCTCGCCGCGCCCATCGAGGGCGATGATGCGATCGACGCAGGCGTCGAGCAGCGCGCGGTCGTGGCTGATGAGGATCATCGTGCCGTCGAAGCCCGTCTCGGGGTCGAGCGCCTGCTCGAGGCGCTCTGAAGACGGAATGTCGAAGTGGTTCGTCGGCTCGTCGAGCACGAGCAGGTTGTGCCCGCCCGCGACGAGGCCCGCGAGAATCACGCGGCTGCGCTCGCCGCCGCTGAGCACGCGCAAGACTTTGTCCTGATCGTCGCCGCTGAAGAGAAAGGCGCCGGCAAGGTCGCGCGCTTGCTGCTCGCTCGCCCGCCTCCCCCCGTCGATGGAGAGGATCACGCCCTGAAGGTATTCCCAGACGTTCAGAGAGAGGTCAAGCCCTTCGTGCAACTGGCTGAAGTGCCCGACGCTCACGTTCGAGCCGAGGCGCACGCGTCCCGAGTCGGCCTGCATCTCTCCGATGAGGCACTTGGCGAGCGTGGTCTTTCCGCTGCCGTTGGGGCCGATGATCCCGATCCGCTCGCCGCGGCCGACGCTGAGTTCGAGATCATGAAAGAGGACGCGGCCGTCGTAGCGCTTGCTCAGCCCTTCGCCGCTGATGACGATGTCGCCGCTCCGCGGCGCCCTGGGCAGCGTCAGGCGCATCACGTCCATCTCCATCGGCCGGTCGATCGTCTCCTGGTCGATGTAGCGCTCCAGGCGCGAGAGGCGCCCCTGCGCCTGCCGCGCCCGCTGGCCGGCGCGGTAGCGGTCGATGAAACGCTGTTCGCTGCGGATGCGGTCCTGCTGCTTCTCGTACACCCGCTGCTCGACCATCTTGCGCTCCGCGCGCAACTCGCGGAACTTCGCGTAATTGCCCGGATAGGTCGAAACCCGGCCCGGCTCGAGTTCGATGATCCGGTTCACGACGCGGTCAAGCAAGTAGCGGTCGTGGCTCACCACGATGACCGTCCCCTTGAACTCCTCGGCGAGAAAAGTCTCAAGCCACTGCCGACCGTCGATGTCGAGGTGATTCGTCGGCTCGTCAAGCAGCAGGAGGTCGGGGCTTTCGAGGAGCAGTTTCGCCAGCGCGACGCGCGAGCGCTGACCGCCCGACAGCGCCGAGACGGGAAGCGTGAACTGCTCATCGACGAAGCCCAGGCCGTGCAGCGTCTCCTCGATGTGGTGTTCGACGGCATATCCGCCGAGCCGCTGCATCTCGGCCTCAAGGCGCTCGTAGCGCTTCATGATGCGATCGAGATCGTCGCCGCTCACCTCGCTCATCCGGTGGGTGAGGTCGTGCATCTGCTCGTGTACGGCGTGCAGTTCGGCGAAGGCGGACTCGGCGACGTCAAAGAGCGTCATCGCGGGATCGAACTTCGGATCCTGCGCGAGGTAGCCGACCCGGCTGCCGCGCTGCACGATCGCCTCGCCGCGGTCGGGGGCGAACTCGCCGGCGATGAGCCGCATGAGCGTGGACTTGCCCGTGCCGTTGCGGCCCACCAGGCCGATGCGCTCTCCCGTCTCCACCGAAAACGTGATGCCGTCGAGCACCTTGCGGATGCCGATCGAATACTCCACGTTGGTCAGTGCGAGCAGAGGCATGGGGTCATCGGACTCGTGAAGGAGTGACGCGCTCCCCTGCGCAGAGCCTCCGGGTCGCGGCTAGACAAACAAAGCGGCGAACTCACATCGGCTTGTCGCCGATCGTCTGGTCGAAAACCTCGAGGAGTTTGGCCTTGTCGAAGATCATCTCCGGCCGCGTGGCGCCGACGATCGCGTACTGCGGCGTGAGTTCGATGGCGTCGACCGGACACGCCTCCTCGCACATCCCGCAGAAGATGCAGCGGAGTTCGTCGATGTCGAACTGCTTGGGGTACTTCTCGCGATCATCCCAGGGCGACTCTTCCGCGACGATGTGGATGCAGTGCGCCGGGCACGCGGTCGAGCACATGAAGCACGCGACGCACTTGACGCGTCCGTCCTCATCCTTGTTGAGGCGGTGGACGCCGCGGAACGTGCCGGGATAGAGCCCGCCTTCGAGGACGTCGAAATCCTCGCGCCGCTGCTCGGGATAGAGGACCATGCGATCCTGGTGGGCACCCGCGCCGCCGCGGCCCACGTTGCCGAGCATGTGGCGCAGCGTCACCCCCAGTCCCTTGAACACGGCCGGGAGGAAGGCGGCCTCGTACCGGCCCATGGCCGGAGGGGTCAGCACCACCACGTCTTCGTCGCGCATCGCCATGAGGGGGATTGTAGCGCCGAGCCTTCCACCGACGATTTGGGGCGCTGCCGCGGAATAGAACCGCCGCCCGCGCATCTTCATGGCAGACCCCCGGCCGATTGAGATCGGCCGACCGCCCGACCGGAATCCGACAGGCGCCGCAAGGCCGCGTGGAAGCGGCGCGGACATCCTGCGTCCATCGGGCGCCAACGGAAAGGAGACCACCATGTCGAGTCGAACGTGCGCTTCCCGGAAACTCGGTCCTTCGGCCCGCCTCGGCGCCCCCCTGATCCTCGGCGCCATGACGCTGCTGGGCGCTTCTTCGCCGCTGCTCGCCTCGGGCTCGCCGCCCTGCGATCGGGGCGACTCCTGGGGTCGCGGCTCCTTCCGCATCATCATCGGCGGGGGCGGGCGCGGGGTCGATTACCGCCGCGACTCCGGTCGCCATGACGACCTGCTCTACCGCGGCTCGCGCTGCGAGCCGCCGGGCTACTTCGGCCTCGACGCGGACGCGTGGTGCGATCTGGCCGACGGACGTTTCGTCCGCGCCAAGCACGAATTCCTCGATCTCATCGAATGCCGGCCCTGCGAACCCGTCCCGCGCATCGGCTACGCCATCGCCAGCGGTCGCCTTGAGCACTGGCGTGAGGCCGAGCGATCGATGCGCCGAGCCGTCGAACTCGATGTCAAGGCCTTTGACGCACTGTGCGTCGACTTCGAACTGAAGCGCGAGATCCGCTGCCTCATCGACCAGTACGAGTGCCTCCTGCGCCACAACCACTGCGACCCCGACGTCTACTTCATGCTCGCTTCACTCAAGACTCTGCTGGGCGACTACGACGGCGCCCTCTGCGCGATCGAGAGCGCCCAGCGCTACGGCGACTGCTCGGCCTCGGCGCGGCTGCTCAAGTGCCACATCGAATCGAAACTCTGCCACGGAGACCGCGGCCGCGACTCCGGACGCGATTACGGCCGCGACTCCGGACGCGACGGACGCCACGGACGCCGCTGATCCTCCCGCACACGATCGGCCGAGTCCGGCAACGCCCGGGACACTCTCCTTCGTCCCGGGCGTTGTGCCATTCGACACTCTGGGGCCCGAATCCGCGGATCACTCAACCGGACCGATGCGAAGTTCCTGCGTCGCGTTGATCGTCGATCCCGGCACCGGCGGAAGGCCGAGCAATCGCAGCGCCAGGTTGGCGGCGTCGCCGTTTCGGATCGGCTGCATTCGCCGCGCCGCCTCGTGGCCCGGCTCGGGCTCGGGCGGCTGGGTCAGCGAAGGATCGCGCCGCACGTCGTCATTAATGGCGTAGAGATCGAACGACTCGCCTCCATCACCGGCCCACACGAGAAAGGGGATGATGTAGTTCACCCACATGTGCGGCGCGACATGGGACTTGAAGGGGGAGCCCCCGCCGTGGTCGGAGGTCAGAATGACCGCGCAGCGGCCCCGGCGAGCGCCGCGCGACTCGATGGCGTCGAGGAGGCGGCCGAGTTCCACGTCGATCGCGCCGACCGCCTGCATGAAGGGCGATTCGGGGCTGAGATCCCAGCCGTGTGCATGACCGCTGAGGTCCGGCTCGGCGTAGTGCAGGAACACGAGGCCGCGATCCCACTCGGCGAGCGCTGCGAGCGCATCGTTCGTCGCGCCTTGCATGCTCTCGTGCATCGCGGCGCGGAAGATGGCCATGTCCCGCGGCTCACGGCCGGAATTGAAACTGTTGATCCACAGGGAGAACTTGGTCTTGGTGAAGTAGAGGCCCGTCCGAACGCCATGCCGGTGGGCCACGTCAAACATGCTCTCGACCACGAAGCCCGCGCGAGTGTGCAGCGTCTCGCCCGGCGGCGGATCGGCATTGAGCGTCCAGCCGTGGCCCTGGGGCCCGGCCGTGCCTCTCCCGGTGATCATCGAGGTGTGGTTGGGCAGCGTGGTGGTGTAGTCGGGATCGGTGCGCGCGTTGAGCGTGGAGGCCCCGCGGAGCAGGCGATGCAGTGCGGGGAGAATCCGCGGCCCGCCGGCGGGAATCGCGTCGCTGCGCAGGCCATCGACGCTGATGACGAACACGAAGTCGAACGCCGGCGGCTGCTTGTCTTGCGCCGGCGGCGCCGCACCGAGCGCGACAAAGGTGAGCAGAATCGGGATGAAGGAAGCGAAGGGGCTCAAGGAAGTGATCCGGCCCGACTCCCTCAGCGCTTCAGCAGGAGCGGGATGACATCAAACCAGGTGAGCAGGAAAACCAGAATGATGCCGACAAGGTTAAGCAGGAGCCCCGCCCGGCACATCTGCGCGATCGTAACCTCGCCGCTGCCGAAGATGATCGCGTTGGGCGGCGTGGCGACCGGCAGCATGAAGGCCAGGCTGACGGAGATGGATGCGGGCACAATGAGCAGCCCCGGATCGAGCCCCAGTCCCGTCGCCACCGCCGCGAGAATCGGCAGAAACGTCGCTATCGTCGCCGTATTGCTCGTCAGTTCTGTAAGAAAAACAAGCAGCGATATGACGGCGAGGACGACCGCCCACGTCGGGACTCCCTGAAGCGCCTGCACGCCCGATCCGATGTAGTCGGCCAGGCCGGCCGATTGCACGGCGGACGCGAGGCTCAGGCCGCCTCCGAAAAGAATCAGCGTGCCCCACGGCAGGTTCACCGCCTGCTCCCAGGTGAGCAGGAACACGCCTCGCTTCCAGTCGATGGGCAGCCCGAAAAGTACCATCGCCGCCCCGATCGCGATGACCGAATCCTCCAACCCGGCCAGCGGTCTCCACTTCGACGCGCCGAGCGCAATCTGCTGAAGCAGCGGACGGAAAATCCACAGAGACGCCGTAAGAAGAAAGACAATGAACACCGCGATTTCGGCCCGGCTCATCGACCCCTGCTGGTCCAGTTCGCGGCGGATCAGCATGCGCCCGCCCGGCAACTCCGTGATCTTCAGCGGAAAGGCCAGGCGGGTCAGCACCAGCCACGTGATGGGAATGAAGACCGCGACGAAGGGCACCCCGATCATCAGCCAGCGGGCAAAGGAGATCTCGGTTCCCAGGTCGCGCAGGAAGCCAGTCATGAGGAGATTGGGCGGGGTTCCGATCAGCGTGCCCACACCTCCGATCGAGGCGCCGTAGGCCGTGCCCAGGAGCAGGCAGAGCGCGAAATGAAATCGTCCTCCCGGTCCAGTTGGCACCGCGGCGCCGCTGCGGACGATCTCGCGGCGCACCAGCGTGATGACGCTCGTGGCGATGGGCAGCATCATAACGACGGTCGCGGTGTTTGAGACCCACATGCTCAGCAGCGCCGAGGCGATCATGAACCCGGCGACAAGCGACGCAGGCTTCGTGCCGACAAGGAGCATGATGTGCAGCGCGATGCGCCGGTGCAGATTCCAGCGCTCCATCGCCAGCGCGAGCATGAACCCGCCCATGAAGAGAAAAACGATGTCGTTCGCGTAGGGTGCCGCCGCCCGCGCGACTGGAATCTCCCCGCCGGTCGCGAGTGGCAGCAGCACGATCGGCAGCAGAGCGGTCGCGGCAATCGGGATCGCCTCAGTCACCCAGAGCGTGGCCATGAACACCCCGATCGCAGCGACGGTCCGCCCGCTCGAAGTCATTACCGCCTCACCGTCCGCCGATCGAAATTCCCCCGGCATCGCGAGCCAGACGGCAGCCGCCAGCAGGGGCGCGAGGCTCAGACCGATCCAGCGCGCGCCGTGCGACCTCGCTTCGACCGGGTCGTCGGTGCGGCGTACGGATTCGCTGCGCGATGATCCGCGATCGAACTCCTCCGACACGCGCACCTCCTCCCCGGCCCGGACGCCTACCGCCTGATCTCGAACGAGTTGAACTCTCCCCTCGCCTCCGACCAGTCGAGGCGCTCGCCATGGATGTTCCCCGCCATGGCGGCGCGGATCGACTCGAGCAGCGCCTCGATCTGCGCTTCGCCGCCCTCCGCGACGAGTTGCACCGAGCCGTCGGATTTGTTGCGCACCCACCCGGCGACGCCGGCGTCGCGCGCTGCGCGTGCGGCGGTCCAGCGAAAGCCGACGCCCTGCACGTTGCCTTCGAACCGAACCGTGACTCGCTTCATCGGAAGAGCCCGCCGGAGGACGGATGATTGTTGGCGTGTCAGCGGCGGGGGCAACCGCATCCGGGGAGCCTCGGGTCGCGCTTGGATATTTCAAAATTTTCTGAAAGCACTGTGCCCGCCGCGACGACGCCACATATCCTTGGACGGAGGTCCCGCGTGTCCGCACCGTCTTCCGCCCGCCGCTCATCTCCCCGCGCACGATCCGCGCGGTCTTCGCGGGCGCTGCGCCAGAGTCAGAACCGCTTCATCAGCATCTGGGGCGAGATGGGCAGTTCCTGGGGCATCCCGCGTACGATGGCCGAGGTCCACGCCTTGCTCTACATCGTCGGCGAGCCGCTCAACACCGACCAGATCATGGCCCGCCTCTCCATCAGCCGCGGCAGCGCGAGCATGTCGCTCAAGTCGCTGCACGACTGGGGCCTGATCGCGCGAGCGCACCGCCGGGGCGACCGCAAGGAGTACTTTCGCGCCGAGCAGGACGTCTGGCAGGTCTTCCGCATCATCACGCGCGAGCGCAAGCGCCGGGAGATCGACCCGGTCCTGATGGCGCTGCACGAGTGCCGCGACCTGACGGGACCGCGGGCCACGGCCGCGATGCGGCATCGAAGCGAGATCGAAGCCCACAACCTCCGCCTGGATGAGATGATCGAGTTCATCAGGCTGATCGACTCGCTCGCGGAGCAGTTCGTCAGCCCCTCGGGCAAGGGGCTGCGCCTGGCCGTCGGACTTCTGGGAAAGGCCGTCTGAGATGCTGCACTCCGCCTCCATTGACGGCCTTCTCATCGGGCAACCGCGACGGGTGGTGGAGGTCCGCCCCGCCTGGCGTCGCGAGACGATCCTCACAGCGCGGTGGAGCGTTTATGCCGCCGACCACTCTCACGCGAT
Organism: Vicinamibacteraceae bacterium; assembly: GCA_011525805.1. GTDB lineage: Bacteria > Planctomycetota > Phycisphaerae > Phycisphaerales > UBA5793 > UBA5793. Next base: position 8,451 of record WYBR01000062.1, read on the forward strand.
CGGCGCGACGCTGCTGGCCGGCGCGACGCTTGCATCCTTCGCCCCCGAGGCCGACTCGACGCTTCGCGAATCGGCCCGCGAGCCGAGACTCGTACTGACGTTCTGGCGTGAGGCGGACGGGTCGCCCGACGCGCCGCCGATCGTCCTGGCCTCGTTCGCTTCGCTCGCCGCGATGCCCCTGGTGGAGGGACAGTCGCCGGCGCCGGCGGAGTTTCACTTCGCGATGCACCGGACGTTCACGAGCGTGGACGTGGCGGGCGATCGTCCGATCCTGCGCGTGACGCACGGAGACGGGGCCTGCGCGAGGACCGGCGCGGCGGCGTATTGCCAGAGCATCCTGCCGGAACTGCTGGCCTTGCGCGGCGGGCAGTACCGCCTCGACGAGGTCCGGCTGGACCGCGCGCTGGCGGCGCGATTCGCAGCGCCGGCCGCTTCGGCGCGAGAGGCGATCTGAAGGCGCTCTCCGGCTATCCACAAGTCGTGCGCATCGGGCGCGAGCCCGGTGGAGGAAAAAAAATTGCGGCGCGCAAGCGCTTGCGCCGCCGACGCTCACGCCATTGTGCATGCAAAACGATGCGCCGGTGAACTTGTGAAACGCTCATGATGGCGGTATTCTGTGGCACGAGCCAGGACGGTTCTGGGAGGATTCGCGAGCGGATGGCCTCTTCATTTGCTTCATTCTGATCTTTCGCTCAGCCGCGTCCCCGTCGCCGGGCGCGGCCGCTGGTGTTGCATCCCCCCCCGTTGATGTCGGTTTGCCCATTCGAGGTGCGAACGGACTCCGCCCCGCAGGCAAGGTGGTTTAGTGGTGCGCCGCCGCGCAAGCGGCCGCGTCGGGTGGTCCTTGTCTCGCTTGAACTTTTAACGCATCGAGAAGTGAAGACTCGAAGGAAGAGGGAACTGTGGCATCGAGCGCTGCCGCAACCGGGATGACCGCGCGCCTGTGCGAAGATCTGGCCGAACGCCTTGGACCCACGCGCTTCGGATTGTGGTTCGAACGCACGGCCCGGCTGGACTTGAAGGCCGACCGGCTCCGCGTCACCGTCCCGACGCGCTTCCACGCCGACTGGATTGACCGCCACTTCCGCGAGGACCTGCGCACGGCCGCGGCACGAACCTCCGGCTCCGACCTCGCGCTCGAGTTGACCGTTGAACCGGAGGCGTTTCCCGGCCTCGCGGTCGCCGCGCCCGCGCCGGTTCCCCCTCACCTGCCCCGAAGGCGCCGAGGCCCGAGCGCGCCGGGGCAGTTCGATCTGCGATTCGATCTCGACCGCTTCGTCGTCGGGGCGGGCAATGAGATGGCCTTCCACGCCGCCTGCGCCATGGCGAGCGGCGCGGCGACGTTCAACCCGCTCTTCATTCACGGCGGCTGCGGACTGGGTAAAACCCACCTGCTTCAGGGCATCTGCCGCCGCCTGCGCGCCGCCCAGCCCGAGGCCAGGCTGCGATACGTCACCGGCGAGCAGTTCACCAACGAGTTCATCGCGGCCGTGCGCACCAACGACCTCGAATCGTTCCGGCGGCCGTACCGCGAACTCGACCTCCTCGCCATCGACGACGTCCACTTTCTCTCGAACAAGAACGCCACGCAGGCCGAGTTCCTGGCGACCTTCGACGCCATCGGGTTGACCGGCGCCAAGATCGTGCTCGCCAGCGACGAGCATCCTCGTCAGATCCGCCAGTTTCACCAGCGGCTCGTCAGCCGGCTGCTCTCTGGGATGGTGGTCGAGGTCCAGATGCCCGACGCGGCGACGCGCCTGGCCATCATCAGGCGCTGGGCGCAAGAGCGGGGTTTCGACCTTCATCCCGCCGCGGCGGAGGCGCTGGCGCACCGGTGCATCGGCTCGGTTCGGGACATCGAGGGCGCGCTGACGCGGCTCGAAGCGATCACGACGCTGGGCCTGGGCCAGGCGCCGCCGCCGTCGAACCCCGGTCAGCGCCTTGAGATCGGGATGTTGCTCATCTCCCGCCTGTTCGGCGAGGAGAGCCGCGAGCACCGCGCCCCCGTCCGCGTCGACGCGATCCTCGATGCGGTGGCGGAGCGATTCGGCCTCGACGCGTCGCGCCTGACGGGCAAGAGCCGCCACAAGCGCATCGTGCTCGCACGCTCGATCGCGGCGTTCCTCGCCCGCCGCATGACGACGCGGAGTTTTCCCGAAATCGCCCGGGCCATGGGCCGGTCCAATCACAGTACGATCTTCACGGCCGTGCAGCGCATCGACCAGCAGTTGGCGTCGAGTGAAAACGTCTGCGTGAACGAGGCCGGACCGCCGGTGTCGCTGCGGTACCTCCTCGACACGCTCGAGGCAACGATCTTGCGAGAGCGGTCCGCGACCGCAGGCTGAGGGATGGGGGCCGGCCCGCCTTTCCGGCGGCCGGGAGTCGTTCCCATCGCGACCTTCTCTCCGACCGCGGCGTCGGCCAACCCCTTCGGCCGGCGCCGCGCGTTTCTTTCCGCGTTCGCGAGGCTTCCTCTCCGTCCGGCGCTCGCTGCAATCGCCGCCCGTGAAGGAACCGTTCCACAACGATTGCACCTCTCCCGGCCCTGCGGGCGAATTATCTGGGTCGGGTGAATAAACTCACGGCCATGCCCCGGTTGCTCCATGTCTGGCTCATTCTGGTCCTGCTGGCGGCGTCGGCGACCAGTGCCCGCCCTGCCGCAGACGAACGCTTCGACGACGCGGTGCGCACGCTTCGCAAGGCGACGACCATTCGCGAGACGGGCGAGCACATCCTGATGCTCAGCAGCCTGCGCCAACTCAAGGACGCCGAACTCCAGCCGCTTTACAGTTCGCTCAGCCAGATCAAGAACCCGACGATCCAGATCAACGCGGTGCTCGGCCTGGCGGAACTCTCGCGCGAGAAGCGCATCGACGTTTGGAAACTCAGCCAGATCAAGGACACACGGTTCCGCGCGCTGGCGATCATCCAGGCGAAGGACGACGGGCTGATCGGCCCGGCCGAGTTGCGGGAGATCCTCGCATGGCCCGACCTGAGCGAGGACCTGCGCGTTTACGTCATGCTTCTTCTGGTGAGCCAGGGCGAGGCGGTGGACGCCGAGGCGCTCACGGCGCTGATGACCCGGGGCGAACTCCCGGGCACACGGGCCTACGCAGCGCTGGCGCTGTGCCACCTCGGGCAGGCGGAAGGCACCCAGGACGCGCTCAAGGCGATGGACTCGCTCCCTCCGCTCGTTCGCGATGGAGCCGTGCGGGAGATGCTCGGCACGGTCGCGTACATGAACCTGGGGGGCGCGGCGCCCTGGATCGCCGGGCTGCTCGATTCGGGCCAACTCGGAGAGACGGCCGAGGGCATCGCCCTGCGCACCCTTCTCAAACTGGACGGCCAGGCAGGCTCGGCGGCGTGGACCAGGCGCTTCGCCGGGGCGGAAAGCGTCGGCCACAAGGTGCGCCTCGCTCTGATGCTCCTCGAACAGGCCCCTGAACTGGCGCCGGAGTTGTTCGGCCCGCTCGCGAGCGACTCAAACGAACTGATCAGCCGCATGGGGGCCATCGGGCGCCTCGTCGCCTCGGGCGAGAGCGCGGTTTCGCTCTGCGCAGAACTTGTGGGGCGGCGCTTTCCGCCCGCGACGGCCTGGGTTCTCGAACACGCCCGCAGCCTTGAAGGCGCGTCGGCCGCCACGCTCTACAGCGCGATCATCCACGACACGCTGGAGGATGGAGGCTCGCTCAACGACCGCCTCGAACTGGCGCGGCTCGCGAGCAGCGAACTGTTGAGAGTCGACGCAACCGAACTTCGCCGCCTCCTCGAACTCGCGCTGACCCGCCAGCGCCGTCTCACGGTCGAGTCGATCCTCTCGGGCGCGCTGACCGCGGCCGACCCCGCCTCCCTCCAACTCACGCAGGGGGTCGAAGATTGGGTTTCGACCCGCGCCCAGTCGCTCGCGGTGATCATCAAGGCGAGATACGCCGAGTCGTTGACCGATGATGAACTCTACCGGCTGAGCCTGACGTCGCGCGGCGGAGGATCGGTCTCGCCCGCGGGCGAGATCCAAGCCGCCTGGCTCTATCTCCGCCGAACCGGACAGCAGGGCCAGGCGCTGGCGACGATTCTCAGCGACCTCTCTCCGGGCGCCGGCGACCGCTGAACTCTCGACTCCCTTCAGAAACGACAGCACGCATGAGCAACGGTCAGGACATTCCGCTCAGCCGACCCGACATTACTTCGCTCGAGATCGAGCACGTCGTGCAGACGCTGCGTTCGGGCCGCCTGAGCATGGGGCCGATGCAGGAGCAGTTCGAGGCGCTGGTGGCGGCCCGGGCGGGCACGGAACATGCCGTGGCGGTCTCCAATGGCACCTGCGGGCTGCATCTGACGCTGCTGGCGCTGGGCATCGGGCCGGGCGACGAGGTCATCACCACCCCGTTTTCCTTCGTCGCCTCCGCGAATGTCATTCTCTACGTCGGCGCCAAGCCCGTCTTCGTCGACATCAACCCGCGCACGCTCAACCTCGATCCGGAGCAGGTGGAACTGGCCATCACGCCCCGCACTCGCGCCATCATCGGTGTAGAGGCGTTCGGGAACCCGGCGCACCTGCCGGAACTGGCGGCGGTGTGCCACCGCCACGAGATCCCGCTCATTGAAGACGCGTGCGAAGGATTCGGCGGCACGTATCGCGGCCGGCCGATCGGCAGTTTCGGCCGCATCGCCGTCTTCGCTTTCTATCCGAACAAGCAGATCACGACGGGGGAAGGCGGCATGATCGTCACCGACGACGAGCGTCTCGCCAACCTCTGCCGGTCGCTGCGCAACCAGGGAAGGCCGATCGACCCCATCGAGCCGGCCTGGCAGTCGCCGGGATCATGGTTGATGCACGAGCGCCTGGGCTACAACTACCGCCTGAGCGAAATCCACGCGGCGCTGGGCGTGGCGCAGGTCAAGCGCCTCAACGAGATTCTCGAGAGCCGCGGCCTCGTCGCCTCCAAGTACATCTCCCGCCTCATGGGCAACCCGGACGTCATCCTCCCGACCGTGGATGCGGAGACGACCATGTCATGGTTCGTTTTCGTGATCCGACTGAGCAGCGAGTTTCACGCCGAGAACCGCGACCGCATCATCGCGGGAATGCGGCGGCACGAGGTCGGCGTGAGCAACTACTTCCCGCCCATCCACCTCCAGCCCTTCTACCGCTCTCGCTTCGGCTTCAAGGAGGGGGACTTCCCCATCACTGAATCGGTGTCGCATCGCACTCTCGCCCTTCCCTTCCACACGCGCCTGAGCGACCGCGAGATCGACCTCGTCTGCCAGACGCTCGAGGTGATGGTGCAGCGCGAGAAGTTCACCATCGACCGCGGATCGTGAGCCGCCGCCCGATTCAACTCGTGTGCTTTGACCTCGGCGGCGTGCTCGTGCGCATCTGCCGGACGTGGGAAGAGGCGTGTTCGCGGGCGGGAATCGACCTTCGCGCCGGCGATGAATGGGAGCGCCTCCGGCCGGCGCGGCGCGAGATCACCCGCCTCTACGGAATCGGACGAATCGACTGCCAGCAGTATTTCCGCGACGTCTCGCACGCGATGGGCGGGCTTTACAGCCCCGAAGAAGTACAGCGCGTCCATCACGCCTGGACGATCGAGGATTACCCCGGCGCCGGCCGCGTGCTCGAACGGCTCAACGAGGCCGGCGTGCGCACCGCATGCCTCTCGAACACGAACCGCAGCCACTGGGTCCGGCTCATCCATCACGATGGCGCCCGCGACCTGCCGGGCGAGCCGGAGTTTCCCGTGGTGCGGCTGATTCGGGAGCAATACGCGTCGCACCTCCTCGGGGCCGCCAAGCCCGATCCATCCATCTACGCCGCGTTCCTGCGCGCCGTGGACGTCTCACCCGACCGCATTCTGTTCTTCGACGATCTGGAGGAGAACATCGCCGCCGCCCGGCAGGCCGGCTGGATCGCGCGGCTCATCGACTACCAGGCCGACACGGCGGGCCAGATTGAAGCCCATCTTCGCGATCTGGGAGTGCCGGCGTAACGAGCGGCGCCAACGTCCCCTCCTACGATCAAGTGTGTCGGACGAGTGCTCTGAACGAAGCGACGATGATGCAATCGAGCCCCCGCCGCGGGTGGACGAAGCGCCGCTCAGGCCGACCTGCCCCGGCTGCGGCTACGACCTCGCGGGCACGCTGGAACGCCAGCCGCAGCGCTGCCCCGAGTGCGGACGCGCCTGGACACTGGATGAACTCGCCCTCCAGCACCTGGCCCTGCGCGGCTCAGACGAGGCGACCGTCCGCTTCGTCACGATCATCGGACCGGGACTGACCGCGGGACTGCTGCTGCTCATCGGACTCTTCCTCGGGTCGCCGGTCAACTGGCTCGCCTGGCCGGTGGCGGGCGCGGTCGTGGTCTTCGCCCTCGCCGAGTGGGCGACGGACGCGTATCGACGCTCATTCGCCCGGGCGCGCGGTCGGGCGAATCGGATCCGGTACATCCTCGTTCGCACGGCCGCCCTCCTGCTGCTGAACGCGGCCGTGGTCGGCGTCGCTGGACTGGCGCTGCTCGCGGCCATCGTCGCCTGCGAGCGGGTTGGCGGCGGGTAGTGCGTTCACCCGAGAGGCGCCAAAGCGGGCTGTTCCAGGGGAGCGGCGCCGACTAACCTAACTCGACCCCGGGCGTCGGCTCAAGGGGTCGAGGAGAGTCGACGTGCCTTCGATCGTGCGTGATTTCGAGCAGGCGATGGAAGCGATCGCTCCCCTCGCCTTCGCGGCCGAGTGGGACAACGTCGGGCTGCTCGTGGGGCGGCGCGAGGCGAAAGTCCGCCGTGTCCTGCTCACCATCGACCTCACCGCCGCCGTCCTCGATGAGGCGATCGGCGAACGCATCGACCTGATTTGCACCTACCACCCCGTCATGTTTCAGGCGATCAAGCGGCTCACCGACCAGCAGCCGGGCACGGAGATCCTGCTCCGCGCGATCGGCGCCGGCATCGCCGTCTATTCCCCGCACACGGCCCTCGACGCCGCGGCGGACGGCCTGACGGACTGGCTCGCTGACGCGGTCGGCCAGGGCTATCGCCGGCCGCTGATCGTGAGTGAGAGCCTCCCGGCGACGCAGGAACTGAAGGTGGTCACCTTTGCCCCCGCAGAGGCAATCGACCGGCTGCGCGATGTGATGGCAAGCGCCGGCGCGGGCCGCATCGGCCACTACGACCTCTGCTCCTTTGCCGCGCCGGGCATGGGCACGTTCCGCGGCGACGCCAAGTCGCATCCCGCCGTCGGCGCCAAGGAGCGCTTCGAGCGCGTCGAGGAACAGCGCCTTGAGATGGTGTGTCCGGCTTCGGCGCTGCACGTGCTTGTCTCCACGCTGCGGCAGTTTCACCCCTACGAGGAGCCGGCCATCGACGTCTATCCGCTGCGAGCGATTCCGCTGGCCAAAGTCGGCGGCGGCCGCAAGGTGGTCCTCGACCAGCCGGCCACGGTCGGCGACCTCGCGGAGCGCGTCAAAAAGCACCTCGGCATCGACGCGGTGAAGTCGACGGACCCAGGAAAGTCGGTTCGGCACGTCGCCGTGGTTCCCGGCTCGGGGGGAGCGTTCGTCGAGCCGGCCCTCGCCCAGGACTGCGATCTCTTCATCACCGGCGAACTGACCTACCACACGGCCCTGAGCGCGTGGACGCGCGGCTGCGGCGTCATCCTGACCGGGCACGCCAACAGCGAGCGCGGCTTTCTCTCCATCCTCGCCGGCCGGCTCGCCGAGCGCCTCGACGGCGTGGATGTCATCATGTCCCGCGCGGACCGCACGTTCTTCGAGATCATCTGAAGGGTCGAGGGTCGAGGCTTCAGGGAAACGTGAACTCCACGAGATTCGACTTGCGGCAGTTGGCGATTTCAACGCATTGCAGATAGACCTTCAGACCCGACCAGCCGCTGGGCACAGTGGTGAAGCATTTCGCCGCGCCATTCGAGCCGACAGTTGCCATGCCGAGCACCTGGGCCGAGTCGATGTCCACATCAAGGCCCGTGCATCCTGGCACGGACGTGCTGCCCGTCGCTGTGCCGTAGTAGAAAGTCATGGTGGCGCTCGGCGTTCCCCCGGCCGCCTTGAATCCGTTCGTGGTCCCGCAGGAATGCCGCCACCTCGTTCTCCGATTTGCCGGGGCGGACACGGAAGCGGTAGCGGTCCATGCGTTCGTGGTGGTCGAGAATGCGATCGCCGAGCAACTCGACGAGCCAGGCCGTGGTCTGGCGATGCAACTCCTGCGCCTGTTCCCGGGTGAATCCCCGGTCCATCCAGTGCTGCACTTGAATCGGGCGCACGAGCACTTCGCCCGTGAACTCACGGCGGCCGGGCGCCTCTTCGTACAACTGTCCCTCCGCGCGCTGGGTCGCGATGAGGACACTGATGAGGATCAGAGCAAAAGCACCGGCGCGCAGGATAACCTTGGCTGTCATGGCGCAGCCCTTTCAAAGGAGAGGTGTGCGAGGCATCAAGACGTCAACCCGACGCTCAGATCACTCGGGGATCTGAACGACGTTGCTTGTCACGCATGGCATGCCCGGGCTCCCAACAAGCAGCAGTTGCAGGTATCTGCCGCATTCGGGATCACCGGATTGACCGGACACGGAACCACTGCCTTCGGAGCCTGACCTGAGGATTCCAACGACCCGCAACCCCGAGGAACCGAGGCCGAGATAAGTTCCACCGCAATAAGAGCCGGGGAGTCGGAACGCGCCCAACTCTCTCGAAAAGAAGAGCGCCATCGGACGACTCGGCTCCGCCCCGCTCCAGCGGAGTGTGAGTTGCCCGGGGCAGTCGCCGGACACCTCAAGGGTGAGATCGCCGGCGCTGGCGAGGGGCATCGCAATTGTCAGCGCCATGATCGCCGCCCCTGCGCTGAGAATGCCTCTCAGACCACGCATCATCGCCTCCTTCTCTCGGAATCAGCCCGATGCAGCCGAGCGCAGCCATCGCCGCGCCCTGAAATCAGATTGTCAACTCCTATAACCAGACTACTACAGTTTCGGGTCGATGTCCAGCGAAAAAAAAAAAAAAGACCAATATCGTGAAAAAGTGGTCCAGGCCGCCGTTTTTGACGCAGAAACGGCACTCGGAGCGTCCCTTCAGGGGCTTCCGTCGGCCCGAGCGGGCGGCCTGGTGCGGGGGCGTTTCACTTCTTCACCGGCGGTCCCCGCGCCGATCGTCACCGTCGAGGAGATCATGTCACGCGCGGACCGCACGCTCCTGGAGATCATCTGAGGAAGGCATCCCACGACTCGCGGAGCCTCATCGTGAGCGTGGGGGCGCTGTGCGTTGTCATGGCGCGCCTGGTGCGATTCGCAGAGCCTCATCGTGGGCGTGGCGATTCTCACCGGCGCGGCTTGAAGATGTTGTCGAAAACGTTGTCGATGAGGTTCCCGCCGATGTTCCGGAAGAACTCGTCGGCGACGCGCTGCGCGCCCTTCGGGTCGGGCTTGATCTCCGGCTTGTCGATCGGGCCGCGCACCACGAGATAGAACGGCACGTTGACGGGGATGTCGGTCAGGAACGCCGGCGCAATCTTCGTCATGTCCGCGAACACGCTCTTCCAGCCGATAAGCGGAACCGCCGCGAGCAGGTCGAGGCGGCGCTTCACCAGGTCCACCTTCCCGCTCGTGGTGATCTCGAACGCCTGAGACTGCATGATGAACTTGTCGTATTCGAGCACGCCCTTGTTGATGCGGCCCGTGATCGGCGGAATCGTCGTCTCGACTCGATCAGGTTCGGACTGGTCGGTCCTGGGTTTCAACTGCCCGAGAAACTCGCCGAGAATCCCCTTGGTCGGCACGTAGAGTTGCCCGAGATCAAGCGTGAACTGCCCGCCGAGTTTCGACACATCGCCGTCGAGGGGCAGCACGAGGCGCGGCGCGTTGAACGCGATCGGCCCCGCCTTCTTGCGCACGTCGTAAAGCAGCGGATTGACGTTGCTCAGCAGCGAGGCCGACATCTCGGGCGTAACTTCGAGCGAGGCCGCCACCGGGTTGGCAGATTCGATCACGAGCGTGTTGTCGCGCAGGTCGGCCTTGGGCACGTTGAGCGTGCCGTTGGGCGTCACGATCGAAGCCGTCAGCGATCCGCCGTTGCGGTGCGCTTCCGCGAGGTTCAACTGCATGTCCATCGAGGGTCCGACGGCGGCGACGAGTTTGCCCTCCATCCGGGCGATGGCGTCCACGATGGCGACGGGAACGCCTCGCATGGACCCGCGGACGGTGTAGCGGCGATCCTCGGCGTTGCTCGTGGCCGATCGGACGAGGGCGTTGAGGTCGATGCCCCCGGCCGGCGCCGCGGCGCCCGTCTGTGTCGCGGCCTTGAGTTGCGCCGTCAGCCCCTCGGCGAGGCTCGCGCCGCCGATCTTCAGAGCCGTGTCGGCAAGGGAGAGGTCCGTCGAACCGTGCCGCAGCGCCAGGCGCGGCACGTTCACGTCGGCGTCGATGGACAGCAGCGCGGGGTCGTACGACTCTCCACTCAGCGCCGCCAGCGGCAGCGAAATGCTGCGGATCGTGGCGCTGAGGTTGGCATCCTCGAGCGCCGCCCACGACGTCGGCGCGGCGGCGCCGCCCGCCCATCCGCTGAGCAGTTGACCGAGCCGGCCGCGCTCCAGGTTGGCGCTGATCGTGCCCGGCGTGTTGATGATGAGGCGATCCTCCGCGAGGCGCCCGGCGAGGCGCCCGGAGGCGCGATCGAACTGGGCCGCGACGAGCAGGTCATCGGTGAGTTGCCCCTGGGCGTCGACGACGGAGCCGACTTCAAGCCCGCCGCGCGCGCCGAGCCACGCGGAGAGCGTTCCGGGGCTGACGCCGAGAGTTCGCTCCAGCGCCGCAACGTCGATCCCCTTCGCCTCGACGCGGCCGCGAGACTTCTTCCAGTCGCCGCCAATGGTGTAAGAGGCGTCGCCGCTGAGGGACGCTATCGCCGCGACGCCGTCTGTAACAGCCGCGGTGAATGCATAGCGCCCGGCGCCGTCGAGACCCTGTGGCCAGTCCGATCGGAGAGTGAAGTCGACGGCCGTCAGCGTGGCGCTTTGTGCCGGCGGCGCGCCCCGTCCCGGCGTCGCATCCGTTGAGCCGCCGTCTTGCCGGGGCATGGCGATGACCGCCCGCGGCGTGGATGCGTCGAGTTTCAGCGGCCAGGCGCCGAAGGCCGCGCCGGGCGCCGACTGTTCGGGCATGGTCAGCGTGTACGCGACATCCGCCGGCTCGACGAGGACGACGGCCGGATCGGGCCCGAGCAGCGCCGCCACGAGCGCGGGCGTGGCTCGCTGAGAGCCGCGCAACTCAAAGAGCGTGCGCCCCGCCTGCATCGCGTAGGTCAGTTGCGCCTCGCTCCGTTCGCCGCGCATCGACGCGTTGGCGGACAGGCCGCCGGCGTAGTGCATCGCGTTGAGCGCGAGGCGAACCGGTCCGCCCAGCACCTCCCCGATCATTGCCTCCCGCCCGGGCGCCCAGGCGGTGATGATCTCCGGCGGCGCCGTCGTTTCGTCCATTTCGATCGTCACCTGGCGCTTCTCGGCGTCGAAGGCGCTGAGCACTTCCGCCCGGCCGCTCATCGACAGCGGTACGTCATCCTGCCGCACCGCCGCGCGGACCTGCGCCGCGAGCGACTCCCCCACCGCCGCGGTCCGGAACTCCGCCGCGAGACTCTCCACGTCGTAGCGCTTTGGTGCTGCAGCGGCCGAGTCCTCCCCGGCGGCGGGCGCGTAGGTTCCGCGCGCGTTCTGGAGGATGAGCGATCCCTCAATCGCCGCCGCTTTCCACGGCTGCGGCTGCGATCCACCGGGCATCGTCATGCTCAGGGACGTGACTCGAAGCGTCACGCGCCCGCCCTCTTCAAGGCGCACCTGCGGCGCCGACTCGGCGAGCATCGACGCCAGCCGGTCGCGCAGCGCGGGGCGAATCGCCGCCGCTGCTTCAATCGGACGGCCGCTCACTGACTCGACTCGACCGTCGGCCAGCCGCAGCGACGCGCTCGCCTGCGCTTCGGGCGCACTGAGCGACAGGCCGATGAGCGTGGATCGATCGGCGGAGGCGTCGCTTCCCGCCGTCAGTTCAACCCGCCCGATCATGGGGCCGAGCGCGTCGGCGATCCAGCCCTCTGCTCCGGCAAGCGCATCGACAAGCGAAGTCGGCACGTCGCTGATGCGCACCGTCCCGGCGAGTCCGAGCGTCTCTCCGGACCAGGCGCCGTCGGCCTTGAAAGCACGCACGAGAGCGAGGTCCGCGTCGAAAGGCGCTTCGACCGGCTCGCTCTCTCCGGCGAGCCGGGAGATGACCTGCGCCCCCGCGGTCAGGCGAATCTCCCGCGTCGGATCATCACTCGTGATGCGCACGGCGAGATCGCGGACCGTTGCGGCGGCGAGATCCTCGCGCCCCGTCTCGATCGCCGCGGCGGCGATCGAAAGCGTCGCATCCAGGACTGACTTGGAAAGATCGAACGCGCCGCCGGAGTCTGGCAGTTGCACGGTCAGGCGCGAAACGTCGAGCACGGCCGTCGCTTCTTCGGTCAGCGACAGGCCGGCGAGTTGCTCGGCGCTGAGCAGCGCTTCGAGCGTCTGCTGACTCGCCTTGAGCATCGCCCGGCCTCGCGTGAGCGTGAGCCGGCGCTGCGCATCCACCGTCGCGCTCAGTTCGGCGGTGGCCCGCTCCGAGCGCGCATTGACCGTCGCTTCTCCGCCGTCTGCGCCGCCGCTCGCGCGCATCGTGAGGTCAATCGACTCGCCCAGAAGCGCCGTGAGGCGCCCCTGCTGCCCGGCGAGGCGATCGATGATCGGCGCCGGCAGGCGCTCACCTGCGATCGCGGCGGTGAACGTCGCGCGATCGGGCTGAAGCGAGCCGTCGGCCGCGGCGAAGTCGCTGATCGACGCGTCGATCTCGAATGAGCCGATCGAGTCGCCGATCTCCGTCGCGCCGGCGAGCGTGAGCGTCACGGGCGATCGCCCGTCGACGGCGAGCGAGCCTTTCACATCGCGCACCGCCATCGGCGGCTGGCTGGAGCCCGGCACCGGTACATACTTGACGGTGAGCGCGTCGAGATTCAGCGAGGCCTTGACGCCCTCGGGAATGACGACGCCGCTGAGGTCGCCGCTCCCGCCCGTCGTCCGCGGCGGCGGCGCGCCGCCCGGCGATGGCTCAGGCCTCGGCCGGCCCGTCGAAGGCGATTCGTACACCGTGACCGTGCCGGCGACGCTCACCGAGCCGAAGTCGCGCGAGCCCCGCGCCCACGACCAGAGCGAACCCTTGAACGCGGCCGAAACGTCAGCGACTTCGCGTTCCTGCGCGTCGAGGATGCGCACGCCGCCGACGGCCTGGTCGCCGCTCCAGGCGAGATCGAGCGAGTCGATGGAGAAGCGCATCGAATCGGTGGAGAGTTTCGAGGCAATGAACGCCCGCCCCGGCGCGGTCCCCAGCAGCCACGGCAACTGCCACGCCGCGGCGAGCAGCAGCACAACCACCACCGCAAAGCCGATCGCCAGCCGCCGCTTCCACCGCCGCGGCCGCCGATTCTCCAATTCCACACTCCTGGTCATGTGAAACTCCACCCCCGGGTGATCCAACCAGAGAATCGTAGGGCGGTGCACGAAAGTTCAGCCGAGTCGCGAATGGGATGTGCGCTCCAGCCCTGGGTCATGCCGCGGCGGGGCGCAGCACGACGCCCGCTCATGCCCCGAAGGGCTTCGGAGCGTAGCCACGGGTGGAGCCGCGTCGCTCTGGACGCGGCGGAACCCGTGGGAGTTGAGGGAGAGAGGGAAGCAGCCCCGAGCGGGCGAAGGAGACAGCCGAGCCGCGCACATTAATCGAATACGTACCGCCCGTCGTACTCAATCTCGTGCTCGCGAAGAAACCGAATCAATCCGCTCTTGAAATCCTTGCGCGCATGATGCTGCGGCTGATTGATGATGTACCCCCCTGACCCCCTCCTCCTGCGACTTGCTCACCGAGAACACTGAGTAATCCTCGTGCCAGGCGAAGGGCGCCAGGGCAGCGAAGGTCTAGTGAATCCAGAGCGATGACTTGGATTTCACGGTGCGCATCAGGTTTGACGCCGACTCGTCGGGTCTCCAGCGGATGAGGGGTGAAAGAGGAGCACCAGCACCAAGCTGCCCGTGGCGACGGGAAGCATCACGAAGATCGAGAAGCGCTGCTTGAAGAATCGAAGTTGCTGGTATCGACTCCGAGTCATTTCCTTCATCCATCCCGTCACGCTCACCCGTCGATCATGTACGTGTCGATGGTGTAGTTCGGCGCTTCGCGGGTGATGGTGATGTCATGGGGGTGGGACTCGACGAGGCTGGCGCTGCTCACCTTCGTGAATCGCGCCCGGGTGCGGAGATCTTCGATGCTCCGGCAGCCGCAGTAGCCCATCGCGGCGCGGACGCCGCCGACCATCTGGTAGGCGAAGTCGGCGAGTTTGCCGCGGAAGGGAACCAGCCCCTCGACTCCCTCGGGAACGAACTTGCTCGCGGGGCCTTCGACTTTCTGGCCGTAGCGGTCGGCCGAGCCTTGCGCCATCGCTCCCGCCGAGCCCATTCCGCGGTAGGACTTGTACCGCCGGCCGCGGTGGATGACGATCTCGCCGGGCGATTCTTCGAGGCCTCCGAAGAGCGAGCCCATCATGACGCTCGACGCCCCGGCGGCGATCGCCTTGGCGATGTCGCCGGACGACCGGATGCCGCCGTCGCTGATGACCGGGATGCCGGCGCTGTCCGCCGCTTCGCACGCGTTGAAGATGGCGCTGATCTGCGGCACGCCGACGCCGGTGACGACGCGCGTCGTGCAGATCGAGCCGGGTCCGATGCCGACCTTGACCGCATCGACGCCGGCGTCAATAAGATCGCGCGCCGCCTCGGCGGTGGCGATGTTGCCGGCGATGATCTCGATGTCGAAGCGCTTGCGCACCTCGCGAACGGTGTTGAGGACGTTGCCGCTGTGTCCGTGGGCCGTGTCAACGACGATCACGTCCACCTCGGCGCCGAGCAGCGCCTCGATGCGGTCGTACTGATGCACGCCCACGGCCGCGCCGACGCGCAGGCGGCCCCGGCCGTCGCGGCACGCCAGCGGATGCTGCTCGAGGTTGTCGATGTCGCGCATCGTGATCATCCCCGTCAGGCAGCCCGCCTCGTCGACGAGGAGCAGTTTCTCCACCTTGCGCCGGCTGAGAATGTCCTTGGCCAGTTCGAGCGTCGTGTGGCTCGGGCCGGTCACGAGGTGTTCGCTCGTCATCACATCGCGGACAAGTTGATCGCGCGACTCGAGGAACTTGATGTCGCGGCGGGTGAGGATGCCGACGACCTTGCCGTGCCCGCCGCCGTCCACTGTCACCGGGAAGCCCGAGACGTGGAACTTCTCCATGAGATCGAGCGCGACGGAGACGGGTTGGTCGGGGCTGAGCGTGACGGGGTCGGTGATGACGCCGTTTTCAGATCGTTTGACCTGCACGACCTCGCGGGCCTGGTCCTCGATGCTGAGGTTCTTGTGGATGATGCCGATGCCCCCCTCCTGCGCCAGGGCGATGGCGAGGGCGGACTCCGTCACCGTGTCCATCGGGGCGCTGACGAGGGGGATGTTGATGCGAATGTTGCGGGTCAGGCGCGTGGAGGTGTCCACGGCCGAGGGCAGGACATCCGACCGGGCGGGGATGAGCAGGACATCGTCAAACGTGATGCCGTCGCTGGTGATCTTCTGTGCCATGCTGAAAATACGCCCGTCGGGGCGGGGAGTCAACGGCGCGCCGCACCCGCACACGAACTGTTCAAGGCCGTCGAACCGATCGGCTTCCACCGACGGCCATGGGCTCGCCACGTCTCGGTTCCACTTTGCGGGCGTCGCGTACCATTGATCTCGCATGTCCGAAGCGACCTCCCGCATTCCTGATCTGCTGCGCAAGGCCCGCGCCCTGCCGGCCGTGCCCGGCGTCTACCTCATGAAGGACGACAAGGGTCGGGTTCTGTACGTCGGCAAGGCCAGCCGCCTCTGCGACCGCGTCAGTTCCTACTTCATCCCTTCGACCGACCTCGGGCCGCGCAAGCAGCCGATGCTCGATCTCGTGGCCGACTTTGACACGATCGAATGCGAAGGCGAATGGGAAGCGCTTCTCGCCGAGAACCGGCTCATCAAGGACCTGCACCCTCGCTTCAACGCCTTCCTCACGGACGACAAGACCTTTCCCTACCTCGCCGTCTCGCTGCGCGACGACTTCCCCGGCGTCTTCATCACGCGCAACCCTTCGGACCCGAAACTCAAGGGGGCGAAGTTCTACGGCCCGTTCACCTCGGGCTATGCGCTTCAGGATGCAGTGAAGATGCTCCAGCAGGTGTTCAAGTACCGCACCTGCTCGCTCGACATCGTCGCCGACGATCCGCGCAACAACACGTTCCGCCCCTGCCTGCTCTACACGATCGGTCAGTGCACAGCCCCGTGCGCCAACCGCATCGGCAAGGAGGCGTACCGCGAGGACATCCGCCGATTCATGCGGTTTCTCGAATCGAAGCGCTCGGCGATGCTGCGCGAGTTGCGCGAGGAAATGGAGCAGGCGAGCGTCAATCTCGAGTTTGAGCGCGCGGCCGTCCTGCGCGACCAGGTCCGCGCCATCGAGAAACTCGACGATCGCGGCCGCATCACCGACGGCTGGCAGCCGGAGGCGGAACTGCTCGTGGGCATCGACCCGCCGCGCAGCCTCGCCAGCCTGCGGCGGACGCTGAAACTCGACTCCCCCATCCGCTGCATTGAGGGCATCGACATCGCGCACCTCCAGGGGGGCGAGACGGTCGGGTCGAAGGTCTGCTTCGTCGACGGGCGGCCTTTCAAGGAGGAGTACCGCCGCTACAAGGTCCGCAGCGTCGACAACGACGACTACATGGCGATCCGCGAAGTCGTCTCGCGCCGCTACCGCGACGCCGGCGAAGGGCACGAACTCTACCCCGACGTGATCCTCATCGACGGCGGCCTGGGGCAGTTGCACGCCGCGCTTGAGGCCTTCGACACGCTCGACGTCAAGCCGCCGATGGTCATCTCGCTCGCCAAGAAGGAGGAGGTGCTCTACGTGCAGCGGCAGAGCGAGCCGATCCGCCTCGGGCGGGAGAACCTCGGCCTGCGCCTGTGCCAGGCGATCCGCGACGAGGCGCACCGCTTCGCGCAGCACTACCACCACGTCCTGCGGCGCAAGAAGACGCTGGGTGAGAAGTGACCGCCATCGATCAATGCTGCGATGTTTAGGCGCGACCCGAAGGCTCTGCGCAGGGGAGCGATTTCGCCGAGCGCCTCACGCCCGCCTGACGCGCGCAATAGCCGCATACACCAGGACGATCTCAACGATGATCGTGATGTACAACGGCGTATCGCTGCGGAGCAGATACGACACCGCGATCAGCGCCGCGATAGCCGCGGCGTTGAGCAGGTGGAGCCGCAGCAGCGCCGCCGGCGCCGCGCCACGGCTCCAGCGCGCGATGATCCCCGCAGCGATCCCCGGCCAGCACGCCACGAACCACAGGAACCACGCCAGCGGCCAAGGGGCGAAGCCCTCCAGGCCGAGCAGCGCCTCGCTGACGAGCAGGACGACGCCGATGCCGCAGGCGTGGCCAAAGAGGCTGAGGATGATGAACCGAAGCACCGCGTATTGTTGGCGCGAAGCGCCCGTCGCGTGCCTACGCTCCTGTTTGCCGCGCTTGCGGCCCGCCGCGCTCCTCTTCGCAGAGCCTTCGGGTCGCGGCGAAACGAACGCACACCCGCCGCTGAAGGACTCCCCATGCCCGAGTACCCCCAGGTTGAGATCGACACCGAGTTCGGCACGATCACCGTCGAACTCTGGAACGACGTCGCGCCCGGCCACGCCGCCAACTTTCTCAAACTCGTCGATGACGGCTTCTACAACGGCCTCACCTTTCACCGCATCATCCCGCAGTTCGTCATCCAGGGCGGCTGCCCGCGCGGCGACGGAACCGGCGGGCCCGGCTGGACGGTCAAGGCCGAGTTCAACAGCCGCAGGCACGAGAAAGGCGTCCTCTCGATGGCGCGCAGCAGCGACCCCAACTCCGCCGGAAGCCAGTTCTTCATCTGCCTCGGCCGCGAGCACTGCAAGCACCTCGACGGGCAGTACACCGCCTTCGGCGCCGTGATCGACGGCATCGAAGTCGTCGATCAGATCGCCGCGACGAAAGGCTCCGCGCAGGAGGAAGGCCGCACCGGCACAGCCCCGCGCATCAACTCCGCCAAGTGCATCCGGCGGTGAGTACAGTCCTGGGTGGCATGGCCTGGCGCTTCGCCTGGCTGTGCCGAACGGGCAGGGACGTTCGATCGCGTCTTCCGCGAAGGCATAGCGACATGAGGCGCGACGCCATGCCACCCATCAACCTGCGCACGCCATGCAGGCGCGAAGTCAATAACGTGTCGGCAGGAGGATGGTGCTGCCAGCGCGCGGGTCGGACCAGCGGCGCCACTGCGTGTGGTAGGTCTCGTCGTTGTCGGCGATCTCGATGTTGAAGGGAACCTCGCTCCCCGGCCGGCCGAGCAGTTCGAGCGAGACCTGAATGATCAGGCCGTAGCCCTTCCCGCCGTCGATCAACTCCCACGTGATCGCCGTCTCGAGTTCGAGCGTGCAGGCGAGGCGTTCCTCATCTCCTTCGCGCGTGCGATGCTCCGTCACGCGCCAGGCCGGCCGCGACTCGTCGCCGCACATCGGCTCGATCAGGTAGATGTGCGGCGCATCCGGCGCGCCGAAGCGCAGCACCACCGCGTCGGACATCGGGTTGAGCACTCGCTCCGTCGCATCGTCCATCGGGAAATGACACGGCACATCGTCGCGCGCGGCGATGGCGATGTTGAGCCGGCCGTCGTGGATCGAAAGGCCGATCTCCGGGTTCGGCTCCAGGCGGTCGTAGACGTCAAAGCGCCACGCGCACGCCAGCATGTCCATCGCGCCGAAGGGTCCGAGGGCGTGACGCATCCGCAGCGGCACGCGCGTGCGCAGCACGACGGGCACCGCTCGACCCTGCGAATCCGCAAACGTCGCCGTGAAGTTGAACTCGGGCGGCATGACCATCCGCGTCTGCGCGTCGCAGCGCAACTCGACCTCGACCTCGGCCGACTCCTCCGGCGCAAGCACGAAAGGAGCAATCGGACCGATCTGCCGAAACGGCGTGTTCACGTCGGTCACGAAGGGGTTGAACATATCTCGCGGCGTGCGGTCGATAAGCGACCACTCCCCCACGATCGACTCCGCCGGCGGCGACGTCACCAGGCCCCCGCTCAGGCGGATCGGCACGTCGATCGGGTTCGTGAAGCGCAATCGCACCGTCGCGTTGACTGGACTGCGCACCGGCTGATCGAGCACCGTCAGGCACTCAACCGACTGCTCGCTGGTCTTGAGGCGAAAGGCCCGCGTCTGGTCGATGGAGCGGATGAAGTCATCGGGCAGCGTGGCGCCGACGGCCTGGTGGTAAACTTGGGCCTCGCCCTGCCCGTCGAAGCGCAGGAAGGTGAGATGCTGAAGTTGTCCGGCGAGGGGGTGCTGGTCGATCATTCCGCCGCAGGTTCCGACGATGTGGTACTCAACGCCGTCGCGGTCGGGATCGCGCTGCATGGAGTGAAAGTGTCCGGCGACGACGATGACTTTCACGCCGGCCCGCCGCGCCTCGGCGAGGGGCGCGTGCAGGCGATCCCAACGCGAGTCGCGGTACCGCCAGGCGGGCTTGTGCATGAGGACGATGATCGGCCGAACCGCCTCGCGCGCCGCGGCGAGACGCGCCGTCGCCCACGCAATCTGTTCCTCGCTCAGCAGCGGCGCGGAGGCCTGCGCCTCGTCGGTGTAGAGCGCGATCACCGTGGCGAAGTCGAACGACGCGGCGAAGTAGAGTGGGCCGAAACGCTCCTTGTATCGCTCCTCAAAGCGACGGTCCTCCGTCGAGCGCGAACCGGCGATCGTGTCGTGGTTGCCGGCGATCGGATAGAACGGGGAGCGGAGATCGTCCACGATGCCCCAGTAAGCGTCGGCATCAGCATCATACTGCTCCATCGAGCGCGTGTAGCCTTGCACCATGTCGCCGATCGTGAATACGGCGGCGGGACCGATGCGGTTGAGGTCCTCGACCGCCCGCGTGAGATACGGCAGCCCCCAGTCGCGCCCAGTCGTGCGATCCGGCAGAATCGCGAGCGTGACGGTCTCGTGCCCCGCGTTGCCGGCCGGCAGGTCGCGTCCATCCGTCCCCGCGTCGATGCGCACCTGCCCCAGGGCCGACTCGATCAGCAGACACAGCACCAGGGACGGCAGCATCGTTCTTTCGTGCATCGGGCGCTCCACAACGGCGTCGAAACGGATCGGGCCGCGCAACGGTAGCGTCGCCTCGCCGATCGTGCGAGTGAATCATGGGGCGACGGCGCGCGGAGGATCGCGCCGCTCGGGAAAGGCCCGCCTTACTCTTCGATGAATCCGGCGAACTTGCGGCTGCGCACCGGATGCTGCAACTTGCGGATCGCCCTCGCCTCGACCTGCCTCACGCGCTCGCGGGTCACCTTGAAGATGCGCCCGACTTCTTCGAGGGTGTAGATGTACCCGTCGCCGATGCCGAAGCGGAGTTTGATAATCTCGCGCTCACGGTAGGTCAGCGTCTTGAGGACGTGGTCGATGCGGGCGCGGAGGGCGTCCTGCGTCGCCGCCTGAAGGGGCGTCGGCGTGCGGTCGTCCTCGACGAAGTCCCCCACCGTTGCGCTCGAATGCTCGCCCACGTTGCGGTCGAGGCTGACGGGCGCGCGGCTGACGTCGAGCACTCGCTGCACTTCCTCCTGGCTCAGACCGGTCCGCTCGGCCAATTCCGCAACGGTCGGCTCGCGACCGGTGATGGGGATCATCTCTTTCGCGGCCTGGCGCAGTTTGCCGACCAGTTCGAGCATGTGCATCGGGACGCGCACCGTCCGAGCCGTCTCCGAGATCGATCGGGTGATCGCCTGCCTGATCCACCACGTCGCGTAGGTCGAGAACTTGTAGCCGCGCTTGTATTCGTACTTGTCCACGGCCCGCATCAGTCCCGTGTTGCCCTCCTGGATGAGGTCAAGGAAGGGGATGCCGCGGCTGCGATAGCGCTTGGCGATCGAGATGACGAGGCGAAGGTTGGCGCACGACAGGTCGCGCTTCGCCTGCTCGTACTCGGAGCAGGCTCGCTCGATAAGGCGCAGCCGGGCCGCCAGTTCATCCGGCTCTTCCTGCACGAGTTCGCACAGGCCCTCGAGTTCCTCGCGAATGACCAGCGCATCCTCCGGGTCGTAGCGGTCGGGGAACTTCTCGACGCGGAGCAACTCCGACTGGAGTTCCTGCATCTTGGTGCAGATGCTCCGCAGTTTCTTGAGCATGGGCATGATGCGGCTGGTGCGCAACTGGCACTCTTCGAGGAGCAGGGCCACGCGCCGGCGCCGCGCCCGGCGCCACTCGCGAACGGATCGCTCCTGCGCCGGCGTGAAGCGACCCTCGCGAAGGGCGGCGGAGTCGTCCGCATTGAGGGCCGCCAGCCGCCGGACCGTCGCCACGTTGGCGGCGATGCGCTGCGTAAGGCGGGAGCGCTGGTGCTCCTCGAGGGTGCTCAGCCGCACCACGCGGTCGAAGGGCTGCTCGCCGCGCGCCACCTGGCCGAGCAGGTCCGCCGCCTGCGACGCGGGATAGTCCGATTCGAGCACGCGCAGGCGGAAGATCATCCTCGTCGTCTCGATCTTCTTGGCCAGCCGCACTTCCTCCTCGCGCGTGAGCAGTTCGATGTGCCCCATCTGCGAGAAGTACATGCGGACGGGGTCGTCGATGGACCGGCCGGAGTCGCCCGCAATCGCAGCGCTGAGGGCGACGGCGTCGGCCCCGTCGGCAAACTCGCCGCGCTCCAGGTCTTCGGGAGCGGGCTCGCCTTCGGCGGACAGCAGCGGCCAGGACTCGGCCATCCTGCTCTGAGGCTCATCGGCCGGCCGGCGGGCCGGCACGGGAACGATGCGCGACTCCGACCCGATGCGCCCCGTGGCGCGGTCGGGCTTTTCGAGCAGCGCCCGCGGGCTTCGGCCGCCACCGCGCTGCCTCGCCTCCGCTTCATCCACCAGTTCGACGCTCAGGCGGTCGAAGCGGGCCAGGAGTTCGCTCATGGGCGCGAGCGCGACAACGTCGTCCGGCAGGCCGTCATTGAGTTCCTCGTAACTGAGCCAGCCGCGCCGACGACCCAGGTCGATCAGCGTCGCGACGGACGGGTGAATTCGGTCAACCACGGCCACGATCTCCTTCCGAACCGATCCGCCCCCACTGCTCCCCTCATTCAGCCGACGCGGCGGCGCCCGGCTCCCCCGCGGCCGCGGCCCTCGCCGCCCGCGCGAATCGAACCGCGCTTCCTCCCAGCGCGCGCAGCCGCTCCAGCCGCTCGCGCGCTCTCTCCATGTTCAGTCCCTCATCGCCCAGAGCCGGGGCGGACGCCTGGGCATGATACTCCTCCACCTGCCGGAGGCGGTGCAGCGCGCGGAGGTGATGCCCGAAGTGCTCCGCGACGGCCTGCGGCGCTTCGCCGACTTCGCGGTCGAGGCGCATCATCCAGGCGACGGCGGCGTCGGCGAGCGCCGCATCAAGCCCCGCCGGCACCCCGCTGCGGCGCCGCGGTCCTCCGCCCTCCTGCTGCTCGCGGAGGGCGGCGTAGATTCGCTGCGCCGGCGGCCAGTCGAGGTCTCCGGCGGCGAGACTCAGCCCGGGCGCCTCCGGCGCTCCGTCAAGAAGCGCGGGCTCGTGGAGCAGACACGCCACCAGGCGCATTTCCGCCTCGATGCGCCTCGGCTCGAGCGGCGGCGCGTCCGAAGGCGCCGGCTCCGGCGAGGAGGCTTCCGCCCCGCGAGGCCGCGGCCGGGGGATCGACGCCAGCAGCGTCTCGCGCGGCAACTGCACTATCTCGCTCAGCCGCGCCAGCATCAGGTCGCGGCGGAGCGGGGTCATGTGATGGAATCCGAGCGCACCCAGCCGCGTGAGAAACGCCTCAATGATCCGCTGCCGCGCCGACACGCCGCCGCCGGCCCCGCTCAACTTCGCGCGCAGCGCCGCGAAGAGGAAGTCCAGCGCGTCAACCGCCTCCGCCATGCACTGGCTCCACTTCTCCACGCCCCCCGGCTGCTCAAAGAGTTCCGCGGGATCGAGGCCGCCGGGCAGAACGGCGATGCGCACGTCGACGGGCGACTCGAAGAAGACCTCGACGGCCCGGTCCGCCGCCTTCTGCCCCGCCGCATCCCCGTCGAAGACGAGAATCACCCGCTCGCAGATTCTCGCGAGCAGCCGAGCGTGATCCGCGGTCAACGCCGTGCCCAGCGTCGCGACGACGTTCTCGATGCCGTGCTGGTGGCACGCGATGACGTCGGTGTAGCCTTCGACGATCGCGGCGGTTCGGCTCTTCTGAATTGCCGTCCGCGCCAGGTGCAGGCCGTAGAGTGTGCGCGACTTCTTGAATCGCGGATGCTCCGGGCTGTTGAGGTACTTGGGCTCGTCGTCCGGATCGATCTTCCGCGCCCCGAATGCGATGGGCCGGCCGTGCTCGTCATGAATCGGGAAGATGAGGCGGTTGCGGAATCGGTCCACGCATCCTTCGCCGTCGCGCCGGGGCAGAAGGAGTCCGACGGCCTGGTAGACGTCGAGACCATACCCCTTTCGCGCGAGGGTGCGGGCCAGGCCGTCCCACACCTCGGGGTCGGTCGGCGCCGTGCCGAGTTCGAACCGCTCCACCATGGCCTCGCTGATGCCCCGGGCCGCGAAGAGTTCTCGCGCCACCGTGCCGTGCTTTTCGTGGCGGAGCAGGAGCCGGTAGAAACTCAGCGCCTGCTGGTGGGCTTCGACGATCTCGGCTGTGGAATAGGCCTCGACATCATGCTCGCTGGCCGGCCCTTCCTCGCCGCCGCGATCCGGCCGCCAGGGCGTCAGTTCGACTCCCGCCCGCTCGGCGAGGAACGTGAGCGCCTCGCGAAACTCCACGTGCTGGTGCAGGCGGATGAATCGCAGCGCATCGCCGCCCGTCCCGCAGGCAAAGCAGTGAAAGATTCCCTTGTGGGGCACGACGGACATCGAGGGGTTTGTGTCGTCGTGAAACGGGCACAGTCCCTTGAACTCCCGGCCCGCGGGGCGCAGCGTGACGTACTCGCCGATCAGGCGCACGATGTCCGTCGCGTCGAGCACCCGCTGCACGTCGTTGTTCCGATAGGTGTGCGACACGAGGAACTCAGCCCTCCGCTTCCCAATCCGGGGAACCGTTCGCGGCGCCGGTACGAACACTCCCGGCGACGACCGGCCCGCGGGCCGGCATCGGTCCGAGAGTCTGGCCGCGCCACTGGCCGGCGCTCAACACCGAAGTGCGCGAGGAAAACGCAGCATCTGGCCGTCCGCCCTCTGGGGCGAGAAAGCCTCAAGCCGCGCGCTGTCGCAATGCACCGCGCGACTTGCTGCCGTCCTGGTTGCAACTCCGGGCCGAAGAATGACCACCACCGGCTACCGCCTTAGAAATCTACACCATTCTCGCGTCGGGTCAACCAAAATGGGGGAAATGTGCGTGCATCCGGAAGAAGGGACCGAGATTGCCCACCTTACCGCAGCCGCGACGTCGTCTTCCGCTCCGTTGCGCCCCTGTACCATGTGAAAAGGCCGATCCTGTGGATCGGCCTTCGTGCCTTGACGTTGCGAGTGGTTTGCCGCGGCGCCGGGTCCGCGCGGGCCGCGCTTCAGCCCTTCTTCTTCTGCTGGGCCGTGTAGGTGTACTTCCGGCGCGGCGCCTTGACCACGAGGCCCGACTTGAGGCAGCGGGTCGTGATGCGCATGCGCTGCGGCCGTCCATCGACGATCGCGGTGATGTCCTGGAGGTTGGGCTTGAAGGTCCGCCGGGTGATGGAGGTGACCTTCTTGCCGATCCCGCCGAGGTACTTCGCCTTGCCCCGGTAACGGATGCGGTTGCCCCGGACAGTCCGGGCGCCGGTGAGATCGCAGACGCGTGCCATGATGAGATGCTCCGCTGAAACGTACGCCGGAACCCGCCAGATGCTGCGGCTGGAACGCCGGGCCGCCCGACGGGCTGGAAAGGGAGTATAGATTCGACCGCCCGGGTGGTCAAAGGCGGCGAAGAGTTGCCCGGTCTCCGTTCAGCCCTGCCCCCGGGTGCTCAGCCGCGCCGCGCCTCACGCCGCTCGCGGACGGAGCCGGAACGCTTCGCCCAGGCGTCGACGCTCCTGGCCGCTGAGGACGAACCACCAGAAGAGCGCGGCGCTGAGCAGACCGGCCAGCGCCAGGGCAAGAAAGACCAGCCACAGACTCCAGTCGTTCACCCACCAGCGGTACAGCGCAAGGAAGCAGGCGACGACCAGGCCGATCCCCGCTCCGGGAGCGATCGCCCCGAAGTACATGTCCCGCAGCGGCAGGTCGTAGAGCGCGCAGGCCAGGATCGGCACGAAGAGGCCATAGACGAGCAGGTAGATAATGCTCATGCTCGCCGCGACGGCGTACATGGCCGCGTTTTCCGCGAGCAGCCGCACTTTCATCTCCGCGATAAGCAGCCCGGGTCCGAGGAGCGAGCCCCACTCGTGGATCGCCTCAGCGGTGATGCGCGGCCCGTACCGCTCCCGCACCTGCCCCGGAACCAGCCAGAGGATGAGGGCGGCGAGGACCGCCTGCAGGATGCCCGCCTGAAACAGCCGCGAGGCGTAGGCCCGCACGTCCCCGGCGCCGAGCATGATGCGCAGCGGTCCCTGCATGATGACGAAGAACGGGCTCCCGACGAGCAGGATCATCAGCATCTGCGCGATGTCGCGGTTGGCGGCGAAGCGCTGGCTCGAAAAGCGGTCGCCCAGCCAGTGGTTGATGAGAATCTGGCCCATCAGGATGAGGACCGCGATGATGGGAAAGACCACGCCCGACTGGACGCGCGTCATGGCGAGCACGAAGCCGCCGATAAGTTCGCGCCCGCCCTCGCGGTTCTGCGAGAACTTGGCGGCCATCGGCTCGACGCCGAAGGAAATGCCCATCGCGATCTGTTTCGTGTAGCCGACAAGGAGAGCGACCACGCCGAACAGGCCGTTGAGCGTCGCGCCAAGAAAGATGTTGATGAGCAACTGGTTGGTGCGGTCGTAGAGGTTGTTGGCGATTTCCCCCTGCCCGACGTGGCCGCCGGTGCGGAAGATCTCGCCGAGGCGCTTGCGTTCCAGCGTTGCCAGGTCGATGCCCACGTCGGGGCAGGTGAAATAGGCCCACGCCCCTGTCACGCCGCGGATCAGCGCCGTGAGCAGGCAGTTGCCGGCGATATAGGCGATGAGCGGATGCGCCCGGCCCCACGGCTGGGAGAAGACGATCACGGCGGCGACGAGCGACGCGGCCCGTTCGATAAACATCTCGAAGTTGCGCTGCGGGATGCGGTGCGTCGCGTCGAGCAGCGTGATGAACGGAACGGTGACCACGACCCAGGTCGTGAAGGCGCTGAGGGTGATCCACGACCACCACATCTGGTCGGCAAAGTGCGGCCCGAACTGGAAGACCCACATCGCCACCGGCGTGCCGAGCAGCATCGCCGCGCCCAAGGCGACGCCCAGCAGCGCCGAACTCGCCAGGGCCGCGGTGAAGGCGGCGCGGATCTCTCGCGCCTCACCGCCGTGAAAGGCCCGGCTCAGGTCGCGCACCAGCGCCGAGCGGACCGTTGTCTGAATGATGTTGATGATCCCCACGCTGGACATCAGCAGCGCGAAGAGACCGAACCCCGCCAGCCCCATGTGCTCTTCGCGGCCGAGGTAGGGCGTGACGATCAGGCCGATGACGAACGTTCCCAGCAGGCGGCCGTAGGAAGAAGCGCTGTTGCGGAGCAACTGGCGGCTGGTGCGCCCGCGGCCTCCGGAGACCTCCGAAGGCGATGAGTTGGGCGAATCATCCACGGCTCGCACCTTTGCTTCTGCCCTGCCTACGCCCGGGCCGCCACGGGCGCGGCCGGCTCATCAAGGCGATATCCCAGGCGCTCCATCGTCGGACGGAGAATCGGCGCAATCAGCGCCACCTGCTCGGCCGTCAGCCGCTTGCGCCACACCTGCATGCCGTCATGATGGATCGTCTTTCGGATGTACTCGATGACGCGCGGCGTGATCTGGAGGCCGGTGTGGGCCGCGAAGCGCTCCACGTGCTCGACGGGCGAAGCGACGAAGTCCTCGTAGCGGTACTCGATCCAGAGTTCCGGATCGACGTGCTTGAAGTCCGCCTGGGCCGTCTCGACGCACTGCACCCACTGCGTGGCGACGACCTCCTCGAGCCGCATGCGCTTGAGGTCTTCGTACATGCCGGGGTAGACCACGCCCCAACTTTGCACCGTCTTGACGAGCCCGAGCGCGTGCCCGAGGCGGTCGTGGAGGAAGCGCGGCAGGAACATCGGCCACTCGAGCACCGGGGTCTCGCGCAGGCGGCGAAGCATGCGCCGGCGATTGATGGGCATCGTCCACCAGCGCAGGCACGAACTGACGTTGTCGCGCCCGTCGCGGACCACGTGCAGGAAGCGGGCCTCGGGAAACACCCTGGTGATGAAGGGCACGCGCAGGCAGTTGCTCGGCGTCTTCTCCATGACGCGCCGGTTGCCGTGCCGCTGCTGGTGCCGGAGCAGCGCCTTGCGGATGCGCTCGATGACCTTGGGCGTGGCCAGGTCGTCGGTGAATCGGTCGTGGCCGATCTCCGCGTTGCCCATGGTCCAGACGGTGCGCGGCTCGTCCCAGATGACGATGTCGTCAAACTGGCCGAAGACCAGCGAGGTCATCGTCGTCCCGGAGCGGACGTTTCCCACGAGAATGATCGGGTCCTTGATCTGCGACATGCCAGATTATTCCACGATTCAGGCCGGCTGGAGCCGCGCCTCCCAGTCCCGCTGCGCCTCCTGCCACGCTTCGTATTCTTCCCACGCCTGAGCGTCCGCAGCGAGGTCCGCCCGGTCCTGCGAGAAGAGGCCGGCGAAGAAGACCAGCAGCATCGGACCTCCAACGCCATAAATCCAGTTCACCATGAAGAACCCGATGTCGCCGCGCGCCATCGCGATCACCTGCCCGAGCGCGGCGCCGCTGACGGCGACGAAGTAGGGATTGCTCGCCTGCTGCATGAGGCGCCGGTCCACCGCCCCGTAGAGCAGGCCGAAGACCAGCGCGAAGTAGCCGACGAAGAGCAGGCCGCCCTCGTGCCACGCGTGCCCCATCAGCCCGGGGCCCCAGTTGAACTGCTTGAGCGTCTTCACCGTCACCACGTCGTTGAGGATCTCCGCCAGCGAGATCGGCTTGTCGGGCCAGATCGCGCGCGGAATCGGATGCGCCAAAGTATAGAGGGTCGAGTGAAACGGCTGCGGCCTCAAGTCCGACGTGTACCGCTCGATGGCGTACACGGACGAGGCGAACGTATCCGAGTAGAACAGGTTGCGCGCTTCCTCGAGGCTGATGGCGTCGATGACCGCGAAGATGCGATAGCGCAGCGAGTACGTCTCCGCCTTGCGCGAGCGGATGGCGGTGACCCCGCCGATGAGCAGCACGATCGCCAGGCCCCAGACGGCGTACTTGGGCGTGTTCATGATCGCCGTCTTGAACTGCCAGCGGAAGTAGTACATCCCCCACGCCACCGCCAGCACGCCCGAGAGCACCGCGCGCCGGCCGAACTCGCCGCGAAGCAGCGACAGCAGAACGATCATGATCAGCGCCGGGCAGACCAGCCACGCCGCCGCGTTGAGGCGGTGTTCGTTCCAGACCCACAGAAGAAGTATGATCGAAAAGCAGCACAACCCGCGGCCCACCGGCAGCGCCAGCGTCCGCAGCGGCTCGGGAAGGGGAATCAGCGCGAAGCGGCTCTCGAGGCCAAAGGTCAGCGCCACGCCGAGGACGAAGAGGATCGGCAGGATGGTCTTCGAGGGCGATCGGGTCGGCACCAGCGACGCCAGCCACTCGCCCGGCCGCCTCCACCGGTACACCACGAGAAACAGGACCGTGAACAGAACCAGGCCGGCGGCAAAGCGAACCATGCTGCCCTGCGAGATCGCCACCCCCTGCCAACGCATGCCGTACCGCAGGTTGGTCACCGCCGAGAGGCACTGAAAGAACGCCAGGCTGATGAGCAGCAGGTTGCGGTGGGAAAAGAGCGGGTGCCTCCCACGGTAGTAGTCCGCCACGACGCGCCACAGGAGCACGAGCATGAGGGCCGTCGAGATGGCAATGAGCACGGTGTTCATGAAGGCGTATCGAATCGGGGCGGCCGGCCGGACATTGTCGCGTTTTCCGGACGTGGATCAACACCGGGCGCCGGCGACCCTCCATCTCGGCATCGATATCGGCTCGACGGGTTATGGACGGGCCCGAAAACCCGTCTCCCGCTACACACCGCAGATTCGCCGCTCCATCCATCTGGACCAGATTGCCCAGGTTCATTCTGCATTGAATCCTTGATGCAGGACCTGATCGCCGCTCCACGTCGAGCGAAACCTGCCCAGGAGGAGGAGATTCCATGCGCCCGCTTCTTACCGTGCCCGGCCTGCTGGCCGCCACCCTGGCCCTTGCCACGCCCCTGAGCGTCCTCGGGCAGGAGCAGAAGACCGATACCGCCGACGGCGGCCGGATCATCCGCCGCGGCGGCCAGCCCGAAGGCCCGACCCAAGGGAACGGGTCTCGAACCATCCGCCGCCGTATCGCCACCCGCATGCGCGAAGGCGCCGGGCTGGGCGGCGGCGCGACCTGGGTTCGCCAGTTCGCTCCCGCAGCGCCCTATCCCGTCACCGTGGAGGAGTCTTCGGGCACCTTCAGCGTGCGAAGCGACATGGACGGAGTCCTGCGCATCGCCACCAGCCAGAGCATGTACACCGAGTCGGGCTGCGAAGTACAGTGGTCGATGGCGCCTTCCCACTCGGGCGTCGACCTCACCTTCACCATCCACAACCCGACCGGCGAGCCGCAGGCATTGCCGACGCTGCAGATCGGCGGCCACGACCTCGGCGACGTGATCCAGTTCCTCGACCATCGCGTCGCGTGCGAGTGGACGACGCTGGACGCGACGGGCGGAAGCGTGTGGTCCGCGACGGCCCCCTACCCACAGAGTCTCTACTCGCCCGTCATCGTGGCGCGGAACGACCGCGTGGCCGTCGGCCTCTCGCTCCTCTACCCCATGTACCAGTACCGGCACCAGATCCGCACCTACATGGGTCGCGGCACGGGTCGCTTCGGCTCCACGTGGAACGCCAAGTTCTACCTCGACGGCGAACTCGCGGCGGACGAATCGCGCGACTACGTCGTCGCGATCCGCTACACCGACCGCGAAGACTGGATCCACACCCTCGAGCCCTACAAAGAGTACTTCTCCCGCCACGGCAGTGTGCGCTACCAGCAGAACCTCCAGCCTGTCTGGGGCATGGCGGTGAGCGACACGCTCAACATCCACGGCGACAACCGCCGCGGCTTCCGCGGCACGCGCGCCGACCTCAACGGCTGGGAGGCGGACGTCGACTACATCCTCGACTACGCCCCCGCCGCGGGCTTCCAGCGCGTCATGGTCTGGGGCGCCGCCGGCATGTATGACGAGCACCGCCAGAACAACTTCCCGCCCCAGTTCATGGCCGAATGGACCGGGCCCATGATCGAAACCGAATCGCAGTGGTCGCGCATTCGCGACGCCGGCGTCGATCTCCTCTTCTGGTGGGGCCGCAGCGGGCAGTACGCGGACCGCTGGAACGACGACGAACTTGAGAAGTTCTCGCCGACCCTCACCGCCCAGTCGCGCATGATGCTCGACCAGTACCGCCTGGCGCTGCGCCGCGGCGCCTCGGGGGTCGGCCTGGACGCCTTCACGCAAATGGACGGCTGGCAGGCGATCCCCTGGGTGGCGCTGCTCCGCGAACTCAAGCCCGACGCGACGATCATCGCCGAGCCCGCGGGCTTCGACCTCCTCCACCTTCACCTGCCCACCATGCTCTACAGCGAGGACCTCGAGGCCGGGCCGCACCTCCTCGCCGACTACCTCGTGCCCGGACGCGAGATCTGGGTCTACACGGTCGGCGAGCACCAGACCCGCGAGAAGGCCGAAGAGTACATCAGCCAGGGAATGACCGTTCTCCTCCGGGGCCGCAATGTCAGCGCCACCGAACTGCAGGACGCCATCGACCGGGCGCTGCAGCAGAACGGCCAGCAGTAACGCCGATCAAGCGCTTCGAGCGCAACGCCGAACACGACGCGGCGCCGTTCGACCAGCCGCCTTCCCCGAACACTCCCGCCGGGCCTTCCCCGCGGGATTGTTCATTTTCTGCCTCCCGCGCCTTGGCGAGCCGCGGCCATCCCTGCCCGGCGCCGCAGGTCTCAGGGCAGGCGGAAGCGGCGCAACTGGCGCTCATCGGCGTTGCGCGCCCAAAGTTCATCGCCTTCCGGGCTGAAATGCACGTACCAGTATTCCTGCTTCTCAGGCAGCACCGGGAAAGATGAGAAGATGGTTGGCCGGCCATCGAGAGAGTGAAACTGGACCCGGCTCCCGTCGCACGTCACAGCGACGCGGCCGTTGAAGGCGATCTGGTCGGGCTGCCATCGTCCCTTGTGCGCGAGCGTGGCGACCGGCTCACCGTCGGGACGGTAAACGTTGATGGTCGCCGGGCCGCGCATCCCCCATTCATCGGGAACCGCGATCACGGCGAGCGACCCGTCCGGGGCGACTGCGGCGGATCGGGTCACTTCCAGCCAGTCGCCGTTCGGCCGCTTCTCAATCGTGCGGATGATCTTTCCTTCGGCGTCCGTAAGCGCGATGCAGTGATACCCGACAATCCAGCGCTCGTGCGTGCCGGGCTTGAAGTACCACTCCTCGCTGATGCGGTCAAACTCCGAGCGAAGGAACCCGACGCGCTCGCCCTGGGCGTCAAAGCGAACGTAGCCCGGCGGCTCGCCCAGCGACTCGGTGCCCCACCGCTCGACGTAGACCTCGTTCGTCCCCGCGATGGTGATTCGACTCGCTTGGTTCTCCTTGCTGAAATCATCCTCGGCTGCAAGCAGCATGTCGATGAGAATGCCGTTCCGGTCATACACCAGAACGCGGGAGCGCAGCGTGTCGGCCGCGTAGATGCGCCCGCCGGAGTCGATCGCCAGTTCGCTGAGACGATCCCACGACCGCTCTCCCGGGACGCTTTTGTCATTCGCAGGCAGGGGCAGCGCGATCGTACCGATTTCCTCAAGCACGGCAGGATCGGGTTCGGGCAGTCTCTCAAGATCATCGCGCTTCGGAAGTTGGTCCGGCGCGCGGCCGATCTCCTCCACCGTCCACCCTGATTCCGCGTCCCCACGGATCGCGTAGTCGATCTTCTCGTCGAGACTGTACGACCGCACGGAGAACGCGCGGTCGGAGACTTCCATTTGTCGAATGCCGGGTTCGACGAGGTCGAAGTGCCAGTTGAAACTGTCGTCGAACTCACCGTACTCATCGGGCAGGTCGAGCCGCCAAACCTCTTTGCCGTCGAGCGTGATGACCTGAGTGTACATTCCGTCGCGGGACTTTCTGCCTTGCGATACCCACGTGTACCAGTGGACGCACAGCAGCGGCGCGCTGCGAACGCGTTCGGTCGAAATCACCTGGCTGAATGCGTATTCCTCCTCGCTCCGCGGCTGATCGGGCACCACATCGCCAAGCGACTCGCCCGTGCTCAGGCGGTATCGCCACCAGGTGTAGCCACTCTTCATGAACTCCGGTGGAATGCGCAGGATGAACAGGTCCGCCTCGGGATGGACGCTGATGCCGCGCACCGTCGGCTCATACGGGCTTGGAGGGTTGCTCAGCATCGGCGGATGATGCCTCGGCCGCTCGTCCTTGAGTCGCACTCGGCCGGTGTCGTCGATGATCACGACGTAGAGGTAACTGTGGCCCGTGTCCGGCTTGCCGAAGCCGCGGCCATCGAGACCGTGCTCGTAGGCATAGCCCGCCACGACGCCCGCGTTGGTGATCTGCGCCTCCCACAGGGCGAAGTCGATGTCGCGCGACCAGACCCGCACGCCCCTCTGGCTGGCGACGTACCGCGCGCCGCGGTCTCCCTTCATCGTGTGAGGCTCCACGCGCAGCGTCCAGGCGCCATCCGGCGAGGTGTAGGTCTTGGGATTGAGTGTGTCCGAAGACCGGGCCGAAGCGGTCAGCGTCGCGAGTACGAGCAGGACGATCGTGAAGTGGCACTGGCGATTCATCGCTGGTTCTCCTTTGGCGCTGCACACCGCCTTTGGGGCCGCCTCAACCGCTCGCGGCCGTCTCCTCGATCTCCCCCGGATTATGACGTCCGCGGGCCGGTTCTGCAATCGAAAAATGCCGATGAAACGCCGCAGGCCTGTCCCGCGCCAGTGGGCAGCGACCGCCACGCCCTCCCACGCGCCGGCGCGGGCCGGGCCCGGAATCACGCCCCCGCAGCCGGCCATAGACTTCCCGGATGAGACTCCGAGCCGGCGCCAGGACGGGCTCGCTCGCGTCGCCTCGAAACGGGCCGGAAAGGACGCTTCCCTCGTGCCAGCACCGACGTCAACGCCTCAGCGGCCCACCTCCGCCGCATCAACCGCTTACTCGCAGGACCAGGCGGAGGCGTATGACGACAAGCGCTTCACCGGGCCCGTCGGCAGGCGTCTGCACGCCTTTGAGTGGGACATTCTCCGCGAGGCCCTCGGGCGCGTGGACCGCTCCGCGCGGATCATCGAGATCGGCTGCGGGACGGGGCGGCTGCTGCTCGAGGCCCGGCGGGCGGGCTACCGCGTCGGAGGTCTTGACGCCTCGCCCCACATGCTCGAGCAACTGCGCCGCAAGATCACCGGCGGGGGCGAGTTTGAGATGATCGTCGGGCAGGCCGCGAGCGTGCCGATGCCCGACGCCTCGTTTGACTTTGTTTACGCCATCCGCCTGCTCAATCAGACCGAGTCGCCGGAGTACGCGCTGCGCGTGGTGGCCGAGATGCACCGGCTGCTCAGGCCGGGCGGATACGTCCTGGCGGAGTTCGTGAATGCCCATCGGCCACGCTGGGGGGACAACCGGCGCGAGACGACTCGCCTGACGCCGGCGCAGGTGATTGAATGCGGCCGCGCGGCGGGCGGCGAGGTCATCACCTGCCGCGGCGCGTTCCTGCTGAGCATGCAGGCGTACAATCGCGCGCCGAGGTTTTGCCTGCCCATCGTCTCGGGGCTGGACCGGCTCCTTTCGCGCCTCCTGCCGCGCTGGTGCAGCCGGTCCTACGTCTTGTTCCGCAAGCGAGCGGCCGCATGAGGATCGGCGTCTACGCCTCAATGCTGGCGAGCGAGCGCGGCCACGAGCACAACGTCTCAGGTCACATCCAGGTACCGGCGCAGTCGGCCCGCCTCCTGCACGAGGCCGGCCACGAAGTTCACCTCATCACTAACGAGTTCGGGCCGCAGCACACCTTTCCGGCGATGATGCCCGCTGACATCCGCACACACTTGGTCATCGATGCGCGCGTGCGGCCGGAAAAAATGCGCGGCGCAAAATCAACGGACGGCGTGCGTCCGGCCGCGCTGTTGCGGCAGGCGCTCCAGATTCGCCGCATCGTTCGCAAGCACCATCTTGATGTGTTGCACGTCTTCGGCTTTGTGCGCACGGCCCAACTCGGCGGGCTGCTGCGGACGGCGGCCTTGGGCGCGCCCGTCGTGGCGACGGTCCTCAACGGCGACGTGCGCCGCCACGGCGGCGCACCGGGCCGCTGGCTCCTGCGCCGCCTCGACGCCGCTCTCTCCGCGACCGACTATGCCGCACGGCAATACGAGAGCCTCGGCCTGTGCGTCGAGCGCCTTCGCCACGGCGTGATCCGCGATCTGCGCAGCGAAGCAGGCGCTCACGACGCCGGGCCGCGCCATCGCGTGCTCTTCTGGCGCGACGCCAACGAGATGAACGGCGGCGACGTCTGCCTCGCTGCGTTCGAGGCCCTCGCGCCGCGCTTTCCCGACCTCTCGTTCGACTTCGCCATCCGCCCCGTGTGGAACGAGGTCCCCGGCATCGACGACCTGCCCCGGCGCTGCGCAAACGTCCACGTCCACCGCTTCCCCTACGAAGCGGGCATGAGCCTAGCGAAACTCATGAACGAGTCCTTGCTCATCGTGCTGCCGTTTCGGCGTCTCTCGATCGACCCGCAGTTTTCGATCGCCGAAAGCCTTGCCGCGGGAGTACCGGTGGTCACGACGCGCGTGCAGTCCAGCCCGGAACTCATTGAGGAGGGGCGAACGGGCGCGCTCATCGAGCCGGGCAGCGCCGAGGCGATCGCTGCGGCCGTGTCGAGCCTGCTCAGCGATCGCCGGCGACTCGAGGAGATAGGACGAACCACGGCCGCGCGTTTCGCGGCGCAGTGGAACTGGACCGATTACGCGGCGGGTCTGGAGCGCGTGTATCACCGCGTCGTGCGCCGCTGACGGCGCATTTCCCGCTCAGGTCGCATCCGCGCGGCGGGCATGAACAACCTGCTCGTACATCGCATCGATCCGAGCCGCGATGGCGTCCCATCGGAATGTGCGCTCGACCCACGGCCGGGCGCGGGCGGCCATTTCCGCCAGGCGGGGCCGGTCCGCGAGCATCGTGGCCAGGCGCCGCGCGAGCGGCTCGACCTCGCACGGCACGACCTCCCCCACCTCCGCCGCGGCGACCTCGGCGCAGATGTTCACCTGGTCGGAGATGAGCACCGGTGTGCCGACGCCCAGCGCTTCGATCACCGACACGCCGAAGTTCTCCTGGTAACTCGGCAGGCAGAAGAGATCGGCGTCGCGCAGCGCTTCGAGCCGCGCGCGGCCCACGATCATGCCGGGGAAGATCACGCGGTCGCCGACGCCCAGTGCCGCCGCCTGCGCGCGCAGTTCGGTGATGTACCGCGCCTCGCCCGGCCCCACGACGGCGAGCATCACACCCGCGTCGGGCAGACGCGCCAACGCAGGCAGGAGCAGGCCCAGCCCCTTCTTGTGATGCACGCGGCTGAGGAAGACGATCAGCGTCCGCTCGCCGATGCCGTGCGCAGCACGAAACGCGCCGCGCGGCGGGAGGGGTTCGAACTCATCCCAGTCCAGGCCGTTGGGGATCACGAACGTCGGCGATCGAAGTCCGAGCGGCTCGGCGAGCCGGCGCTCTGTTTCGGTGGTGTAGTGGAGGGCAGCGGCGCGGTTGAGGTGCCGCCGCGCGACCAGCGCGAGGAAGATCCGCTTTTTGAGTCGGCCCTGCCGCAGCGACCACGGATCGAGCATGCCGCACGGCCGCATGATGTACGGCACGCCGGCCGCGCGCGCCGCCGCGGCGCCGGCGTGGGGCGTATGCTGCCACACGCCGTGAACGTGCGCGATGTCCACCCCGGCCCGCAGGGCCGCCTCCATCTCCCGCCTCGTGGCCGGCCCCCTTCCCAGCGGCCCGTGCATCGGACCGCAGCCGCGATGCTCGACTCCGGCGAGGCGCATCTGCTCCGTTACGGCGCCAATCGTCGCCGGATCGTCCGCCGTTATGACGCGCACGACGTGCCCGCGCTGCG
Source organism: Vicinamibacteraceae bacterium (assembly GCA_011525805.1). Lineage (GTDB taxonomy): Bacteria > Planctomycetota > Phycisphaerae > Phycisphaerales > UBA5793 > UBA5793. Next base: position 44,909 of record WYBR01000062.1, read on the forward strand.
CCTGCACGCGCGCGAGGCGCGACAGGACGTTAGCCGGGCCTCCCGTGCTCGGATCGATCGATGTGAGGACGTGCAGAACGCGCATCGCTCCAGCCTCTATCGGCCATCGCCGCGCGGCAGCGAAAGCGTGATGAGGATCGGCCGGTGATCGGAGCCGATGTCCTCGAGCACTTCTCGGCTGATGAACTTGACCTCGGGACCGCCCCATACGCGATCGATGGTCAGCCGCAGCGGCCCCGGCCAGTCGCTCGGCCAGGTTCCGCTCAGGCCGCCCAGCTCATCGACGGGCCGTAGCCCGCTGCCGTTGAGCATGATCCGATGTCGATGGCCCGAGGGGGTCGAGTTGAAGTCCCCGCCGATCACGACCGGCGCCCCCGCGGGGAGGAGAAACTCGCGCGACACCTCCGCGAGGAGGTGCGTCAGGTCGTTGCCTCGGGTCCACGACTCCGCGTCGCGCGGGCTGGGAGGATGCGCGCCCGTCAGGAGAAAGCGCCCTTGCGGCTTGTCCACGAAGCACGACCGGCGATAGGCGTAGACGAACTTGTAGCGCTCGAAGTCGCCGTCGAAGCGCAGGCGGTGGAGCGGGTGGCGGCTGAGCAGGATGTCGCGCCACAGCATGCCGCGCTCCGGTCCGATGGCGAAGGGCAGCGCCTCGCGCACCACGTCATGCTCCGTCAGGTAGCCCTCCAGCCCCGGCGAAACTTCGATCACGACCGCCGCGTCCGGCTTCACGCGCCCGATCAGGGCGATCAGGCGGTCAAGCGCGCTCTTTGAGCCGTGCACGTTGACGACAAGGAGGCGGACTTCGTGCCGGTCGCCGGCCACCGCGCGCCGCGCCGCCGCGGGAAGGAGCATGAAGCGCACCGGCCATGCGGCCGTCACGGCGAGGCCCGCGAGCAGCGCCGCCATGACCAGCCGCCGGCGCCAGAGCGCCGCCGCCGCGCTCAGCAGCGCCACCGGCGCCGCGAAGTAACTCACGCATGCGAGAAGGTCGATCGGCCAGGCGATCGAAGCCGCGAATCGGCTCAGCGCCGCGAGCGCCAGCAGCAGGGTCCAGGCAGACCAGATTACCTGCCAGAGAGTGGATCGCGCCGCGCGTCCGCCTTTCCGTTCTACTTCTTCTTGACGTTGAGCCACGCGAGATGATTGACCGGTCCATTGCCCTGGCCAATGTTGATGTTCTGCCGAATTGCTTCGCTCACCAGACTCTTGGCCTGCTCGACGGCGTCGCTCAGGGGCTTGCCGACCGCCAGCCCGCCGGCAATGGCGGCGCTGAACGTGCACCCGGCGCCGTGCGTGTTGGTGCTCTGCCGCTTTTCGGCGGTGAGTTCGACCGTCTCCTCGCCGGTCCAGTAGGCGTCGACCGCCTCGGGCGGGCTGTCCGCCTGCGGGCCCGGCCTCTCGAACCCCGTCACGACAACGGCGTGACAACCGAACTTCCTGGCGATCTGCTTGGCGGCGGCCATGCCTTCGGCGATGGTGTTGCACGTCTGCCCCCCGAGCAGCCGCGCTGCCTCCACGCGGTTGGGGGTGACGATGGCGGCGAACTTGAACAACCGCTCGGCCAGGGCCCGGGCGATCGCCTCGTCCACCAGTTTCGCCCCGGACTTGCTCACCATCACCGGATCGACCACGAGCGGGCGGAGTTGATGCCGCTTGACCGCCGAGGCGATGACGTCAGCGAGCGCGACGGAGCCGATCATTCCCGTCTTGACTGCGTGGCAGCGGATGTCCCCCGCCACCGCCTCGATCTGCGCCTCGACGAGTTCGGGCGAGAGGTGCTCGATCTTCATGACGCCGCGGGTGCTCTGGGCGGTGATGGCGGTGATGACGGTGCAGCCGAAGACGCCCATGGCCGCCCACGTCTTGATGTCGGCCTGTATGCCCGCGCCTCCGCTGCTGTCGCTGCCGGCGATCGTCAGTGCGGCCTTCATCCCAGGAACGGTGCGTTCTTCTGCCACGGCGCGGTTGCTCCCTCGATGAGTCGCGGCCGCCCCGGCCGGCCGCCGAATCAGGCCCGCAACATAGGCGCGAACCGACCGTCTGGAAAGTACGGGCGATCGCCCAACCGCACGGAGCGCTCGCTCAGCGGTCGGTACCGCCGGCCCGTCGGCGCTCGACGTAGCGGCGCGCAACTTCGACGTACGCTTCGCTGCGCAGCCCCGCCCGGCGCGCTTCCGCGAGCGCTTCCTCTTCCGTGTAGCCGTCGCGCAGTTGCCGCCACGCCAGCCACACGGCGCCAACGCGATTGCCCGAAGCGCAGTGGATCATCAGCGGCCGCGGGGCCGATTCGATGATCCGGAACGTCTCGTCGAAGACGACGTCGGTCAGTTCCGCGGCGCCGTTGTAGGGGAGGTGGTGGTACTCCAGCCCCAAGCCCGCCAGCAGCGCCGGCTCATCGAAGCCGGTCGACTCTTCCGCACGCCGGTAGTTGAGGACGGAGCGAAGACTTCCGTCGCGGGCCGCGTTGGAGAAGTCCTCCGGGGAGGGCTGGCCGCCGAGGTAGATCTCGCCATCGACCACGAGCATCGGCGTGGAGCCCAGCGATCCCTCCTCGGCGGAGGGCGCCGGCGGCGCCCCGGCGTGAGAATCGCGGCCCGATTCACACGACGCCACGACCAGAGCCAGCGTCCCCGTCGTCGCGAAGAGCATCACTCGATCAATCCGACTCCGCATCGCCGACCTGACCCTTCCCGCGCTTGAGACGCGCTGCAACCTGCGCCGCCGTTGCCCGCACAGTGTCGTGCTCGCGCTCGTCGGCGGCGAGGGACTCGATGCGGGCCAGCAGGTCCGGATCGTGGTGCGCCGCGATCCGGTTGCCCGCAACGATAATCGCGTTGCGCTTCATCATCCACAGCTTCGCCCGCTTCATCGCCGAGCGGGTGAACACGGTGCGTCGATCCTCCTCCGTCCAGCCGAGCACTTCGAGCAAATCGAAAGAGGCATGCCGAGACTCGTAGGCGGGATGCACCGGCGCCTCGGTCGTGCGCGGCGTCGGGCCGTTGTGCGGGCAGACGTCCTGGCAGATATCGCAACCGAAGAGCCAGTCGCCGATCGCCTCGTGAAACTGAGGCGAGACTTCGCCTCGCAGTTCGATCGTGTGGTAACTGATGCAGCGATTCGAGTCGAGAACCCACGGGGCAAGCGCCTGCGTCGGGCAGGCGTCCAGGCAGCGGGTGCAGGCGCCGCAGTGATCGACCTGCCCGCCTTGGCTCGGTGCGAGGGCCAGCGTCGTGAGCACTTCGCCCAGCAGGAGGTAACTGCCCACCCCCGGCTCGATGAGCATGGTGTTCTTGCCGATGTAGCCCAGCCCCGCCGCAAGCGCGTGTTCCCGCTCCGCCACCGGCGCCGTGTCCACGCACGCGATGAACGCATCACCGGGAGCGCGGCGGCGGAGTTCATCACACAGATCGTGGAGGCGGCGCTTCATGATGTGGTGGTAGTCTTCGCCGCGCGCGTACCGGGCGATTCGCCCGTGGCGCGGCGGGATGGACTGTTCCGTTTCGAGCGGACCAGGATAGCGGTCCGCAACGCAGATAATCGACTGCGCCCCCGGCAGGCGGCGACGCGGGTCGAGGCGCTGTTCGAGGTGCTCGGCCAGCCAGGACATCTCGCCGTGGCGGCCCGCCGCCAGCCAGTCCGCAAGTTCGCGGCCGTGCGCCACGGGTTCAGCCGGCGCAATGCCGCATTGCGCAAAGCCCAGGCGCTCGCACAGGTCCAGCGCCTCGCGCGCCGCCGCGACTCGATCGGTGGTTTCGGATGCGGCCCGCGGCGCGTTCATCGATCGCGAAGCGTCGACTCGCCCGCCGGCGCCTCGAGGGGCATGTCCCGCAGCCCCGGATCGCGGCTCGTCTCCGCGCGCTCCTCGGGCGTGGCCGCGCGGATGCTGCTCACCACGTCGTCGATCAGCGTGTTGCGCTCCGGAGCGAAGACCGTGTTGAGCGCCCGCTGCGAATGGGCGGCATAGAGAACGCGCACCGTCTCGCTGTACGTCAGCCCCAGCGAAGGATCAAGGCTGTACTGCGACGGCCTGGCGCCGAGGAACGAGATGAACCCGAGCAGGTCGGCGGCCGGCTCATACTCCACCCCTTCCATCGAACCCTTCGCGCGATAGCGGGCGCGGAGCGGCTCCTCGGACGAGTGCCGCACGAGTTGCAGCCGATCGTCCAGCGCCCGCACCAGCAGGCGCTCCGTCAGCCCCGTGCCCGAGCCGAAGACGACGATCCGCGGCTGCTTCTGAAGCGTGGCGTAGACCATCGGCTTGTCAGAGGGAACGGAGAAGACGTCAAACTCCTGGCGCGGGTCGAGCGTCACGCGGCGGATGATGGGGTCTCGCTGATCGAGCAGCCCGTTGAACGCGGCCACGCGCACGTCGAACTGCTCGTCGTCGAGCATTTCGCGCAGGGCCATGCTGATCGCGGGCGAAGGGGGCATGTCGGCGAGCCGCCGCATCGCGTCGAGGCGCAGGCTGTGGTCGGGGTTCCTGGCCAGTTCCACGAGATGGGGAATGACGCGCGGGTCGCCCAGCCGCGCCCCCGCGTTCAGCGCCGCGAGCCGCGGAATGACGTCGGTGTGCGTGTAGAGATGCGAGAAGCCGTTGATCGCCAGTTCGCCCAGCGCCACCCAGCACCACGTCACCGCACGCGCATCGATCGGGTTTTCGACAACCCACCGCGCGAGTTGATCGGCGCGCAGTTCGATGCCCCCCTGGAAGATCTGCGTGTGCATGAGCGTCTCGACGAAGACGTCCGTCTCTTCGTGGCGGCTGGGCGGAACGGTGATGGCGATCTGCTCGTCGGAGCGCCCGGGCACCGGCTCGGCCGTCTGGCGCGCCTGGCCCGGCTCCTGCGGGAACCGGCTGTTGATCGCGTCGATGATGGCGCGCGCGCGGCTGTGATTGGGCGTGCGCAACTGGAGCATGAGCGGTAAGTCGGTGGTCACGACCCCGCCGTTGAGGATTCGCGCCACCCGCCGATCGACCACCACCCCGCCACGGGCCTCGTCGCTCTCGGCCCAGTCCTCCGGGGGGAGGTTCCAGTCCACCGATTCGTTCAACGCGCCGGCGTCTTCGACGGCGAAGGGGTTGATGAACAGATCGCCGTTCGCCTGCGCGACGGGACGCGCGCCCTGCACGCCTCCCATGAAGCCGGACGTCAGATTCGCCGTCCACAAGCGGCCGCCTTCGAGGCTGCGCGTGCTCGAGCCGGGCACGGCGGAGACGACCACGTCGAATCGCGTGCCCTTGACGGCCCCCGGGGGCAGCGCCGCCTGCACGAGCACCGCCGCCGTGTTGCGGTCGTCAAGCAGGCTTCGCATGGTGAGGCGCGGTCCGCCGGAGATCTCCGGGTCGGGAAGGAGTTTGGCCCCTTCGCGCTCGAGGTAGGCCCGTACGGGAAGCGGCGTGTCGTTCGACCCGGTGCCCTCCAGGCCCACGACGATGCCGTACCCCTGCGCCAGGGTGCGGCCATATCCAACGAGCGTGGCCTCGTAGGTGATGGTTCCCCGAAGGAAGCGGGGCATGGGGTTGGGAGTGAGTTCGGGTTTGACCAACTCCGGGGGAGGCTTGTCGGGGGAGCACCCCGCGGGCATGACGCCCACCGAGGCGGCCAGCACAAGGAGTATGGGGAATGTGGCCGAGGGCCGGCCTTGCCCAAGCGTATCGCGCATGTACGACCTCAATTCGGCGCCTGGAGGGCGCCACACGGCGGCGGCCCACCCGCGGCCCCGCCCGATCCCAGCCTCAAGCGTATCGCCGCTCACCGCAGCCGACAACCAGCCTCGATCCCTTGCCGTCCCGCGAGCCTCGCGCGGCCGCCGTTGCAGTCGGCGTCATCCGCCGTTCGATACGATCCTCCGGAGTCCTCTGATGCAGCAACCCGGCTGGTCCGGCGCGATTCGCGACTTTCTCGCCTTCATCCGCATCGAGTGCGGCCTGGCGCCGAACACTCTGGCGGCGTACGAAGGCGACCTCGACGACCTCGCGGTGGATCTCTCCGCGCGAGGCGTCGAATCTCCGGGCGCGGCTGAGCCGGCCGACCTCGCCGCCCATCTGCGCTCGCTCCGGGCCGACCGCGGTCTCGCGACCTCCAGCGTCTGCCGCCACCTCGCCGCGATTCGCATGTTCTTCCGGTTCCTCTGCGCCGACGGCCGGATCGCGCGCAACCCGACGGACCTGCTCGAAACACCGACTCGCTGGCAGCGCCTGCCGGGGTGCCTCTCGCCGATTCAGATGAAGAAACTTCTCGCGGCTCCCAACCCGGAGCAAGGTGAACTGCACCTGCGCGATCGCGCACTGCTCGAACTGCTCTACGCGGCGGGGCTTCGAGCGACGGAGGTCGTGAACGTCAAGGAACGCGGCGTGCATCCGACGCTCGGGGTCGTCGACGTCATCGGTAAGGGCAATCGCCAGCGGCTCGTGCCGCTCGGCAAGCCGGCACTGGCGGCGATCGAGCAGTACGCCGCGGAACTTCGGCCGCTGCTCGCATCGAGGGCGCCAGGCGAGGCGAGCGACCGCCTGCTCCTGTCGCGCTCCGGCCGGCCGCTCGAGCGCATCGCCGTCTGGCAGATCGTGAGGAGGCAGGCGAACGCGGCGGGGCTGGCGCGGGTCCATCCGCACATGCTGCGGCACAGTTTCGCAACGCACCTCGTCTCCGGCGGGGCCAACTTGCGCGTCGTGCAGGAACTGCTCGGCCACGCCGACATCAAGACCACGCAGACCTACACCCACGTGGACGCGAAGCGCCTGCGGGAGGTACACGAACGCTATCATCCGCGCGCCTGACGCCGACCCTCTTGAGGGCGTGCCGGCCGCTGTGACGGACTGGAGAAAAAGAACAGCACCCCGCGAAACGCGGGGTGCTGCATGAGGTCCGATGCCTCGATCAGTCGGGGATCGACATCAGGCGCGACGGCGGCGGCCGCCGATGGCGAGGGTGCCCAAGCCGAGCAGCGCGAGGCTGCCGGGGGCGGGAATCTGGTAGAGGAGCACCTGGCAGAGCCACTCGCCGCGACCCTGGAAGTTGTCGACTTCCGTCAGTTGCGCGTCGAATGAATCCCAGGTCGTGTTGTAGGGGCCGATGACCACGAGGTACGTGCCCGCAGCGAGGTCGATCTGGTTGGTGATGTTGCCCTGACGGGTCGTGCCGTTGAACGGGTTCTGGAACTGTGGCGCATCGCCGAAGCCGAGGTAGGCGTCGAGGCTGCCGTCGCCGGCGTCGTCGTTGATCGCGAGGATCTGCGACCCGTCGCTGTTGTACAGCGCCAGTTCGGTGTCGCTGCCGAGGGCATGCGATCCGAAACTGTCGAGTTGAAGCGCCCAGAGGCTGCCCTGGGTCACGTCGACGCTGATCGTGAAGCGAAGGCCGAAGAGCACTTCGCCGTTCATCTCGAAGAAGCCGGCGTCATTGAGCGGAACGCCCGGCTGAAGCGGCTCATTCACGGTGCGAATCGGGAACGCAAGGGCGGGCGCGGCCGCCACCGCAGCCAACACGGCGCCGCACAGCATGGTCTTCATGTTTTTCATCTTTCACACTCTCCTGTACTGATAAGGTCGGACCTGAAACTTCGAATCGAAAACCCCGCAAGCGCCGGGGCACATCATCACTCTTGTGCTGATCGAATCAACCGACTCGATCCTGCGTGTATTCCCGCGCCGAAAGGCTTCACCAAACCGCGTTGCCAGGCAAAGCCACGGCCAGCAGCCATCGCGCATCACGTTGTGGGGGGTCCCTTTCTCCGCTCCCCAAGCGTGAACAACACAACAGAATACCCCATTGTTCCCCCGCTGTCCAGTGGAAAAGTCAAATACCCCAAGGATTTTTGAAAATCGCCCTTGACGGCCCTATCCACACCGGCCAGGTCTGATAATCAATAACGTGGGACCGCTGGGTCCACTCCAAGAGACCAGGCGTCGATCCCGCCCGCCAGCGACCAGACGTCCGAAAACCCCTGCTGCCTCAGGAACGCCGTCACGCGCAGCGACCGCTGTCCGCGGTGGCAATACACGATGATCCGTCGATCCGCCATCTCACCTAACTCGTTCTGCCGACTGGGGATATCCGTCATCGGCACCAAGGTCGAACCGGGCACGGCCGCGACGCTTCGCTCCTCCGCCGTACGGCAGTCAATCACCATCGGCGGCTGTCCGGACGCGAGTTCGGCCGCAAGTTGGCGGGGGCTGATCTCCCACTCCGCCCGAAAAGGGTACCCACGAGGCAGGCCCGACGCTTCGTCGATTCCGCTGCTCATGGCTGCCGCTCAACCGGCGACAGATCGACGGGGCTGGTCTGCGGCTGAATCTCGTACGTACCCGCCGGGCCGTGCCCGATCTCGCGCGGTCGCTGCACTACAACCATCCGGAAAGGAGCGAGCGCGAGGTTTCCGAGTTGGACGAACGGGTCGATGACGATCTCGAGGTACTGCGCCTGCGCATCGGTGCGCCGATCGCCAACCTCCAGCGCCGTTTCAATCGAGGGGTAGGCGCCGGCGTTGCGCTTCGGGCTGCGCTGCCCCAGCGTGAAGGAGCGCACGTAGTGCGGCCGCACTTCGACGTCGTTTCGCGTGAGGCGGACTTCGTGGCGCGGCCAGTCGCTCCGGTCAATTCCGTTCACGGACGGCTCACCCGAGAACTCGGCGGCCGGGGCATCGGGCGAGAGCGCTGGAAGCGGCGTGGCCTGACGCGGCTGGTTGGATACGTTCATGGATCCGCATCCCTGGCCGAACCACATCGACATCGTCACCCAGAACGTCAGCCAGATGATGCGCGTCCGCATGGCGGAAAGTCTCCTGTCGTCCCAGACAGTGTATCACGGAAAGCAGCGCCGGGTCGGCTTGGCCGGCATTTCAGCCCGATTCCGGCGATTCACCGGCGTGGCGGACAGCCTGCTGGACAAGCCGGTCCGCGAGGTCCGGTTCGATGCCCCGACGGGCAAGAAGCCCGAGGAGGCGACGGGCCTGGGTCCGCGGCGGCAGGCCGCTCATCGACGCGAGTCGCTGAGCGATCAGTCGCCGCGCCTCCGACTCGATGTCGAACCCCTCCGTGGATTCCCGGGCAATGCGCTCCCCCAAATCCGAATCGACCCCGCGTCGAGCGAGGGTGTCTCGAATGAGCGCCGGTCCGGCCGGGCCGCGGCGCCGCAGGCCGGCGGCAATGTCGCGCGCCATCGCCTCATCGTCAAGCAACCCCACGTCGGCGAGCCGCGCCACGGCGCACGAAATGACCTCGGCCTCGAAGCCGCGCTCGGCCAGACGCTGCGCCAAAGTGCCGGAGGCGATTTGCTTGCGCGCCAGCCATCGCATCGCCGCGTCCATGGCCCGACCAAGGACCTCTCGCTCGCGCAGCGCGTCGACGAGCGCGGCGTCGAGCACCATTCCCTCGATGAGGCCGAGTTCTTCGACGTCGCGGCGCCGCAGCACCGCCGCCACGCGCCGGCCGACGCGAACCTTGAGCCGCATGTCGGGCCCGCCCGCCGGCGCGATCGACGTGATCGCCCGCCCGATGAGCGCCGGCGCCCGGTCCGCCTTCTCCGTTCGCTTCTCGTTCACGGTGAGATCGCGTCCAGGTATTCGCGCAACTCCCGTGCGGCCTTGGGATCCGCGTCAGGCGGGATCGAGGCGAGCGCAGCGAGCAGGACGGCGCGGGCCTCTTTGATCCGCCCCGCCGCTTCGAGTGTTCGCGCCTTGTGAAAGTGCGCATAGGCGTGGCCAGGCTCCACCGCGAGCACCCGATCGAAGAACTCGAGCGCCCGATCGTGCTCGCCGGTCTTGGCGTACTCCTGCGCCAGCGCGTAGAGGCAGAAAGCGTCGCCCGGCTCGGCGCGCAGAAGTCGCAGAAGTTTCTCAATCCGCTCATTCGTCATGGTGGGGTGGAATCCTACGCGGGCGGAACGTAGGGTCGATTTCCGCGCGGCAACGTCGCGCACGGCACGCGTCGCGCGGCTCCACCGCGCCGATTGACCTTCGGGAGAATTGATCCGATGCAGCACCTTCTCTACGCCCGTTGCGCCGCCGCCGGGCTGACTCTCATCTGCGCCGCGATGGCCGGCGCGGCGCCGCCCGACCGCATCATCCTTCGGGGCGGCGACGCGCTCTCCGGTCACATCGTTGAAACGACCGACTCGGGCGTGATCTTCGAGCACGAGGTGCTCGGGCGGCTGCTCATCGCCCGGGACAAGATCGAATCGATCAACCCGAACGGACCGGAAGCGCCGCCGCCCGCCGACGCCGCGACTGGAGATTCCGCCGAGCCGCAGGCTGAAGTGTCCGCCGAACCGGCGCTCGATGTCGCGGAAACACCGAAGGCAAACTGGAAGTCCCGCTTCGAGGCGGGATTCAACGGAAGCGAGGGACGGACGGAGAGGCTCGACGGCCGCATCACCTTCGCCACGGAGCGCCGCACCGAGGAGACCCGATTCGCCTTCGACGCCAACTACCGCACCGCCACAAGCCGCGGCGATCGGACGCAGAACAAATTCGACACCGGGGCAATTCACGACTGGTACTTCAACGATTCGCCCTGGCTGGCGTTTGCGCAGGGGCGGTTCGAAGTCGACGAGTTCGCCGACTACGACCAGCGCTACTCCCTTGGCGGCGGCGTCGGCTACTCGTTCATCAAGAACGACCGGACGGAACTCGTCGGCCGCGTGGGTCTCGGCGGTTCGATGCTCAACGGCGGTCCGAACGACGGCGATATCACGCCCGAGGGCATCCTCAAGATTGACCTCACCCACCGCCTGACCGACATCACGCGCGTGATCGCGGGCGCCGAGTACTACCCCGACCTCAGTCGATTCGGCGACTACCGCGCCGTGCTCAGCGCGGCGATCGAGACAAAACTCGCGGCCGACAGTCCCGCCAGCCTCAAGTTCGGCGCACGCCACGAGTTCGAGGAGCGGCAGGCCTTCGACCAGGATGACCTGCTCGAGTTCTTCGGCCTGTTGGTGATTGAGTTCTGATGGAGCGGCCGCGAGGGGCGCGCGGCGGCGAAAGCGCCGGCGCGGCGCGGGACAACCATCAGGCGTCTTCGCGCTGCTCGTCCAGGCGGCGGCGCAGGAGGTCAAGACCCAGACGCCCGGCCCCGCCGAGCGAGGCCCGCTGTGCGATGCTCTCATCGATGGGCAGGCCCTTCATCGCCTCGATCTCGCGGCCGACCTGCTGGTACGCCTCGCGGAAAGGCACGCCCTGCGCCGCGAGGTCGATGGCCCGGTCGGTGGCGAACATCGCGGGCGTGATTGCCTCGCGCATCTTCGCGCGGTCGAACTCCATCGACGCCACGAGATCGGGCACGATCTCCAGCGCCGCCAGGCCGCGCATCAGGGCGCGGATTACCGGCTCCTTCGTGGCCTGGAGGTCGCGCTGATAGCCGCTGGGCAGGGCGACAACCGCCGCAAGTTCCGCCATCGCACCTTCAACCACCGCGCCGGAGGCGCGCAGCAACTCCACCACGTCCGGATTGCGCTTGTTGGGCATGATCGAACTGCCCGTCGTGAAGCGCTCCGGCAGGCGGACAAAGCCGAACTCCTCCGTCGTGAAAAGGCTCAGGTCCCACGCGAAACGCCGCACCTCGAGCAGCGCCTGGTGAAGCGAGTGCAGGACCGCCATCTCAAAGCGGCCGCGGCTGTTCTGCGCGTACATCGCGTTGACCTGCACGCGGTCAAAGCCCAGTTCGTCGCTCACCACCTGCCGGTCAAGATCGAGGTTGACGCCGTAGCCCGCCGCCGTCCCGAGCGGGCACGTGTTGATCCACCCGCGCGTGGAGCGCGTCAGCATCGCGATGTCGATGAATGACTCGGCGAACGCGGCGCACCACAACCCCACGGTCGAAGGCACGGCTCGCTGGAGATGCGTGTAGCCGGGCATGGGAGTGCGGTCGTCCGCGGCGGCCCGCTCCAGGAACATCTCCGCGATGTCAAGCGCGATCGCGACGAGGCGGTCGAGTTGGTCGCGCAGGTACAACCGCGTGGCGACGAGGACCTGGTCGTTGCGGCTGCGCCCGGTGTGGACCTTGCGGCCGGCGTCGCCGAGTCGCTCGGTCAGGAAGGCTTCGATCGCGGAGTGGCCGTCCTCATAACGGTCATCAAGAACGAACTGCCCCGAGGCGACCGACTCGTCCAGTCCCTTGAGCGCCGCCGAGAGCGCCGCTGACTCTTTGCCGTCAAGAATGCCAATGCGCTGAAGGCCGTTGACGTGCGCGATCGAGGCGCGGATGTCATAGCGCAGCAGGTGCTGGTCGAGGCGGACATCTTCGCCGGCGAGGAAGCGCATGATCCGCTCATCGACGTCGGCGCCACCCTTGTCCCAGATCGGCCGCTCACTCATGATCGATCCCCGAGAGTTCATCGAAGCCGCAGGCGAGGTTGACGTTCTGGACGGCCTGCGTGGCGGCGCCCTTGAGGAGGTTGTCGATGGTGGCGACGACGGCGGCGCGCGAGCCATCCTCGGCCGCGGTCCAGCCGCCGATGCAGACGTGATGCCGGCCGGCGATGTCGCGCACCAGCGGCGCCTTCTCGCCCGTCAGGCGGATGAGCGGCTCAAGGCCGTACGCACGCTCGTAGCGCCGGCCCATCTCCTCCGAGGTAACCGGCGCGCTCAGCGGCAGGTTGACCGTCACCGTGATGCCGCGGAAGAAAGGCGCGACGTGCGGCAGGAAGTGCACCGACCGGCCGAGATGGCGCGAGACTTCGCGTTCGTGCAGATGCCCGGTGAGCGAGTACGGCAGCAGGTTGTCGCGGAGGATTTCGGGGTTGTTCTTGTCGGAGGGCGTCACACCCGCGCCGCTGTAGCCGCTCACGCCAAAGATCGTCGGCGCGCCGCCGAGGACGTCGAGCATCGGCGCGATGGCGAGTTGCGCCGCCGTGGCGTAGCAGCCGGGGTTGGCGATGCGCCGCTCGCCGCGGAGGCGGTCGCGGAACCGCTCGGGCAGGCCGTAGACCCAGGAGTCGGCGAAGCGGTAATCGGCGCTGACATCGACAATGACGCGCTGCGGCCGAGTCCCGGCCTCGATGGCAGTGACGTAGCGGCGCGCCTCGCCGTTGGGCAGGGCAAGGATGATGACCTGGGCCTCCGAATCCGCGACCCCCCGCTCATCGAGGCTGGAGAAGCGCAGACCGCTCGGCGCGCCGGCGACGTGCGCCGCCACCTCCTGCCCGTCGAGCGACCGCGAACTGACGAAGTCGATGTGCAGGCGGGGATGCTGTGCGGCGAGGCGAACGAGTTCGCCTCCCACGTAGCCGCGTGCGCCCACGATGCCGATGCTGGTCCGGGCGCCGGCCATCACGAAGGCTCCGCCGATCCGTGCGCGATGAGCGTCGCGGGCATGGCCAGGGCCTTCTCGATGCACCACTTCACCTGCGCGAAGTCCTCGAGGCCGTACCAGAAGACCGTCCACACGTCGGTGCGGTAACTGCCCTGCGCCTTCTCGAAGTACCAGGGGTTGATGGGGTTCTCGGACCGGCTCCGCCAGAACATGCGAGGAAGGTCGCCGCGCATGCGCAGCCAGAGCGCTGCACCGAGGCCGATGCCCTGCGCTTCCTTCGTCACGGCGAACTTGTCGAGATAAGGAATGTCCCCTTCGAGCGTGATGATCGCCGTCGCCCGGTACGAATCCGACAGGTACAGCCGGTAACAGTCCTTCTTGGAGAAGTAGTCCGGGTCGAGTTTCCTCTGGAAGCAGTTCTCAAGGAGAGTCCGCAGCCGATCCCGGTCGGCATCGTCGAAGGAAGCCAGGCAGCGGACCCGCTCGCCGCGCTGGACGAGCGTGCCCGAGCCGCGGTGAGTGAAAAGTTCGCGCGCCAGGTGCTCGGGCGAAGTGATCGAAACGGACGATGAGTGCGGCAGATCGTCGAGGAGTTCCTTGATCTCCTGCAACTTGAGCCGCATCCCGCCGTTCACCCACGGCTGACTGATGAGGTGCTCGTACTCCTCCGCGAGGTTGATCGCCGGGATGATGCGACCGTGGTGGTCGAGCAGCCCGCCCGTGGGTGTGAGGAAGATGATCTTGTGCGGCTGGAGTTTGATGGCCAGATCGGCCGCGGCGACATCGGCGTTGATGTTGAGGATCTGCCCACCCGCCGTCTCGCCGAGGCACGCGAGGATCGGCAGGTGCCCGGCGCGGATGCTCGACTCGATGGCGTCGAGGTGGATGTCCACCACCTCGCCGACGAGGCCGAGGCGAGGATCCTCGGCGGGCCTGGCGACGAAGACGCCGGTCGTGATCGGCCGGGCGCGGGTGCCGAGGCTTTCGAGCGCTTCGACGAGTTTGAGGTTCTCGCGCTGAAAGACCTTGCGGGCGATTTCGAGGACCTGCGGCGTGGTGACGCGCAGGCCGTCGATGCGGCTCGTCTCGATCCCCGCTTCCTTGAGCGCGACGTCGAGTTGCGGCCCGGCGCCGTGGATCACGATCGGATACAGCCCGACGTGATGCAGGAACGTCAGCGCCGAGGCAAGCGCCTCAAGGTTGTCGCTCACAATTCCGCCGCCGACCTTGACCACGGCGAATCGCTTCGAGTCGACGCTGCTGAACTGCTTGAGGTACTGCTCAACCTCCTTGCGCGAACCGATGTTCGAGAGGAGGGTCGTGATGATCTCGCGGGTCTGTCGCATGAGTGCTGCCGATGGGCGAAAAACGACGCTGTCTCCACCCGGAGACGATCAGGATGATAGAAGCCGCGCGTACGTCGCGGTAACGCTCTCCAAGTCGGCGAGCGGCACGGTTTCATCAGGTCGGTGAGCCTGGGCGATGTCGCCGGGACCGAAGACCAGGCTCGCCAGCCCGGCCTCGGAGAAGAGCGACCCCTCCGACCAGAAGTCCACGGGTTCGCCAAGCGCCAGGCCGAGGCGAGTGGCGACGCCCCGCGCCTTCTCGATGGCGGCCGTGACCTCCGCCGGCGCCGCCGGCAGCGAGGGGCCGGAAAAGCCCGTGCTCCAGCGCACCCGCTGCGGGTCCGGGGCGCGACACTGAAAGTCGCGGATCAACTCGTCCGTGGCCTGGCCGGGAAGCGGGCGGATGCCGAAACGGATGCGCGCCTCGGCGGCGATCATGTTCGCCTTGATGCCGCCCTCAAAGATCCCGATGTTGAAGCGCACGCCGGTCAGCGGGCCGAAGGAGTCGGCCTCGCGGCCGCGGGCGTGCTCGATCGCGGCGGCGGCCCAGCGGACCGCTTCGTGGATGGCGCTGTCGCGCAGCGCACGCGCGGAGGAGCCGTGGCCCGGTGTGCCGGTGAAGACGCCCGCCGCCGTCGCCAAGCCGCGATGTGCGGTAACGGCGCAACCGCCCGTCGGCTCGGCCACGATCGCGGCATCGAACGACTTGAGCAGATCGCGGCGCTCCTTGAGGAACGACCGCACGCAGACGCTCTGCCCCGCCTCTTCGTCGGTGGTGAAGAGCATGGCGGCGTCGCCGTCGGTCTGCTGCGCGCCGGCGAGCCAGCACGCGGCCGCGCCCTTCACATCGCACGCGCCCAGGCCGATGGCGCGATCATTGGTGAGGCGCAGCGTGAAGGGGTCGGCGCTCCAGCCCTCCGCAGCGGGAACGGTGTCGAGGTGGTTGTTGAAGAGCAGACGCGGCCTCTTTCCGCGAATGGCGAAGAGGGCAACGCAGCCTTCGCCGTAGTCCGCCAGGTCGCAGGTGAAGCCGCACTCGCGCAGGACGGCGCCGATGAAATCGAGAATGCCCTTCGCTCGCGCTGCATCGCGCGGAGGATTGGTCGTGTCGATGGCGACCAGGGCACGCAGGTGGTCGAGAGCCGGGTTCAGAAGCGCGCCTGACATTCGTGCGTTCCGTGATCCGCGTCAAACCTGATTCGATCATCCCTTCGCACGCGCCGCGCTCCCCTTCGCAGAGCCTCCGGGTCGCGGCTAAGCGGTGCATCCCCTAGTGCCTAGTGCCTAATGCCCAGTGCCCAATGCCTTCTCCCGCGCCCCTCCATCTCACAACTTGTGGATCGGATTGATCATCGCCGAGATCGTCGAACTCTGGCCGAAGAGTTTGATGAAGCCGACCGCCTCGGTCACCGTCCAGTCGGCGCTCTGGGCGTAAGAAGCGCCGGGGCGTTCGAGGACGTGTTTCGAATCAACCTTCACGGCGCAGAGCGAGCCGCCGAAGGTTTCGAGCGTGACTTCGCCGGTGACGAAGCGCTGCGAACTGGCGAGCGCCGCTTCGAGGTCGCTCTTGAGCGGCTCGTAGAAGAAGCCCTTGTAGACGAGTTGGACCCACCAGTCGGCCGCCTGGCGCTTGAAGTTCGCCTGCCAGGAGGTGTGAATCGCCTCTTCGAGGCCGCGATGCGCGTGCATGAGCGCAGCGATTCCGGGGCATTCGAAGACGATGCGGGCCTTGAGGCCGATCGTCGTATCGCTCGAGTAGATGTGCCGCCCGACGCCGTAGGCGCCAAAGACCTTGTTGAGTCTCTGGAGCATCTTCGGCCCGGCGAGTTTTTCCCCGTCCACGCTCATCGGCACACCCTTCTCGAAGCCGATGCGCACGCGCCGCCTCTCGCGCGGCCAGCGGCTCGGATGGGCGCACATCTTCCATGTGTCATCGTCGGGCGCATCGTACTTGTCGATCTCCGAGCCGCTGATCGTCACCCCGAGAATGTTCTCGTTGATAGAGTACTTGCTCGTGCTCGTGCGCACCTCGATGCCGCGCTCCTTGAGATACGCCTGCTCGTAGGCGCGGACCTGCCGGTGCTCGTGCTGAATGTCGCGGATGGGCGAGAGGATGTTGAAGTCGCCCAGCGAGCGGACGGTCTGGTCGAAGCGGACCTGGTCGTTGCCCATGCCGGTGCAGCCGTGCGCGAAGTTCTTCGTGCCGACCTTGCGGCAGTGTTCGAGGCTCTTGCGCACGATCACGTAGCGGTCGGAGCAGAGCATGGGGTACTGGTCCTGGTACGCCCCGCCGAACTGCACGAGAGGGACGACGAACTCGTCCCACAGGTCCTGCGCGGCATTGACGGTGATGTGCCCGGCCGCGCCCACGTCGCGCGAGCGCTTCTCGATGTAGGCCCGCTCCTCATCGCTCACTCCGCCCGTGTCGACGAAGAGAGTGATGACCTCGTAACCCTTCTCCTTGAGGTATGGGACGCAGAAACTCGTGTCAAGCCCGCCCGAAAACGCCAGAACCACCTTCTCGCCGGCCATGTGTCGCTCCGTTTCAAGGGAAGCGTGAGGATAGGAGAGAGCAGGGCTTGGGGCTTGGGGCTTGAGGCTTGGGGCCTGGGGCTTGGGGCTTGGGGAACTTGGGGCGCGCCGCGGGAATCCGGGCAACAGGGCAACCGCGTTCATCGCAGGGCTACTGTTTGCGGTGAGGCGAGAGTCTGAGGAGGTTGAACATGATGAGAGGCTTCATGCTGGCGCCGGCGGTCCTCGCCGCGGCAGTCGTCTGCAACTCCTGCGGCAAGTCTGAGTCGGACCAGGCTGCCGCGACGTCGGCGACGGGGCAGCCGAGCGCCTCCCCTTCAGCGCCAACCGCGCCGCCGGCGGGGATGCCGCCCGAGTGGCTCTGGCCCGCGCTCTTCGGCTCATTCGAGGATGGCGGACACGAACGGGCCATGCAGGCGATCCTTGACGTCCCGGATCACCCCGAGCAGATCGTCGCCTTTGCACGCGACGCCAACGACTCGCTGTGCATCAGCGTCATGTTCATTCTCTCCGCGCTCGCGGACCGCACGCAGGATCCGAAGTACATTCCGGTCGCGACGTCCGTCGCCAGGCGCCTGGGCGAACTCGGCGAGAGCGACAGCACGATGGTCGTGCTGATGATGTACCCGCCGCAGATCGTCGGCACTCAAATGCTGACGACTCTCAACGACGATGAGGCCGGCCCGCTCGACCACTGCGGCGTCGCCAACTGGATCTGCGATTGGCGCGAGCGCGACGCCCCCTCCGTCGAAGCGATCATCGCCGCCGGCGATCCGCGCTTTCGTTCGCTCTTCGAGACCGCGCTGACGCGGATGGACCGCGACCACGCCGTGCTCGCTCTCAACGCCGTGCGCGTCCTGCGCTGCTGCGGGCGCATCAACGGCGAGGAGAGCCTGGGCCTGCTCGATCGCTGGCAGGCACATTTCGGCGACCTGCAGGGACTCGGCTCGCTCTACGAGGCGGTCCGGCGCGAGTGCGACTCGCCCGACCGATAGGAACTGCCCGCTTCGCTCACTCCTTGGGCACCGCGACGAGGAAACTGCTCTGTCGCACCTTGCGGACTCTCCCGTCGGCCCCGGTGATCGATTCCTCGAGCGTCCGGCCGTTGTAGGAGTTGTAGGGATGGCGCTCCTGCACCCGGCGCACTTCGGCGCTGTACAGCCCCGTTCCGGGATCGACGGCATCCTCGAGAAAGGCGCCGATGCAGACCATGCTCCGGTTCGGGCCGTGATAGAAGAACGCGAGTTCGTTCTGGGCGCGAAGTTGGACGACCGCCTGTTCCGCGAGGCGGCGAGCCTGCTCGGCGGTGGTCTCGCGCTCCGCTTCGTACACGCCGATCTGGAGGCTGTAGAGCGTCTCGACGCCGGGATACAGCCGCCGCGCGCTGGGCAGGCTGAACTCGCTCAGTTGGCCCGGCGACGAAACCGCGCCGTGCCGGCCGAGGTAGGCGCCCCGAAACGGGAACTGCCCGCTCACCTCCGAACCCTTGATGCGCCGCAGGTCCGCCTGCGCCTGCTCCGACTCCGCTGAGTCGTACAAGCCGTAACGCACGATCGACCCCCGCTCATCGGAATCGACCCACGCGCCCCGCAGGCCGGTGAGGCGGCTGAACGCCTCCGCCCATCGGGCGGCGATCTCATCATGCTGCGGATCGGTGATGGTGGCGAGGATGACAGACCACCCCGCCCGCCTCGACGCGCCGGTGGGCGCGCTCGGAGACGGCGCCGCGCCGGGCCGGCCGCCGTCAGCCGACCAGGGGATGATCCGCTCCTCGGCCTCCTCGGCCGTCGCTTCGCCCCCCTGTTCGCCCGAGGTTGTGGCGAGATTGCCGCGGGGAGAAGTCGACTCCGACTTCTGACAGCCGGTGGCCGCCGGAAGCGAGATTCCCAGGGCTGCCGCCCCCAACCGCGTCCATCGGCCGATAAGAACGGTTCGCAGACACGCGGAAAACCCGCGAAAAGAAATGTGATGGGCGAATCTCACGTCCGACCTCCCGTTATTGAAGCGCAACTCATTGCTGCACAATGACTTGATCGATCTTGAGCCCGCCGGCCCATCTTGCAAGTCTTTTCCGCCCGCGCGTCGATACCATCTGCTGGAGTGGAGGCCAAACCATCGACACGCGGCCCGCGACGGCGTCGTTCAACGACCGCGATCGAGCACTCACGAGGAGTCCTCAGTACATGAGCGGCATCGCTCCACTCGGCGGCGGGTTCATCCCACCTTCGGACCTGAACCAGTATAGATCGAACGGCTCGGTCGATGCACCCCGCCGGCTCGATTCCCCTGCCGACCGAGATGAGGACACGATCGAACTCTCCCCCACGGCGCGTCGTCTGGCGCTGCTCGACCGCGTCATGCACGACCTTCCCGTCCGCGAGGACCTCATCAGCCGCGTCCGGGCCGAGATCGCCTCGGGCCGCTACGAATCGAGCGAGAAGATCGACCGGGTGATCGACGAAGTGTGGGAGGATCTGCAGGGAGTGTAATCCGCGCCGCAGGGCGCACGAAACTGCACACGAGACAGCCATCCGGGGCCGCGCCTCACGACCGAGGGGCGGCCTCGTTGCATCGAGGGACAACCGGCGGCCGGGCGCCGCGGATTCTCGCCGCCGCGCGCGGGCTACACTCTCGCTTTCACAGCGTCGAGGATCGCTCATGGCACGCCACTCGCGTCTCGGGTCTGTTCTTTTCGTCGCGTCCTTGCTTTCGCTGGCCTCGGCGGCGCCGGCCCAGCCGCCGCGCGAGCCGGCGAACGGCCCGCCGCCAAGCGTTCCGCGCATCCACGCGCTCACCGGTGCACGGATCATCGTCGCCCCCGGCGAGGTCATCGAGCAGGGCACGATCGTGGTCCGCGACGGGGTGATTGAGTACGTCGGTGTCGAGGCGAACATCCCCCCCGATGCGCGCGTCTGGGACCTCGCGGGGCACACCATCCACGCCGGCTTCATCGACCTGTCGGTTCCGGTGCGCTCGCCGGATTCGCTGCCGAGTTCGCCCGGCCTGCACTGGAACAGCAAGGTCCGCGCCGAGTTCAGCGCCCTCAACGCCGCGCCCCTCGATCGCTCCGTGGTTGAGTCGCTCCACAAGGTCGGCTTCACGGCGGCGCAGATCGTTCCCGACTCGGGAATCTTCCGTGGAGAGGCCGCGACGATCGCCCTCGTCGCCGAGGGCGCGGAGGCGATCGTCCATCAGCCGCATGGCGCGCAGGTCGTCCAGTTCGAGTCAGGCGGATGGAGGAGCGAGGGATACCCCGGCTCGCTCATCGGCGCGGTGGCGCTGGTGCGGCAGACGTTTATCGACGCCGACTGGTACGCCCACTGCGCGGACTTCTACCGCCTCAACCCCATGCACCTCGAGCCTCCCGAGCCAATCGACTCGCTCGCGGCGCTGCGCGGCGCGGTGCGGACGCCGCCTCACCCGGTCCTCTTCAACAGCAGCGATGAACTCGACCTCCTGCGCGCGGCCCGGCTGCGCGACGAGTTCAACCTCAACCTCTACGTGCGCGGCAGTGGCGAGGAGTATCAGCGCCTCGGCGAAGTCCTCGAAACCAATCTGCCGATTGTTCTGCCCCTCAACTTCCCCGGCCCGCCGAAGATCGAGGCGATCGAGGACGCCGACAGCGTCGATCTCCTCACGCTCATGCACTGGGAGCAGGCGCCGACCAACCCCCGCCGCCTCATCGAGGGCGGCGCCACCGTCGCCCTCACCACCGACTCTCAGCGCAACCGCGGCAAGTTCCTCGACAACCTCCGGCTCGCGATGAAGGAAGGGCTGACCGAAGAACAGGCGCTCGCCGCGCTCACCACCACTCCGGCGAAGATTCTCGCGCTCGACAAGGTGATGGGTCGCATCGAGCAGGGCATGATCGCTCACCTTGCCGTCATCGAGGGAACCGGCGAACTCTTCGGCAAGGACCGCACCGTCACCGCCCTGTGGGTGAACGGCGCACGCATCGAACTCAAGGCCGACCCGCCCGTCAAGCCGCAGGGAACGTGGGCGGCGACAATCGGCGGCGAGGGAGGCGCGACCTTCGACCTCATCATCACCGGCAAGCCGGAGTCGCCCGAGGTCGAAGCGAAGATCGGCGAGACGAAGGCCAAGGCCGTTTCGTGGCGCGTCGAACGCCTCAGTTTCGTCCTGCCCGGCCACCTGCACGGCCGCGGCGCGTGGGAGCAGTACACCAGCGTGGTGGAAGGCGACGCGATGCGCGGCCTCATCCGCACCGCCGACGGAAAGGAGATCGCATGGTCCGCCGTGCGCAAGGCGGAGGAGCCGAAAGAGGACGAGGCGGACGACGAGGCGGACGACGAGGCCGATGACGCCGACGACGCTGAAGAGGTTGACGAGGACGCCGAGGACCAGAAGGGCGAAGAGGGCGCCGGGGAGCAGGACAACGGCGCGCAGGACGCACAGGAGCCAAAGGACAAAGACAAGGACAAGGAAGAACCCCATGAGCCGGCGCCGGATCGCTATCCCGCGCCGCTGGGCGCCTTCGGCCTCACCGAGGCGCGCGAGCAGCCCGACGCCGTGCTCGTCCGCAATGCGACCGTGTGGACCAGCGCCGCCGCGGGCATCCTCGAACAGACGGACGTGCTGATCCGCAGCGGGAAGATCGCACAGATCGGCCGCGGCCTCGCCGCCCCCTCCGGCGCGGTGATCATCGACGCGACGGGCAAACACCTCACGCCCGGCCTGATCGACTGCCACTCGCACACCGGCATCGATCGCGGCAGCATCAACGAAGGCACGCAGGCCATCACCGCCGAGGTCCGCATCAGCGACGCCATCGACCCCGATGACATCAACTGGTACCGCCAACTCGCCGGCGGCCTCACCATCGCCAACCAGTTACACGGCTCGGCGAACCCGATCGGTGGGCAGAACTCCGTCGTGAAGATCCGCTGGGGGCTCGCACCGGACCAGTTCCGCTTTGAGGGCGCCAAGGGCGGCATCAAGTTCGCCCTCGGCGAGAACGTCAAGCAGGCCAACTGGGGAGACAACTACACGACGCGCTATCCGCAGTCGCGCATGGGCGTCGAGACGCTGATTCGCAGCGCCTTCCTCGCCGCGCGCGACTACGTCGAGCAGTGGCGCCGCTACAACGCCGGCGAGGCAACGACCAGGCGCCAATATCCTCCTCGCCGCGATCTCGAACTCGAAGCCCTGGCCGAGATCCTCGCCGGCGAGCGCCTCGTCCACTGCCACTCCTACCGGCAGGATGAGATTCTCATGCTGATTCGCGTGGCGGACGAATTCGGCTTCACGCTCGGCACCTTCCAGCACATTCTCGAAGGCTACAAGGTCGCCAGCGAGATGGCGGCCCACGGCGTGGGCGGGTCGGCCTTCAGCGACTGGTGGGCGTACAAGTTCGAGGTCTACGACGCCATTCCCTACGCCGGCGCCATCATGCACCACGCCGGCGTGCTCATGAGTTTCAACTCCGACTCCGATGAACTCGCCCGCCGCATGAACACCGAGGCGGCCAAGGCGGTGCGCTACGGCGGCGTCGACCCCGCCGAAGCCTTCAAGTTCGTCACCATCAATCCGGCAAAACAACTCGCCATCGACGACCGCGTCGGATCCATCGAGGTCGGCAAGGATGCGGACTTCGTCATCTGGTCCGCCTCGCCGCTGAGCACGCTCGCCCGCTGCGAGCAGACGTGGATCGACGGGCGGCAGATGTTCAGCATCGAGACCGACCTCGCCATGCAGCAGGCCGCGAAGACTGAGCGCCAGCGACTCATCCAGAAGGTGCTCAGGCAGAGTCTCAAGGATCCGGAGAAGGACCGGAAGAAGGCGGAAGAAGAGAAGCCCGCCGAACCGGCCGAGGAGGGCGACATTCCCCCCGAGCGCCGCGCCCTGGCTGAACTGATGCGCCGCCGATACGAGATGGGCCTCGACCCCCACTCCTCGCGCCCCGGCGAGTGCGGCTGCGGACTGGAGGAGTACCACCAATGAACGACAGAACACGTTTAGCCGCGACGCGAAGGCTCTGCGAAGGGGAGCGCTCGCGCCCGACGACTCGAAGGACCTCAGCGCTCCTCGCCGCCTCCGCAGCGCTCTGCACGCTTCAGGCAGCGCACTCCCAATCGACTCAGATCCCCGGCGAGCCGCAGGACAAGCCCATCGCCGTCGTCAACGCGACGATCCACCCGGTCTCGAGCGAGCCGATCGAGCGCGGCTACGTCGTCTTCCGCGACGGACTGATCACGGAGGTCGGCGCCGGCGCCTACGCCGCCGCGGCCGACACGACCGTCATCGACGCCGCCGGAAAGCACGTCTACCCCGGCCTCATCAGCGCCGACACGACGCTGGGGCTGAGCGAGATTCAGGCCGTACGCGCCACGAACGACATGAGCGAAACAGGCGCGGTCACGCCCGAGGTGCGGGCCGTCATCGCCGTCAACCCCGACAGCGCGCTGATTCCCGTCACGCGGGCCAACGGCATTCTCACCGCCCTCGTGGTGCCGCAGGGCGGAGCCATCTCGGGGTACGCCTCGACGATCCGCCTCGACGGGTGGACCACCGAGGAACTCACCATCGCCGACCGCGCCGGGCTGGCCGTGCGCTGGCCCAACGTCCGGCCGCGCACGGCATGGTGGATCGAGGAGAGCGAAGAGGAGCAACTCCGCCGCAGCAAGGAGAATCTCGACCGCATCGACCGCGCGTTCGAGGAGGCGGCGGCGTACGCCCGGGCCCGCGCCGCCGACCCGACCTTCCCCATTGACCTGCGCCTCGAGTCGATGCTGCCGGCGATGGAACGCCAGGTTCCCGTCTTCATCCATGCCGGCGACGCGGCGCAGATCCGCTCGGCGATTGCCTGGGCCAACCGCATGAACCTGCGGTTGGTCATCGTCGGCGGGGCCGATGCGGACCAGTGCCTCGACCTGCTCAAGACCCACGACGTTCCCGTCATTGTCGTCGGCACGCACCGCATGCCCACGCGCCGCGACCTGCCGCACGACCAGCCCTTCACTCTGCCGCTGACCCTCCACGAGGCCGGCGTGCGCTTCTGCATCGCCAGCGGCGAGGAGCCGGCGCACGAGCGCAGCCTCCCCTACCACGCGGCCAAGTCGGCGGCGTATGGCCTGCCGGTTGATGTTGCGCTGCGCTCCGTGACGCTCAGCGCCGCGGAGATCATCGGCGCGGGTCACATCCTCGGCTCGCTCGAAGCGGGCAAGAACGCCACGCTCATCATCACCGACGGCAACCCGCTCGAAATCACGACCCACGTCCTCGCCGCGTACATTGACGGGGCCGCCGTCGATCTCGACAACAAGCAGAAAGCGCTCGATCGCAAGTACCGCCACCGCTACGGACAGCCATGACGCAGAGCCGGGTCACGGTGATGGGGCTCGGGCACTTCGGCGGCGGCGCGGGAGTAACGCGGTGGCTCGTGCAGCAGCGCGAGTGCCGCGTCCTGCTCACCGATCTCGCCACCATCGAGCAACTCGCCGACTCGCTCGATTCCATCCGCGACCTGATCGACGCCGGTGCGGTGGCGCTGCGTCTCGGCGGGCACGAGGAGAGCGACTTTCGCTCGACGGACCTCGTCGTGGCGAATCCAGCCGTGCCCCGGCCGTGGGAGAACCGGTTTCTCAACGCCGCGCGCGCGGCGGGCGTCCCGATCACCACGGAGATCGAACTGCTCATTCACTCGCTGCCCAGTCGGGAGCGAATCATCGGCGTGACGGGCACGGCGGGAAAGTCCACGACGAGCGCGATGATCCATCACGTTCTGCGCGTGCACTTCGGCGCCGGCCACCTCGGCGGCAACATCGGCGGGTCGCTGCTGGGCGCGCAGATCGGTGCGGACGAGTGGGTCGTGCTCGAGTTGTCCAGCGCGATGCTGTGGTGGCTGGGAGCGGGTTCGCAGGGTGGCATGGCGTCGCGCTTCGCGTCGCTCGGTACCCTCTCCCCCGGCTCTGCGGGGGAGGGACGGGGTGGGGGCGAATCTTCCGTCATTGCCGCGAAGGCGGGAATCCAGTCCGAGTCCCACGCCCACGCTCCGCTGCGCAGAGCCTCCGCGTCGCGGCTAACCGGTGAAGACGCGTGGTCCCCCCACATCGCCGTCATCACCAACTTCAGCGACAACCACGCCGACTGGCACGGCTCGCTCGATCACTACCGCGAGTGCAAAGAGCGCCTTCTCGCCGGCCAGCGCGCCGGCGACCACGCGATCCTCGGCCCCGGCCTGCGCGACTGGCCGACGAATCGGGGCGTCAATCGCCTCGATCTGGTAGGCGATGATCCGCGCCTCGCCGGGATCAACCTGCTCATCCCGGGGCGTCACAATCGCCTCAACGCGATGATGGCCGCGGAGGCGTGCCGCGCGGCGGGCGTTGCCTTCGAGCGCGCGATCGCCGCGCTGGCGGACTTCCGCGGGCTGCCCCACCGCCTCGAACTCGTGAGCCAGACGCCCGACGGCCGGCGATTCTACAACGACTCGAAGTGCACCACTCCCGCCGCCGCCGCGCTCGCGGTCGAGTCCTTCGATGATCCCTCGCGGCTGCACCTCATCGTCGGCGGCTACGACAAGAAGGCGGACCTCGCGCCGCTGGCGGCGCTGGGCGGGCGCGTGGCGCGGCTCTACGCCATCGGCGCCGTGGGCGAGCGGATACACTCGCTCGCGCCGACGGGAAAGTGCCTGCACTGCCGCACGCTGGAGATCGCGGTGAAGAGCGCCATGGCCCGGATGAACGCCGGCGACATCCTCCTGCTCAGCCCCGGCTGCGCCAGTTGGGACCAGTTCACCAACTTCGAGCAGCGCGGGGAGCGTTTCACGAAACTGGTGCAGGAGCGAATCGGGGCGGCATGACCAGCACTCCGCATCACAACGAAGCCTCGCCGAGCCTCCTCGAACAGCACCTCGCGCTGCGCGAAGACCGGTGTCCGATGTGCGGCTACAACCTGCACCGGTTGCGAGGGCGTGTGTGCCCGGAGTGCGGCCAGGCGCTGGAGTTGCGAATCGCGCTGACCGAGCCTCGCCTCGGGGCGTTCTACACGGGGCTGGTGGGGCTTGCCGCGGGCGTGGGATTCGCCGGACTCGTCTTCCTGTGGGGGCTGATCGTCTATTTGCTGCACGGCGGGCCGGAGTTGTGGCAACTGACGCTTCTCGCCTGCGAAGCGGTCGTACTCGTCAATCTGCTGATCGTGTGGATTCGCTGCGCCGGCCGCATCCGCCGCCTTGGGCCGGGGCTGCGTGTTCTGCTCGCCGGCGCAACCTGGTGCCTGTCGCTCAGCGCGATGCTGCTCTTCGGACTGTTGGTGAGGTACTGAATCGCAGACGCTCGGCTGCGGGGTCGGCGTTCGGCTACGATGCCCCCTCGAACCCCTCCTGATCGGAAGGCCCTTCGCCCGCATGTCCAAGCACATCTTCATCTCCGAGTTCGAGAACTCGCAGTACCTCGAAGGGATCTACTGCATCTACAACGCGCAACTCGGCCAGACCCGCGCGGGCAAGCCCTATCTCAAGGCCCTGATCCGCGACAAGAGCGGCCAGATCACCGCCCGGATGTGGAACATCACCGAGCAGCAGTTCCGCGGCCTGCCGACGAACGGCTTCGTCTGGCTCGAAGGGCAGACCCAGCCCTACCAGGGCGAGCGGCAACTCATCGTCCAGGACATCCGGGCGGTGGACGTCGCCGAGGAAGACCTGCCCAACCTCCTCCCGACGACGACCAAGGACGTCGACGAGATGGAGCGGCAGTTGCGCGCCCTGCTGGGCACAATCGGCCACGCGGGCCTCAAGGCCCTGATCGACGAATATCTCGGGGACAAGGCGCTCATGGACGCGTTCCGCGCGTCGCCCGCCGCCGTGTCAATGCACCACGCCTACCTCGGCGGACTTCTCGAACACACGCTCCAGTTGTGCACGCTCGCCGACCGCATGCTGCCGCTGTATCCCAAACTCAACCGCGACCTGGTCCTCGCCGGGCTGTTTCTCCACGACGTGGCCAAGTGCCGGGAGATGTCCTACGAGTACGGCTTCGCGTACACGACGGAGGGCCAGTTGATCGGGCACATCGTGCTCGGCTCGCTTTGGCTGCAGCGCAAGGCGGATGCGGCGCGGGCGAAGGGAGGGCCGGACCTTCCGCGCGAGGCGCTGCTCGTCCTGCACCACATCATACTCTCGCACCACGGTGTGCCGGAGTTCGGCGCGGCCAAGGTGCCGTCGACACCCGAGGCGATCTTTATCTCCCGCCTCGACGAACTCGACGCCAAGACGCAGATGGGCATCGACAACGCCCGGCCGGACGCCGGGAACCTCGTGGATGGCGTGTCGGAGTTCACCGACAAGGTCTGGGGCCTGGACACGCGGCTGTACCGGCCGGATCCGCTGGCGGAATCAGGCGGCTGAAGTCCAATAACCCACCCTGACGCGGCGGCGATGACCGGCGACTTCTTCGACTTCATCCAAAATCGCGGATTCCCGCGCCGAGGCCGCGGAAGGTCAGGTATAGTGGTGTCCACACTCTCGCGGCGGCTGTGCCCGTCGCCAAAGAGAGGCGGAGGCGCCACTCGTGGGGGCCTCCGCCTTTTTTTCTCGCCGCCGGTTGATTCTCGCGGACGCCCCGCGCGTCACTGCAGCATCACGACGACCTCGACGCGCCGCGACTGGGCCTTGCTGCTCTTGGGCTTGTTCGGCCCCCACCCCGCCACGTACATGCGCGAGCCGTCCACGCCCTTGCTCGAGAGGTACTCCTTCACGGCCATCGCCCGCTCGCACGCGAGGCGGTCGTTCGTTTTCCACTCGCTCTTCTTGATGGGGTCGGTGTCGGTGTGCCCTTCGATGCGGATGGTCTTGCCGCTGTACTGCGAGTTGAGCACGCCGGCGAGTTTGTCGAGCGAGGCTTTGGCGGCGGCCTTGAGAGTGACCTTGCCGGAGTCGAAGAGCACGTCGCCCTCGACGACGGCCGCGACCTCGCCGGGACGGAACTCGCCCTTCACGCCGCTGATGCCCTCAAACCCGGTGTTCTGCTGGGGCTGGCTGGCGCGGGACTGGAGCGACTGATTCTCCTGGCGATAGCGGCTCGCTTCCGCGGCGAGTTCGGCCCGCTGGCGCTCGGCCGACTGGAGCGCATCCTCCATCTCCGCGAGTTGATCGCGAAGGGCCGCGTTCTCGTTGAGCAGGCGGCCGTTTTCATCCTTGATCTTGTTGTTGCACCCGGTGGCGCCCAAGGCGAGCATCAGCAGCGCCATGAGTCCCATCACCCTTGACACGTTGCGCATGGACCCGTTCCTTTCGTCATCATGTCCTTGATCGCGCGGCCATCGACTCGCGGAGTCTGTATCGACCATCGGCGCCCGCGGCCAACACCGGCCGCGGATTCATAGCGAGGCCATCTGCGCAGTCTAGTGCGCCCGCGTCGGAAAGGCACGATTCAGGGCAGATTGACGGGGACTTTCAGGATCGCTTCGAGCAGCGCCTCGATCCACCCGTCGCCGAACACCACGACCATCGCCGCCAGCGCCAGCCACGGCCCGTAGGGAATGTACCGCGAGAAGCCCGAGAGCACGCGGCTGAGAGCCGTCCCCAGCAGCATCCCCGCGATGGCCAGGAAGGGGGCGAGGAAGAAGACGAGCACCGCGTCCACCCACCCCAGCGCCGCGCCGATGCATGCGAGCAGGTGCGCATCGCCCAGGCCCATCGCCTCCTTGCCGAAGGCAAGGGTGCCGGCGAGTCGGAAGACCCAGATCAGCGCCGCGCCGGCGAGGTACCCGACGAGCGACCCGCCCAGGGATGCCGCCCAGAGCGGCAGGTCCGCCCCCTGCCACGCCGATCCGATCCGCCAGCCGAGGAGCGCGCCGAGGATGATCGGCCCGAGGTAGTCCAGTTCCCATTCCAGTTCCCGCCGCGGATGGGGGTAGTCGATGATCTCATCGTCCTGCTTGACGTAGAGATCGAAATCGAGGAACGAATGGCGCAGGTGGTTCGACCGGATGAGCAGGGTCGAAACGGCCACGCCGAGCATGCCTCCCACGCCCATTCCCAAGCCCGCCGAGCCGACCAGCGGCAGCGTCCATTGGCCGAGGTCGATTCCGCCGACACCCTCGGGCAACGCGGAGAGGGGCAGGGAAAGCCCGCCCCCCGGCCAGATCGGCATCACCGCGTGCACCAGCAGCGCGGGCAGCGTCACCGCCACGGTCAGTTCGATCGGAATCGTGTAGGTGCGCAGATCGATCATCGTCATCGCCAGCAGCGCCGAAAAGAGCAGGCAGTAGAGAACGGGGATCGGCCAGGTGGCGATCACGCCCGTTCCGCGCCCGAGATACTCCGGAAGCAGGCCGCCGACGTACGGCGCCGTCGGTAGAACCATGTATGCGAGAACGAAGACGAGCGTGAAGAACACGCCGCAGACCGCTTCGATGAGCGGATACTGCACGCTGATCGGCGTGCCGCAGTGCGCGCAGCGCCCCCGCAGCCGGATCCAGCCGATCACCGGGAGATTCTCGCACCAGCGCAGCCGCGTCTTGCACACCGGGCAATGCGAGGGAGGCGAGATGATGTTGCGTCGCTCGGGCAGGCGCAGGATCACCACATTGAGAAAACTCCCGACGATCGCGCCGAACGCGAAGACAAAGGGGACATAGATGAGTTGGTAAACCCAGAAGGGACGGAGATAGAGGTCGATGCCGCTCATCGAGTCGCATCGTCCTCTTCGTCGTCGTCGCGGGCTCCGCCGGCGTCGGCCATGTCGCCCACCAAGGCGGACGATTCGCCGGCGGCCGCCTTGAGGTATTCGATCTTCTGCTCGGCGGCGGTGATGATCTCCCGGCAGCGGCGCAGCAGCCCCACGCCTCGCTCGTAATCGGCCAGCGCCTCTTCGAGCGGCGTCTCGCCCGACTCCATGCGGTCGATGATCGACTCGAGTTCCGCGACGGCCTGCTCATAGGTGAGCGACTCGGGCGGCGGCTGCGTCGGGCTGGACTTGCGCTTCGACATGGCTCGGACTCTACCGGTCGGACTCGAAGAGTTCCATCTGGTTCGGCTGGGGGCCGCGGCGGCGGCGCGGGGCGGGGCGGAGGGGCTTGAGACTTGGGGTCTGGGGCTTGGGGGATGCGAGAGCGGCGTCGGCGCCGGTCACTTCGCTCGCGATGGCGCCGTCTGACACGCTGGTAAGCAGCCTTGTGCCCGGCGGCGTCTCAGCCACGCGGCGCACCACCCGCCCGTCGACGAGGCGCGTGATCGAGTAGCCGCGCTGCAGCACGCGGCGCGGATCGAGGCTGCGCAGCGTGGCGTGGGCGCGATCGAGGCGGGCGGCCGAAGCGGCCAGGTGCTCGTGCGCCGCGGCGTGGAGGCGAAATCCGGCCACTCCCAGGCGCCGGCCGCGTTCCAGCACCACGCGATCGGGCCGCAGCAGCCCAAGGCGAAGCGCGAGGCGGTGCAGGTCGCCGCTGTGGCCGCGAAGGCGCGACGCCGCGCCCTGATCCAGCGACTGCCTAAGCGAGGCGAGGTCGCGCCGCGCGGCGGCGATGATCTCGCGCGGGCGAGGCAACTGGCCCGCCAGCGCCGCGCACTGCTGCCGGGCGTACCGCAGGCGATGCTGGAGATGCGTGCCAAGCCGCCGGCCGCTCTGATCGATCTGCACAAGCAGTTCGCGGCCGTCGGGCGCGAGGCGCATCGCCGCCTGCGTCGGCGTGGCGCAGCGGAGGTCGGCGACAAGTTCGGCGATCGTCGTGTCCGTCTCATGCCCGATCGCCGCGACCGTGGGAATCGGAAAGTTGAACAGGGCGTCGGCCACGACGCGCTCGTTGAACGCCCAGAGGTCTTCAATCGATCCGCCGCCGCGCGTGAGGAGGACGGCGTCGAGTCGCAAACTCGCGTGATGATGCGCGAGATGGCGCAGCGCCGCGGCGATCTCCCCCGCCGCCGCCGCTCCCTGCACCCGCACATCCACGATGAGAATCTCGACCGCCTTGCAGCGCTGCGCCATCGTGTCGAGCACATCCGCAAGCGCGGCGCCTTTCGCCGAGGTGATGATCGCAACGCGGCGCGGGAAGTGCGGGACTTCCCTTTTTCGATCGACGTCGAAGTACCCCAGCGCCCGCAACTCCTCGCACAAAGCGCGAAAGCGCAGTTCGAGCGCTCCGGCCCCGACGGGCGCGAGAGAATCGACGTACAACTGCGTCTGCCCCTGCGGGCCATAGTGCTGGATCGAGCCGGAGGCGACGACCGACAAACCGTCGCGGGCGTCAAAGCCGAACTTACCCGCCTTGCTCGCCCACGCCACGCACTTGAGCACCGCCCCCTCGTCCTTGAGCGAGAAGTACCAGTGCCCGCGGCGCGAGAGATTGCTGATCTCGCCGACAACGCGCACCTTGCGCGGCAGCGCCTCGACGAGCGCCTGGTTGATCATCTCGGCCACCTGCGAGACCGTCAGCGGCGCCCCTTTGGCCGTCTTGGGCGCCTTCGCTTCGCCGCCGCGCACGCGATCAGGATCAAAGGGGAGTCGCGTCATATCGAATGGCCGCAAAAAGGCTCAAAATGCGCAAAAGGGAAAGGCCGAGGAACCGGAGCAAGTCGAATCTCGAGAGCCGCTCGAATCGAAGTGATCTCCCCCACTCCTGCTCTTCCCTCTTGCGCCTTTTGAGCCGCCTTGCGGCTATGTTCTTCGCGGCCAGGTTCACGCGAACAGTCGGTCGTGCGCTTCCTGGTACTTCGCGATCGTGTTCTTCACGATGTCGGCGGGAATCTCCGGACCGGGCGGAGTCTTGTCCCACTTGCCCGCGGCGACGAGCGTTTCGAGGTGATTGCGCACGTACTGCTTGTCGAAACTCTCCTGGTCGCGGCCGGGTTCGTAGCGGTCAAGCGGCCAGAACCGCGAACTGTCGGGCGTGAGCGCCTCGTCGATGAGCAGCACCTCGTCGGTCGGCTTGCCGGCGCTGTCGAGCACGTGGCCGAACTCGAATTTGGTGTCGGCGATGATGATGCCGCGCCGGTGCGCGTAGTCGTGCGCCGCGGTGTAGAGATCGAGGGTCCACTTGCGGAGCCGGCTCATCAGCCGCTCGCCCACGATCCCGCATGCCTGCTCGAAGGAGATGTTCTCATCGTGGCCGACTTCAGCCTTGGTGGCGGGGGTGAAGATCGGCTCAGGAAGTTTGTCGCATTGCCGCAGCCCCTTGGCAAGCGCCACCCCGCAGACCGCCCCGGTCTTCTGATACTCCTTCCACCCTGAGCCGGTGATGTAGCCGCGGGCCACGCACTCAATGGGGACGACCCGGGTGCGCCGGCCGATCATGATGCGGCCCTTGAGCGCCGCCTGCTGCGGCGGCGGGACGGGCACATCGGCCGCCTCGGTGCTCAGGACGTGGTGCCGCAGGCCCAGCGCGCCCTGCGATTCGATCCAGCGGAACCATTTCATGCTGATGGCCGTGAGCAGCGCTCCCTTGCCGGGAAAGGGCGTGGGCATCACCACGTCGTAGGCACTGAGGCGGTCGGTCGCGATGATGAGCAGCCGCGGCCGGTCGGCGGCGTCGGCGGGAAGTTCGTAGAGGTCGCGGACTTTGCCCTGGCGACGGCCGGGGAGCGCGAGGTCGGTGCGGTAGAGGGACTCGGTCATGCGTAAATGTAGGCCGCGGCTGGGCAACTCGCACACCGCGCCGCGGCTCACGCGACCACAGCCCCGTCGGCGGGGGCGGGTCTCTGCCGCACGTGACGCGGGGGCAGGACCCGCTTGGCCAGGCCGAAGCGCTCCAGCAGTTTGATCTCGTAGTAGGAGACGTCCAGCTCCCACCAGCGATGCTGGTTGGAAGCGCTGGCGGGATCGTGGTGATGGTTGTTGTGCCAGCCTTCACCGACGGTCAGAAGCGCGACGAGCCAGTTGTTGCGGCTCTCCTCGCCCGTCTCGTAGTTGCGGTAGCCGAACATGTGCGAGAGCGAGTTCACAGACCAGGTGATGTGCCAGACCACCATGGTGCGCACGAACACGCCCCAG
The DNA here is from genome assembly GCA_011525805.1 of Vicinamibacteraceae bacterium. Lineage (GTDB taxonomy): Bacteria > Planctomycetota > Phycisphaerae > Phycisphaerales > UBA5793 > UBA5793. Next base: position 77,980 of record WYBR01000062.1, read on the forward strand.
ACGAGCAGACTCAGGCCGAACTGCAGCGCGGCCATCCCGCGATCGACGCCCGGCCCCGCCAGTGCCGCCCCCGCCGCCGCGCCGATCAGGAAGTACAACGCAGCATGCGCCACGTAGATCCAGAACACCAGAAACGGCCGCTTCTCCAGCCGCAGGTAGAACGGATCGCGAAGGATGTCGGGCACGGCCGTCTGGTAGGACGAGAGTGTGTGAATGCCGGGGTTGTGATAGATGAGCCAGCCGAAGTGCGACCAGAAAAAGTTGACCAGCGGGCTGTGCGGATCGGGCCGCGTGTCGGAGTGCTTGTGATGGTGGCGGTGGTTCGCGACCCAGCGCGCGGGAGTGTCCTGCACGCAGCACAGCGCCAGCAGCACGAACCCGCGCTCCATCCAGCGCGGCGTTTCGAAACTTCGATGCGTCAGCAGGCGGTGGTAGCCGATGTTGATCCCCTGCCCGAAGACGTGCACGCCCAGGATCATCACCACCACGCCCGTCCAGCTGATGAGCCACGGCACGACCGCAAGGAGGGCGAGAGCGTGAATGAGGACGATTGGAATGACGTAGACCCAGAGGATCCGATCCGCCACGGTGCTCGGTCGGGCAAGTCCCCGTTCGCCTTTGGGCATGATGGATGGTAGCACGGCCGCCGATCAAGTTGCGGGCCGGGCGCAGCTCGCTGGCTTGGTCACCGCGCTTCACTCGCGCGAGACGCCGAAGCATCCCGGCTACAATGGCGTTGCCCCGCCGATTGCCGGGCCCGCGCGGGCCCGGATTGGCCCCGAGCGACCTTTCCACGGTCGGAGCGCTCCCGAATGCTTGTGTACGCCGTCTACGACGGAGATCAACCCGCCGAGTCCTTTCCGTTGCAGCAGGCGCACCTCATCGGAGCCAACGACATCGGCGTGCAGGGCGACGTCGCCTTCCGCGAAGGGATGATCATCTGCGAAAAGCGCTCCGCCGAGTCCGCCTCGCTCGTGCTGCTCATCGACGCGGGCGAGCACGGCCGGCTCATGCTGCCGACCTGCCTGCTGCCCGACCGCGAGGAGCCTTACCTCCTTTACCTCGAACTGGCCCGGCACCGGATCAAGTTCTTCCTCGTCAAACTTGAGGACTGGAGCCTCTTCGAACTGCCCGATGACCATCCGATCATGCGCCAGTGGGCGCGAGCGCGCGACTCGTTCACCCAGGCGCTGGGGCTGGAGCGGACCGATCCGGTCCGGGCGCAGGAGTTCGCCCGCAGCGCGCTGATCGAGGCGATCGGGGCGGGAGAGAAATTGACCTTCATGCACGCCGATTCGCTGCTGGGCAAACGGCTGGGCAACGGGGAGCCGCCGCCGACGCTCGGCTGCCGCATCCACCAGAGCCAGTTCGCCGAGCCGCTTGCCGAGATCGTCAGCCGCGACTTCGACTACGTCTCGGTGCCCATGCGCTGGCGGGAGGTCGAGCCGGAAGAAGGCGAGTACGACTGGAAGAAGTTCGACCGGTGGATCGAGTGGGCGGGCAAGGCGAGATGCCCGGTGATGCTCGGCCCGATCATCGACTTCCGCCCACTGAGCGTGCCGGAGTGGCTCTACATCTGGGAGCACGACTACGACACGCTCTACGACCTCCTGCACGAGCACATCGAGGCCATCGTCAAGCGCTATCGCTCCTCCGTTTCGATCTGGAACATCGCCTCGTCGCTGCACATCAACGAGAGTTTCACGCTCGCGTACGACCAGTTGATGGACCTGACGCGCATGGCCACGGCGCTGGTCAAGTCGCTCCACCCGGCGGGGCGCACGCTCGTCGAAGTGACCGAGCCTTTCGGCGAGTACTTCTCCGGCCATCCGCGTTCCGTGCCGCCGATCGTCTACGCCGAGATGATCGCGCAGTCGGGCTTCAAACTCGACCTGGTGGGCATGAACATTCAGGTCGGCCACCACAACCGCGGGCAGGCGACGCGCGACTTCATGCAGATCAGTTCGATCCTCGACTCGCTGCTCTACCTCGAGTTTCCGGTGATCGTGACGGGGATCGGCGCGCCGAGCCATCGGCCGCTGCGCGGCGAGGCGAAGGCGCCGGCGGCGGATGAGGCGAATGCGCAGGCGGGCAGCGGTGAGGCGCCGAGTTCAGACGATTCAGCGCCCTCCAAGGAAGCGCCGGATGCGGCGGGGTACTATCGCGAGCCGTGGACGCCGGTGCGGCAGGCGGAGTGGCTGCGCAAAGCGCTCTCCATCGCGGTCAGCAAGCCCTTTGTCGAGTCGGCGGTGTGCCATGAGTTCTTCGATCACCCCTCGGCGGAGTTGCCCGGCGGCGGGCTCATCTCCTCAATGGGCCGGCCCAAGCCGGCGCTCACCGCCGTCGCCGATCTGCACCGCGACCTGCGGCGCCGAACGCTTCGCTGCACGACTCCGGACGAGCGCGACTGGGTGACAAACCATGACCGAGCCGCAGGACAATCGAAGTAACTCGGAAGCGCGGCCGGAGAACGCCGAGTGGTTCGCCGCGGCGTCGATGCTGATCGGCCTCGCCCTGCTGCTTGCCTGGCTGGCGGTGTCCCGGCCGGTCTACGTCGCCTTCCTGCCCGGAGTCGAGCCGCAGCGGCCGCGTCCCGACATGCGCCTCGATCTCAACCGCGCCGATGCGGCGTCCCTGGAGGCGCTACCGCGCCTCGGACCGGCGCTGGCGAGCCGCATTGTCGCCGATCGCGAGGCGCACGGCCCCTACCGATCGCTCGCCGACCTTCAGCGCGTGCCGGGCATCGGCGAGCGCACCATAGACCTCATCGCCCCGCACGTCGTCGTGCATCCTCCGCCGGACATCGACCGGCCGTAGCCCGTCAGCCCGCCTGCGGATACTGGTCGAGCCCGAAGGAGCGGATCTTCTTGTAAAGCGTCGTGCGGTTGATGCCGAGTTGGGCCGCGGTCTGGTTGCGGTTCCAGTTGTTGGCATTGAGGGCGGCGAGGAGAACGCGCCGCTCCTGGGCTTCGAGGGCCTCAGCCAGCGTCTCGCCATCCCAGGAGATCGGCTCGTCCCGGTCGCGCGTCGAGCGCAGGAGCGCCATCTGACCCGGACGATTGTCCACGACGTTGGCCGGGAAGTCTTCCAGCCCGACTCTCGCTCCGCGCGAGAGGACGACGGCTCGCTCGACCACGTTCTCGAGTTCGCGCACGTTTCCCGGCCAGGAGTAGCGCTGCAGCGCGGCCATCGCCTCGGGAGTGAAGCCGAGGATCTCCCGGCCCGCGGCGCGGCTTTGCCGCTCCAGGAAGTGCTCGGCAAGAGTCGGCACGTCGGCGAGTCGATCGCGCAGCGGCGGCAACTCGATCTTCACCACGTTGATCCGGTAGTAGAGGTCCTGGCGGAACTGGCCGGAGGCGACGAGTTGCTCGAGCGGCTCGTTGCTCGCCAGCACCACGCGCACGTTGACTTCGACCGTCTTCGTCGAGCCGACCGGCTCGAAGCGCTTCTCCTGGAGAACGCGAAGAAGTTTGAGTTGCATGCCCGGCGAGGCGGAGTTGATCTCGTCGAGGAAGATCGTCCCCCCGTCGGCGGCGAGGAACCGGCCGATCTTGTCCGCGTGCGCCCCCGTGAACGCCCCCTTCACGTGGCCGAAGAGTTCCGACTCGAGCAGCGTCTCGGGGATCGACCCACAGGAGATCTCGATGAACGGCTGGTCGCGCAGCGGCGAGCGCTGGTGAATCGCGCGGGCGACGAGGCTCTTGCCCGTGCCCGACTCGCCGGTCATCAGGACGCTCGTCTTCGTCGGGGCCACCGCCTCGACGAGGTCGTAGATGCGCAGCATGCGCGGGTCGCGTCCGATGATGTTGTCCAGGCCGAAGCGGTCGTCGAGTTGACGTCGGAGGTGGTGGTTCTGGGCCACCAGCGCCCCGTGCCGCACCGCGCGCTCGAGCAGCGCGACGAGTTCCTCCTCGACGATCGGATGCGTCAGGTAGTCGAAGGCGCCGAGTTTGATCGCGTTGACGGCCGCCTCGATCGTCCCATAGGCGGTCAGCACGATCGCCACAACGTCGGGATGGTCGCGGCGCAGGCGCCGGAGCAGATCGACGCCTCCGGGTTTCGGGAGGTTGAGGTCGGTAATGACGAGCCCGAAAGGCCTCGGCGCCCGGTCGGCCAACTGCCGCTGAGCGTCCGCGAGGGCGGCGAGCGCCTCGTCGGCGTTGAGCGCCGTGGCGGTCTCGTAGCCGTGCCCGCGCAAAGCCTCGCTGAGCGACTCGGCGGCGATGGGGTCGGCGTCGACGATCAGGACGCGCGGCAGCGTGGTTTCGGGGGAACTCATGGCGGCGATCAACCTCTCAGGCGGCCAGGCGCGTCGCAGCCTGTTCCGGCTGCGGCGCGAGATGAGCCAGCGGCCGGCCGGCGCTTCGCATCTCCCGGAGAAGCGCCGAAAGGTGCCGCAGCGGGGGAGCGCTCGGAGCGTGGCGCTGAGCCTCGCCTCGCTCCACCACCACCTCGGTGACGCGCGACAGGCGGATGGCCCCGGCCGCAACGGCGATCTTGTCGCGTCCCGGCAACATCACAGAGAGTGGATCGGCCCGAACGCGACGCGACTGAAGCGCGATGTTGCGTGAGGGCAACATCCCGCGGCGGCGATGGCAATCACAGCCGGATAACCGATCCCGCCCCTCAAGCCGCGTCGTGCGCCACGGCGCCGAGATCGTCCTCGCGCTCGCCGGACTTGTCGAGCGGCTGGCCGCGCTCGTCGGTGAGGGCCCGGCCCTGAAGGTCGCGCAGGACGGGGACGGGGTGCTCGCGCTCGTGCGCGGACAGGGCCTTCTCGAGCCGCTGGCGCACCATCGCCTCGAGTTTCGACCACGCGCCTCGTCCGCGGCACTTGGGAAAGGCCGAGCAACTGAGCCACGGCCCGCGCTTGCCGCTCCGAAGATTGAGCGGCTCTCCGCACTTCGGGCAGGGCTGGTCTGTAACATAAGGGGGCGGCTGCGGCGCCACCGGCCGGCCCTTCTTGTCGAGTTTCACGATCCCGTCGCAATCCGGGTAGCGCGTGCAGCCGAGAAACGCCCCGAAACGCCCCGTACGCTTGTTCATCGGCGCGCGGCACTTCGGGCACGCCACGTTCACCGGCTCCACCTTGCGCGGCCGGCCCTCCGTGTCGATCGGCGAGGCGTAGTCGCAGTCGGGATAGCGTGAGCAACTCAGGAAACGCCCGTTCTTGCCGAACCGGTACACCGTCGTCGCGCCGCACTTCTCGCAGCGGATGTCATCCGGCGCCGGCTCCATCTCCGCCTTGGCGTGACCGAGGTTCGCGTGCGCTTCCTCGAGGCGCACCTTGAACGGCTCGTAGAACTCGTCGAGCACGGCGACCCAGTCGATCTCGCGCGACTCGATGCGGTCGAGTTCCTCCTCCATCTCGCGCGTGAAGCCGAGGTTGAGAATATCGGGGAACGCCTCGATGAGTTTGTCGGTGACGACCTCGCCGAGATCGGTGGCGAAGAAGCGCCGCTCGCGCTGCTCGACGTACTTGCGGTCCTGGATCGTCTGAATAATCGCCGCGTAGGTCGAAGGCCGGCCGATGCCCTCCTCTTCGAGCGTCTTGACGAGCGACGCCTCGGTGTAGCGCGGCGGCGGGCTGGTGAACTTCTGCTGCGGCTCCAGGTCGAACGGACCGAGCAGCGCCTGCTCCTTGAGATCGGGAAGCGTCTGCTCCTCAGAGGCCGGCAGGCCGGCCACGCGCAGGAAACCATCGAAGACGAGCACGCGCCCGGTCGTGCGGAACACCAGGGCCCGATCGCGAGCCGGACTGCTGAGGATCGTCGTCGCGTCCCACTGCGCCGGCGTCATCTGGCACGAAACGAACCGCTCCCAGATGATGCGGTACAGCCGCGCCTGGTCGGCGCTGAGCGCGCCCGCGACGGAGTCGGGGTGAATGCTCACGTCGGTGGGGCGGATCGCCTCGTGCGCCTCCTGCGCCGCCTTGTTGGAACTCGAGTAGGCGTTCGGGGCCTCGGGCAGGTACTTCTCGCCGTAGGTCGCGCGGATGTAGTCGCGGGCCATGCTCACCGCCTCGCGAGAGAGGTGCGTCGAGTCGGTTCGCATGTAGGTGATGAGGCCGAGCGTGCCGCGGCCGGGCAGGTCCACTCCTTCGTAGAGTTGCTGGGCCGCCCGCATGGTGCGCTGAGCGCCGAAACCGAGTCGCGTCGAAGCCGCCTGCTGAAGCGTCGAGGTGATGAACGGCGCCGAGGGCCTCGACGTCGTCCGCTTGGTTTCGATCGAGGTGACGATGAAGTCGTCGGGTCGCGTCGTGCCGACGAGTTCGACGAGATGCGCCGCGGGGCCTTTGCCCTTCTCGTCGCGCTTCTCGATGCGGTCGGTGAGGACGAAGCCGGCGCGCTGCGCGAGAATCAGGGCGGCGTCGGCGCCGGCGATCTCGGGCCTGGCCCCGTCCACCTCGGCGAGTTCGGCGCGAAACGCGCTGTGCCGGGCCAGCCATGCGTTCTGCGCCTTGATCGTCGGCCCGTTGCCCTTCTCGTCCACCTTGCTCATGAACGCTGACCACTCGGCCGCGATCCCGCCCAGTTGCTCCCGCTTCGCGGTCAGGCGCACGCTCAGCGACCAGTACTCCTCGGGAATGAACGCCCGGATTTCGCGCTCGCGCTCGACGATGAGGCGCACCGCGACGGACTGCACGCGCCCCGCGCTCAGCCCCCGCGCGACCTTCTTCCACAAGAGCGGCGAGACCTGGTAGCCCACGATGCGGTCGAGAATCCGCCGCGCCTGCTGTGCGTTGACCCGGTCTTCGTCGATCGGATGCGGGTTCTGGAACGCCCGCTGCACCTCGCTGCGCGTCACCGCGTTGAAGACGACGCGCTTGGCCTCCCGCGAGGAGATGCCCAGTTCTTGGGCGAGGTGCCAGGCGATCGCCTCGCCTTCGCGGTCGAGGTCGGTCGCGAACCAGATGTCGGTCGCCTGCCGGGCGAGTTTCTTGAGTTCCGTAAGGGTGGACTTCTTGCCAGCGAGCACTTCGTAGGTCGGCTTGAAGCGATGCTCGATGTCCACGCCGGGCACCGGCTGCTTGACCCCCTTGGGCGACTTGTTGGGCAGGTCGCGCACGTGCCCGACCGAGGCCTTGACGACGTAGTCGGGTCCGAGGTACTGGTTGATGTTGCGCGCCTTGCTCGGCGATTCGACGATGACGAGGTGCTTGCCCTTGGCGTCAACGGCGGCCCCGGCGGTGCGGCGGGCGGATGGTTTGGACTTGGTCTTCTTGGCCATGCAGGAGGTGCTTGTCTGTCGTAGGAGTGAGAGAGCGGACGGGAACCCCGGAAGCCGTCACGCGGACGCCGCGGGCCCCTCCGGGCGGCGGCGAGGCTCCGCCGCAGGGGCATTTGGTACCACTAGCCTGTCGGCTGGTCAAGCGGTACTCCTTTAACGTCACAGCCCCGGCCCCGTGTTCGAGGTCTTTCCCTCAGGCGGACCCGATTCAGGGTGGACCATGCCGAACCGCTCCCCTCTCGATGAATGCAAGTGCCTGTTCCACAATGTCTTGCGCACTGGCCGACCCGCACGCGATCCACAGGGACGACGGATAGCGCCGGAACGACTTCAACCACGTCCGCTGCTTGCGCGCGAACCGCCGCGTTTCGATCTTTGTTTGTTCCACCGCGTCGTCGAGAGCGGCGCCGCCGTCGATGGCGGCGAGAAGTTGCTTGTACCCCAGCGCCTCGCGGGCCTGCGGCCCCAGCCGGCCGCGCAAGCGGCGCACTTCCTCCACCAGGCCGCCCTCGATCATCGCGCGGACCCGCGCGTTGATCCGACGGTTGATCGCCTCCACCGGCCACTCCAGCCCGAGGAGCAGCACGTCCTCCCGCGCCGACCCGCTGCCCCACTGCAACTGCCGCTCGCTCAGCGGCCGGCCCGTCGCCCGATGCACCTCGATGGCGCGCGTCAGGCGCTTGCGGTCGTTGCGGTGAATGCGCTCGGCGGCGACGGGGTCGAGAACCGACAGTTCATCGTGGAGACGTTCAACGCTCCACGCCGCCAGTTCAGCGCGGAGCGCCTCGTCCGGCGGCGGGCCGTCGAACAGCCCCTCCAGAAACGCCTTCACGTAGAGATTCGTTCCCCCCACGATGATGGGCCACTTGCCTCGCCTGCGAGTCTCCTCGACCAGGCGGCGCGCCGAGCCGAGCCACTCGTCAACCGAGTACGGCTGATCGGGTTCGACGATGTCGATGAGATGGTGCGCAACGAGGCGCTGCTCGGCCGGAGTCGGCTTGGCGGTGCCGATGTCCATCCCGCGGTACACCTGCATCGAATCGGCGCTGATGATCTCTCCGCCGCCCGGAAGGCGCTGGGCGAGTTCAAGCGCGAGATGGCTCTTGCCCCCCGCCGTCGGGCCGACAATGAGTATCACGGGACGATCCGGACTTGCCGACATGGGCAATGCTAGAGCGACGAGACGCAGACGCGGAGGGTGCCACCGCACGCTCGCCGCTCTGGGCGAGAGTGCAGTGCGGCGAGCAAGGGTGACCGTTCGCGCCTGCACCCTCGCCATCGATCTGCGCCAAAGGCGGCGGCGATCGATGCCACCCGCACCCACCCACTGCATTTCAGCGATCGGCGAGACGATCGACGGCCGGCCCGGCCGCATGATGCGGCGCCGCCTCGGACGGTCGCAACTGTACGGCCTGATCCCCGGCGCTCAGGAGGCGGGCGGTCAGCGCCAGCAGGAGGATGGTCATCGCCGCGGAGACCCCCGCGGCAAAACGCCGCGCCGAAGCGGGTGTGCGCTCGACTTCCGAACCCTCCCAGCCGGGCCGCTTCACCCAGCCCACGCCGGCCAGGCGCAGGTAGTACCACGCCGCCGCGGCGCTGTTGAGGCCGGCAACGATCACCAGCACGTATTCGCCGGCGCGGATCGCCGAGGTGAACAGGAAGAGTTTCGCGAAAAACCCCACAAGCGGCGGGAGGCCCATGAGCGAGAGCGTGCACAGCGCGAGGATCGTCGCGTGCCCGGAGTGGCGGCTCCACAGGCCCTCGATGTCGTCGAAGGTCTCGATCTCCTCGCCGCGCCGTTCGAGGCAGGCGAGGACGAGAAACGCACCGAGGTTGGTGATGCCGTAGACGACGATGTAGAAGAGCACCGCGGCAAAGCCGTTGGTGGCCGGCGAAGCGCCCGCCGAACCGCCTGCCTCCATCGCCGCCACGAGACCCACGAGCATGTACCCGCTGTGCGCGATCGATGAGTAGGCAAGGATGCGCTTGACGCGATTCTGCCACATCGCCAGGGCGTTGCCGATCGTCATGGTGAGGGCGGCGAGCACCCACAGCAGGACGCGGATCGCCTCGGGCCACGGTTGCCCACCTTCTCCGAGATGGAGCGCCGTGCCGAGCAGGAGCATGAGGACGACGAATCCCGCGGCCTTGGGCACGAAGGCGAGGAACGCCGTCACCGGAGCCGCCGCGCCTTCGTACACGTCCGCTGTGTAGAAGTGCATCGGCACGGCCGCGATCTTGAAGGAAACGCCGATGACCGCCAGCGCCAGGCCGAGGATGGCGAGCGGGCCGATGCCTCCCGCCGCCGCCTGCACTTCGAACGCAGCGCGGATGTCGAGCAGGTGCAGCGACCCCGTCGCGCCGTAGAGCATGGCGAATCCGTAGAGGAAGATCGCCGCCGCCGCCGCCCCGAGGAAGAAATACTTCACCGCCGACTCCTGCGCGGCCGTCTTCGAGCGGCTCCGCGCCACCATGACGTAAGTCGGCAGGCTCGTCATCTCCAGCGCCAGAAAGAGCCAGATGAGATCGCTCGCCGTCGTACAGAGCATCAGGCCGATGAGCGAGAGAAGAAAGAAGCAGAGTTGCTCGCCCTGTGTGGCGTCGAGGGGGTCGAAGCGCCGGCCGCCGTCCACTTCCGATTCAAGGCGTGCATCGACGTTGCCCAGCCCGAGCAGAAGCAGGAATCCGAGGGCACACGCCGCCGGCCGCATGAAACCCGCCAGACCGGGCATGAGCGTCTCCGGCTCGGGCATGCGCACCGCGAAGATGAACGCAAAGAGCAGCCCGAGACCCGCGATCCACGAGCCGGCGCGGCGGATGTCTTTGTCCCCGCTCGTGCCCGTGAGCATGAGCAGCATCACGGTGACGAAGAGGATGATCTCGGGCCAGAGTGTCGCGACGCGATCGAGCATGGTCAGCGGTCCTCCGACTCATCGATCGCGGTGATCAGCATCGACCGATCGGCCGCCGCGTTCACATGCGTAACGATCTCACTCACCGGCTGCTCGATGCGCGAAAGGATCGCGCCCGGCTGCACGCCCAGCCAGAAGCACAGCAGCGCCAGCGGCGCCAGCACCGCGATCTCGCGCATGCAGAGATCGCGCGGCAGGCGGACGTGCGCATGATCATCGTGTCCGGCGTGGGAGGTATCGGGCAGGTGATAGGCGCCGAAGACCAGATGCCCCGCAAAGTAGAGCAGGTAGATCGCGGCGAGAATCATCCCCGTCGCGGCAATGGCGCCGTACCACGGCCCGAGCGGCCCACCCGTCGGCAATCCCTGCACCGGTTGACCTGAGGTGAACGCGCCGAAAAAAGTCAGAAACTCGCCGACGAAGCCGTTCAGGCCCGGCAGGCCGACGCTGCTGAGCACAAAGAAGATGGTGAACGCAGTCCACACCGGCATGCGCCGCGCCAGGCCGCCGAGTTCGTCCAGCGACCGCGTGTGGAAGCGCTCGTAGACCATGCCGACGCACAGGAACAGCGCCCCGGTCGAAAGGCCGTGGTTGATCATGTACATGACCGATCCGCCGACGCCGGCCGCGTTGATGGCCGCGAGCCCGAGGACGCAGAATCCGAGGTGGCTCACCGAGGAATAGGCGATGAGGCGCTTCATGTCGCGCTGCACCCAGCAGACGAGAGCACCGTAGATGATCCCGACGATGCACAGAACGGCGATGAGCGGGGCATACTCGTGAAACGCCGCCGGGCACATCGGCATGGCGAAGCGATACAGGCCGTAGGTGCCGAGTTTGAGCAGCACCGCCGCGAGGATGACGCTCCCCGCCGTCGGCGCTTCCGTGTGCGCCAGCGGCAGCCAGGTATGCACCGGAAAGAGCGGCACCTTGACAGCGAACCCGCAGCACAATGCGAGCAGCACCCACGCCTGTTGCGCAGCGCTCATCGACGCCGCCGTCGCCGTCAGGGCCGCTATGTCAAAGGTCCACCGCCCGTACTGGTCCCAGTGCGCCCATGCGACGTAGAGCAGGCCGACGAGCGTGAGGATCGAGCCTGTGAAGGTGTAGAGAAAGAAGACGATCGAGGCGCGGGCGCGGTTCGTCGAGCCGTAGACCGCGATGAGGAAGTACATGGGGATGAGGGTGAACTCAAAGGCGATGTAGAAGACGAGCAGGTCGCGGGCCACGAAGACGCCCAGCATCGCCGCTTCGAGAATGAGCATCCAGAGGTAGAACTCGCGCACGCGCTGAGTGATGGCGGTCCACGAGCCGAGGATCGCCAGGGGCGTCAGGGCCGCGGTGAGCATCACCAGCAGGAGGGCGATGGAGTCGACGCCCAGCGAGAGGCGCAGGCCGAGCGGCTCGATCCACGTCCACGACGCGGTTACCTGCATCGCCGCGCTGTCACCGAAGTCGAACGCCCGCCAGACCAGCATGGACCAGGCGAACGCGGCCGTTGAGCCGATCGTCGCGATCAGCGCCGCCTGCCGCGCGGGGCGCAGAATGACGGCGAAGGCGGTGAGAATCGGGATGAGCAGAAGAGTGAGGAGCATGGAACCGAATTACAGCATGACCCAGACGATGATGATGACGGTGGCCAATCCGCCGGCCATTCCCAGGCCGTAGCCCTGCAGTCGGCCGTTCTGCATCGGCCGCACCGCCGCGCCGATGAGTCGCGGCACCGCCCCGCCCAGCGCCACCAGCCCGTTGATGATGAGCGTGTCTCCCAGCGAGTAACACACGTGGCCGATGAACCGCAGCGGGCGGCGGACCAGCAGGTCGTAGCCCTCATCCACGCACCACTTGTGCCCCGCAAGAACAGCCACCGGCAGGATCGAACGGCGCAGGCGCTCCGCCGCGGCCCGGTTGTAGAGGTGCAGGTACGCAGCGACGCCGATGCCCAGCAGGCCGACGACCGACGACGCCAGCATCATCCACTGGTGCGGATTGCTGAAGAAGCCGCCGTGCGCCGCCCCGGCCGGCGCCTCGTACGCCGCCGTCGAGTGGTGAACCATCGAGCCGAACCACCCGTGATGCCCGCCGCCGACGCCAGCCCAGCCGGCAAAGATCGCGCCCGCGCCGAGCACGATGAGCACAACGTTGATCGCCGCGCCCGGCGCGTGCGGGTGGAAGTGATGTCCGTGTCCGCCGTGATGCTCCTCGCCGGCCGTGAAGTGAACCGGGCCGAGGAAGACGCGGAAGAAGACGCGGAAGGTGTAGTACGCCGTCAGCCCCGCCGTCAGCAGGCCGATCCAGCCGATCGCGCGATAGCCCGGCCCCGCGGTAACGAACGCCTCGGCGAGGATCATGTCCTTGCTGAAGAAGCCGGAGGTCAGCGGGAACCCCGCCAGCGCCAGGCACGCCACGAGCATCGAGCCGGTCACGATCTGCCAACCCGGCACGCGGCCGAGTCCTGACAACCGGCGCAGATCGAGTTGCCCCGCGAAGCCGTGCATCACCGCGCCGCAGCCGAGGAAGAGCGCCGCCTTGAAGAAGGCGTGAGTGAAGAGGTGGAAGGTGGCGCCGACGCTGCTCAGCACGCCGAGACCCATGAACATGTAGCCGAGTTGCGAGACGGTCGAATAGGCGAAGATGCGTTTGATGTCGTACTGCGCCATGCCGATCGTCGCGGCGAAGACCGCCGTCAGGCACCCCACCCACGCGACCGTCGGCAGTGCGTACTCGCTGAGCAGGAACAGCGGCAGGGTGCGCGCGATCAGGTAGACGCCCGCCGTGACCATCGTCGCGGCGTGGATCAGCGCCGAGACCGGCGTCGGGCCTTCCATCGCATCCGGCAGCCAGACGTAGAGCGGCAGTTGAGCGCTCTTGCCGAAGGCGCCGAGCATGAGCAGGAAGGGAATCGCCTCAATCGCCGTCGGAATCTCAGCGCCCGACGTCCGCAGCGCCTCGACCTGCTCAAAGATGACGGCAAACTCGACGCTGCCGAACTGAAGATACGTCAGGCAGATGCCCAGCGCAAAGCCGAGATCGCCGATGCGGTTGACGATGAAGGCCTTCTTGGCGGCGGCGACGGCGGCGGGCTTCTCGTAGTAGAACCCGATGAGCAGATACGAGCACAGCCCCACGCCTTCCCAGCCCAGGTACATCAGGATGAGATTGTCAGCCAGCACGAGCGTCGTCATCGCCACGATGAAGAGACTCACAAAGGCGAAGAATCGCGCATAGCCCCGGTCGCCGCGCATGTATTCGGAGGCGTACACCGCCACGAGCGTGCCGATTCCCGTCACCACGAGCAGCATGATGCTCGTGAGCGGGTCGAGGAAGAACGCGAAGTCGGCGCGGAGGCGGTCGAAGCGGATCCACTCAAAAACCGTCTCGTGTGCGAACCCGTAGCCAACGCTCGCGGCGATCGCGACGGAGGTCAGAAACGCGAGCCCGATCCCGGCGACGCAGATCGCTCCCGAATACCGCGCGCGGGCGTCGCCCGTTCGCAGCGCCAGAATGCCGCAGAGCAGCGCGGCCAGGAGAGGCGCGAAGACAATCCACTCGACCGGCACGTTGAGGCGCACCGCAGCGGCGTCCGACGCCGAAGCGAGCGACGAGAGCAGGACAAGTTGGGCGCCGGCGGCGCTGATCATCGCGGCATCAGCCTTTCAACTCCGACCACTTCTCCGCATCGAGCGTCGGACGCCGGCGATAGAGCATGACAACCAGCGCCAGCGCCAGCGCCGCCTCCGCCGCTGCGATGGTGAGAATGAAGATGAGAAACACCTGCCCCTGCACGTTGCCGTGGTACGCCCCGAAGGCGATCATCGCGATCGCCGCCGCCTGGAACATCAGTTCCGTACACAGGAACATGATGATGAGGTTGCGCCGCGTCAGGAACCCGATGAACCCGATGACGAAAAGCACCGCGCTGAGCAGCAGGTAGTGGTTGAGCGCGAGAATCGAGAGCGGCTCAGTCATAGCGCCCCCTCCGCGCCCACGATGAGGCTCTGCGAATCGTGGGGTGTGTTCCCGCTCTTCGAATCGCGGGGCGTCCCCACCCGCTCCTTCCGCGCCAGCACCACCGCCCCGAGCATCGCCAGCATCAGAATCACTCCCGCCACTTCCAGACTCACCGGAAACTCGCTCAGCAGCGAGACTCCGACGGCATCGACGTTGCTCACTCGCAGATCATCCGGCAGCGCCACCGTTCGCAGCCCATCCCCCGAATCCTGGGCCGCGACGGCCGTGCGCGCTTCCGCATCGACCTCCCTGATCGTCTCGCCGGGTCGAATGAGATCGGCCGCGCGCAGGGCGGCCTGGACCTTGCCGGTGAGCACCGCCAGTTCCGCGTCGGCCGTGCGATGCGCCGCCGCGTGCGCCGGCATGGCGCCCGTTCCGCGGTACATCATCCCCAGCAGCGCGGCGAGGAGCACAAACCCCGCCACCGTCGCCGCAACCGGCTCGCGGGCCGTCGCGTCATACTCCGTCAGAGCATCGGGGTGCTGATCATCAGGCGCTTCCTGCGCGAGCATGATCACGAAGAGGTAAGTGATGAGGATGGCCCCGGCGTAGACGATGATCAGGGCGAAGGCCATGAACTCCGCCGCGAGTTGCACGAACAGCCCCGCCGTGGCGAGAACCACGAGGATGAAGTAGAGCGCTGCATAGACGGGCCGGGAATGGGTGATCATCCTGACCGCGGCGCCGATGGCGAGGAAGGCGAGGAGGTAGAAGAAGAGATCGACGCCCCCGCCTCCGCCGCCGCGGGCCAGCGCCAGCAGTCCGGCGCCGAGCGCCCCGCCTCCAAGGACCGCGCCGATCGGCCACCACCGGTTGCCGCGCCGCGGCAGCAGAAAAAGCAGCCCGATCGCACCCGCGACACAAGCGGCATAGATGATGCTCATCTGGACCATGGTCGGCGCGCCATCCCGGCAACTGACGTGGCGACGGCCCCGCACTGCGACCAAACAGCGCTTCCGTCTCCACCCGCCCCGCGGGGCAGCACGATAGGGGCGCCGCTCCGCAGACGCCACAGCGCGAAACGCCGGGCGCGTGGCGGCGGAACGCATATACTGCGCCGCTTCCGCGCCTCATGGGAGAAGGGCATGGGCTCCGCAGCCACGCCGCCGATTGCGCTCCAACTCTTCACCATCCGCGACTTCGCGGAACAGGACCTCCATGCCGCCCTCGCACAGACGGCGGAGATCGGCTTCGCGGGCGTCGAGTTTGCCGGGCTCTTCGGCCATTCCCCCGCGTCGGTGCGGCAGACGCTCGACCGCGTCGGCCTGAGGGCGTGCGGCTCGCACACCAGCCTCCAGCGCCTCAACGCCGACATCGAGGAGTGCATCGACGAAGTCCGCACCCTCGGCACCGATCTCGTGGTGATCCCCTACCTCACGGAAGAGTACCGCAGCGAGCCGGGCTACCGCCAGGCCGTGCGCGAGATGCTCGGCATCGCCGAGGTCCTGCGCACCCGCGGCCTGCGCCTCGCCTACCACCACCACAACTTCGAGTTTCACACGCTCGGCCCCGACTCGGCGAGGCGCGGCATCGACATCCTTGTCGAGTCGCCAGCCGACCGCATCCTCCTCGAACTCGATGTCTACTGGTGCCGGCACGGCGGAACCGATCCGCTCAAGTTCCTCACCCGCCACGTCCGGCGCACACCGCTGCTTCACCTCAAGGACATGCGCGATGCGCGGAGCCGCAAGTTCACCGAGATCGGCTCGGGCATCATCCGCTTCGAGCCGATCCTCAAGACGGCGGCGGCCGGCGGAGTCGAGTGGTTCATCGTCGAGCAGGATTCCGACTTCTGCGGCACATCGCTCGAGTCCAGCCGCCGGAGCCTCGAAGCGCTGCGCCGCCTGTGCGCGGGAGCGCTCACATGACCGGGGAGCATGGAAACCAGGCGGTGCGCGCGGCACGGCAGATGGTTCGCACGGACCAGTTGCTCGGCGTGGGCTTCGTGCCTCTGCCCGCGCGCCGCACCGCGGCGACGGACGCCGCCGCCGGAAAGCAGCGCCTCCTCGATGATCTCCGCGCCCGCCACGATCGCGAGTGCCCCCACTGCACCACGGCCACGGCGCACACGCAAACGGTGTTCGGCGAGGGCAACCCCGACGCCCGGCTTGTCTTCGTCGGCGAGGCCCCGGGCGCGGAAGAGGACCGCACGGGCCGCCCCTTCGTCGGCCGCGCCGGCGAACTGCTCAACAAGATGATCGTGGCGATGGGCCTTGAGCGCGAGGAGATCTACATCGCCAACGTCCTCAAGAGCCGCCCGCCCAACAACGCCACGCCCACGCCCGCCGAGGTGATGAAGTGCGCCCCCTACCTCGCCGAGCAGTTGAAGATCATCGCCCCCGACGTGATCGTCGCGCTCGGCGCCCCGGCGGCCAAGTTCCTCCTCGACACGACGGAAGGCATCTCCGCATTGCGCGGCTCGTGGCACGCCTGCCGCCTCGGCGAACTCGAAATCCCCGTCATGCCCACCTTTCACCCCGCCTACCTCCTGCGCAACTACACCCCCGAAGCGCGCGGCAAGGTGTGGTCAGACCTCCAGGCGGTGATGAAGCGATTGAACGAAAGCGCGTGATCGACGCCGAAGCCCACGTTCGCCGAAGCCCACGTTCATTGATCGTGGGCTTCGGCGTCGTTCGCGCGCGATTCACCCCTCGAACGCAACGCGATTGCGCAGCACCCCGATCTTCTCCACCTCGACCTCGACGACGTCTCCGTCGCGCAGCCACACCGGCGGCGTGCGCGCAAAGCCCACGCCGCCCGGCGTGCCGGTGAGGATGAGCGTGCCCGGAACAAGCGTCGTCCCCTCGCTCAGAAACGCGATCAGTTGCGGCACGCTGAAGATCAGATCCGACGTGTTCGAATCCTGCATCGTCTCGCCGTTCACGCGCGTCTGAACCCGCAGGCGGCCGAGGTCTCCGAGTTCGTCGAGCGTGACAACGCACGGCCCGATCGGGCAGAAGGTGTCGAAGGACTTTCCGCGGCAGAACTGCCCGCCCCCGGCGTGCTTCTGCCACCACCTCGCGCTCACGTCGTTGGCGGCGGTGCAGCCGAGCACATGATCCAGCGCCCGATCCTCGGGCACGTTGCGGCAGGCCCGGCCGATCACCACGCCCAGTTCGCACTCGAAGTCCACCTGCTCGCGCTCCTGGCAGACGCGGGGCACGACGATCTCATCGACCGGCCCGCAGACCGACGCCGGGTTCTTCATGAACATCATGGGGCGCTCGGGCGGCTCCTTGCCCTGTTCGGCGGCGTGCGCGCGGTAGTTCAGACCGATGCCCATGATCGCGGGCGGGTGCAGCGGCGCGTGCAGCCGGCCAATGGGAACCGGCTCGCCGACGGGCTCGAGCGGGCCGAGGATGCTCCCGGCCAGGGGCAGGGCGTGCCCGTCGCCGCAGTCCACCCCCGTTACGGGCCGGTCCGGGGCGGCCTCTGTGCTGAATCGAATGAGTCGCATTGACAAAGGATAGCGATGGAGTGAACGCGGAATCTGCGGCAAGAATCGGGGATTACCCTTGACATCGACCGTACCATCCGCCATGCTATGGAGTCGGCGGGGGGCGTGCGGCCGCTCCCTCCGGCCATGGCTACCTCCCGCGCCCGTTCGGGCGCGACAGGAAAGGCGGTTGCAGCGTGCACATCTCTTCATGTCGCTCGACGGCTCGCCTCGTCGCAGCGCTTCCTCACCGCGGCTTCACGCTCATCGAACTGCTCGTGGTGATCTCGATCATCGCGCTGCTCATCAGCCTGCTGCTTCCGGCGCTGGGAAGAGCACGGGAGCACGGCCGGGCAAGCGTCTGCGCCTCCAATCTGCGGCAGATCGGTTACTCGCTGCACATCTACGCGACGGATTACAATGACTTCGTGCCGCGCGAGGGCCAGCCGCATCTGAACCACGGCCGAGGCATGGCGTACTACTACCCGTGGCCGCGGGCGCTCTACAAGTACGTGCGCCCGCTGACCGACTCGCGCATGCGCAACCTCGACAGCACGGTCTGGCTGGATCACGGCCTGTTCGACGACATGAAGCAGTACCAGTGCCCTTCGTACCCCAACCCGCTGCACGTCGTCCACTACATCAACAACGGCATCATGATGCAGCGCACGGGCGGTCTGTACCGCGACGGCCGGCACCCGACGGCGCCACTCAGCGAGTTCATGCAGCCGGACCACGCCATGTACATGTCGGAGTTCACGGACGATCCGGACAACTCAATCTCGGGGCAGATGCGCGGCTACCCATATCTGGATCACTGGTATGATGTGTTCCTCGAGGTCCACATCAACGGACCGGAGCGGGACTCGAACAACTGGGGCGGGAACATCGCCCGCATCTGGAGCCGCCGCCACTTCAACACCGGCTCCAACGCCCTCTTCGCCGACAGCCACGTCGAGATCCGCCAGCGCGACACGCTCCGCGATCTCGACAGTTGGGACGACAAAACCTACAACAACTCGTGGTGGCGCTGAGCGGCACGGGCGCTGACCCGTTTCGCAGGCCCCAGGAAAAACAGGCCCCGCTCCGTCACCGGAGCGGGGCCGTTCACTCTCAGGGCGCCGGCCGGATGCGGCCGCAGGTCAATGCCCGCGCGCTGCGATGCGCAGCGCGACGAGGCGGCGGTCATGGCCCATGCCCTCCCACCGCGCCTGCACCCGCGCCAAGTCGCGCACCTGCAGATCTTCCAGACGCGCCGGCTCGCCGTTGCGCGTGATCTCCGTCCGCTCCGTCACCGCGATGCGCACGTCGCCGCGATCGGTTCGCAGGACGATCCAGTCGTGGCCGACCTCGACGATCGTTCCGCCGATGAGGATGGCGTCCATCCCGCTGCGGGCGTGGATCGACCGGGCGAGCAGCCCGCCGTGGCCGTCGGGGATCGCCTCGACCCGGGCCCGGTCGCCGCGCTGGAGGTCGGCGAGGCGGACGCGCTGCCCGTCGCGGACGATGATGGTGTGCTCGTTCACGCCGATGTGCACGTCGCCTCGGTCGGTGTGCAGCACGATGCCGCGGTCTCCGACCTCCGAGATCACGCCGTGGAGCAGGATCGTGCTCGTCGCCTCGATCATGATTCCCACCAGTCCACGGTTCGTGCGCTCAGCCGCGACGTGCGCCCGGTCGCCGCGCTGGAAGTCGGCGAGTCGCGCCGGCTGGCCGTTGCGGATCAGCCGGGTGTCGGGGGTGACGAGCACCTCGACTGACCCGCGATCAGTGTGAAAGACCATCGAATGGTCCCGGACTTCCTGCACGACGCCGGCGAAGCGGACGTGCTGGGCTTGCGCCGCCTGGGGCGCGGCCGACAGCGCCATCAGCGCCGCCAGCAACAGGGTCAACATCCTCCACATAGGCTCTCTCCTTTCGACTTCGGGTGATTCACGGAGCAGGGCGGCCCGGAGCGGCGCCGCCCGGACGATTGCATCAGGGATACAACGCCCTGCGCCGACCCGTTATTGCCGGTGCGCTGCGGTGCGGCGGGCAAGGGCGATCGTTCGCGCCTGCACACCCGCCATCGATCTCCTCCCAAAGCGGCGGCGATCGATGCCACCCCGCGAGATGAAGGGTGCCACTGCACGCTCGCGGCTTTGAGCGAGAGTGCAGTGCGCGGGCAAGGGGGCACATTGGCTCTTGCTCGTTCGCACACAGCACGCCGGCGCGATGCTGTGTGGCACCCATGTCCGACGCGCGGGTGCCACACATCGACCCGCTTCGGGCGATGTGTGTCGAGGGGCAACGACGAACGAACACCCCTGCACGCCCGCCATCGATCTCCGCCCAGAGCGGCGGCGATCGATGCCACCCATCGCGAAAGTGGGTGCCACTGCACGCTCGCCGCTCTGGGCGAGAGTGCAGTGCAATTGGCAAGGGCGATCGTTGGCGCCCGCACGCTCGCCATCGATCTCCGCCCAGAGCGGCGGCGATCGATGCCACCCCGCGGGGATGCACTGGAACCACAAGCGCGTCAGGCCGCCTTCGACATCTGCTCAGGCCGCACGGCACGGCGCAGCGCATCGACGAGCCGCGAGACGACGACGGGCGAATGCAGGAACTGCGTGCGCCGACCCGGCGGGGCTTCGATCTTCCGACTCGACTCCGACGCCGGCGCGATGATGATGAGCGGCAGGTTCTTCGCGCCCGCCTCCTCTTCCTTCGTCGTCAGCCGCTGGCTCAGCCGCGTCCACGCGCCCTCGCCGGCCAGATGGACGACCGCCACGTCGGGCGTCTCGTCCCCCGCGGCCCGGATCTGGTCGCAGAAGAGGCGAACCGCGTCGGTGCGGGGGTGATCGCAGACGACCAGCGGCCGCACCGGCCCGCCCAGCGCTTCGTGCAGTTCCTCGCGCGCGTCCGTCCAGGCGCCGTCCTTCGACTCGGCCATGAGCGCGAGTTTGAGGTCGCGCGTCTCGCGCAGCGCCACCTGCTCGATGTTCGCGATGACCTGCGGTTCGAGGCGCAGCGCCTGACAGTACTCGTCGAAGGGATAGAGCACGTGATTGCCGCTGTGCCCGATGACCAGCGCGTGGCAGAGGCGGTCGGCCAGCGCCAGCGTCGCCACTTCTGTGAGGCGCCTGGGGGCGACGTGCCGGATGTTCTCGACCGAGAGGTGATGAAAGACGATCGGGTCGATGAAGTCCTTGGGGAACTTCCACGCGTGCAGCAGACGGTCCATCGCTTCAGCGTGATTGAGGATGAGGAGTTTGGACTCGACCTGCTCGAGAGGCAGGCCGAGATCGTTCGCCGTCACCAGGACCCTCTCATAGAGGTCGCCAAGTTCCTGCGCGAACATGAGCCGGCCGAGGTCGTGAACGAGCCCCATGGTGAAGGCGAGGTCGGCTTCCTCGGCGGATCGAGTCTGGGCGATCTGCGCGGCGATGATGCCCACGCCGATGGAGTGCTCCCAGAACTGCCCGCCGTTGAGGCGCCCGTACTGGCCGCTGGACTTGAACCGATTCATGACGTTGAGATTGAGCATCGCCTGGCGGATCTGCGAGAGGCCGAGGCGGCCGACGGCCTTGTCCACCGTGTCGATCGCCTGGCCGCGGCCGTAGACGACCGAGTTGGCGAGGCGGAGAATCTTGATGGCCACGGCGTAGTCCTGCTTGATGACGCGCGCGATCTCCTCCATCGTGCTGTCGGGATTCTCGGTGAGGCGGAGCACGTGCGCGACCGTGGGCGAAAGGCCCTGAAGTTCGCCGGCGGTGTCGAGGCGCTCGAGCATCTCCGAGCGCGTCACCAGGGACTTGAGCGCCTTGAGGCGCTGCGCGGAATCGGCGGGCGGGCCCGCGGAGGGCGGCGCATCGACCGCCGCCGCCGCGGGGGAAGGCGCGTCGAACGACGCCGCCGCAATCGCCGCCGCGGCCGCAGGAGCCGCGCCGGCCACCTCCCCCGCCGCTGGAGCAATTCTGCCTTCTTCGTCGGCTCCGGACTCCCCTTGGCCATGCTCTTCCAGCACCTGCCGGACGCGGTTGACGAGTTGATCGAGGGAGAACTGGGTCTTGAGGAGGTAGTGCTTCACGCCGAACTTGGCGGCGCGGACGACGTAGTCGCGCTCGGCGACGGCGGTGAGGAGAATGACGGGCAGGTCCTTGAGGCGGGCGTCGACGCGCATGGCCGCGAGGACGGCCAGGCCGTCCATCTGCGGCATCGCCATGTCGAGCAGGACGAGGTCGGGGCGGTGGTTGCGCGCGATGCGCAGGCCGCTGTGCCCGTCTCCGGCGGTCAGCGTCTCAAAGCCGCGCGACCGCAGGGCGGCGGCGATCGGCTCGCGGAACAGGTCCATGTCGTCGATCACGAGAATCGTCTTCATGCCGCTCTCTCCAGTCTGATCAGGGCGTCGTCCCCCAGCGGCGCCGGCGCTTCCAGATCGGCGCGCAGCCGCGCCGTGAACACCGACCCGATTCCGGGTTGCGAAGTGACCCTCAGGTGCCCGCCATGGGCCGCCACGATCGCCTTGCAGATGGTCAGCCCCAGCCCCGTCCCCTTCACGTAATCCGAGCCGAGAGCCCCGGAACTGAGCACGAACGCGTGGCCAAGTTTGCCCAGCATCGAGTCGGAGATGCCGTGGCCCGTGTCCTCCACCTCGATCTCGATCCAGTTGAACTCTTCCTCCACCAGGGCGCGGGCCCGCAGGCAGATGTGGCCCTCGTGGGTGAACTTCGCGGAGTTGCTCACGAGATTGAGAATCAGGCGGCGAACGGCGTCGGAATCGCCCCGCATCATCAGGGGCGACGCGCCGATCTCGAGCCGCAACTCGACCCGCCCGTGCGCGATGAGCGGCCGGATGACGTTGAACGCCTCGTCGCACACGCTGTTGAGGTGAATCGTGGACCAGTGCCAGGAGGATCGTCCGCTGTTGAGCCTCGCCGCTTCGAGGAGGTTGTTGACGAGTTCGGCCATGCGCGTGACTTCGCTGTGGATCGACTTGAGGAAGACGTCCCATTCCGCTGTCTCTTTCGCCTCGGGCGTCAGGAGAAACTCGGTGGTGACGCGGAGAGCGGCCAGCGGCGTGCGCAGTTCGTGGCCGACGACCGCCAGCACCCGCTCCATCGCGTGCACGACTTCCTGCAGGTGACGCCGCTCGCGCGCGGCGAGTTGCGCCTTGCGGCGCTCGACGGCGTAGCGGATGCAGCGCGCCAGCACGGCGCCGTTCACCTCGCCCTTGCCGAGGTAGTCCTGCGCGCCGCAGCGCATCGCTTCAAGGGGCAGGCGCTCGTCCTCCGCGCCGGTCAGCACGACGATGGGAATGTCGCGCGCGGCGCGGGCCACGGTCCGCACGGTGTCGAGACCCGAACTGTCCGGAAGGGTGAGGTCGAGGATGACGACGTCGCAGGCCCGCCCGTCGAGCGCTTCCACCGCCCCGGCGGCGGAGGTCACGTGCCAGAGGCGGAAATCCACCTCCGCGTCGCTGAGCATGCGGCGAAGCAGCCGTTCATACGCCGGATCGTCTTCAACGAGGAGGATGTTCACTCGCCGGTCCCTCATGGGTGGCGCTCCGCTGCCACGAGTCGCCACAGGATTGCTCTGCGTTGAAGCGTCTCCACGGCCGGCTCCCAGTCTCGACGATCATGGTCGATGTGGCGAGGCATGCGCGGGTGTTCGCGAGGCGGCCCGCCCGCCGCCCCACTGCGTCCAACGGCCCCCGAAGCGCCGCGCTTGTCCGGCGCGGCGCGGCCGGCGTGCGAATCCACGCGCCGGGGAGCGGGCCCGCTGGTTCGTATCGGCGCGCCGGGAAACGCACTTCAAGCAGAAACTGCCTATCCGGATAACCTCGCGGACCTTCGACCGGCGGCGCGGCCTCGATCGCGCTCCGGCTCGCGGCACCCCGTCGCGTACCATTCGCATAGGGCGCCGCGGCGCGGCGAGGCGGAGGTTTCAGTCATGACGCAGCGACCGGCCTTCAGCCTTCCTCAGCAGCCCGGCGCGACGCACTGCTTCCACGCCATGGTCAAACCCGTCGGGTCGGCGTGCAACCTCAACTGCACCTACTGCTACTACCTCTCCAAGGCCGACCTCCTCCACCAGCCCCGCCTCCCGCGCATGAGCGATGACACCCTCGAGGAGCACATTCGCCAATACATCGAAGCGCAGAACGGCGACGAAGTGGTCTTCTCCTGGCAAGGCGGCGAACCGACGCTCCTCGGCCTGGACTTCTTCCGCCGCGTCGTCGAACTCCAGGACCGCCACCGCCGCCCCTTCCAGCGGATCGAGAACGACCTCCAGACGAACGGCACGCTCCTCGACGACGAGTGGGTTGACTTCCTCAAGGAGCATCGCTTTCTTGTCGGCCTGAGCATCGACGGGCCGGCCGACTTGCACGACCGCCATCGCATCACGCGCGGCGGACAGCCGACGCATGCAAAGGTCATGGACGCGATGCAGCGCCTGCGGGCGCGCGGCGTGCCCTTCAACGCCCTGTGCGTCGTCAACCGCGACAACGCCCGAAAGCCGCGCGAGGTCTATCGCTTTCTCGCGGACGAAGTGCGGCCGGGGGTCATCCAGTTCATCCCCTGCGTTGAGCCGGCCGACTTCCGCCAGGCGGCCCCGGCGAACTGGCGCGCAGAAGACCTGCCGATCGTCAACTCGCCGCGCGCCCGCCTCGGATCGCCTGATTCGATCGTCACCGACTGGTCCGTCGATCCGGCCGACTGGGGCACCTTCCTTTGCGAGACCTGGGATGCGTGGATCAAGCGCGACTACGGCCGCGTCCACGTCGACCACTTCGAGAGCGCCATCGCGCAGTCCTTGGGGCTGCCGGCCCAGAAGTGCACCACCGCCGAGTTCTGCGGCAAGGCGCTCGCCATTGAGCACAACGGCGACGCTTACTGCTGCGATCACTTCGTCTACGACGAGTTCCGCCTCGGCAACATCCACGACACACACTGGGGCGAGATGGCCTACAGCGAGCGGCAGCAGCGCTTCGGCTACGCCAAGCGCGACACCCTGCCCGCCTATTGCCGGGAGTGCCCGCACCTCGACCTGTGCTGGGGCGAGTGCCCGAAGAACCGCTTCGTCCGCACACCCGGGGGCGAACCGGGCCTCAACTACCTCTGCCCCGGCCTCAAGCGCTTCTTCGCCCACGTCCGGCGCGACATGCCCGGCATCATCCGGCGGATCCGCCAGGATCAGAGGCGAACGACCTGACCGGTCGAACCGCGGCGCGCTCGACTCAAGGCCGCTTGCCTTCGACGGTCAGGCCGGTCTTGCGCGGCCGCTTGGGCGCAGAGGAAGCGCAGTTCGGACACGCGCCCGAGGCGTCCTTGCGCGGCCAAAGCGGGCGCACGATGAGCCACGCCGCCGCGAGGAACGCCGCGCTCACGACGTAGAACTGCCAATCGTCCAGCGGCAGGCCAGCCATCACGACACCCCCAGCGCGTGCAGGCCCTGATAGGTGATCAACGCCGCGACCCACGCGAGGGACGACATGTACGCCAGTTGCAGACCCGCCCACTTCCAACTCCCCGTCTCGCGC
Source organism: Vicinamibacteraceae bacterium (assembly GCA_011525805.1). Taxonomy (GTDB): domain Bacteria; phylum Planctomycetota; class Phycisphaerae; order Phycisphaerales; family UBA5793; genus UBA5793. The sequence continues at coordinate 103,091 of WYBR01000062.1, forward strand.
CGCGTCACCGCCAGCGTCGGCAGGCACTGCATCGCCAGCACGAAAAAGACGAGCAGACTGGCGCTTGTCGCGGTGGTGAAGACGGGCGTGCGCTGATCGTCGCGCGTTGCGGCGCGGATGCGGTCGATCATGCCGGGATCTTCGGCCAGGTCCGCCTCGGCGTCGCCGGTGAGCAGGACCGCCATCGTCGACACGAACACCTCGCGCGCCGCGAAACTCGTCAGCACGCCGATGGTCAGTTGCCAGTCGTAGCCCAGCGGCGCAAAGAGCGGCTGCGCCACCCGGCCCATGCGTCCGGCGTAACTCTGCCGCGTCGCGTGGCTTGATTCGAGCGCCTTCGCCTGCGCTGTGAGTTCACTTGCCCGGCGCGCATCGACGGATTCAACCTGCGCTGCCTCCTGCCGCAGCGACACGGCCTCCGGCGGCGCTTCGGCCACCGGATAGGCGCTCAACCACCACAGCACGATGCAGATCCCCAGAATGATCGTCCCCGCGTTCTTCAGAAAGACCACGCCGCGATCAAACGTCGCCCAGAGGGCCGTGCGCAGCGCCGGCATCTTGTATGAAGGCAGTTCGAGGACCATCGGACGCGACCGGCCGCGCAGAATCGTCCGCCGCGCGATCAGCGCGCTCACCAGCCCGGCGCCCGCGCCGAGCAGGTAGCATCCGAAGAACGCCAGACCCGCGAGCCACGGCCGGTCGCGAAAGAGCATGCTGGTGAGCAGAACGTAGACGGGCACGCGCGCCGAGCAACTCATGAACGGCGCCACGAGGATCGTCGCCAGCCGGTCGTGACGGTCGGGAATCAGTTTCGTGGACATGATCCCGGGAAGGGCGCAGGCGTGGCTGGAGAGCAGCGGCACGAAAGCCTGCCCCGGCAGGCCGAAGCGGCACATGATCCGGTCCATCACGAACGCCGCCCGCGCGAGGTAGCCCGTGTCCTCCAGCAGGCTGATGAGAAAAAACAGCAGGCAGATCTGCGGCAGAAAGACCACCGTCGCTCCGACGCCGCTGATGATCCCCTGCGCGATCAGGTCGTTGATCGCGCCGGCGGGCAGCGCCGCCGCCGTCCACTCCGACATCGCCCCGAAAACCCGCTCGATGATGTCCATCGGGATCGTCGCCATCTGGAAGATGGTGGTGAAGAGCCCCGCCATCACGCCGGCAAAGATCAGCAGACCCAGGATCGGATGCGTGAACGCCTTGTCGAGGCGCTCGGTGAAGGTGTCGCTCGCCGCGCCGATGGCGGCGTCGCCTCCGACGCTCTCCGCGACAGCGTGATCCGCCCAGGCTTCGAGCCGGACCGGGTCGGCGGCGATCGCCTTCATGCTCTCCGCGACGGGCGAGACGCCTCGCGCCGCCGCGATCGCCTCCGAGTGCTCGATCTCGCGGTTGAGCGCCTGCTTGATCTCGGGGATTCCGGTTCCCTTGCGCGCCACGGTCGAGACCACGGGGCAGCCGATGTGCCGGGCGAGTTCCGCGGCGTCGATCGTCAGGCCCTTGCGCTGCGCGAGGTCGGTCATGTTGAGGGCGACGACGGTCGGCAGGCCGTGCGCCAGCAGTTCGCCCACGAGGAAGAGGTTGCGCGCGAGGTTGGTGGCGTCCACGACGATGAGCACGGCGTCGGGCCGCTGGTAAAGCGCGCTGCCGAGCATGATGTCGCGGCCCACGCGCGACTCGGGCACTTCGAGCGCGAGGCGATACACGCCAGGCAGGTCGATGATCTCGAAGGAAGCGCCGCCGCGCGCCTCGGCGGCGCAGTGCCCGACGCGCGCCTCGGCCGTGATGCCTGGAAAGTTCGCGGTCTTGGCGCGCAGGCCGCACAGGCGATTGAAGAGCGTCGTCTTGCCGGTGTTGGGGTTCCCGAAGAGGGCGATGCGCCGCGCGGCGCCGGCCGCGCTTCGCCGCGCTGCGCCAGGCGCGGCCTGGGCGGCGGCGGTCGCGCTGTCCGGGCTGAGGCGCGTCATGCTACGGTCGAATCGACGGCGGCAGCACGAAGATGCGCTGCGCCAGGCTCTTGGACAGGCCGATGCGCGTCGACTTAACCTGCACGATCCACGGGTCGCCGATCTTGCAGATCCTCAGTTGACACCGGTCCGTCATGCCCATCGCGTTGAGCATGTCGCAGTCTTCGCAGCGCAGGTCCGCCTTGTAGAAGGTGGCGCACTGGCCACGGCCCAGTTGCGTCAGACTGATGCAGGCCGGTGCATCGGAGGTGTCGGCGTGGGGGACCGAGGCGGTCATGGGGCGATCGACTCCTTCTTGGGCAATTGAGACTCGTTCTCAATCGCACCCTATTCATAGGACATTGAGGCAGGCGACTCCAGTCCTGCCTCCCATTCTGACGCCAAAACCGCCCGCAAACCCGTTCTAACAGGACAGATTTATCGCTTTCAGGGTGTTTTCCCGACCTCTTTGACCCGCCCGGCGCCCTCACGCCGACCAGGCGCCCGCGTAGCCGGTGTCGAACTCGCCCGCCGCCTCCCCGACCGCTTCGTAGAGGCGCTTGGTGATCTGGCGCAGATGGAGCAGGTCGTGGGCCGCCCAGGAGCCGAGCAGGTCCCCCGCACGGAGCGCGCCGAGGCGCGGGTGCCGCGCCTCCTGAGACCAGTTGAGCGCGCCGAGCGACGCGAGCCACTTCAGATTCGCCTCCCGCGCCGCGATGAACCGCTCAAGCGCTTCACGCGGCTCCTGCTGCTGATAGCGCCGCGCCTGTGCGGCCCCCTCCGGATCGATCTTCGGCCAGTCCGCGGCCGGATCGCGCAGCGTCAGTTCCAGTCGCGCGCGGAAGTCTTCGACCTCCTCATCGGCGAGGTGGCAGAGAATCTCGACGATCGACCACGCCCTGCCATCCGCGCCGCCGCGCCGCCGCAGCGTTGCGTCGTCGAGCGAGCCGACCAGCGTTCGCAGAATGTCGGGAAAGCGCTGGAGCGAAGCGATCAGTGCCTGAACGTTCATGCACGATCCTAGCCGCGACTCGTCCACACTCGATCCACCGCGTCCGCGGCGTGGTGAATCTCGAGCCAAGGGTAATCCCCCAAGTGAGGCGCACGGCCGCGCGTTGTGCGGATTTCGCATGATGCTCCGTTGCGCGACCGGTCGATAAGAGACGCAGCCGCCCCGCCGCGGCGCCGGCCATGCTCGCCTTGCGCGGGCCGTGTCTGGCTGGAGGGTTGGAGAAATATCGAGTTCAGCGCCGCCTTTCCGTTGTCGCTGCGCCGACGCCGAAGGTCGCTTCGCGCGATCGTCGCGGTTCCCGCCCCGTCCGCCGTGAGGGGAGGACGGGTCGGGCTGGGACGTGGGAACCCGCGCTGAACTCCCACACCTGGAGAGAAGGAGATGATCAAGTGCAGGTTGAATCGAACGAGGCACATCTGAGCACGCCGCTGCGCCGGATCGAGGTGCTCTGCGCGCCGCCGCGAGCCGAGGAGAGCGAGCGGGCGACTTCCGACACGACGGGCCGCAGCGGCGCCAACGCCGGCGGGCAGCCGGCGCCCGCTCCGAGAGTCATCCATCCGCCGGGCGCGCGCCTCGACGACATCATGCGCGCCTTCCGCGAGCAGCGCCGCCTGGCGCAGCAGGAGGGCGAGTCCGCAGGCGTTATCGAGACCGTCCTCGCCCGGCGCGGCAAGGGTTCGCTCGCCGCGGACCTCGCCAGCAAGCAATGAGAACGCCCGCACGATAGTCTTGCCGGGTTGCCGCCTTCGAGTTCGTGCGCGCTGAGACCCTGCGCCGCCGGAGTCGCACCCGGACCATCGGCGGAGCGGCGCAAGTCGGGGCGAATTCCGGGTTCGTCGGCTGGGAGCCGCGTGGCTACAACTCGCCATGACGCCGACCCTCGCCGACCTCACCCCCGATGCGCGGGCGCAGTTGCGCCGCGAACACACTCCCCAGGCCATAGAGGACCGCCTCAGCGCGGGGATGAAGCACAGTTACCTGCGCGACTTCATCTACGGCGCCATCGACGGGGCCGTAACGACCTTCGCCGTCGTCGCCGGAGTCGTCGGCGCCCAACTGGCCGTGGGCATCGTCATCATTCTCGGCCTGGGCAATCTCTTCGCCGACGGGTTCTCCATGGCGATCAGCAACTACCTCGGCACGCGCGCCGAGCACCAGGTCCGCCGCCGCACCCGCCGCACCGAGGAACTGCACATCAAGGCCATTCCCGAAGGCGAGCGCGAGGAGATTCGCCAACTCTTCAAGGGCAAAGGCTTCAGCGGCGAGCAACTCGACATGGTCGTGGAGGTCATCACTTCCGATCCCAAGCGCTGGGTCGACACGATGCTCACCGAGGAGCACGGCCTGCCGCTCGAAGGCGTCTCACCTTGGCGAGCGGGGTGGACGACCTTCATCGCATTCCTCGTGATCGGCTTCATTCCCTTGCTGCCTTATGTGACAGACCTGCTCGCGCCGGGCGTGCTCGGCGGCGGCGTCTTCGCGTGCAGCGCGGCCATGACGGGTCTGGCGTTCTTCATCGTCGGCGCCATCAAGGCGCCTTTCGTCGGCGAATCCTGGTGGCGCTCGGGCGTCGAGACGCTCCTCATCGGCGGCGCCGCGGCGGCGATGGCCTACGGCATCGGCGCGGCGCTGCGCGGATTGGCGTAGCAACCATCAATCAGTGCATGATCTCGCTGCGCCTCCTACGACGACGCCATCTTGCGCAGGACGGTGTGCAGAATCCCGCCGTTGCGGTAGTACTCGACCTCCACGGGCGTGTCGATGCGGCAGGTCGTGGTGAACTCGATCCACCTGCCGTCTGCCCGCTTGGCGCGGACCTTCACATCCTGCCGGGGCCTGATCGAGTCGTCCACCTCAATGTCGAAGGTCTCCGTGCCGTCGAGGCCCAGCGACGCCGCCGTCTGCCCATCCTGGTATGTCAGCGGCAGGACGCCCATGCCCACGAGGTTGCTGCGGTGGATGCGCTCGAAGGACTCGGCGATGACCGCCTGCACGCCGAGGAGGAAAGTGCCCTTCGCGGCCCAGTCGCGGCTTGAACCCATTCCGTAGTCCTTGCCCGCGAGAATCACCAGCGCCGTCCCGTCGGACCGGCGCTTGATTGACGGCTCCGAAGTCTGGCAGGCGCCGTAGGCGACGGCCGCTTCGAAGATGGTCGTGATCTCGCCGGTCTTCACGCCGTCGGACTTGCCGAGGTACCTCGTGAAGCCCCCCTCCTTGCCGCCCGCGAGCTGGTTCTTGACCCGCACGTTGGCGAAGGTGCCGCGCACCATTACGCGGTCGTTGCCGCGCCGCGAGCCGTAGGAGTTGAACAGGCTCACCGGCACGCCGTGCTCGATCAGAAATTTCCCCGCAGGCGAGTCCTTCTTTATAGACCCGGCCGGAGAGATGTGGTCCGTCGTCACGCTGTCGCCGACCTTGACGAGACACCGCGCGCCGCGGACCGCCTTCACCGCCTGCGGCTTCGCGGGCATGTCCACGAAGAACGGCGGCTCCTGCACGTAAGTCGAAGCCTCTTCCCACTGATAGATCGACCCGCTTCCCGCGTCGATCGCCCGCCACTCCTCCGAACCTCCAAACACGTTCGCGTACTGCTCGATGAACTGCGTTCGCGTGACGAACTGCTCGACCGCCCGGTTAATCTCATCCTGGGATGGCCAGATGTCCTTGAGGTACACGTTGCGGCCCTGATCATCCTTGCCGATCGGATCGACGGCGAGGTCGATGTCCATCGTCCCGGCGATTGCATAGGCGACGACCAGCGGCGGGGAGGCGAGGTAGTTCGCCCTTACATCCGGACTGATGCGCCCCTCGAAGTTGCGATTGCCCGAGAGGACCGCGGCCGCGACGAGGTCGCCTTCCTTGATGGCGTTGCTGATCGGCTCGGGCAGCGGACCGCTGTTGCCGATGCACGTCGTGCAGCCGTAGCCCACGAGGTAGAAGCCAAGCGCCTCAAGATCATGCATGAGATTCGACGCGTTGAGGTATTCGGTGACGACCTTGGAGCCGGGGGCGAGCGAGGTCTTGACCCACGGCTTGCGCTTCAGGCCGCGCTTCACGGCGTTGCGGGCCAGCAGTCCGGCGCCGATCATCACCGAGGGGTTGCTCGTGTTGGTGCAACTGGTGATCGCGGCGATCACGACGTGGCCGTGCCTGAGGCGGAAGCGCGCGCCGTCGTACTCGACGGGAACGCCTTCAGCCTCCGGCTCGGCGCACGCGACGGCCGGCGCCGCGGCGACGGCCGTGCCGCCCTCGCTCGCCCAGTTGTTCCGGGTCGTCTGGGCCGCCTCCGGGCATTTGCCGAAGACGTCCGCCAGGTCGCGGTTCCACTGCGAGCGGGCGTCGGTGAGCGTGATGCGGTCCTGCGGGCGGCGCGGCCCGGCGATCGAGGGCTGAATCGAGTTGAGATCGAGTTCGAGGCTGGCGCTGTAGGTGATCTTCTTCGAATCGTCGCGCCACAGTCCCTGCGCCTTGTAGTACGCCTCCACCGTCTCGACAAGTCGCTCATCGCGGCCGGTGAGGCGCAGGTAGCGCAGCGTCTGGCCATCCACGGGGAAGAAGCCGATCGTCGCGCCATACTCTGGCGCCATGTTGGCGATCGTGGCGCGATCGGCGACGGCGAGATGATCGAGCGCCGGGCCGAAAAACTCGACGAACCGCCCCACCACGCCGTGCGTGCGGAGAATCTCCGTCACGCGGAGCACGAGGTCGGTGGCGGTCGCTCCGGCGGGGAGGCGGCCGGTGAGTTTCATCCCCACGACTTCCGGGATGAGCATGTAGATCGGCTGGCCGAGCATGACGGCCTCGGCTTCGATGCCCCCCACGCCCCAGCCGACCACGCCCAGGCCGTTGATCATCGTCGTGTGGCTGTCGGTGCCGACGAGGCTGTCGGGATAGATCACGCCATCCTTCTCCCAGACGACCTTCGCCAGGTACTCGAGGTTGACCTGGTGGACGATGCCCGTCGCCGGCGGCACGACGCGGAAGTTGTCAAACGCCCCCTGCGCCCACTTGAGCAGTTCGTAGCGCTCGGTGTTGCGCTCAAACTCCTTCTCGCTGTTGATGGTGAGCGCCACGCCGGAGTTGAAGGCATCAACCTGCACGGAGTGATCGATGACGAGATCACAGGGCACGAGGGGATTGACCTTCTTCGGATCGCCTCCCACGCGCTGCATCGCGCTGCGCAGCGCCGCGAGATCGACCACCGCCGGCACGCCGGTGAAGTCCTGCAGGACCACGCGGCCGGGCATGAACGGAATCTCCACCTCGCCGACGTTCCGCGCGTCGTAATTGGCGATGGCCCGCACGTCATCTTCCGACACGATGTAGCCGTCAAAGTTGCGCAGGCACGCTTCGAGCAGGACGCGGATCGAGTAGGGCAGCGTGTCGACGCGGCCCAGCCCCTGACCCGCGAGCGCGGGCAGCGAGGCGTACTGCAGCGAACGGCCGGCGACCTTGAGCGTCGCCCGGGCGTGGAAAGGGTGCGAACTCGATCCGGGCATGGCAAACTCCGGCAAACGGGGTGGTCGGTCGGCGGCGCCGGCTTTCGCGGCGCCAGACTAATCTAGCACGGTTCCACCCGCCGTCCAACCGGCGGTGATTCATGTGTTGAGGAACCGCGCTTGACGCCGCGGAGATTACGGGTGTTCACCCGACGACGCCACTGCAGGCCGACCAGAACGCGCGATCGCCTACCATGCTCGCGCCGCAACTCCGGCTCCCGCGGCGACCTTGAGTCGAACCCCACCAGCGACCAGACCATGCACCCGCAGCAGCAGCCCAGCCCTTTTGTTCTCGATCCGATCGCGGACCTGCGTCTGCGCCAGAATTCGACGGCCGAGGGCGGCCGTATCGTGCTCGAAAGCGACGCCGCGAGCGTGGCGCTGCGGTTGCTCGAAGGCAGCCTCTTCGAGTTGACCATCAACCGCGCCGGCGCCGAGTCACCGCGACACGCGCCGCCGCTCGCGGCCGTGCCCCCGGCGGTCCGAGGCGCCGACGTGGAGATGCATTCGCGAGGCCTCACCATCACCGGCGCCGGCGCGTCGCTGACGCTGACCACCGATCGGTTCACGCTCGGCCTCGAATGGACCAATGCCGCAGGCGACCGCGTGCCGCTCATCCCCATGCACTCGACGCAGATCATCGGGCTGAACGGCGAAGCGTGCGGCCTCTCGCTGCCGCTGCCGCGCGACACTCCGTTCTACGGCTTCGGCGAGAAGACCGGCCCGCTCAACAAGAACGGCCGGCGGATGAAGTTCTGGAACCTCGATGTCTGCGCCGACCTGCCCGACTCTTTCCGCCGCGACGACTACGACCCGGCGTACTGCTCGATCCCCCTCGCCATATGGCCGGCCCGAAGCGCCGGCGGCCGCACCGCCTGGGCTGCCGTGCTCATTGACAACTCCGGCCCGGCGTGGTTCAACTGCCAGACGAAGGACTTCGGCCTTTCCGAGTCGCTCTTCTTCGGAACGTACTGCGGCGAGGCGCGCTTCTACTTCGTCGCCGGCGCCACGATGGGCGAGGTCTGCGCCAAGGTGCTGCGCCTCACCGGCACGCCGCCGTTCCCGCCGCTCTGGTCGCTCGGAAACCACCAGTGCCGCTGGGGTTACGACTCGCAGCGCGTGTACAGACAGATTGTCGAGGGGTTCATCGAGCACGACATCCCCCTGCACGGCTTCTGGCTCGACATCGACTACATGGACCGCTACCGGCTCTTCACCTGGAACGCCAGGCGCGTTCCTTCGCCCGAGCGCCTCGCCGCGTGGATGGGCGAGCGCGGCGTGCGCCTCGTGACGATCATCGATCCCGGCGTGGCGATCGATGAGACTGATCCAACCTATCGCGCCGGCGTGGAAGCCGACCTCTTCTGCCGCGCGCCGTCGGGAAGGCACTTCGTCGGGATGGTCTGGCCGGGGCGCTGCGTCTTTCCCGACTTCTCGTTGCCGGAGACGCGCCAATGGTGGGCGCAACTCGTTGCGCAGCACCTGTCGCGCGGCGTCTCGGGCGTCTGGAACGACATGAACGACCCTGCCGCGGGCAAGTCCGACGTGCAGGACATGCTCTTCCATCGCGGCGCCGTCGAGCACCGCCGCCTGCACAACCTCTACGGCACTTTCATGGCCCAGGCGACGCGAGAAGGCTTTGCCCGGCACGACGCGAAAACGCGCCCCTTCATCCTCACGCGCTCCGCCTCGACGGGCATTCAGCGCTATGCCGCCGTCTGGACCGGCGACAACGCCTCCAATTGGGACCACCTGCGCATGAGCATCCCCGAGACACTCAACCTCGCACTCAGCGGCGTGTCGTTCAACGGCGCCGACATCGGCGGCTTCATGGATGACACGACGGCGGAACTTCTCACCCGCTGGCACCAGGCCGCCCTCCTCTTTCCCTTCTTCCGCAACCACTCGCACATCGAGAGCATCAACCAGGAGCCGTGGCGCTTCGGGCCGCGCACGGGCGCGATCATCCGCGAGACGATCAACCTGCGCTACCGCCTGCTCGGACTGCTCTACACCGAGTTCGCCCGGCACATTCTCACGGGCGAGCCGATCGTCCGGCCGTTGTGCTATTTCAGCGACCATCGCCGATACCGCGACGTCGCCGACACGTACGCGCTGGGCGGGAACATCGTCGTCGCGCCGGTCGTGCATCAAGGGGCGACGAAGCGCGAAGTCCTCCTGCCGCCGGGGCAGTGGTTTGACCTCAGCGCGGGCCGGTGGGTGAAGGGAGGCGCTCGCTTCGAGCGGCGCGCGGCGATCGATGAAGTGCCGCTGTTCATCCGCCGCGGCACGATCATCTGCGAGCCAATGCCGCTCGCCGGGACATTCCTCGGCTGGGACTGCGACCTCACAAACGTGCGCTGGCGCCTCCACTGCTTCGGCGAGAGCGCTGAGGGCGAGCAGATCATCGACGACGGCCTGACGCAGAGCAGCGAGCCGCCGACGCTGCACAGCATTCGACTGCATCGCAGCGAAGTCACCGGCGACTTCCCCTTCGATCGCATCGAGGAGATCATTCTCCACGGGGCAACTTCTCGCGCCACGTCTCGAGCCGCTTCAATGGCCGTCGGCGGCAGCCGAAAGTTTCGCCGCGCGTCGTCGCATCGAACCAAGTCGCGCGACTTGTGGACGCTCGTGCGCACGCGCAATGCGCGCCGCCGCATGCGATTCAGCGAGTGAGCACTCCTGCCGGCCCGCGCGCTCCCCTGCGCAGAGCCTCCGGGCCGCGGCTAAACACGCGCCGCGGCACCTCACCCTAATGCCTAGCAGGCCGCTAAGGAACTCAACTTTCTGATGGTATTCGATGCAACCGCACGGGTGGAGGGCGCGTAGAGTGCGGCGACACCGGCACGGAGGCTTGCATCATGCGTGGACGTCGCGAGGGCCAGCA